>JBKPOY010000017.1:0-17278 GCA_046733295.1 Actinomycetota bacterium | reverse complement strand
CTGGTCCTCTGCCGCGAGCACGTTGCATGGCTCGAGGAGGAGCGCGAGGCCGGCCGAGTCGACCGCCTCGGCGTCACCCACTTCAGCCCGGCCATGTTCGACGAGCTGGGAGAGGCACTCTCGACCAAGCGCTTCGGGACGGTGCAGCTTCCCCTGAACCCACGCGAGCGGGCAGCCGAGCGGCGACTGCTGCCGCTTGCGGCCGAGCTCGGCGCCGCCGTGATCGTGATGCGGCCGCTGGGCGGCGAGGGGTCGACGATCCCGGCGCCGCCGGACGGTGCGCTCGAGCCGCTGCGGCAGTTCGGCGTCGAAACGTGGGCCCAGGCCTTGCTCAAGTGGGCGCTCTCCGACCGGCGCGTCGACGTCGTCATCCCCGCGACGGCCAACCCCGTCCACGCGCGAGAAAACGCGCGCGCCGGCGAGCCGCCGTGGTTCGGGCCGGACGAGAGGGCGCTCGTCGAGAAGCTCGCATCGTGAGGCCGAACGGTAGGGTTCGCCGGCCATGAAAATCGGCGTGGCCAGGGAGATCAAGCCGGACGAATATCGCGTCGCGCTGACGCCGGCGGGGGCGCGGGAGCTGGTCCAGGGCGGTCACGAGGTGCTCGTCGAGGCGGGCGCCGGCGACGGCAGCTCGTTCCCCGACAGCGCGTACGAGGCGGTCGGGGCGCGAATCGTGCCCGTCGACGAAGTGTGGGAGGCGAGCGAGCTGCTCCTCAAGGTGAAGGAGCCGATCGACCCCGAGTACGGAAGGTTGCGGGAAGGGCTCGTCCTCTTCACGTATCTCCACATCGCGGCCGACGAGCCGCTGACCCGCGCGCTGATGGAGAGCGGGATCACCGCCGTCGCGTACGAGACCGTCGAGACCGACCGGCAGGCTTTGCCGCTGCTCGCGCCGATGAGCGAGATCGCAGGCCGGCTCGCCGCCCAGGCCGGTGCCTACTTCCTCGAAAGACCCCTCGGGGGCCGCGGGCTCCTGCTCGGCGGCGTCCCCGGTGTGGCGGCCGGCAAAGTCGTCGTGATCGGCGGCGGGATGGTCGGCTACAACGCAGCTGTGATCGCGCTTGGCCTGGGAGCGCAGGTGACGATCCTCGAGCGCTCGGTCGACCGAATGCGCCAGCTGGAGGAGATCCTCTCGGGGCGGGTCAGCCTCGTGATGTCCTCGAGCCTTCAGATCGAGGAGTCGATCGCCGAGGCCGACGTGGTCATCGGGGCGGTTCTGATCCCGGGCGCCCTGGCGCCGAAGCTGATCACGCGGGAGATGCTCCGCGAGATGAAGGAGGGTGCGGTCCTGGCGGACGTCGCGATCGACCAGGGCGGCTGCGCCGAGACGTCGCGACCGACCACCCACAGCGACCCCGTATACGTGGTCGACGGCGTCATCCACTACTGCGTCGCGAACATGCCCGGCGCGGTTCCCATTACTTCGACCAAGGCCCTCACGAACGTGACGCTTCCTTACGTTGAGTCGATCGCCGCCCACGGCCTCCGCGAGGCGGTCGCGAGCGATCCGTCCCTCGCGCGAGGCGTGAACGTCCTCGACGGCAAGATCACCTACGAAGCAGTCGCCGAGGCGCACAACCTCGAGTATTCGCCGCTCGACGACGTCCTGCCGCTCACACCGGTCTGAGCCCGCACCCCCACCCTGGGTGGGGCGTTCCCTCCGCCCTCGGGCCCGAGGCTATCGCCCGCCGGCGCGCGCGTCTGCGACGCCGGTGTCGAAAAACGGTGATTTTGGCGCCGGGTACTCGCCGGCAGCCCGCTACGAGGCGGTTCGCTCGGCGTCGCGCTTGCGCTGCGGGCTCACCTTGACGACGATCCAGGTCACGGCTGCGGCGAGCGTGATGACGCAGACGATAAAGACGACGAGGCCGATCAGTCCGAGGGCGGTGGCCATGGCCGACCTAGAATAGCCAGGTGTCGCGCGCCTGCGTGATCGTGCTCGATGCCGTCGGCGCGGGAGCGCTGCCGGACGCGGCCGACTTCGGCGACGAGGGTTCCGACACGCTCGGGAACGTCGCTCGCGCTGTCGGCGGCCTCGACCTGCCCAATCTCGAGGCGCTCGGCCTTGGCAACGTCGAGCCGCTCGAGGGATGCCCTGCGCAACCGGGCGCTCCGGCGGTCGCCGGGAGGCTCCTCGAGCGGTCCAAAGGAAAGGACACGACCACCGGCCACTGGGAGCTGATGGGCGTCGTCACGCCGACGCCGATGCCGACGTACCCCCACGGATTCCCGCATGACGTCATCGACCCGTTCATGCACCGGACCGGGCGAGGCGTGCTCGGGAACAAGGCCGCGTCGGGCACGGAGATCATCCAGGAGCTCGGCGACGAGCACCAGCGAACCGGCAAATGGATCGTCTACACCTCGGCCGACTCGGTTTTCCAGGTCGCCGCGCACGAGGAGACGATTCCGCTCGAGGAGCTTTACGAGGCGTGCCGGATCGCGCGCGAGATCCTCACCGGCAAGCACGCGGTCGGCCGGGTCATTGCCCGGCCGTTCGTCGGGGAGCCGGGCAACTACGAGCGCACCCCCAACCGCCACGATTTCTCGCTCGAGCCGAAGCGCCCGAACTACCTGTCGCTCGTCCGCGAGAGCGGGAACAAGGTGCACGCCGTCGGAAAGATCTCCGACATCTTCGCGGGCCAGGACATCGACGAGTCGCGGACGACGAAGTCGAACGTCGAAGGGATCCAGCAGACGGAAACCCTGCTCCAGGAGCTCGAAGCCGGGCTCATCTTCACGAACCTCGTCGAGACGGACATGCTCTGGGGGCACCGGAACGATCCCGTCAACTTCCACCGCTGCCTCCAGGACTTCGACCGCCGCCTGCCCGATCTGCTCGAGGCGCTGCGGCCCGGCGATCTGTTGATCCTGACCTCCGACCACGGCTGCGATCCCACGACGCCCTCGACCGACCACTCTCGCGAGCACGCGCTGCTGCTCGCATACGTCGCCGGAAAGAACGCTGCCGGCCGCATCCACGAGGGCGAGTTCGCGGACGTGGGCGCGACGGTCAACACCTGGCTCGGCGGGAAGGCTCCCGGCCGCGGCATTCCCGGCGAACCGATCATCGAGCCTTGAGCGCAGGCCAAACCGGCGGCACGATCCACGTGCGGGAGCTGATCGAGCGCAAGCGCGACGGCGGCGAGCTGTCGGCCGAGGAGATCGGCGAGCTCATGCTCGGGTACGCGCGCGACGAGATCCCGGACTATCAGCTCTCGGCCTTCTGCATGGCGGTGTTCTTCCGGGGCCTCACGAGCGCGGAGACCTACGCGATGACCGATGCGCTTATCCGAACGGGAGAGACGGTCGATCTCCACGCCGCTCTCGGCCGCAAGGTCGTCGACAAGCATTCGACCGGCGGCGTGGGGGACAAGACGTCGATCGCCGTCGCACCCGTCGTCGCGGCGGCGGGCGTCCCCTTCGGAAAGATGAGCGGCCGCGGGCTCGGGCACACCGGCGGGACACTCGACAAGCTCGAGTCCATCCCTGGCTTCCGGGTCGAGCTGACGACCGACGAGCTCGTGGCACAGGTTCGTGAGATCGGGATCGCGATCGTCGGGGCGACCGCCGACCTCGTGCCGGCGGACAAGCGTCTCTACGCCCTGCGCGACGTGACGGCGACCGTCGACAACTACTCGCTGATCGCGGCGAGCATCATGTCCAAGAAGATCGCGGGCGGCGCGGACGCCATCGTGCTCGATGTGAAGGTCGGCGACGGTGCCTTCATGAAGTCGCGCGCCGACGCGGAGACACTCGCCGAGGTGATGATCGATCTCGGGGGCCGCGCCGGCCGCGAGGTCGTGGCGATCATCAGCGACATGGATCAGCCGCTCGGCCGAGCGGTCGGGAACTCACTGGAGATCAAGGAAGCGATTCAGACCCTGCGCGGCGACGGCCCAACCGACTTCCTCGAGCTCGTGCTCGAGGCCTCGACCCAGCTTCTCGCCCTTTCCGATCTCGAGCTCGAGCCGGAGCAGGCGCGAGCGAAGGCTCAGGAGGTGATCGCAAACGGCTCGGCCCTCGAGGCCTACACACGGTGGATCGCGGCCCAGGGCGGAGATCCCGACGAGGGCGCGCTGCCCGTCGCGAATGTCATGCGGGAGGTCAAGGCGCCGAGCGCCGGCTACGTCCGTTCGCTCGGCGCGGTCCAGGTAGGGGCCGCTGCGCTTCGCCTCGGCGCCGGACGGCGCGACAAGGACGATTCGATCGACCATTCCGTGGGCATCGTCCTCCGCAAGAAGCGCGGAGACGCCGTCGGAGCAGGCGAGACCCTTGCCGAGATCCACGCCGCCGACGACGCAGCCGCGGAGCAGGCAGCGGCCGCGGTGCTCGACGCGTACGAGTTCCGCGACGACAGCACCGCCGAGCGCGGCGTGGTCCTCGGCGTCCTGACCTCGTAGGCATCGCCCACTCCGTCTTGGTGCGAAGACGCGGCGGGTAGTGTCAGGCCATGCCCGAGCTGCCGGAGGTCGAGACCGTCAGGGCGCGGCTGGAGCCGGCGCTGGTCGGGCGTCGCTTCGACTCGGTCGAGATCCTCGACTCACGCCTGACCCGTCCGGTCGACCCCGCGGAGGTCGCGGCGGAGATCGAAGGCGAGCGGGTCGCGGCGATCGGACGACGCGGGAAATATTTGATTTTTCGGTTCGAAAGCGGCCTGGTTCTCCTGGTTCACCTCCGGATGACTGGAAGCTTTGTCCGCACGCACAACGGGGCCTCGGCGGAGGACGCCCACACCCGTGCTGTTGTCAGACTAGACGACGGATCGGACGTCACGTACCGAGACGTGCGGCGCTTCGGCACCTGGCAGGTGCTGCGGCTGGACGAGCTCGACACCTACTTCGCCGCGCGGCTCGGAGAGGAGCCGATGGAGCGAGCCTTCTCGACGAGGAAGCTCGCGGCGCGCCTGGAAGGACGGCGTGCCCCGATCAAGGCCGCGCTGCTCGACCAGCGGACGCTCGCGGGGATGGGAAATATCTACGCCGACGAGGCGCTCTGGCGGGCGCGGATCGATCCGCGCCGGCCGGCGGGCGAGTTGAGCGAGGCAGAGCTGACGACCTTGCATAGGGCAATCCGCCGTGCACTCGAGGCCGGGATCGCGCGCCAGGGCGCCACCTTGCGCGACTATCGCACGCCCGAGGGACGTCGAGGGCGAATGCAGCTCGAGTTCAAGGTCTACGGCCGGGACGGCGAGCCGTGTCTCCGCTGCGGGGCGCCGATCGAGAAGACCCGCCTGGGCGGCCGGGGCACGTGGTATTGCCCGGCCTGCCAGCGCTGATCGCGGATCAGGCGGCCAGCTGCTCGTCGAGCCGGCCGCTCTTGTCGAGCTGCCACAGCTCGGTGTACCCCCCGATCGGCTGCCCGTCGAGAAGGATCTGGGGCACCGTCCAGCCACCGGTCAGCTCCAAAAGCTTCTTACGAAAGCCCGGCTCGTCGTCGAGGTTGATCTCGTCGTACTCGATTCCCTTCGAGTCGAGAAGCGCCTTTGCCCGCACGCAATAGCCGCACCAGGCCGTCGTATACATCTGAACACGTGCCACTACGTTGTAGAACGGAGAATGGCGATTTGGCGATTCCCGGCCAACGGCCTCTCTAGACTTGTCTCCGGATGGCCGGGCGCACCTACAAGACCGAGGCGGTCGTCCTGCGCTCGTTCCGTCTCGGCGAGGCTGACCGCGTCCTCCATCTCTACACGCTCGACCGCGGCCGCGTTGGCGCCGTCGCGAAGGGGATCCGGCGCACGAAATCGCGTTTCGGGGCGCGGCTCGAGCCGCTCAGCCATGTCGAGATGCTCCTGCACCAGGGAGCCGGAGAACTCCAAACCGTCACGGGCGTCGAGCTGATCAGGCCGCACCGGCCGTCGCGTGAGGATCCGTATCGGCTCAAGGTGGGGCTCGTCGGGCTCGAGGCGATGCTGAGGCTGTTCACCGAGCAGGAGGCCAACCCGCGTGCGTTCCGCGCCCTGACGCGTTTCCTCGACCTCCTCGACGACGTCCCGGAGCCGGCGCGGGCGAGAGGTCGCAGTGTGCGCGACCCACTCGGGCTGTCCTTCCAGCTGAAGCTCCTCTGGCTCTCCGGTTATCTGCCACACGTGACGAGCTGCGCCGAGTGCGGGGCGGAGGACGGCCTGGTCGGGTACTCGCCCCGGGCGGGTGGAGCCGTTTGCGTCAGGTGTCGGGACGAGACGACCCTCGCCCTCGCCCCGGAAGGTCTCACGGGAGTCGAGTCGCTGCTGCAGCGGCCGCTCGCCGAGGCTCGCGATGCGGGGTTGACGCCCCGCGCCGCTCGCGATGCGCTCGCGGTGATCAACTCGTCGTACGAGTTTCACGGCGGCTTTCGGCTCCGGACGCTCTCGGCGTGACCCCGAACGAACTCCGCTCTGCAAAGGCACAGCCGACCTCCTCCCCGCGGCGAGCCTAGCGAGCGACGACGCACCGGAGAGTGCCGACTCCGTGACGAGAGCGCGCCGGTCCGTGGGTGGGAGACTTCGAGCGTGAGGCATGACCTCGGCGACGGCTACGAGCTCGACGACGATCCGCGGCGAATCGACCTCGACGCGGTTCACGCCTACCTCTCCGAGAAGGCCTACTGGGCACTCGGCAGGGGCAGGGCAACGCAGGAGCGGATGAACAGCGAGGCGGCGCGGCTCGTCGGGCTTTACCACCGCGGCCGGCAGGTCGGCTTCACGCGGACGGCCGTCGTTCCCGGCATGCGGGTCGCATATCTCTACGACGTCTACGTGCTCGAGGAGCACCGCGGGCGCGGGCTCGGCGAGCGCCTCGTGCGGGAGACCGTCGAGCACGCGACCTTCCGAGACTTCCGTTGGCTCCTCGACACCACCGACGCGCACGGCCTCTACCGGAAGTTCGGATTCGGCCCGCCTGGCGACCGCCTGATGGAGCGGCCCGCGAAATCGTCCTAGGGCACGTCTCCGTCGCCGTCCTTGATGTCGTCTGCGACGAGCTCCTTGAACGGCTTCAACTTCTCGAAGAACGTCTTCGGCGGGACGCTCTCCTTGGGCTTGTCCCCGAGCAGCCACGGAGCGGCGTCGACGGCCGTCCTCCAGGCAACCTCTTCGGCGTCGCGATCGTCGTCCCCGGCCCCGTCGTCGACCTCGAGCGATTCGACCTTGTCGAGGTAGACGTTCGTGTAGCCGTTCCGGTCCTGCTCGTGGTAGGCGATCCGCGCCCGGCCGCCCTCGGCGACCAGCGCCTGGCGTGCGATCTCCTCGCGGAACGTCGTGTACTCGTTTCCGTCCGAGTCGCGCAACACGTACCGCGTGTTCCCCGATTTCGTCTTGAAGGCCTTGACCTCGGCGACGTGAACTTCCTTCTCCACGGGGCCGGTGTTCCCGTTTGTCGAGATGCGACACTCCTGAGGCCGTGAACTACCAGGAAATGATCATCGCGCTGGAGCGCTACTGGGCCGACGAGGGCTGCGTGCTCGCCCAGCCGTACCACACGGAGCTGGCCGCGGGCACGATGAGCCCGAATACGTTCCTGCGGTGTCTCGGCCCCCAGCCGTGGAAGGTCGCCTACGTCGAGCCGGTCATCCGCCCGCTCGACGGGCGGTACGGCGAGAACCCGTTCAGGTTCCAGCATTACTTTCAGTATCAGGTGATCCTCAAGCCCGCGCCCGCGGACGTCCTCGATCTGTACTGGGCCTCGCTCGAGGCGCTCGGAATCGATTTGAGGCAGCACGACATGAGGCTCGTCGAGGACGACTGGGAGCAGCCGACGCTGGGCGCCTGGGGCCTCGGCTGGGAGGTCTGGTGCGACGGGATGGAGATCACGCAGTGGACGTATTTCCAGCAGCTCGGCGGCATCGAGGTCGAGCTCGTGCCGGCGGAGATGACGTACGGGCTCGAACGCCTCGCGATGTTCCTCCAGGGGAAGCGAAGCGCCTTCGAGCTCGAGTGGGCGCCCGGGGTGATCTGGGGGGACGTCTACCGCGAGGCCGAGCGCCAGTGGTCGACCTACAACTTCGAGGAGGCGCCGGTCGAGGTCCTGATGCGGCGTTTCGACGAGTACGAGGCCGAGTGCCGCCATCTGCTCGAACGCGGCCTGCCGCTGCCCGCCTACGACCAGGTGCTGAAATGCTCGCACACGTTCAACCTCTTGGACGCCCGTGGTGCGATTTCGGTCACCGAACGGGCCGCCTACATCGGTCGGGTCAGGAGTCTCGCGCGCGCGGTGGCAGAGCAGTACCTCGCAGGCACACCCACCGGGAGCGAAGATGCCGTCGCTGCTGCTTGAGATCGGCTGCGAGGAGCTCCCGGCGACAGCGTGCCGCGAGGCCGAGGCCCAGCTTCCGGAGCTCGCCCGGATCCACTTCGGCGCCGTGCCGGCGCAGCTGTACATCGGGCCCCGCCGCGTCGGCTTCCTGATCGCCGAGCTGCCCGAGAAGACGCCCGACGAATGGGTGAAGGGGCCGCCGGAGGAGCTGCGCGATCGCGCAGCCGCCGGCTTCGCGAAGAAGCACGGCATCACGGTCGACGAGCTCGAGGAGCGCGAGGGCTTCCTCGGCGTGACGGAGGCCGGTCGCGAGCTGCGCGAGGTCGTCCCCGAGCGGGTCGACCAGATCGTCCGAGGGCTCACGTTCACGAAGTCGATGCGCTGGGACGGGAGCGGGATCCGCTTCGCGCGGCCGGTACGCTGGGTGCTGGCGAAGCTCGACGCCGAGACCGTCGTCGGTGAGACGTCCTTCGGCCACCGCTTCAAGCACGGAACGGTCGAGATCCCGCACGCGGAGGAGTACGAGACGACGCTGCGGGCCGCGGGCGTGGAACCGGTCGCCGGCGAGCGTCGGCGCCAGATCGTCGCGCAGCTCGACGAGATCGGCGGTTGGAGCGATCCCGGCGGCAAGCTCGACGAGGTGGTCCAGCTCGTCGAGAAGCCCTTCGTTCTCGACTCGCGCTTCGACGAGCGCTTTCTGCAGCTCCCGGAACGCGTGATCGTGACCACGATGCAGTCGCACCAGCGCTACTTCCCGATCGGGGGAAACCGCTTCGCGATCGTCGCGAACGGGGGGGAGGCCGACGTCGTCAGGGCGGGCCACACACAGGTGCTCGAGGCACGGCTCGAGGACGCCACTTTCACGTTCGAACGCGATGTGGCGACCGGGATCGACGGCCTGGCCGGGCGTCTCGGCTCGATCACGTTCTTCACCGGGGCGGGATCGTTTGCGGACAAGGCCGAGCGGGTTCGGAAGCTGGCCGAGCGCCTCGGCGGCGGCGAGGCGTCCCTAGAGGCTGCGCGGCTCGCCAAGGCCGACCAGGCCTCGGAGCTCGTCCGCGAGTTTCCCGACCTCGAGGGCTACATCGGCGCCGAGTACGCGCGGCTGGCCGGCTACCCGGAGGCGGTGCCGAAAGCGATCGAGGAGCAGTACCTGCCGGACTCGGCGGGCGGCCCCTTGCCCGAGACCGAGCCGGGCAAGGTTCTCGCCGCGGCCGACAAGCTCGACACGCTCGGCATCGCGTTCGAGCTCGGCCACAAGCCTTCGGGCTCCCGCGACCCCTACGGTCTGCGCCGCGCCGCGATCGGTCTCGTTCGGCTCGCGGTCGAGGGTGGGCTGACGATCGACCGCGCGATCCTGCCGGAGGACGTACGTGAATTCGTCGAGGAGCGGCTCGAATCCCTCCTCGACGTGCCCGTCGAGTACGTGCGGGCCGCGCGGGCCTCCAACGCGCGTGACGTCGGCGGCCTAGCCCGTCGCGCCGAGGAGCTGTACCGTGAACGCGACTCCTCGGCATTCGACGGCGTCTACACGGCATACGACCGCGCCCACCGGCTTGCCGGAAAGGCACGCGACGAAGCGGCCCCGCAGGTCGACCGGTCGCTTCTCGTCGAGGACGCCGAAAAGGCGCTCGCCGAAGCGCTCGCTCAGGTCGCGATCGACGGCGACGGAGACCTCCAGGCGTCACTCGAGTCCGGGGCCGAGCTCGCGCCGCTGATGGAGCGCTTCTTCGACGAGGTGCTCGTCATGGATCAGGATGCGGCCGTGCGCGCAAACCGCCTGAGGCTCCTCCTCGACGTTCGCGACACGCTCGGGGCGCTCGGCGACTTCTCGCAGATACCCCGCTAGGAAGCCGGGCCGGGCGGCGTCCGACCGGTTCGAAGAGCCCGCAAATCGAGGCTTCCGCGGTACCCTCCGCGCCGATGGCGAAGACGCCCGTCGAGCTGCACGTCGTTTCGGATTCCACCGGGGAGACCGCCACGAGGCTCGTCCACGCGCTCGAGGCCCAGTTCCCCGATCAGGACTTCGAGGAGATCCGGCACCCTCGCGTCGAGACCGTCGATCATCTCAGGCTCGCCCTGGAGCGCGCGAAGGGGCGCCCCGCGGTCGTCATCTACACCCTCGTCGAGCCCGAGCTTCGCGAGCAGATGCGGCTTCTCTGCCGCCGCGCGCGGCTTCACTACTGTGACCTCCTCGGCCACCCGATCGACGCGGTCGCACGGGTCTCCGGGATGACGGCGAAGATGACCCCGGGCGCCCGCCCGCCGCTCGACTCGACCTACTTCAAGCGGATGGCCGCGATCGAATTCGCCGTCAAGTACGACGACGGCATGGGCAGCGGCCTGCACGAGGCGGAGATCGTGCTGGTCGGCGTCTCGCGAACCTCCAAGACGCCGCTGTCGATGTACCTCGGGTACCTCGGCTACAAGACCGCGAACGTTCCGGTCGTGAAGGGGATCGAACCGCCGCCGGCGCTCTTCGAGATCGACCCACTCAAGGTCGTTGGGCTGACGATCGAGGCCGAGCGCCTCGCCGAGATCCGCGCCCAGCGGGCGCGCCGGCTCGGCGGCAACAACCGCAAGTACGCCAAGCTGGTCGCCGTCTACGAGGAGCTCGAGGCGGCCGAGGCCCTGCACCGGCGGCTCGGCTGTCCGGTGATCGAGATCTCGGAGCTCTCGATCGAGGAGACGGCTGCGCGGGTGATCCGCATGATCGAGCAGCGGCGGGCCGAGGCGGGGTCGGCCGTCACCGCGTGAGGCCGAAACCGCCGGTTCCTCTGTGGCGTTGGCTCCTCTGGTGGGCAGTCCTCGTGCCGGCGCTCGTACTCTTCTACGGGATCCTCACGCCGGTGTGGATGGCCACCCGCGCGCTCGCGTGGCTCGTGGACTTCAAGGCTCGCCGCCGGCCGGGATACCGCGCGCCGGTGAGAGTACGTCCATCGGAGGGGGCTACGTCGGCAGCGCCCTCCGACGTGGTCGATCGTTAAGGCTTCCACGAGACCGTGGTCGGCGCAAGCCACCCTCTGAGTCGGCGCGTCGACGGGACAGGCTTTACAACGCGGTCAGCGCACGCCGGCAGGGCTCCATGCCGGATCGTGGATGCCGGTGAGTCGCGTGATCCGCTTCGCCTGGCCGCCGGCGGCCGAGATCACCATCAGCCACGGCGGATGACCGCTGCTCGCGAGCTCGTAGCCGCTCGTGAATGCGATCCGGCGTCCGTCGGGCGACCAGGTCGGATGGGCATCGTCGGCTCGATTCCAGGTCAACCTCGTGGCGCCCGAGCCGTCGGGGCCGATGAGATAGAGCTCGCCGTTCGGTGTGCACTCGTCGCCGCCGCAGGTCTGTCCGTTTCGGTCCGCATAGGAGACGTAGGCGATCCGGCCGCCGTCCGGCGACCACGCCGGCTGAACCCCCTCGAGCCCGACCGGCCGGACGCTCGAGCCGTCGGCATTAGCGAGGAACAGGGTCGCAATCCCCTGGGCAAGGCGCGCGAACGCGATCGTACGCCCGTCGGGCGACCACGCTGGAGTGATGTCCGACCTGCCAGGGATCAGCTTCTTGGAGTGCGCTCCTGGTGTGACGGCGTAGATCGTCGAGAGCGTCAGCGCGTCGCCGACCGCGAGCCGGACGAAGGCAAGACGCCCGCCCGGGGACCAGGTCGGCATCACGTCGAACGGCCCCGACGTCACCGGATCCTCGTTTCGTCCGCCTGCGCCGATCACGTGGACACGGAACCGATCCCGCCCCCAGTAGGGCAGATCGCGCGTGAAGGCGAGCCGCCGGCCCTTCGCCGACCACACGGGCTCGGAGTCGCCGCCGAACCCCTGATGGACGATCGGGCGCGTCAGCTTACGCAGGCCGGTGCCGTCGGGGCGCACCGTGTAGATCGCGCTCACGTCGTTGCGATCGAGCGAGAACGCGATCCGGCCGGCGCCGGGCGAGGCCGCCTCCGACCCCGGAGCGGCGAGCGCGAGACCGGCCGCGAGCGCGGTCGCCGCGAAGCGCTTCATCGCCCCGAGCTTACGCCTCGTCGAGGAAGGAGCGCGTAATTGCGCTGCTCATGGGAAGATCCGTCCATGGGGAGCGGGAGATACGTCTTCGACTTCGACGAATCGGCCGAGGGGGGCAAGGCGCTTCTCGGCGGCAAGGGGGTTGGCCTTGCGGAAATGACCGCGCTTGGGATCCCGGTCCCGGCGGGGTTCACGATCACGACCGACGCGTGCCGCGCCTACTCCGGCGACAAGGAGTTCCCGGAAGGTCTCGAAGCGGAGATCGAGGAGCACCTGACTGCGCTCGAGGACAAGACGGGCAAACGGTTCGGCGACCCACGCGACCCCCTGCTGGTCTCGGTCCGATCGGGCGCGGCCGTCTCGATGCCGGGGATGATGGACACGATCCTCAACCTCGGGCTGAACGAGCAGGCCGTCGCCGGCCTCGCCGCGACAACGGGAAACGAGCGTTTCGCATACGACTCGTACCGCCGGCTCATTCAGATGTACGGCGAGGTCGTCGACGGCGTCGACGGGCACCGGTTCGAGGAGGCGCTGGGCAAGCTCAAGCGCGACCGGGGAGCCCAGCAGGACGTCGACCTCGAGCCGGATGACCTACGTGAGCTCGTCGCGACCTTCAAGGAGCTGTACGAGCAGGAGACCGGCAGCGGCTTTCCCGAGGACGCGCGCGAGCAGCTCGGTAGGGCCGTTCGGGCGGTCTTCGAGTCGTGGGACAACCCCCGGGCGCAGGTCTACCGCCGTGCGCACCACATCCCGGACGACCTCGGAACGGCGGTCAACGTCGTCCAGATGGTCTTCGGCAACAAAGGCGAGCAGTCGGGGACCGGCGTGTGCTTCACGCGCGATCCGTCGACCGGCGAGTCGGGCCTCTACGGCGAGTTTCTCGCGAATGCACAGGGTGAGGACGTGGTCGCCGGCATTCGAACGCCGCAGCCGCTCGAGGAGATGAAGGAGCGCCTGCCGAACGCCTTCGAGCAGCTGCTCGACAAGATGCGCCTCCTCGAGGAGCACTACCGCGACATGCAGGACATCGAGTTCACGGTCGAGGAGGGGCGGCTCTACCTCCTGCAAACCCGCTCGGCGAAACGGACCGCGGCCGCGGCGCTGAAGGCCGGAGTCGAGATGGTCGACGAGGGGCTGATCACCCGCGAGGAGGCCGTCGCTCGCATCGACCCGGCGCAGCTCGATCAGCTGCTCCACCCGATGATCGACCCGGCCGCGGAGTACGAGGCGGCGGCAAAGGGGCTGAACGCCTCGCCTGGCGCGGGCTCGGGAAAGATCGTGCTCGACGCCGACTCGGCCGCCGACCGGGGCGAGAGCGAGGACGTAATCCTCGTCCGCTGGGAGACGACACCCGACGATATCCATGGGATGATCGCGGCCAAGGGGATCCTGACCGCCCACGGCGGGATGACCTCGCACGCGGCCGTCGTCGCGCGGGGGATGGGCAAGCCGTGCGTCGCGGGATGCGATGAGCTGCAGGTCGACCTCGAGGCACGACGGGTGCGGATCGGCGAGCACGAGCTCTCGGAGGGCGACGTGATCACCATCGACGGCGGCACGGGCGTCGTCATCGTCGGCGCGGTGGATCTCGTTTCGCCTCAGATCAACGAGGACTTCGAGACGATTCTCGGCTGGGCCGACGACCACCGGCGGCTCAAGGTGCGGGCGAACGCCGACACGCCCGAGGACGCCGCGAAGGCGCGCGAGTTCGGCGCCCAGGGCATCGGCCTTTGCAGGACCGAGCACATGTTCATGGCCGACGACCGCCTCCCGATCGTGCGCGAGATGATCATGGCGTCGGGCGAGGACGAACGGCGCGAGGCGCTCGACAAGCTGCTGCCTATGCAGCAGGGCGACTTCGAGGGCATCTTCGAGGCGATGGCGGGCCTGCCGGTGACGATCCGGCTGCTTGACCCGCCGCTGCACGAGTTCCTGCCCCCGCTCGCGGAGGCGACGGACGAGCCGATGCGCGAACGGATCAGGGCTCTCCAGGAGGCGAACCCGATGCTCGGGACGCGGGGCTGCAGGCTCGGGTTGCTCTGGCCCGAGGTCTACGAGATGCAGGTACGAGCGATCATCCGCGCCGCAGTCGCCGTGGAGGGACGGACCGGCGACGCGCCCCTGGTCGAAGTCATGCATCCCCTCGTCGGGTTCGCGGAGGAGCTGCACCGGCTGCGCGCAATCACGGTGGCGACCGCGAACGAGGAGAGTGAGAAGGTCGAGTACCTCGTCGGCACCATGATCGAGCTTCCACGGGCGTGCGTGCGCGCCGACGAGATCGCGGCGCATGCCGATTTCTTCTCGTTCGGGACGAACGACCTCACGCAGACCGTCCTGGGGATGTCACGCGACGACGCGGAAGGCAAGTTCCTGGCCCGGTACCTCGACGACGGCGTGCTCGAACGGAACCCCTTCGAGACCATCGACCAAGCCGGGGTGGGGGAGCTGATGCGGATCGCGGTCGAGCGCGGTCGTGCGACACGTGAGGACATCAAGCTCGGTATCTGCGGCGAGCACGGGGGGGAGCCGGAGTCGGTTGCGTTCTGCCACGGGCTCGGCCTGGACTACGTCAGCTGCTCGCCGTACCGGGTGCCGCTCGCCCGCCTCGCCGCGGCGCAGGCCGCGCTCGCGGAGCAGGGGGCGGCGTATGTCGCCGCGAGCGGCTAGCGCCCGAGCGGCGTGATCAGCGCGCGGTAGGCGGCGCGGCTACGCGGCTTCGTGGCGATGTCGAACGTCCCGCGGCTCGCGTTCCCGTTGAACCAGGACAGGAGCTCGACGCGCCGGTGCGTGCGCACGAACTTCGCCATCGCACGGATGAAGGCCGGATCGTCGATTCCCCAGAGGCCCCACTCGGGAAAGGCGTACGGCTTCGATGGGTGGGCGCGGTAGAGCCGCTCGTTTGCGGCCCACTGCGGACGGAAGCCGATGTCGTAGATGTCGTTGCCGACCACGTCGACGTAGCGGTCGCCGGGGTAATAGGCCTGCGGGCGGTTGCCGCGGACGTTCGGGCTGCCGGCGGCCTGTGGGTTCCAGATCACGCGGAGCGTCGGGTACGGATTCTCCGGGAGGTCGGTGCGCACGGTCGGGAGCCCGAGGCGGCGCAGCCGGGCGTTCACCGCCGCCGCGGGGCCGCCGTGCGCGAGCAGATACACGCGGGCGAACGCTTTTCGGAACCACGCCGTCGAGTGCGAGCCGCCCTTCGCCCGACCGCCGGACGTGTACGCGCAGTACACGTTCCAGTGGCCGTTCATCTCGCCGAACGGGCGCAGGTAGATCGGCCGCGCCCACTCCGAGATCGCCCGGTTCACGGCGTACAGGTACGGGTCGCCCTGCCCGAGGGCGATGGCACGCGGCGTGATCACCTCGCGCTTGCTGGGCCACGAGGACGTCCCGAGCGCAACCATCGGCATCGGCCCGTACTGCGGGATCGTGACCGCGAGCCGCTCGCCCCAGCGATACCCCTGGTTCCAGCCCAGAATCACGTGGCCGACGCTCGTCCGCTGGCCGGTCAGCGCCTGGAAGCGGGACTTCGACCCCAGCACGCCGAGGAACGGGCGGGCCGAGGCGGCGGGCACGACGAGCGCGAACACGAGGGCGGCGAACACGAGCCGTCGCATCGGGGCAAGTATCTCGTACGTCCGGAGTCCCCTGCGGAGTGCGTACTAGACTGCGCCGGCTTCAAGAGACCGACGCAAAGGAGGGAGGATGGGTCGTTTCAGCGCGATGCTGCTCGTCGCGGTGCTCGGCCTGGCCGCTGCCGGCTGCGGCGGCGGCGAGAATAAGAGCGAGGAGAGCGAGCTCGGGAAACAGGCGGAAGCCGCCTGCACCGGCTCGCGCATGACCGAGGAGCCGAAGCTGCCGGCGAGCTTCCCTCAGATCGAAGAGGACAAGCTCACGTACACGCAGCAGTCGACGCAGGGACCGACGAACGTGATCGAGGGCTACTTCAACGGCGACGTCGAGGAGGCCCACGACGAGTTCGAGAAGGAGGTCGAGGCGGCCGGATACGACATCCTCTTCAACGAGCTCGAGGAGCACGATTCCGAGATCTCGTGGAAGGGCGAAGGGCGCACCGGTCAGATCGCGCTCCGCGAGGAGTGCGGCGAATCCGACAAGACGTACGTGCGGATCACCAACCGCGCGGCGTAGTTCGAACACGGAGGCGGCGGGCAGCCCCGCCGCCTCCGGATTCCGTCTGACCCCCCTCCTACTGTGGAGGCATGTGTGACGGAGACAGGTACGACGACCGGGTGACGGAGATCGTCGACGCCGCCTTCGAGCGCGGCTACACGCTCGCCTTCAGGCAGCGAGCCGGCGGCTGGGAGGCGGCCTGGCGGGCCGCCCGGTCGGAGGGCGCGGCGGCGCCACCGGCGTTTGCGGCCACGCGGACGGAGGCGGCCGAGCTCGCGCTCGCCGCCATCCGCCACGCCGCCGCGGCGTAGCCCGGGCCGTTTTCGCGCAGTTCACCGCTCCGGGGGATGCGGAGGCGCGCGTCTTCGCTCGAAATACGCCTCAGAAGCGCAATCGGCGGAGCGGCACGCCGAGGCCATAGGAGGTCGGCACGTGCCCCCGCGAGAAACGAACCGCCTCAGGACCCTCGCCGCGATGTTCGCGTCGCTCGCGCTGTTCGCGGCGACGCGGGTCCACGCCGCAACCCACGCCACGCCGGCCTGCACGGTCACTGGCACGAATGGGGCGGACCTGCTCTTCGGCACGCGAGGCCGGGACGTGCTCTGCGGCCTCGGCGGCAACGACATGCTGGACGGGCAAGGTGGCAGCGACGTCCTCGTCGGCGGCCCGGGCGCGGACCAGCTGAACGGTGGCTCCGGCAACGACGTCGTCTACGGCGGTCCCGGCAACGACAAGCTCCAGGGCGACGACGGCACCGACGACGTCTACGGCGGCGACGGCCGCGACACCATCTGGGCCTGGGACGGCTACGCCGACAAGCTGAACGGCGGCGCCGGCACAGACCGGGCCTGGAAGGACAAGCTCGACCGAGTCAGGTTCGTCGAGCGCTTCGGCTGACCC
>JBKPOY010000016.1:0-19394 GCA_046733295.1 Actinomycetota bacterium | reverse complement strand
TCCCCGTTGAGCGCAACCGTGACGTGTCGGCCCGCCAACTCAGCTAGATAGAAACTGGGTATAGCCGAAGAATCGGCAAAAGGCTCGCCGTATTGCCGTGCCAGCTTGGGTAGGAGCTTGGCAGCATCGGGTTCGACGACGAATTCGTGGTGGTCGGTGTCGAAGCGCTCCGCAACGACGCGAGCCCACCGGAGCTCGTCGAAGGCGGCTTCGCGGAAGCCGATGGAGAAGGTCTTGACCCTCCCCGGCACTTTTTCCGCCATGGCGGCGACAACCGCGCTGGAGTCGATTCCGCCGGAGAGAAATGCGCCAAGGGGGACCTCGCTCATCAGCCGGATGCTCGTCGCCTCGCGAATGTGCCCGAGAAGTTGCTCGGCGAGCTCGTCGACGGCAACATCATCGGGCTTCTTCGAGTAATCCAATGCCCAGTAGCGCTGGATCGCTGCGCCTTCGCGCGTGACGGTTAGCGTCGACGCCGGGGGCAGCTTCTCGATCTTTTCGAACGCGCTGAGCGGATGAGGAACGTACTGGAGCGTGAGGTAGGCGGCAAGTGCCGTGTGATCGACGCTGCGGTCGATCTCGGGGTCCTCGAGCAAGGCTCGTATTTCGGATCCGAACGAGACGGTATTCCCGTTACGAGACCAGAAGAGCGGCTTCTTTCCAACGCGATCACGTGCGCAAAGCAGACGGCGGGCTCGAACGTCCCAGATCGCAAATGCATACATCCCTCGCAGCTGATGAACCAGCTCGTCTCCGAGCTCTTCGTAGAGATGGACGAGGACCTCGACGTCAGATTTCGTCGAGAAGCGATGGCCGCGGGCCAAGAGGTCGTCTCGAAGCGACTGGTAGTTGTAGATTTCCGCGTTCGCGACAGCAACGACGGTGCCGTCTTCGTTGAAGATCGGCTGATCGCCGCCGGCGACGTCGATGATTGCCAGCCGGCGAATCCCCAACCCTGCGCCCTCTCGGGCATAGATCCCCAAGGAATCCGGCCCTCGATGCTCCATAACCCCGCACATACGCCGAAGCACGGCTTCGTCGACGACTCCGTCAAAATCGATCTTCCCGGCGATCCCGCACATCGCTAGCTCAGCTCCATGCCTAGCTCGGCCGGGACAACCTCCGCGAGAGACAATGCTCGAGCCCAGTCACGACTCACCGTCTCCGCGGAGTGCTCCTCGTGGACGTAGGCTCGACACCGGGAAGCATAGGCACTGCGGTCGCCACGACCCCTCCATTGCTCTGCAGCGAGTGCTGCCAGGCGATGAGCATCACCGTCGGCAAACCCGCCGAGATGGTGACGGCTGATGATGCTGTCTGGATCGTGGTTGAGAGTCAGTGCGGGAATCCCTCGCGACCACGCCTCGAGGAAGATGTTGGGCATTCCCTCGAACTCGGAGGTGTTCACGACTGCTACTGACCGTGCGATCAGTTCCAGTAGCTCAGGGCGACGGCGGGGGGGCAAAAGCTGGAAGTTCGGCAGCGTCTTTGCCGCGTGCTCGAGCGATTCCCATAGCGGAGCGGTGCTGCTGGCAAATGGCGAGGGCGTCGCGACCATCCAGAACTGGGCATCCGGAAGTCGCCGAGCCAGCTCGACGAATTCGAGAGGCCGTTTGTTCCGGTCGATCCGGCCGACCCACAAGAACGCCTCCGGCTCGCGGTCACTCTGTTCCGCCGGCTCGCACACGCTCCTGATCCGCACGGGGGTCCTTCCAAATCGCCGCTGGCAGAGATCGACCTGTTCGTCCGTTTGGACGACGACCTCGTCCGCAAGCGAGATACCCAGCCGGAACAAGACTCGGTCACGCCAGTTGGTCAAGAAGAGCCTTTCTTTGAAATCGCGCACTCCCGCGCTGCTGTAGACGAACGTTCGGCGCGACAGCTTCGCGAAGAGACCGACCAAACCGACGTGGTAACCCGCGCAGCGGGTCACGACGATATCGGCATCGACCCGACGAACAGCATTGCGAATCGCGGCAACTTCCCGAGCCTGGCCGACAAGGCTCCCACCTGCCATATACGGCGGACGGACGACGATCTCCACTCCGCCAAAAGTCTTTGGGACGCTCGCGCCCGGCAAGTCGAAGACAACGAGACACACCGAGAGCCCACGCTCGGCGAGCGCGCGGGAAACAAGCATTATCTGGGTTTCCGCGCCCCCCGGCCACGGCTCCTGCGCCTCGGCCGTGACGAGCGACGTCATCCACGGCACATAGAACGCGACGTCATAGCGGGGGCTGCGCGACATTTTCAGGATTCCAGCCGAGAGCGCAGAAAGAGGGGACGCGTGCCGTTCCCGATGGTGGCGCGTCCGAGGACGATCGCTGCCGCGTACACGGCGAGCCCGGCAGCACCGGCAACGAGGAGTGCGATGAGGGATTGGACACGCGACCCCCCGGAAGGGAGAAGTTGTAGCGCTCCCAGCGTCGCGAGACCTCCAACCATCAGCGCGCCGAACAAGCCGACGAGTGGGATCGCAACCGGTCCTGACAAGAAGCTCCCCCAGCGCCGTCGCGCCGCCGTCACCTGCGCCACGTTGAGGATCGCGTACGTCAGCGTCGTGCTGAGGGCGATACCGGCGACTCCGAGCCACGGGCGTAAGGCGAAGTTCAAACCAACATTGAGAACCACGTTCACGAAGCCGATCTTCATCGGGACGATCGTCTCGCGCTGGACGATGAAGAGCGTCGAGAAGATGACAGACAACACCTGGGCCGGAAGCCCCAGCAAGGACATGCCGAACACAGCCGTCGTCTCAGAAGCGGCGTGCTCCGAGTACGCCCCGCCGTGATAGACGAAGCCGACAGCCTGGCTCCGAAGGATGAAGCCGATCACAACGATCGGAAGGATCACGATCGCGGCCGTCGTCAGCGCTCGCTGAACGCTTTCCTGGACCGCGGGCCATCCTCCGTGCGTCTTGCGCGCCGCCCAGGTTGCCGTCAGCGGAGCGACGACGAGTGCGACGAAGAGGCCCCCTGGCACCAGCCGCATACCGAGGTCCAATGCCGTGACCCCTCCGGCCGAGAGGTCTCCGGCCATCGTGCGGTCGATGATCGGGTTCACGGTCATCACGCTCGCACTGATCAGGAGCGGGGCGCTGACACCGACGACGGAGCGAACGAAGGCCGTCGAGGCCGGGCGAATAAGCGCCAACGGAATGCCGTTATGCCGGACGAGCGCCCACAGCACGGCAACGGCGGCGGCCCCACCTACAAGATTGGCGATGACGAGCGACTGCACGCCGAGCCTGTCGCCCAGCGAGAGCAAAAGGCCGACCCGCAGGAGGGGATCGAACGCCAGAACGGCAATCGCCGGCGCAAAGCTCCTGCGAACCGCGAGGATCGCGCTCAGGACGCCTGTCGTTGCGCCGAGCACGGCGAGAGGCGACAACTCGACGATTGTCAGCCGAGTTCTGAAGATCAAATCGGCATCGGGCCGGAGAACGAGTGGGGCTGCGGCGACGGCAATCGCAGCGATGGCGAACCCGATGGCCGCCGACCCGATGATTGCAGCCGCGAAGAGCTCGTTCGCGGCTCGCGTCCCGGCGGCATCCCCCTTGGCGACCTCTTCGGTGAGGCCCGGTATCACGCCGACGCGGATTGCTGTCAGCATGATGCCGTAGGCGAGCAACGGCACGGACAAACCGAGTAGATACGCGTCGGTATCAGTACCCGCACCGAGAACGTGAGCGAATGCGGCCCAGGCCGCGAAGCTGAGCGCTTGTACACCGACGTTGAGTGGGAGCGTGCCGGCGAATACCCGAGCGAGATTTATTTCCGTGTGTGTTGTCATCGTCGGCAACTGATGGTTTTGATCACTCCGGAAACACTCGCCGATGACACATCTCAGGAGTCATTTGAAGTCAGGCTCCGTCGAGTCCGCGCTGCGATGAATCCGGAGAGCAGCGCAACGATCGCGAATCCGGCCGGGTCGCGAAGGTTGTCGTCTACCAAGGCAACGACCATGAAGCTCACGATTCCGGCAACGCTGCCGGCGAGAACTGCGCGGTCGCCCGCGTTCGCCCGCGAGACCGCGCTCACCGCCTTCCCTATCGATCCGAGGAGCCACACGAGCAGCAGTCCGAATCCCAGAAAGCCCTGTTCGAGCAGCGTGCGAATGTACTGGCTATGTGGGCTGTCCTTGACCAGGATCGGGACGGCGGCGAGATCGGCCTGCGGCTCCCCTTTCAATCCTGAGGGATGTCCCACAAGAAGACTGTTGATCCCGTGACCGAAGACGACGTGCGTCGAAGTATTCGTGATCACCGGCCACGCCAAGTCCCAGCGAGACTGCCGGTTTGCGAGCGTGCCCTCTCGAGTTATCCCTTCCCGATACCAGCTCTTGCCGCCGATCTGCGGCAGCACGATTAGTGCGAATGCAACGGCGACGGCCGCCATGCCGAAGGCCAGCTGTCCGAGAACAGCCGGCCGCCAGAGGATTACGAAGACGATGACGCCGATGACAAAGCCAATCAGCCCCGCCCGAGTAAAGGTGATCACCATTCCGGCGACTGAGACAAGCACGAGCGGCCAGATGAAACGGCGAGAGGTGCGGGTCGATCTGGCGAGAAGGGCGAGACCACAGAGACTCGTCATTGCCAGGACATTGACTGCTGCCGGTGGCCCGCCAAAAGCCCCACCAGGACGGAACAGGCCGCCGGGGCCGGCATTCCACGCATACGTGCTCGCGCTCCAGTAAAGCGGGCGACGGATGACCAGCGCCTCGTAGAACAACGGCAACGACGTGAGAGCGCCTCCCACGACCAAAATCCAGCACGCGGCTTTCCACCCCGCGTCATCGAGACTTCGCGCGGCGACGTAGAACCCGCATGGCGCGATGAGCAGGATGAACGCCGTGATGGAGTTGTGCGTGTACGGGCCCATAAAGATCCAACTGACCGTCGCCGCCAAGAGAACGGCTGCGAAAGCCAGGTCTATGAAGCCGAGCTCGTTGCGCTTATGTTCGAGGACGAACAGCGGGGCGAGGACTCCGAGCGCGGCAAGCACCGGTGCCACCGCACCCACTTTCGCCACGGAGGATCCGAATGTCACCCACCATGGGACGAGAAGCATCAGTCCGAGCCCCAAGAGCAATCCGTTCTCTCGTCGATGCAGCACGAATGCGCCGAGCGGCACGAGCACGAGCGCGGCCGCGGCGAGCTTGTACCTCTCGTGCGCAACCAGCCATGCCAGAAAAATGCACAACAGGAAAGTCGCGGTCATGGTGCCCGCGCCGTAGAGGCGCGACGCATGACTGAGTCGTGAGGGTGTATATGCCGCGCTCATGTCTCCGTCCGACGTTGCCGCTTCGTCTCCGGTTCAGAGACGCCTGATCGCCGTCGGCGCTCTGGAGCGGTTCTTGCTACCCGTTGCGAGCGACCGGCGCACGCACTGTCCTACCGGCGCCGGGGTCGCCATCACGACCAATTTACGGGCGCGTGTCGGCGCCCTGTTCGAGCCTCACTCTCCGAAGGGGAGCTGCCGTACCCGTACCCGTAGCCGTATCCGTCGGCGTGTTTGGCGCTCGTCAAGACGAACCCGAGCTTCGCCGCGGTCGCAGTCCCGAGGAGACGACGGAGTTCGCGGAGCGCCGGTCGACGCGCGGCGTCGAGCCTACTGACGACGACGATCCCGTCGACCTTCGTGCTCAAGATCGGTCCATCGCTCCCCGCGAGCAACGGCGGCGCGTCGATGATGACGAAATCCGCGCGGTCGCCAAGCCGCGCGAGAATTTGATTCAGCGTCGGTGTTCCGACGAAGTTGCCGGAACCCGGCGGCCGAGGTCCGGTGGGTAGCACCTCGAGCGCAAAGACCTTTCCTGGTTCCGCCCTATCTCCATGTCCATTGGAGGAAACCATCGCCACGGATCGAGGCTGCTGCTCCTGCCAGTGAGCGAACGCGGGCTCATCGGTGCCCGAGAGCCCCGCCTCGGTGCTGTCGTGAGTCTCGCTGATCGTGACGTGCATCAGGGCCTCCTCCAACGTGCGATCGCCGACCGCGACACTCGTCAGACCGGTGCGCTCGTCGAGACCGAAGAAGCGGTGGAGCACCGGTCGTCGAAGGTCGAGGTCGACCAGCACGACACGCTTGCCCGACCACGCGAGCGCGACAGCGAGGTTCGCTGCGGTCGTCGACTTGCCCTCGCCGGCGGAGGCACTCGTGAGCATGATCGTCTTCGCGTGGGGCTCCAGGTTCGCTAACTCGAGGTTGGCGCGCAGCAACCGAAAGGCGTCCGCCTCGAAGCTGTTCGGTGCCGCCAGAGTGACCAACTGCTCGGTGGCGCGAAGCTTCCGCGGCGGCTTGGGGACGCGGCCGAGCAAATGCAAGCCGAGCCGCGCAGCGATTTCGTCGCCCGAGCGCACCCGTGTGTCGAGCGCCTCGGCGACCATGGCGAGCACGATCGCAAGCAGGAAGCCCAAGACGAAGCCGAGCATCGCGTTCCTGATCGGCCGAGGCTGCACCTGAGTCGCCTCGTCCGGGCTCAGGACGACCGTGTCAGGTGTTTGCAACGCCTCCAGGGTTCGAATCTGCTCCTTCTTGTCGAGCAGGGCGGCGTAGAGAGGCGAGTCCTGCTCATTCGCCCGCGCCATAGCCGTCAGCCTCGCGTCGATCTGGTTCAAGGCATGGCTGAACGTCTCGGTATCGAGCTCGAGCCGATATGCGGCGAATTGGTTGGCATACGCATTCGCGAGCCGCGTGGCGAGCGACACCGTCGGTGCGGTCACGGACAGCTCGAGCAGATTGGCGTTCTGCTTCGCGGTTGCATCCGCTGCCGCCAGAAACTGCGAAACGCTCCAAGGCTCGAGTCCCGCTTCCTGCATAGCACCTCGAGTTGCGGCCAGCACGCGCTCCGCCACGGCAGGCTCGCCGGCAAGCTCCGCCTCCGTCTGCGCGTAACGGTCGGGAAGCTGATTCTGCTGGGGGTCGATCGTGTTGGTGAGGGCGGCGGCAAGGTTCTGGTGACTCAGCAGGACCTCGGCGGTCGCGCGGTACGAATGGGCCTGACTCAACGACAAGGCGAATGCCACAGCCGGGGTTACCAGGACTGCGACGGCGACGACCCATTTCCGGCGCTGAAGCACCTCGAGGTAACGCCGCAATACCGTGTGCTCTTCCGCCATGCCGCGTTCCTTAGACGGCGCGGACAAGTCCACGCATGCTCGTCACGCAGCGACGGCGGCCGGTAGACGAATCGGAGGCACGGATCATGCCGGAGCCGCCGCCTCCTCAGCGTGCCGGACGTACTTGACTGCGGCTTCCGTCCGATTCGTGACACCGAGCTTGCGATACACCGAGCCCAGGTGGAACTTGACCGCATGCGGAGTCACATCAAGCTCTCTTGCGATTTGGGCATTGGTCATCCCTAGTACGACTCTGTCCATCACTTCGGTTTCCCGAATGGACAGGTTTTCTTTAGGCCCCTCCACTACAAAGATGGTAGGCGCAGAGTCGCGCCGCCGCCACGCAACCTTGGGATTGCATAGCCTAGCCGAACGGTTAGTCGGCGATGCGTACGCGGAATTTCCTTCTACGCTTCGCGCATGCCAACGACAACTGCGGTTTCCCGTGAAGTTCCGTTCATCGATCTCTCTCCGGTCCACAGCCAGCTGAAGACGGCCATTCTCGACGAGATCGCCGAGCTGGTCGACACCGGCGCCTTCATCAATGGCCCGCCGGTTGCGGAGTTCGAAGAGCTTTTTGCTGCGTACTGCCGTACGAGCCACTGCGTCGGTCTCGCGAGCGGCCTCGATGCGCTTCGCCTCGCCTTGCTCGCAGGTGGGATTGAACCGGGCGACGAGGTGATCCTGCCGGCGAACACGTTTGCGGCAACGATCGAGGCAGTTCTCCAGGCACGCGCGACCCCCGTGCTCGTGGACGCGGCGCCGAGTGATTACAACATCGACGTCGACGCGGCGGCCGCTGCTCTGTCCGAACGGACGAGATTCATCCTGCCGGTGCACCTCTATGGCCAACTCGCCGACATGCGACGCCTGATGACCGTTTGCGAAGAGTCGGGGACCGGCCTGATCGAGGACGCTTGCCAGGCACATGGGGCCGAGCGTGACGGCGTACGCGCCGGCGGGGGCGGTATCGCAGCGGCCTTCAGCTTCTATCCGGCGAAAAACCTTGGCGCTTTCGGCGACGCGGGCGCTCTGGTGACGAACGAGCATGCTTTGGCCGCCCGAGTGCGCGCGCTTCGGGAGCACGGCCAGCTCGAGAAGTACAGGCACGAGTTCGAGGGGTACACGGCACGACTGGACTCGTTGCAGGCAATCGTTCTCAAGCACAAGCTGCCACTCCTCGATCTCTGGAACGAAGACAGGCGTCGCGCACGCGCGTTCTACGAACTGGCACTGGAGGGGGTGGGCGATCTCGTACTTCCACCCAAGCCGGAGGGGAGCTCGCCGGTCTGGCACCTCTACGTCGTGCGGACGAGACGACGTGAAGCGCTCGGCTCCTTCCTCGCCGCCAAGGGGATCGCCACGGGCCGCCACTATCCAGAGCCGCTCCATCTCTCACCGGCGTTCGTCCATCTCGGGTACCCGCAAGGGGCATTTCCGGTCACCGAAGCCCTGGCAGGCGAACTGATCTCGCTCCCGATTTTCCCGGGTATCACCGAGCAGCAGATGACGCTCGTCACCGAGGCCATCCGAGCCTTCTTTGCGCGTGGCTGACGCTCCGGCGAACGAGGCGCCGTACCGTCGGATCGACGGGGTGCAATTCGGGGAGCGAGTTTCCGTCCATTCCTTCACGAACCTCTACGGTTGTCGGATCGGCGATCACACACGTATCGGCACCTTCGTCGAGATCCAGCGCGGAGCAGCAATCGGCGCGTATTGCAAGATCCAAAGCCATACGTTCATCTGCACGGGGGTCGAAATTCGTGACCGCGTCTTCGTCGGACATGGGGTCATGTTCATCAATGATCGACGGCCGCGCGCGACCAGCAGCGGGGGCCTGTTGCAAACCGAGGAGGACTGGGAGCTCGAGCGAACGGTCATAGAAGACGAGGCGTCGGTCGGTTCCGGTGCAGTCATCCTCGGTGGGGTCCGCATCGGCGCGGGCGCACTTGTCGGCGCAGGGGCGGTGGTGACACGTGACGTGGCACCGGGCACAGTCGTCGTTGGGTCACCGGCGCGTGCCCTTGGGCGGACTCGAGACGCACGAGGGATCTCGAGCGGAGAGGGGCCAGCCGAGCCTCGACCGACCCACCCGAAAGACTAGGCACGGGCACCGCCCCCCACTTTTTGGGGGGTCGGACAATCTGGCCTTGAGAACGGGCCGGTTATGTCTACGCTTGATGGCGGGAGAACATGCGGCACTGCGGCTGAGGGGAGCGAGAGCATGTCCTCGCGGAGGACTGCGAAGCGAGAACCGAGAGTGGGGGGTTTGGCCGGATGAGCGCGGCCGAAATTGCGTCCGACCTTGGGGTCGGCGAAGTCGAACGCCCGCTCGGCGGCGGCGCACGCGCCGCTGTCGCCCATCGCCGACGTCGAGGTTGGCTCGTCCGGCGAATGCTGGTGGCGGCCGATCTCGCTGCTCTGACCGCTGCCTATCTCCTTGCGACCGGCGTCCACCGCACGGACACGCAGAGCATTCTGCGCAACATCGTGCTCCTCGTCCTGATGCTGCCTGCTTGGGTCGTGATCGCGAAGCTCTTTGGACTGTACGATCGCGACGAGGAGCGCGCCGACCACTCCACGGCTGACGAGCTCGCCGGCGTTGTCAGCCTCGTGATGGCGGGCTCTTGGTTCTTCATTGTCTTCGGGCACATCACGGGTCTCGCCACGCCGAGCCTCGTACGGAGCGCTGCGTTCTGGACGCTGGCGATCGCGCTCGTCGTTTTCGGCCGTGGCCTTGCACGCTTCCTCTGCCGGCGAAGCGTGCTCTACCTGCAGAACACGCTCATCGTCGGGGCGGGAGACGTCGGTCAGCTGATCGCCCGGAAGCTGCTGCAGCATCCCGAGTACGGCTTCAATCTCGTCGGCTTCGTCGACGGTCGGCCGAAGAAGCGGCGCAACGAGGTAGAGCATCTGGCGGTTCTCGGCGGCCCCGACCAGCTACGCGAGACCGTGCAGACGTATGACGTCGAGCGGGTGATCATCGCGTTCTCGAACGGGTCAAACGAAGAGACGATCCAGCTGACGAGGTCGATTCGAGATCTCGACGTCCAGATCGACGTCGTACCCCGCCTGTTCGACATCGTCGGCCCGAACGTCGGAATCCACACGGTTGAAGGGCTCCCGCTCGTCGGTATGCCACCGGCGCGACTCTCACGTTCCTCGAGACTGATCAAGCGGTCCGTGGACATTGTGGGGGCCGCGATTGGATTGCTGGTCACAGCGCCGCTGTTCGCGCTGTTCGCAGTCCTGATCAAGCGCGAGTCCGAGGGGCCTGTGTTCTTCCGGCAGCAGCGTTTCGGCTACGACATGAGGGAATTCACCGCCCTGAAGTTCCGCACGATGCACGTCGGCGTCGACGATCGGCCCCACCGCGAGTACATCCGGCAGACGATGTCGTCAGACGCGGAAGTGGGGCAGAACGGCATCTACAAGCTTGAGCGAGACGACGCGGTCACGTCGGTCGGCCGCTGGCTTCGAAAGACGAGTCTGGACGAGCTGCCACAACTCATCAATGTGTTGCGCGGCGACATGTCCCTGGTGGGGCCGCGGCCGTGCCTTTCGTACGAGGTCGACCACTTCGCCCCGCACCACTTCGACCGGTTCCTCGTGCCGGCCGGACTGACCGGCCTGTGGCAGGTGCGCGCCCGAGGACGCTCGACGTTCGGCGAGGCGCTCGACATGGACGTGATGTATGCACGCGGGTGGTCGCTCGGGCTTGACTTCAAGCTGCTCTGCCTGACACCTTTCCAGCTCGTTCGCAGGCGGGCGACGGCGTAATGGCCGGCTACGCGAGCTCGAACGGTACGCGACCCGTCTCCGTGGCGGTGGTCGGTCTTGGGTATTGGGGCCCCAATCTCGTTCGCAACCTGGTCGAGCTCCCCGATAGCTCTGTCGCGTGCGTCTGCGACACCCGTGAATCTCGACTCGAGGCGATCGGCAGGCGCTATCCCGGGATCGCGGGTGTAGAGAGCTTCGACGCCGTGCTCGAGGACGACGCCGTAGAAGCGGTCGCGCTCGCGACTCCCGTCTCGACCCACCACGGGCTTGCCTCCGCTGCGCTCGAGGCCGGCAAGCACGTCTTTGTCGAGAAGCCCCTCGCGGCGTCGGAGGCCGAGGCGGTCGAGCTGATCGAGCTCGCCGATCGCAAGGGTCTCGTCCTGATGCCCGGTCACACCTTCCTGTACAGCCCGCCCGTCAATCGAATTCGCGACCTGATCATCGGCGAGGAGCTCGGCGACATCCACTTCATCTCCACGAGCCGGGTAAATCTCGGCCTTCACCAACCGGACGTGAGCGTGGCCTGGGATCTCGGCCCACACGACTTTTCGATCCTTCGATACTGGCTGAACGAGACCCCCAGCCACGTCTCGGCGCTTGCCCGTGGCTATGCGATCCCTCACATTCCCGACGTTGCCTTCATCAATCTCGAGTTCGCCTCGGGGACGATCGCACACGCTGAGCTCTCATGGCTTGCGCCGAGCAAGCTTCGTCGCACGACGATCGTCGGCTCGCGGAAGATGGTCGTCTACGACGACACGAGTAACGAGCCACTGCGCGTCTTCGACTCCGGCGTCGCGCTCCGCGACCCGGAGACCTTCGGTGAGTACAGGCTCTCGTACCGGACCGGTGACATCGTCTCCCCACACATCGAGCCGGCGGAGCCGATTTTCCTCGAGCTCGAAGATTTTTGCGCCGCGGTTCGGAGCGGTTCCACGCCGCGTTCCTCGAAAGAGCTCGGGCTCGACGTCGTACGCATGATCGAGGCAGTCGACGCTTCTCTTGTTCTCGACGGCGCTCGTGTCGAGATCGACGCGCCGTTTCCGACGTCGGCCCGAAACTTCTTGTCCACCTAACCTCTCGTCCACCTAGTCGTCTTATCGGTTCGAGGGAAGCGGGGAGACTTACAGTCGATCGGCTCGGGTAGCAGGGCCAGATTTTTCCCCCCAAACGCGGGGAATCAAAGCCTTGCGGCACCTGAACTTCTGTAGTAAACCTAGGCGGAGGGGCGGAAAAATTTGGTGGTGGATCCAAGCAAGACTCGTAGCGCGGTTCTTTTGGACCCCCATCCGTTGTGGCTCGATGCGGTGGAGGGGGTCTTGTCGAACCTGGATGTCGCGGTGGTCGGGAGGGCAACGGCTCCTGAGCTCGCGTTGACGCTTGTCGAGAAGACACGTCCCGACCTGTTCGTCGCCGAGATCGACGCCCGCGGCGACGAGCTCGACGGCGTCGCGTGCGTGCGGCTCGCGCGCGAGCGACGGCCAGGCCTCAAGCTCGTGATCCTTTCGGCTCAGGACAACCCGAGGCAGATCGAGGCGGCGTTTTCGGCGGGAGCGCTCACGTATGTGGTCAAGACGGCCCATCGCAACGACCTGAGCGCGGCGATCCGCCAGGCGTTCGAGCCCTCGATGTACTTCTCCGGCAACGCCAAGCAGGCGCTCATAACGACGTCAATGCCGACAAAAGGCCCCGCCAATGGCAACGGCTCCGATCCGAAAGGCTTCGGTGCACTGACCCGGCGTGAGCTGGAGATCCTCCAACTCGTCGCCGAGGGCTACTCCAACGCACAGTTGGCGAAGATGCTCTGGGTGGCTGAGCAGACGGTCAAGTTCCATCTTTCGAACGTCTATCGAAAGCTCGACGTCACGAACCGGACCGAGGCGAGTCGTTGGGCGCAGCTCCACAACATCCTTCCGGCACCGAGCCAAGCCACCACCGGCATCTGAAAAGCCCGACCACGGCTGCCTTTTCAGGCAGCCGCGCGCGTTCTGACGAGCAGAATCTCTGCGATCTGGATCGCGTTCAGCGCAGCGCCTTTGCGGAGGTTGTCGCAGGCGAGGTAGAGGGTGAGACCATTGGTTTGCGCCGCTCGGTCAGTGCGGACGCGACCGACGAGGATCTCGTCGATCCCCTCTGCGTCCCGCGGGGTAGGGAACTGGTCGACTCGAATGCTCGGCGCCACCGCGAGTAGTTCCCGTGCCTGCTCGGCCCCGAGCGGCTCCTCGGTCTCGACCCAGACAGTTTCGGCGTGACCGACCATCACCGGAACGCGCACACAGGTGGCGCTGACGGGGAGGTCGGGCAGCTCGAGGATTTTGCGTGTCTCGGCTCGGAGCTTCACTTCCTCGTCGAACTCCTCGCCGTCGAACTCCCAGTCCATCTCGAGGTTGCCCTCGGAGGGGTGCTGCGCCCGCAGCTCTTCCATCCGCTGCGCACCCGCGCCTGAGGCCGACTGGTAAGTCGCGACGCGGATCCGGGCGAGGCCAGCCGCGTCGTGCAGCGGTTTGAGTGCACAGGTCAGCGGGATCGAGCAGCAGTTCGGGTTCGCGACGATTCCGTCGTGCGCGAGGGCGCGCTCGCCGTTCACCTCGGGGACGACCAACGGCACGCCGTCTTGCAGTCGGTACGCCGACGACTTGTCGATCACAACAGCGCCGCCGCGGACGGCGTACGGGACGAGCTCCCGGCTCGCGGCGTTGCCAACCGAGAAGAGACACAGGTCGAGGTCGCCGGCGGCGAGAGTCTCCTCGTTCGCCAGCTCGACGGTGAGGCCGTCGACCTCGGTCCCTGCGGAGCGCGCGCTGGCGAACGCCCGCACGCTTTCGAAACCGCGTTCGCGGAGGAGCCCGAGCGTGACGCGGCCGACGGCTCCCGTCGCTCCGACGACGCCGATGCGCGGCCGCTCAGTCAACCGGCTGGACGCTCAGCTCGAAGGTCTCGTGCAACGCTCTCACGGCGCGCTCGACGTCGTTGCTGGGGACGTGACAGGCGATCTTGATCGGCGACGTGCTCACGACTGCGGGCTCGATTCCCTCCGCGGCCAGCGCGGCGAAGGCCTTCGCCGCGATGCCGGGATGGCTCTTCATTCCCGCGCCGACGAGGCTCACCTTCCCGAGACCGTCGCGCAGCGACCAGGAGACGCCGAGTTGCTCGAGCGCCCTCTCGACGTCCGGCCTGTCTTCGGGCGGGACGGAGAACGTGATCTGGCCGCCGCCGGTCTGCACGATCGTGTCGACGTTCACGCTCGCCTCGGCGAGCGCGCCGAAGAGCGGCGCGGCCTGAGAGCCGTCCACGTCGTAGACGGTCTCCTCGCGTTGGTGGACGACGCCGGCGATCAGGGCTTTCTCGAGCATCTCGTTCTCCTCGCGGATCCAGGTTCCGTCGCCCTCGGCGAACGTCGAGCGGACGTGAAGCGTGACATTGTGACTGCGCGCGACCTCGATCGAGCGGGTCGCCACGACCCGCGCGCCCGACGAGGCCATCTCCAGCATCTCGTCGTAGGTGACCGCGTGGAGCTTTCGCGCCCCGGGGACGATGCGTGGGTCGGCGGTGTAGACGCCGTCGACGTCGGTGTAGATCTCGCAGACGTCGGCGCCGAGCGCCGCCGCCAGGGCCACCGCGGTCGTGTCGCTGCCGCCGCGGCCGAGCGTCGTGATGTCGAGGTCGGTGGAGACGCCCTGGAAGCCGGCGACGAGCACGATCCGATCCTGGTCGAGCGCCTCGTGGATGCGGTGCGCGCGGACATCGACGATCTTCGCCTTGCCGTGGATCGTGTCCGTAACGATTCCGGCCTGGCTGCCGGTGAGTGAGATCGCCTCGTGGCCGAGGTCGTGGATCGCCATCGCGGCGAGCGCGCATGAGATCCGCTCGCCGACGGAGATCAGCATGTCGAGCTCCCGCGGCTTCGGGCGGCTCGAGACCTCGTACGCGAGCCGCACGAGGTCGTCGGTCGTGTCGCCCATCGCCGAGAGCACGGCGACGACACGGGTTCCCTCGCCGCGCGCGGCCGCGATGCGGCGCGCGACGTCCTTTAGCTTCCGCGGGTCGCCGACCGAGGTGCCGCCGAACTTCATCACGACGGTGCCGGCGCGCGCGGTCGCCTCGCCGGCAACGGCGGGAACGGCCTCGAAATCCGTGGTCGCCATGCCGGAAGTGTAGGCGGCCGCGAGGCGCGTCCCACCGTCCCCGGCAGCCGTGCCTGTGGACGAAAAGTCACACTTTCGTGGCAGTTTCCATGTCTCGTTGCGCCAGTTTCGTGGGGACAGTCCCCATCGCACTGGCTGGGCAGGGCGAGTCTCAACCGGCCGCGTTCAGGTACGAATTCGGCCATGCGCTACCGGCAGCTCGGCTCGAGCGACCTGTCCGTCTCCGAAGTCTCCCTCGGCTCCTGGCTCACCTACGGCGTCGGCGTGAACGACTCCGCGGCGCGCGCCTGCGTCGAGAGGGCGTTCGAGCTCGGAATCAACTTCTTCGACACGTCGAACGTCTACGGGCGCGGCGCCGCGGAGGAGTTCCTCGGCGATGTCCTCCAGAGCCGGCAGCGCGACTCGTACGTCCTCGCCACGAAGCTCTTCTTCCCGATGGACGACACCGGCGAGAACCAGGGTCTCTCGCGGCAGCAGGTCTTCAAGCAGATCGACGACTCGCTTCGCCGGCTGCGCACCGACTACGTCGACCTCTACCAGTGCCATCGCTACGACCCCGAAACGCCGCTCGAGGAGACGATGGAGGCGCTGACGGAGGTCGTGCGCCAGGGCAAGGCCCGCTACCTCGGCTTCAGCGAATGGACGGCCGACCAGATAGTCGCCTCCCTCGACCTCAGCCCGCCGTGCGAGAAGTTCGTCTCCAGCCAACCGCAGTACTCGATCCTCTACCGCGTCCCGGAGCACGACGTGATCCCGCTCTGCACCGCGAACGGGATCTCGCAGATCGTCTGGTCGCCGCTCGCGCAGGGCGTCCTCACCGGCAAGTACCGGCCCGGCGAGCCCGCGCCCCGGGACAGCCGGATGGGCAACGACATGGGATGGGCGATGGACCGCTTCCGCTCGGACGAGGTGCTCGAGGCCGTTCAGCGGCTCCGCCCGATCGCGGACGGGCTCGGAGTCACCATGGCGCGGCTCGCGCTCGCGTGGGTGCTGCGTGAGCACAACGTCGCGTCGGCGATCATCGGGGCGTCGAAGCCCGAGCAGGTCGAGGACAACGCCGGCGCGTCCGGCCTCGAGCTCGACGAGGACACGTTGCGCGCCGTCGACGAGGCCGTCGCTGACGTCGCCGTCTTCGGGCCGGTCGCGGCGTAGAGCGGCTACATCTCGCGCCGGCCGGCGAGCGCGCGGCCGAGCGTTACCTCGTCCGCATACTCCAGGTCGCCGCCGACGGGAAGACCGCTCGCGAGCCGGGTTACGCGGACGCGGCCGCGGAGGCGGTCGGCCAGGTAGGCGGCAGTGGCCTCGCCCGTCATGTTCGGGTTCGTCGCCAGCACGACCTCTTCGATCCCGTTGCGCTCGACACGTCCCAGCAGCTCACCGATCCGGAGATGCTCGGGCTCGACGCCGTCGAGCGGCGAGAGCGAGCCTCCGAGCACGTGGTAGAGCCCCCGGAACTCGTGCGTCTTCTCGAGGGAGATCAGGTCGACGGGTTGCTCGACCACGCAGACGACGGTGCGGTCGCGCCGCGTGTCCTCGCAGATCGCGCAGAGCTCGTCCTCGGTGAGGTTGCCGCACTCGTTGCAGAAGCGAACCCGCTCCTTGACCTCCTCGACCGCTGCGGCGAGCGCGAGAGCCTCGTCCTTCGGCGCCCTGAGCAGGTGAAAAGCGAGCCGCTGCGCCGTGCGGGTGCCGACGCCCGGCAGGCGGGAAAGCTGCGCGACGAGGTTGTCGACGGCGGGAGAGATCACGGGGGCATTGTGCCCGTGGGCGCCGGACTGACCGGCGGCGTCAGTCGCGGTCGAGCTCGCCGAGCCGCTGCCGCGCGAGCTTGCGCACCGCAGTCTCGAGCTCGGGCTCGCTCGCCAGCAGCTGCTCGAAGTCGCCCCGGCTGAGGGCGAGGCACCGCACCGGCGTCTTCGAGACGACCCGCGCCCGGCGTGTGCCGTCGTCCTCGACGAGCGAGATCTCGCCGACGACCTCGCCCGGGCCGAGCTCGCGGTGCACGTCGTGAGCCTCCACGACGACCGTGCCGTCGCAGATCAGGAACAGGCCCGAGCCCGGCGTGCGCGGCTCGATCAACACCTGATTCGCCGGAAACTCCACCTCGTGGAACGGCTCGGCGAGCCGCTCGAGCGTCTCGTCGTCGAACCCGGCGAAGAGCTCGCTGCCGCGAAGGGACTCCGGCGAGGCCATCTAGAGCCCCGGCAGGCCGAGACCCTGCATGCCGCCCATGGCGCCGCCCAGCTTGCTTTCCATCAGGCTCTGCGCCGAGCGAAGGGCCTCGTTCACAGCGGCGAGGACCATGTCGGCCAGCATCTCCGGGTCGTCAGGATCGATTGCCTGCGGCGAGATCTTGATCTCCTTGATCTCGCCCGCGCCGGTCGCCTTCACGGTCACCATCCCGCCCCCGGCGGACGCCTCGACGGTCTCCTTTGCGAGCTCGTCCTGCGCCTTGGCCATCTGCTCCTGCATCTGCTGCGCCTGGCGCATCAGCTTTTCGAAGTCCATCGCCATCGAGCGGCGAGGATACCGTCATCGGTGCCGCGAGAACGAGGTGGGCGCGTGATCCTCGACGAACGCCTGGATGCGTCCCGCGAACATCCGCCAGATCACCACGGCGGCCCCCACCAGGACGATGTCCGCGACCACCGCGATGATGACCGGCCCCATCGCTCACATCGTCGGCGGCGGGCCGGTTTTTGCAAGCCCTACGGGTCTTCCACCTCGCGGGCGTCGAACGTCTCCTTGATCAGGGAGACGAGGTCCTCCTCACCGGCGGGCTCCTCCTCGGCAGGATCGGTCTCGCCGCCGTTCGCGCCCAGCTCGAAGGCGAGCGCGAGACGCCGGCCCGTGACCTCGTAGAGGGCCTCCGCGAGCAGGGTCGCGTTCCTCGGCTCTTCGGCCAGCTGGCGGTGGAACGCGGCGTTCCGCGGAAACTCGAGCGTCAGCTTGTCGTCCGCGAGCCCAGAGGGGTGCGCCTCCCGGAGCACCGATGCGGTCGGGATCGACTTCTCCTCGACAGCGGGCAGGACGGCGCGCTGCCACGCCTCCTGAAGCTGCTCGAGGTCGACCGACGGCGGCTCGCGAGTGGGCTCCGGAGTCGTGGGCCCGCCCGGCGCCGTCTGTTCGGGCCCTGGCCCCACGTCGGACACCGGGACATGACTTGTCTGGGCACGCTGTTCCTCGAGCTGCTCGAGGCGGTACGCGGTCGACTCACGCGAGAGGTCGGCGGCGGGACGGGTCACCTTCACCAGGGCCAGCTCGAGCGGCAGGCGCGGGTCCGCGCCCTGGCGCATGTCGTCGACGGCGACCGCGAGCAGGTCGCAGAGCCGCAGCACGGTTGCCTCGCCGAGCTGGTTGGCCTGCTCGTTCAGCCGCTCGCGGACCTCGTCCGTGACAGGCAGGGAGTCGGGCACGTGGCCCATGTGCTGGACGAGCAGCAGGTGTCGCAGATGCTCCAGGAGATCGGTGACGACCCGGCCGAGATCCTGTCCTTGCTCGGAAAGCTCCTCGACGAATGTGAGCGCGCCGGCCGTGTCCCGGTCGACGATCAGGTCGCAGAGCCGGAAGAGCGCCTCCTCCTCCACCGCGCCGAGAAGCTGGAGCACGTCCTGGACCGTGATCTTCCGCTCGGTCGCCGCGGCGAGCTGGTCGAGCGTCGACACGGCGTCCCGGTACGCGCCGCGCGCGGCGCGCGCAATCAGCGCCAGCGCCGCGTCGGGAACCTCGATCGCCTCGCCGTCCGCCACCCAGCGCAGGACGCGCACGAGCTCCGGCAGCCGCGGCCGCGCGAAGACGAAGGTCTGGCAGCGCGAGCGGACGGTCGGGAGCATCTTCCCGAGGTCGGTCGTGCAGAAGACGAAGACCAGGTGGGGTGGAGGCTCCTCGATCAGCTTCAGCAGCGCGTTGAAGGCAGCGTCCGTGAGCTGGTGCGCCTCATCGAGGATGTAGACCTTGTACCGGCCCTCGACGGGCTGCAGCACCGCGTGGTCGCGGATATCTCGGATGTCGTCGATACCGCGCTGCGAGGCGGCGTCCATCTCGACCACGTCGAGCGACGTCCCGGCCGCGATCGCCCGGCAGACGTGGCAGTCGGTGTCCGGCTGCGAGGTCGGGCCCTGCTCGCAGTTGAGGGCCTTGGCGAGGATGCGCGCCAGGGAGGTCTTGCCGGTGCCGCGCGGCCCGGCGAACAGGTAGGCCTGCCGGATCTGCCCCGCATCGATCGCGTTCTTCAGAGTCCGAACGACCGGCTCCTGCCCGACGACCTCGTCGAACCCCTGCGGGCGGTACTTCCGGTAGAGCGCGGCCACCGATCCGATGCTATCGCCAGGCCAGGCCGCCGCGAGCGA
>JBKPOY010000015.1:0-115101 GCA_046733295.1 Actinomycetota bacterium | reverse complement strand
GTCCGCGTCGACTAGGTCGTGGTGTCCCGGGCCGAGGTTGGTGACGACGCCGATATCCGGACGTGCGATCTCGCAGAGCTCGGCGATCTGGCCGAAACCGCGCATCGCGAGCTCGAGCACGCAGACTTCGGTGTCGGGCTCGAGCCGGCATAGGGTCAGCGGCACCCCGATCTCGTTGTTGTAGCTGGCTTCGGCCGCCACGGTTCGTGCCGCCGGAGAGCAGAGCGCGGCGAGCAGGTCCTTCGTCGAGGTCTTGCCCATCGAGCCGGTGATCCCGACGACCCTGGCAGAGCTGCGGTCGCGAACGGCGCGGGCGATCGCCCCGAGCGCCGCGAACGCGTCCTCGGGAACGAGGGTCGCGGCGGCCCCGCGAGCGAAGGCGTGTTTGCGGAAATCGGCGCCTGCGCCGACCGCGACGAAGAGGTCGCCCTCGGCGATCCGTCGCGAGTCGACCTGGACGCCGGTGACCTCGGTGGCCCACGCGGCGGGCTCAAGCGTGCCGCGTGCAATCCGGCCGAGCTCGTCGAGCCCGAGCGGGATCACAGCGCCGCTCCGAGCCGGCGGAGAGCGTCGCGCGCGACCTCCCGATCGTCGAAGGGGAACGTGCGATCCGCGAACTCCTGCCCCTGCTCGTGGCCCTTGCCGGCGATCAAGACCACGTCCCCGTCCTGCGCGACCCCGACCGCGCGCTCGATCGCGGCGCGGCGGTCCGGCTCGACCTCCGCGCCCGGGCCCGCCCCCTCAAGGACCTCGGCGATGATCGCGTTCGGATCCTCGCTGCGCGGATTGTCGGACGTCACGATCGCGACATCCGCCAGCTCAACCGCGATCTTGCCCATGAGCGGGCGTTTTCCTCGGTCGCGGTCGCCCCCGCACCCGAAGACGCAGATGACGCGGTTGCGCGTGAGGTCGCGCGCGGTGCGAAGCACGTTCTCCAGGGCGTCGGGCTTGTGCGAATAGTCGACCACGACGGTGAACGGCTGTCCTTCGTCCACGGCCTCGAACCGCCCGGGCACGCCGCCCAATTCCGCGATGCCCGCGACGATCGCGTCGTCGTCGACGCCGAGCAGCCTGGAGACGGCTAGGGCGGCGAGGACGTTTTCGACGTTGAAGCGGCCCCGGAGGCTCGTGCGCAGATCGAGGCCGCCTGCCCGGAAACGAGCGCCGGCCGCGTCGAGGTCGAGGTTGTCGGGCTTGAGGTCGGCGTCCGCCGCGAACCCGAAGGTCAGCATGCGCTCGTGGCCGAGCGATCGCAGCTCGTCCGCGAGCCGTCTCCCGTGCTCGTCGCCCACGTTCACGGCGGCGGGAGGCCTGTCGCCCTCGACGAAGAGGCGTCGTTTCGCGTCGAAGTAGCGCTCGAAGGTCCCGTGGAAGTCGAGGTGATCCTGGCCGAGGTTCGTGAACGCGAGCGCCTCGAAGCTGACTCCGGCAAGCCGTCCCAGCTCCGAGCCGTGCGAGGTCGCCTCGAGCGCGGCACTCCGGTCTCCGGCGTCCAGCATCTCGCGAAACGACCGCTGCAGGTCGATCGCCTCGGGTGTCGTGCGAACCGCGGGCCGGCGTTCACCGCCGACCCGGCTCTCGATGGTTCCGAGCAGACCCGGCCTCCACCCCGCGGCTTCGAGGATCGACCAGAGCAGGAATGCCGTCGTCGTCTTGCCGGTCGTGCCCGTCACACCCGCAACCCGAAGCTCGCGCGTCGGATCGCCGAAGAAGGCGACGGCCGCGGTAGCCATGGCGGCGCGGGCGTCCTCGACCACGAGCTGCGGCACGTCAAGCCCGAGCGGGTGCTCGACGACCAGGGCGGCCGCCCCGCGGGCAAGGGCGTCGCGCGCGAACGAGTGCCCGTCGTGGCGCTCGCCCGGGACGCAGAAGAAGAGGGCGCCTGGCGCGACGGATCTCGCGTCGTAGGCGAGGTCTGAGATCTCGACCGGGGCGCGCTGGACGACGTCCGTTGGGGCGAGCGCTGCGATGACGCGCTCCAGGTTCATCCGGGTCGCGAGTCTACCAACGGGACCCGCCGTCAACCGCCCTGCTGAGGTCGAAAAAGTGCGTGTTTTGCAGCACTTTCGACACAGAGGACACCTCACGCGGTCACACCGCCGCGGGTACGCTCGCCCCGGGGAGGAGGCCGGGTGAACCATCCCACGGTGCGGCCACGGAGCAGCCTGTGACGAAAGCGGGCATCCTTGCGGATGCAACGGCAATGGCACCCGTCACGACCCCACCTTCGAGTCACCAGGTAGTGCGCCGCAGCGGACGCGACGTGCCCGGAGCCGACCTGGTCCGCACGTCCTGAGCGACTTCGTCTCGCAGCCGCCACGCTCTCGGCGGGGCGTCCGCATCTCGCGGCGTCTCGGCCTGCGCCCCGTCTCGGTCGTCGTCGGCGACTTCCACGGCAGCGGGGGTTTCTATCTCCGCGTCGGGATCATCGGGCTCGCCACCGTCGCGCTATTCGGGCTGCTCGCGCTCCGCCTCTGGTCACTCCAGGTCCTTCGCGGCCCCGAGTTCGTCCGTGCGGCACAACGCCAGACCTACCGGCTGGTCGACCTGCCCGCTCCACGCGGCCAGATCGTCGACGCGAAGGGCCGCCTGCTCGCGGGCACCCAAGGCGGGCTCGCGGTCTCGGTCGACTCCTCCGTGCTCGGCCTCATCGACGCGCACGGGCGCTGGTGGCCGACGCATCAGGGCCGGATGCTGCTGCGCCGGCTGAGCGCCCTGTCCGGAGTGCCGGCGAAGAAATTCATCCGCCGCATCCGGCACAGCGAGTTCAAATCGCCGTACTCGTCTGCGGTCGTGCTGCCGCGCATCTCACGTGACCTCGGCTTCTTCCTCGACGAGCACGGGCGCCAGTTCCCGGGCATCCGCGTCGTGGCCCTGCCCGAGCGCAGCTACCCGAGCGGTTCGATCGGCGGTGAGTTCCTCGGGCTGCTGGGCGAGGTCACGTCGGCGCAGCTCGCGACCGGCACGTATCGCGGTGTCCGCATGGGCTCGATCGTCGGCCAATCCGGAGCGGAGGCGACCTACGACCGGCTGTTGAACGGCGGGCTCGAGAAGGCCCGGGTCGTCGTCGACGCGCAGGGACGGCCGATCGGTCCCGCCCGCGTCGTGCGAGTGCCGCCCCCGGCGAGCGGACTCCAGCTCACGATCGACCTGAGGCTCCAGCGCGTCGCCGAGCGCGCCGTGCTCGACGGGATCGCGCTTGCACGTGCGAACGGGCACTACGACGCGAGGGCCGGCTCGGCCGTCGTCCTGAATCCGCGGAACGGCGCGGTGTACGCGATCGCGAGCTACCCCAGGTTCGACCAGGCCCGCGCGGCGACGAACCCGGAGTACCTGCGTCGGCTCCTGAGCCCGAACGACCCGCGGCACCTGCTTCTGAACCGGGCGACGCAGGGCATGTATCCGACCGGCTCGACCTTCAAGCCCATCGTCGCGGAGGCGGCGCTCGCTTCCGGGCTGATCAGCCCCTACTCGACGCTTCCCTGCACGGGAACGTACACGGTCGGCAACCATGTCTTCCGCAACGTCGAGTCCGGCGTGAATGCGAGCCTGACGCTGCCGCAGGCGCTGTCGACATCGTGCGACACGTGGTTCTACCGGCTCGGGTCGATGTTCTACGCACGCCAGGAGGAAGGTCATCTCGACATGCAGAACTGGGCCCGGCGGCTGGGCGCCGGCAGGCCGACCGGGTTCGACGTGCCGGGCGAGGCGGCGGGCCTCGTTCCCACCCCGGCGTGGTTGAAGCGCACGTTCAAGGAGCCGTGGCAGCGCATCTGGTACGAGGGGTACTCGGTCAATCTCGCCGTCGGGCAGGGCCAGCTGGCGATCACGCCCCTACAGCTCGCGGTCGCCTACTCCACGCTCGCGAACGGCGGCACCGTCGTGCGCCCCCACGTCGGCCGCGCAGTTCTCAACGCGAGCGGCCAGATCATTCGGCCCCTTCGTTTCCCGGCCCGCCGCCACGTTCGCCTCTACGGCGGCTCCGCGATCCGGGACGGCCTCTACTCGGCCGCCCACGTAGGAACCTCTGGCTCGGTCTTCGGGGATTTCCCGATCCCGGTCGCCGGTAAGACGGGGACGGCCGAGGCGCCACCCGGGAGCGACCATTCCTGGTACGCATCCTGGGCGCCGGCCTACAACCCTAGGGTCGTCGTCGTGGTCATGATCGAGCACGGCGGCTTCGGCGCGGAGGCGGCGGCTCCGGCCGCGAAGGAGATCTACTCGGCGTTCTTCAACGTCCGGGGCGGCAGGCCCTAGACCGCGGTCGGCGTCTCGGCGCTCGGCCTCGACTCATCTGGCGGCCGGGCGCTTTCGTCGTTCGGCGGTGGCGGTGGCGCTGCGCCGCCGCCGGGGCTCGGCGGCCGTTCCCCGGTCAGGATCGGCCAGATCTTGACCACGATCTTGCGCGCAGCCACCGTGGAAGCGACTCCGAGCGCACCCGAGAAGATGGCCCACGCGCGCTCGCGCCGGGCTTCCTTCTTCGGATCCCGCGTGGCCGCGTGCCAGAGGTTTTCCAGGTCGTCGGCAAGCGCGCGCAGCTGCTCGGCAACGACGTCGCGTCGATTCGGCATGTCACCTCCCTTTCGCTCTGCTATGCCCTCGAAAGCCGGTCCTGACACTACCGGGAGTCAGGCGGCACCTCGAGATACTGGAGCGTCGGCTCGGCGATCTGCCTGAACGCGGGAGCCGCGACGGCGCCACCCCAAATCGCACCTTTGGGCTCGTCGACGGCGACGAGGACGACGAGACGCGGGCGCGAGGCCGGCACATAGCCGACGAAGGAGGCGACGTAGCGGGAGTCGGAGTAGCCGCCCTGCGAGTCGGGCTTGGCAGCTGTTCCCGTCTTGCCGGCGACGTGATAGCCGGGGACCTGCGCGAGCGTGCCGGTGCCGTCGAGCACGACGTTCTGGAGCATCGAGGTGACCTGCTGCGCGATCCAGCGGCGGACGATCCGTCGACGCCGCGGCGGCCGCGCGTAGGCGCCGCCGACGTGATCGATCAGGTGTGGCTGGGTCCAGATGCCGCCGTTCGCGATCGCGGCGTAGGCCGAGGCGAGCTGAATCGGTGTGACCGCGATGCCTTGGCCGATCGGGACGTTGCCGATCGTCGAGCCCGACCACTTCGATGCGGGGAGGATGATTCCACGGCTCTCACCCGGGTAGTCGATGCCCGTGTAGCGGCCGAATCCGAAGCGCGCGATCCAGGAGACGAGCCGATCCTTACCCAGGAGCCGCGCCAGCGTGATCGCGCCGACGTTCGACGATCGGGAGAGGATCTGGGCGACGCTCATCGTCTCCGTCCCGCGCGGCTCGGCGTCGTGGATTCGGCGATCGGCGACCTGGATCTCGTAGGGGAGCCTGAACGGGGTGTTCGGGGTCACGATCCCCGTCGAGAGTGCGGCCGACACGGTCACGAGCTTGAACGTCGAGCCCGGTTCATACGTGTCGGTCACCGCGAGGTTGCGCTGCACCTCCTTCGGCACGCCTGCGAAGTTGTTCGCGTCGTACGTGGGGGCAACGGCCATCGCGAGCACCGCTCCGGTCTGCGGATCGAGCACCACGGCGGTCGCATCCTTCGCGTGCCACTTCCGCAGCGTGTCGCGCAGGACACTCTCGGCCTGCGCCTGGATGGTGTGGTCGATCGTCAGGTAGACGTCGCTGCCATCGAGGGCGGTCGTGGATGTGACCGCGTCGAGGACATGTCCGAAAGGATCCCGGACGAGCGTCTCCCGTCCGGGACGGCCCGCCAGCGGCTTGTCGAGCGTCAGCTCGAGCCCGGCCAGGCCGCGGTTGTCGACGCCGGCGTAGCCGAGCACCTGCGCCGCGATCGACCGCTGCGGATAGAAGCGGCGTTCCTCTGGGTAAAAGCCGATACCCGTCAGCTCTCGTTTTGCCAGCCTCGCGGCGCGGGCCGGGTCGGCCTTGCGCTGCACGTAGACGAAGCCGTGCGTCCGATCCGAGAGCTTGTCGTACACGTCCTTCGGGTCGAGCCGGAGGATCCGGGCCACCACCGGAGCGACGGCGGTCGGATTTTGGATCTGCAGCGGGTCCGCGTACACGGTGGTCGCGTGCTCGCCGAGCGCGAGCTGGACGCCCGTGCGATCGAAGATCGTCCCGCGTTCGGCCGGAACCGTGACCGTCTGGCGGTGCTGCTTCGCGGCCATGCGGCTCAGCGACTGGGCACGCACCCCCTGTAGCCACACGGCCCGGAGGAGCGTCAGGCCGAAGACGAGCGCGAAGACGGCTAGGAGAAGGCGGATCCGGCGGTTCGCTAGCCGCCCGCTCAACGCGCCCTTCGCGTCAGGTCGACGTATGTCGTCGTCGTGGGATCGGCCAGGACGAGGCCGAGCCGCTTCTGCGCGAGGTCCTGGATCCTCGGCGACGAGGCCGCGGAGGAGAGCTGGGACAAGATCGCAGCGTTTCCGCCGCGCAACTGCTCGCGCTCGGTGTTGAGGTGATCGAGCTTGACGTTCAAGCGCAGCACCGCGACGTTGAGCGCCACGATCCCGGCGAGGAGGACGCCGGCGACGACGATCCAGGCGAGCCCGCCGGCGACGCCGCTCCGGACCTTTTTCCGCCGCCTCGGCGTTGTACGGGGCGCGGACCTCGGTCGCGAGCGGGGTCGCTGTGCGCGCGCGGCGCCGGCCGTTGCTTGCCAGGAGGCCATCAGACTTTGACCGCGGCCCTCAACCGCGCGGACGCGGCACGCGGGTTCACTGCCGTCTCGCGTGAGCTCGGCCGGATGGCGCGGCGCGGAGTCGCCCGGAGAGCCGGCTCGTTCCCGCACACGCAGACGGGAAAGTCTGGCGGGCAGGTGCAGCCGTGCTCCTGGTCGCGCAGGAAGCGCTTGACGATCCGGTCCTCGAGCGAGTGGAAGCTGATCACGGCGAGCCGGCCTCCGGGCCTCAGCAGCTCGACGGCGGCCGGCAGTGCGTCCTCGAGGGCCGTCAGCTCGTCGTTGACCGCGATCCGGAGCGCCTGGAAGACGCGCTTCGCCGGATGTCCGTCGCCGAAACGCGCAGGCGCGGGGATCGCGCCCTTGATCGTCTCGACCAGATCCCCCGTCCGCTCGAACGGCCGCTCGCGGCGACGGCGCGTGATTGCGCGCGCGATCTGCTTCGCGTAGCGCTCCTCACCGAACTGCCTGAAGATGCGAGTCAGCTCGCGTTCGGGCGCGTCGTTCACGAGCTCGCGCGCCGAGTAGGCCGCCGACGGGTCCATCCGCATGTCGAGCGGCGCGTCCGAGGCGTAGGAGAAGCCGCGCTCCGGCCGGTCGATCTGCATCGACGAGACGCCGAGGTCGAAGAGAATCGCGTCCGCGCGGACGCCGTTCTCGGCGAGTTGCTCGAGAACGACGGCGAAATCGCCGCGGAGGAAACGGCCCTGGACGCCGGTCTGCTTCCTGAAGCGCTCGAAGTACGGGCGCGCGCCCGGGTCGCGGTCGATCGCGATCAGCCGGCCTTCGCCGCGCAGGTCGGCGGCGAGGAGCGATGCATGGCCGCCGGAGCCGAAGGTTGCGTCCACGACGGTCTCGCCCGGCGCGAGGGCCAGCAGCTGCCGGACCTCGTCGGCGAGGACGGGAACGTGATCAGTCGCGCCTGGTTGCAAGACGTTCGGCAACATCCTCAGCACTCCCTTCGATCTCGTGCAGGTGCTCGCGCCACGTGGTGCGGTCCCAGATCTCGAGGTGGTCGCGGATGCCCGCCACGACGACCTCCTTCCCCAGCCCGGCGTGTTCCGCGAGCGACGACGGAATCATCACCCTGCCCTGCTTGTCGAGCTCCGCCTCCGCGGCGCCCGAGAAGAAGAACCGCTGCATCACGCGCCCCTCCCTGCTGAGCGGGTCGAGCTCCTGTAGGCGCGATTCGACGGTTGCGGCCCATTGGTCCCGCGGATACGCGGAGAGACACCGCTCGATCCCGCGCGCCAGGACGACTCCGTCGTCGAAGGCCTGACGGAACCGGGCCGGGAGCGTGAGGCGGTTCTTGTCATCGATCGTATGCTCGTACTCGCCTAGCAGCATCGCCCACTGCGCCCCACTTTAAACCACTCATCCCCACTTGGCAACCCTTTTCAGCCACATCTCACACCTCGACGCGGTCCGCCGTTAGAGCAGAAGATGGAGGCGATGCGGATTCCACCGTTCGAGGTCTTCTACGAGGCTCACCGGGACCCTGTCCTCGCCCACCTGCGGCGCCTCCTCGGCGACGGCGCCGAGGACGCGTTCCAGGAGACGTTTCTGAGGGCGCTGCGCGCCTATCCCAAGCTGCGCGACGGAAGGTATTTGCGGGCCTGGGTCTTCACCATCGCGACGAGGATCGCGATCGACGAGAGCAGGCGCCGCAAGCCGCGGGGCGAGCTGCCCGAGGTCGCCGTCGAGGACGGCCTGCCGCCCCATACGGAGCTCGGCCCGCTGACCGACGAGCTCCCTCCCACCGAACGCGCGGCGGTCGTGCTGCGCTACGGCTTCGATCTTCCCTACGACGAAATTGCTGACGCGCTCGGCTCGTCCGAAAACGCTGCTCGACAGGCGGCCTCGTCGGGGGTCCGCCGCCTGCGCGAAAGGAGCAACCGATGAACGTTTCGCCCGAGCTCGATGCCCGCTTCCGCGACGTGGCCGCCGCCGAGGGGCTGCTCGACGTCGCCTACGACCTGGTCGATTCCCCCCTCGGCCCCCTGTTCGTCGGCGTCAGCGATCGCGGCCTCTGCGTCATCTCCTACGACACCGACCCGGAGCGCAAGCTCGAGCAGCTTGCGCGGGGCTTCGGCAGCCGCGTCCTGCGCTCGGCCCGTCCCGTTGACGCGACGCGCCGGCAGCTCGACGAGTACTTCGAGGGCAAGCGGCGGCGCTTCGACCTCGAGGTCGACCTCAGGCTCGCTCGCGACTTCGGCCGCACGGTGCTCCGCGAGCTCGCGGAGGTGCCGTTCGGCGAGGTGACGACGTACGGCGCGCTCGCGGCCCGGGCGGGCAAGCCGCGGGCGGCGAGGGCGGTCGGGACGATCATGAACCGAAACCCGGTGCCGATCGTCCTGCCGTGCCACCGCGTGGTCGGCTCGACGGGGTCGCTCGTCGGCTACGCCGGCGGGCTCGAGCGAAAGCAGGCCTTGCTCCGCCTCGAGGGCACGAACTTGGCTTGACGGCCGTGCGCTGCGGCGATATACGCATGCACACATAGGGGTCTTCGAACGAGGAGGGACCATGAGGCGGGCACTCGCAGCCGTTTCGACAATCGCACTCATTCTGGCGCTCGCGGTGCCTGCGGCGACCGCAGCTCCCAGTCCGGCCAAGCTTGCGGCGCAGATCCGAACGCTGCAGAAGCAGGTCAAGACGCTGCGGAAGCAGGTCAAGAAGATGAACACGACGCTCGGCCAGACCCAGACGATCGCGATCGTCGCGCTGCTCTACGGCGCCTGCACCTCGGCCGTCACCGCGGACGCCCTCCAGGGCGGTAGCCCAACCCAGTTCGGGACCACGCCGGTCGCCGACTACAACACCTGCAGCGACCTCGGCAGGGCCACGGGGACCACGATCGCGCGCGCCCCCAACCAGGCGAACGTGAATGTGTTCCAGCAGATGCTGAACATCTTCAAGCCGTAGTTCGACAACCGGGTCGGAGGGCTCTGACGGCCAAGCCGCCGCGCGTGAATCTCGGCATTCGCAACGCCCCAAAATAGGCCCTGCCGGAGCTGAAGATGAGCCGGGCGGCCCATGCGGCTGGAGCGATCTCTCGCAATCCTCGTCTCGTGCGGTTCTGCGGCTATCGGCTCCGCGTCAGTGCCTTCGTTCTGCTCGCGCTCGTCGCCGTCCTGACGCTGAGCTCGGCGCAGGCGACCGGCGCAAAACGCCGGCCGACGGCTTGCACCTCCGGCGCTTCCTCGATTCGCGCCCGGGTCGTCGACGGGGAGCTCATCGTCTCGCCCGTGGCAACCTCGGGCTGCATTCCTCGAAAACCGAGTCAGCCGCCGTCTCAGCCGTAGCTTCAGTCGAGCAGCCGGTAGCCGACGCCCCAGACGTTGAGGACGCACGGGCCGGCGCCGGCCTGCCGGAGCTTCCGGCGCAGCCGGGACGCGTGCGAATCCAGGGTACGCGTGCGGCCGAGGGACCGGTATCCCCAGACCTCCCGCAGGAGCTGCTCCTTCGTGAAGACGCGGCCTGAATCCGTGGCCAGCTTCACGAGGAGTTCGTACTCCTTCGCAGGCAGCGTGATGCTCCGGCCGTGCACGCTCACCCTGCGGGTGATGCGGTCGACCGCGATCGCCCCGGCGAGCAGGCGCTCGCGCGGCGACGGCGAGGTGCGCCGGAGGACGGCCCGGATCCGCGCGAGCAACTCGTCGTAGTGGAACGGCCGCGCGACGAAGTCGTCGCAGCCGCGGTCGAATGCCCGGACGCGGTCGACGGCGTCGGACTCGTTCTCGCCGAGCACGATCACCGGCACCTCGCGATCCCACGAACGGCCGGGCTCTCCGTCGCGTAGCCGTTTGCACAGCTCCGTCGAGGTGAGCACGAGCGACGGCTTCAGCCGCTCGACGAGATCCAGTGCCTCCCGGTCGGCCTCTGCCCGCAGCACGTCGAAGCCGTCGTCGGCGAGGTGCCGACCGAGAAACTCGCGCGTGGAGGGCTCGGTCTCGGCGAGGAGCAGCGCGGCGTTCACGCCTTCGACGCTAGCGTCGGGTTCGCGCGTCGACCAGATGTCCTTTGACGCGAAAGTGCGACGAACGATCTACAGGCGTCCGGAACGGATGACGCCCCAGAGGAGCCAGACCCCGAGCGCCCCCGAGAGCAGGAAGCCGATGAACGAGAGGAAGTTCACGCCGAAGACGAAAGGCCCGTGCTTCGCGAAGATCCCGATCAGGCTCGATCCAATCAGGCCGCCGACGACGATGAGCGCAACGACAAGCCGGTTGAACGCGACGTCGACCTTGTGCATGAACTCGTCGAGCCCCTTGTGCACGAAGCCGACCTCGATCTGCCCGTCCCGGACTTCCTCGAGCAGGTCGTGGACCTGGTAGGGCATCGCCGCCGCCACCCGGACGAAGTCGCTCGATTCCTTCTGGGCTCGGGCCAGGATGCGCTCGGGCGAGAACCGCTCGAGCATTAGCGACCGTGCGTAAGGCTTCGCGACCTCGAAGACGTTGAAATCGGGGTACAGCTCGATTCCGACGGATGCGAGGGTGCCGAGCGCCTTGTCGAGCAGGACGAAGCGGGTCGGCAGGCGTAGGTTCAGCGAGTAGATGAGGTCGAAGGCCTCGCGGATCACCTGGAGCGGGTCGATCTCGGCGAGGCTGACGCCGTAGTAGCGGTAGTACATCTCGCTGAGCGCGGCCCGGAACTCGTCCTCGCGCTCCCGCGGGTAGCGCACGCCGAGCTCCGCGAGGCGCCGCGGCAGTGCGTCGACCCGTTCGTTGGCGGCGTCGATGAAGAGGCCGGTCAGCTTCGACATGTCCTCGTCGGTGAGCTTCCCGACCTGCCCGAAGTCGACGAGGCCGACGGCGCCGCCCTCGAGCACGAAAATGTTCGCGGGGTGCGGATCGCCGTGGAAGAAGCCGTGGCGAAAGATCATCGCCATCCACGCCTCGGCGATCCGGAACGCGAGCGCCCGCGTCTCCTCTGGCGCGAGCGCCGCGGTGTCGAGGTCGGCGAGCTGCGAGCCTTCAAGCAGTTCGAGCGCGAGCACGCGGTGCCGGGTGTAGCTCCAGTAGACGCGCGGGATCTTGACGTCCGGCCGGCCGGCGAAGTTCCGCCGGAAGACCTCCGCGTTGCGGGCTTCGGCCCGGTAGTCGAGCTCCGCCGTGATCGAACGGGCGAACTCGTCGACGACCTGCTCGGCATCGATGAAGTCGAGGGCGCGAATCCGCTCCTTGGCGAGGCGGGCGGCCTGGTAGAGCAGCGCGAGGTCGGCCTCGATCTGGCGCTGGGCGTTCGGCCGCTGGACCTTGACCGCGACGCGGTCGCCGTTCGGCAGCACGGCATGGTGCACCTGCCCGATCGAGGCGGCGGCCGTCGGCCGCTCGTCGAACTCGAGGAAGGCCTGGTCAACGGAGAGGCCGAGCTCGTCCTGGATCACGCGCTTGACGTCCGCGAACGGAACGGGCCGAACCTCGTCCTGGAGCTTTTGGAGCTCGACGACGATGTCCGGCGGGACGATGTCGGGCCGGGTCGACAGGAGCTGGCCGAACTTGACGAACGTTGGCCCGAGCTCGTCGAGCATCTCGCGCAGGTGCCGGCCGCGTTCGGTCGGCGTCTCGACCGCGCCGTCCTTGCCGTTCCAGGGGAACAGGTCGGTCAGCCGGTGGCGCTCGAAGAAGTAGCCGAAGCCGTGCCGGACCGCGACCTGCGCGATCTCGGAAAGGCGGCCGATGTTGCGCGTGGCCGGGCGGGCCATGTCGGTCAGTGTTGCATGGCCGTCCTACAGCGCCCGGGAAGGCCTGTCCGGGGTCAGACCCCGGACAGGTCCCTCGAACGCGGATCGCGCTCCGGGAGCCACGGCTCGCCAACCGGCCGCGGCTCTTCGGGGCGTGTCGGGGGTCAGACCCCCGTCACGCCCGGTTCGGACGTCAGGCGGAGCCGAGCGTCACCGGCTCGTTGCGCTTCGTCCCGTCGGGGAGCTCCGCCGGGAGACCGCCGGCGGCCGCCTCAGCGGCGAGGCGCCACAGGCGCACGAGCTCGGCCTCGACGAGCTTCGCCGCCTCGTCGTAGCCGATGCGGTTGCGGGGCAGCTCCGAGACGTCGATCGGCTTCCCGACGACAAGCGCGCAGCGCCGCCGGTTCCTCGGCGACCAGCCGAACGTGTCGAGCCCAAGCGGCACCACCGGAGCACGCTCCTGCATCGCGATCATCAAACCGCCCGTGTGGATCGGCCCCGGATAGCCCAGGCGCTGCCGTGTCCCCTCGACGTGCACGACGACCCGGTCGCCGGCCCGCACATGGTCACGCGCGCGTCGGAGGGCATCACGATCACTCTCGCCGCGGCGAATCGCGATCACGCCCATCCACGACAGCGCCTCCCCCAGCAGGGGAACCTCGAACAGCTCCGACTTTGCGAGGAAATACGTGATCCCCGGGACGAAGCTGCCGATCAGCGGATGGTCGATCCCAGAGAAGTGATTGGCGGCGATGACGCAACCCCGGTCGCGAGGGATGCGCTCGATCCCGTACGCCGCGGCCGGAGCCAGCGCGAGCGTCAGCGGCTGCACGACCGCCCGGGCGAGCCTCCAAAGGCGGGCCCGGTCGTTGGCCCAGAGCTTCGGGACGCCGAGCCGCGTCAGCGGCTCGGTCATCGCCCGCTCGGCCGACCGTCCTCGAGCAACCGCAGCCGATGCTCGAGCTGGGCGATCCGCAGCTCGGCGTCCTCGAGCTCCTCACGGGTCACCAGGCCCACCTCGCGGAACAGGCCCGCCAGCCGCGCGCCCGCCCGCTCCGCGGCGCTCGAGTCCCCGCGCCAGAGCGCCCCGAGCTCGTCGGCAAGGCCGCGGAGCTCGTCCCGCCCCAGCCGCTGCACGAGAGCTGCGAGGTCGCTAGCGCGCTCGGCCATGCGGTCGCGCGCGGCGCCGCTGCCGGCGGCGCTCCCGCTTCGCCTCGGCCGCAGCGTTCTCGATCGCAGCCACCGGCGAGAGATCCGGCGTTGGCTCAGCCGCCGCCGCCTGCTCCGCCTGGTCGAGAACGACCTGCGCGGCGCCGGCGTCGACCCCCGGCTCGATCAGGTCGGTGTCCTTCCGCCGCGCGAACTCCGGCTCGCGCTCCTTCAGGATCGTCAGTAGCGGGGCGGCGATGAAGATCGACGAGTACGCACCGGAGGCGATGCCGACGAGCAGTGCGAACGCGAAGTCCTTGAGCGTCGCGCCGCCGAAGGCGAGCAGCGATGCAACCGGGAGGAGCGTGATCAGTGTCGTCGCCAGCGAACGGCGGATCGTCTCCCACAGCGACACGTTCGCGATGGTCGCCATCGAAGAGCGCCGCATCAGCGGAATGTTCTCGCGGACGCGGTCGAAGATGATGATCGTGTCGTAGATCGAGTACCCGAGGACGGTCAAGACAGCTGCCACGGTCGCGTTCGACACTTCTCGACCGGTGAGGGCGTAGACGCCGACGGTGATCACGATGTCGTGCGCGAGCGCGACGATCACCGGTAACGCGAACTTGAAGTCGAACCTGAGTGCGATGTAGAGCACGATCAGGAGCAGCGAGACGATGATCGCGATGATCGCGCCGCGCGCGATCTGGCGGCCGAAGCTCGCCGACACGTTCTTGACCTGCGAGTTGCTGACCCCGAAGCGTGCCTTGAGATCCTCGTTCAGCTTGTTCTGATTCGCCTGCGTCAGCGACTTCATCCGCATCTGGAAGTTCTCGTAGCGGTCGGTGCCGAACGACTTGCCGCGGCCCTGGATGACGGCGTCTCCCTGACCGATGTCCTTCGCCTGAGTGCGGACGTCCGAAAGTGACACCGGCTCGTCGGTCTTGAACGTCACCTGGGTGCCGCCCTTGAAGTCGATCCCCAGATTCAGCCCGCGCGCGGCCAACGCGCCGATGCTGAGCGCCACGATCACGCCCGAGATCGCGAACCAGAGGTACCGCCGGCGCATGAAGTCGATCTGCAGCCAGCGCCCGGACTGCTGCCCGGCGGCGCCCATGAAGCGCGGGTTGTCGAACCATGAGAACCCCGAGAGCAGGCCGAGCATCGCCCGCGTGGCGCCAACGGCCGTGATCAGCGAGATCACGGTTCCGATCATCAGCATCAGCGCGAAGCCCTTCACGCCTGCCGTCGCGACGGCGAAGAGCACCAGCGCCGTGATCACGGTGACGACGTTGGCGTCGATGATCGTGTGGAAGCCCTTCGCGTAGCCGGCCGCGATCGCGGCGCGCACCGACTTCCCGGCGCGCACCTCTTCCTTGATGCGTTCGAAGATGACGACGTTCGCATCGGCCGCGACTCCGATGGTCAGGATGAGGCCGGCGAAGCCCGGCAGCGTCAGCGTGACGCCGAAGAGCAGGATGGCGGCGTAGAGAAAGGCCGCGTAGATCCCGAGGCCGATGACGGCGACAACGCCCAGTAAGCGGTAGAGCACGAGCAGGAAGATCGCGACGACGAGGAGGCCGATCAGCGCGGCCTTCTTCGCCTGGTCGAGCGAGTCGGCGCCGAGCGTCGCGGAGACGTCGGTCCGCTCGATCTGCTCGAACTCCACCGGTAGCGCGCCTGTCTGAAGCACCAGAGCGAGGTCCTTGGCCTCACCGAGCGACGCGATCCCGCTGATCTCGGCGTTGCCGCTGATGCCGCCGGCGAGATCGCTCTTCGTCGGATCGATCTGCGGGAACGACCTGATCTCGCGGTCGAGCACGATCGCAAAGTGCTGAGGGATGCCGCGGTTCCGGCCGCGGTTGTACTCCTCCGAGGTGACGCGCCGGAACTTGTCCGAGCCTGAGCCGGTGAACTGCATGAGCACCACCGGCTCGTTCGTGGACGGGTCGAAGTCCTGCCTCGTCCCCGACAGCTTCAGGTCGGAGCCGGACATCTGCGGGATCCCCTTCACGCCCGAGATTCCCTCGGCGGTCTTGTCGTGCTTGAAGAGGTAGTAGTACGTCGTGCCTTTCCGCGGCGGCCCGATCGTGTTGCCGCCTTGCGCGCCGCCGTTCCCGGGGCAGACGACCTCCTCCGGCCCGCAGGTGAGGACGATCATGCCGTGCGGAACCGCGAGGACCGTGATCGGCTTCTTGAGCCCGGCGCTCTTGGCGAGCGTGAGAGCCTCGGCGCGGGTGTCGGCCGGCCCGACCGGTTTGTCCTTGTTCTTGCCGAACGCGTAATACGCGGAGGGCTCTCCCTTCTTGGCCTGCGATTCGACCTTCTTGAGCAGGCCGTAGAGGTCCAGCGTCTCGAGCGGAGTCCCCGAGACCGTCGCCGAATACGGCGCCACGAGAGACGTCTCGAGGTCGTAGAGCTCGAGCTGGGCGGTCTTGCCGATGATCTCGGCGGCGCGGTTTTGGTCGTGGACGCCCGCAAGCTCGATGACGATCTGGTCGCTGCCCTGCTTGCGGATCTCGGGCTCAGAGACGCCGAGCTTGTCGACGCGGTTCCGCATGATCGAGACGGAGCGGTCGAGCGCCGAGGAATCGAGCGTCTGCCCCCTGGGCGGATTCGCCTTCAGAACGACCTCGAGGCCGCCCTGGAGGTCGAGCCCGAGCGTCATCTTCTTGTGCATGGGCGAGCCCGGAATGGCAAGCGCGGCCACTCCTGCCAACGCGGCCAGCAGGAGACCCATCAGGATCAGGTGCGAACGGCGGTTCGTCATTCGCGCAGGGCCGGAAGCTTAGCTTTCGGGCGCCTGGATCTGGGCGGGCTCGTCGGGCTCTTCGGCGGGTTCCTCGGGGCGGACGATCGCCGCGACCGCCCGGCGGTCGACCCTCACGCGCACGCCGGGGGCGATCTCCACCGTCAGGACTTCTTCGTCGAGCTGCTTGACGTACCCGTGGATGCCGCCTGCCGTGATCACCTCGTCCTCGAGGTGCAGCTCGTCCTGCATCCGGAGCTGCTGGACCTGGCGCCGCCGCTGGGGGCGAATCACGAGCAGCCAGAGCAGGAAGAACAAGACGACGATCGGGATCAGGTAGCCCACGTGGCCTCCGGCGCGTTCAGGCGGGCGAGCGCGTCGCTCTTGTAGGCGGCGAAGTCGCCCCGCACGATCGCGGCGCGCGCACCCGCTGTCAAATCCAGCAGGAATCGTAGATTGTGGAGGCTCAACAGACGTAGACCGAGCAGCTCTTGCTGATTGACGAGGTGGCGGATGTACGCGCGGGAGAAACGCAGGCAGGCCGGGCAGGCGCAGTCTTCCTGTAGCGGCGCCGGGTCGCGCGCATAGCGGGCGTTCTTGAGATTCAGCCGCCCCTCCCAGGTCACGGCCGAGCCGGTGCGTCCGAGGCGCGTCGGCAAGACGCAGTCGAACATGTCGATGCCCCGTTCGATCACCTCGAGCACCCCCTCGGGGTCGCCGATCCCCATGAAGTAGCGCGCCCTGGCGCCCGGGAGCTGCGGCGCCGCCCAACCGACCGTCTCGAACATGAGCTCACGGTCCTCGCCGATCGCCAGCCCGCCGAGTGCGTACCCGTCGAAATCGAGCGCCGTGATCTCTTCGATCGAGCGCGTCCTCAGCTCGGGGTCGACCCCTCCCTGCGCGATCCCGAACAGGAGCTGGCCCGTCGCGCGCTCTGCCGACCGTTGACGCTCGGCCCAACCCGTGGTCAGGCGGACGGCCTCCACGAGGGCCGACCGCGGCGCATCCGCCGGGGGGCAGACGTCGAGGCACATCGCGATGTCGGAGCCGAGCAGCGCCTGGATCCCGGCGACCGACTCCGGCGTAAAGGTCGCCTGGTCGCCGTCGTAGACGGAGCTGAACGTGACGCCGTCCTCGGTGGCGCGGCGGATCGTGTGGCGGAGCGAGAACACCTGGAAGCCGCCCGAGTCGGTCAGGATCGGCCCCTCCCAGGCCATGAACCGGTGCAGCCCGCCGAGCTCGGCGATCAGCTCCGGCCCAGGCCGGAAGTGCAGGTGGTACGTGTTGCCGAGGACGATCGTCGCCCCGAGCTCGCGCAGCTCCGCCGGGTCGACGGCCTTGACCGTCGCCTTCGTGCCGACGGGCATGAACGCCGGAGTCGGCACCTCGCCGTGGGCGGTCGTGAGCACGCCGGCGCGCGCGGTTCCGTCCGTTGCCTCGAGCGCGAAGGTCATCCTCAGCGGACGAGCATCGCGTCGCCGAACGAGTAGAAGCGGTATCGCTCTTCGATGGCGAGCCGGTAGAGGTCTCGAGTCTCGGCGACTCCACCGAACGCCATCACGAGTGCCAGCAGCGTCGAGCGTGGCAGATGGAAGTTCGTCAGCAGCGCGTCGACCCGGCGGAACTCGAAGCCTGGAGTGATGAACAGGTCCGTCCGCCCGGCGAGCGGCGCCCCTCGAGCCACCGACTCGAGCACACGCGTCGTCGTCGTGCCGATGGCGAGCACGTGCGGCGCCGCCCGGATCCGCTCCCAGGCGTCGGCCCTGACGGCGTAGCGCTCGCTGTGCAGCATGTGGTCGCCGAGCTCCCCGACCGTGACCGGCCGGAACGTGTCGAGCCCGACGTGGAGCGTCACCCGCTCGACGTCGAGCAGCGCGAGCAGCTCCGGCGTGAAGTGCAGCCCCGCCGTCGGCGCCGCGGCGGAGCCCTCGGCGTCGGCGTAGACGGTCTGGTAGCGCTCAGGATCGGCGAGCGGCTCGGTGATGTACGGCGGCAGCGGCGCCTCGCCGGCCGGCGCGCCTTCGAGCCTCAGGAGCCACCGCCCCTCGCCGAGGTGCTCCACGAGCTCGACCGGGCCGTAGCGCCCGCCGGCCCGAAGCCGTCGAGTCGGGCGCGCGAGGCCCTCCCACAGCCCGTTCTCCCCCCGGCGCTCCAGCAGCAGCACCTCGCCGCGGGGGCGTTCGATCCGGATCCGCGCCGGGAGCACACGCGTGTCGTTGACGACAACGAGCTCGTCCGGCGCGAGCTCCTCGGGCAGGTCCGAGAAGCGGCGGTGGCGAACAGCCTCGGTCTCGCGATCGTAGACGAGGAGCCGTGACTCGTCCCGACGCGCGAGCGGACGTTGGGCGATCAGCTCCGGCGGAAGCTCGTAGTCGAGCTCGGAAAGCTTCATCCGACGCGAACGCTAGCGTTGCCGGCGATGAATCCGGGAGCAATCGAGCGGGCGAGCGAGCGTCTCCGGCAGGTCGCCGAAGGCCGTGCGGAGCCCGCGGTTATCGACGCCGTCCTGGAGCGGGCGCGCGACCAGGTCGAAGCTCTGGCCGAGACCGCCGCCACGCTCGAGGCAACCCTTCCGGAACGGGTTGGTGACGCCGTCCAGGACGGCCTCCGAGAACAGGTGCTGCCGGTGGCGCGGCACCTCGCCGAGGTCCGCGGCCTGTCGGCCCAGCTCGTGCGGAGGCTCGAGCGAATCGAAGGCGACCTCCTCGGCGAGCGCCACGCGCGGGTGGACGATCTCGCGCTGCTGATCGACCTGATCACGTCGGGCTGGAAGGGTGTCGACGAGCGGCTGGCACGGCTCGAGCGGACGCTCGGTGCCGACGAGGGCGCCGTCGTCTACCGAATCGAAGACCGCCGCACCGGCACCTAGGAGCCGGCCCCTAGAGAGCCCGCCGCGCAGGCAAAACCAACTCGAACCGGCTCCCCTTTCCGGGTGCCGTCTCCAGCTCGATGCTGCCGCCCAGCGCCTCGGCGAGCTCGTGCGCGATCGCGAGCCCGAGCCCGGTCCCGTGCCCGTCGCGCGACCAGAACGGCCGGAAGATCCGCTCCCGCTCGTCGTTCGAGATCCCCGGGCCCGTGTCGCCGACCGCGACGCGCACCGTGCCGTCCACCTGCATCAGCCCGAGCTCGACGCGGCCGCCGTCCGGCGTCCAGCGGAACGCGTTCGAGAGCAGGTTCGAGATCACCTGCAGGACACGATCGCCGTCCGTCTCGATCACAGGCGCTGAGGCGACCGAGCGGCGGTAGTCGATGCCGCGACGGCGCGCCTCCTCGCCGAACGCGGAGTACGCGCGGTCGACCAGCCGCTCCATGTCGACCTCTTCGCGCAGAAGCTGGAAGCGGCGCATGTCGAGCTTCGCGAGGTCGAGCACGTCGCCGACGAGGCGCTCGAGCCGGTCTGCCTCCAGGCTGATGATCTCCACCGAGTGTGTTCGCGCTTCCTCGTCCTCGACGACGCCCTCGAGCAAGGCCTCGACGTGGCCGCGAATCGCCGTGAGGGGCGTCCGCAGCTCGTGCGAGACGGTCATCAGGAAGTTGCGCTCGAGCGCCTCGGCCTCCCGGAGCTGCGCCGCCATGTCGCGGAAACGATCCGACAAGTGGCTGATCTCGCCGCCGCCGGGAACGTCGGGGACCGCGACTTCGTAATGGCCCGCCGCGACCTCGTCGGCGGCGTCGGAGAGCGCGAGCACGGGCCTCGTGATGCGCCGCGAGAGATACCAGCCGAGCAGCCCCGCGATCAGGATTCCCGCGAAGAACGCCGGCAGCAACCGGCCGATGAGCGGCAGCCAGCCCTGGTTGAGACGAGTCGTCGGCTTGCCGACGATCAGCGCGCCGAAGACCGCGTTGCCGAGCTTGCCCGGTCGCGCTACCGCAAGGAAGCGTTCGTCGCTCCCCGGAGGCGTGAACTCGAACTGCACGGTCTTGCCACGAAGGATCGGCGCCATGTTGATCGTCGTGCGCGGCAGGCGCGTGTACGCCGGCGTCGGGCCCGGGAACATGTCGATCCCACGGGCCCGGGGGATGTAGAAGATGCTGTCGCCCGTGGCGAGCTCGAGCTCGCTCGACAGGAGGAGCGGCGGCCCGCCCGCGCGCTCCGTGTAGATCCTGGTGACGCCCCGCGCCTCGCGCACGAGCTCGCGAAACGCCTGCTTGCGGGCGGTGCTCTGCGCGTAGCGCTTCGAGACGCTGACGGCGATCGCGGTCGAGACCAGGCCGGCGATGATGATCGCAGCGAGGAACAGGGCCGGGAGTCGAAAGCGGAGCGAGCCCATGGCGTCCGCGCCGTCTTCGCTACGCGTTCACCGAGTCCCGCGCGGGCGCAACCTTGTAGCCGACGCCCCAGACGGTGACGATCGGCGAAGCCTCGCCGAGCTTGCGGCGCAGCTGCCGGACGTGCACGTCCACCGTCCGCGTGTCGCCCGCGAAGGTGTAGCCCCAGACCCGCTCGAGCAACTGGTCGCGCGTCAGCACGAGACCGCGGTGGTCGAGCAGCTCCCACAGCAGGTCGAATTCCTTCGGCGCGAGCTGGATCTCCTCCTCGCCGACATGGGCCTCGCGGCGGCCGGAGTCGACCAGCAGGTCGCCGTGACGGATCTGCGCCGATTCGGCCTCCCGCGGCGCGGGCGCCGAGCGCCGCAGGATCGACTTGACGCGCGCGACCAGCTCGCGTGGGTTGAACGGCTTCGTCATGTAGTCGTCCGCGCCGACCTCCAGGCCGATGATCTTGTCGACGTCCTCGTCCCGGGCCGTCAGCATCAGGATCGGGACGTCGCGGCGCTGGCGCAGCCGCCGGCAGACCTCGATGCCGTCCATGTCGGGGAGCATCAAGTCGAGCACGATCAACGCGGGCAGCTCGAGCTCCACCTGCGCGAGCGCGTCGGCGCCGTTCGCGACCGCCTTCACGGTGTAGCCGGCGTTCTTCAGATAGAGCGAGACGAAGGACGCGATCGAGGCCTCGTCCTCGACGACCAGGATCGTCTGAGCCTGTGACGCGGTCACGGCCTCAGGATGCCCGAGCGTCAGCTCCTGGACGGCGCGGCGAGCGTAAAGGGCTGCGCCTCGTCGGGCAGCGACTTATACGGCTCGTCGTTCAACGAGTAGGCGCCGTCGCGATCGATGTCCGGCTCGTCGCCGCGGCCGTCCAGCACCCCCGTGCCGTGCCCGACCGCGGAGACGTAGATCCCCGTCCCCCTGGTCCAGATCTTGTACCTCCCACCGATCGCCCGAAAGCGGATGTTGTTGCCGTAGCAGACGGTTGTGGCGTCGCTCGGATACGACATCTTCTCGCAGCCCCAGAAGTCCACACCCTCGCCGTCCCAGGAGACCGGGTCGGTAACCGTCACGCGACCGTGTGCCACCCGGCCGGCCGTCGACCCGGTCACCTGCAGCGAGACCTTGCCGACGCCGTTCCGAACGGACAGGGTGCCGTCCTCGACCTGGTCCAACGCGAATGCGATCGCCGGGACGGCGAGGCTGAATGCGAGTACGGTGAAAGCGACGAGACGCCTCATCGACAGGCCAAGTATCGGTGCCGCAGGTGTGTGGTGAATAAGGGGATTGTAAGGGGTCCGTTAGCGGGAGTTGCAGGAAGAAATTGCCTTTTGGCGGGACCTGTCATCGTGCTCACGGCGGCGGCCGTCCTGCTGGTGGCCTCGGCGGCGCCCGCCGCCCCGGTCGAGCCGGCCCCCCGGCTGCTCGGTCTCGCCGTCGGGAACGGCTCCGCGCCGTTCGCGGGCGACCGGAGACTGCTGACGACGGTCTCCCCGAACGGCGACGGGTTCCGTGACCGGGCGATGGTCACGTTCCGCCTCGACCGGCCTGCCCGCGTGCGGCTGGACGTCGTGCAGACGGACTCGCTCAGGCGCGCCGCCATCCGGCCGGAGATCGTCTGGACGACCACGCGGAGATTGCTCCCCGGCAGGCACCGCCTCGTCTGGCGGCCGAGGAGCACTGCGGCCGAGCGCACCTACGTCCTGCGGCTGATGGTCACCGGCGGGCGTGGTGCGCGCAGGCTCTACGGTCTCCCCCGCCCAGGCCCGAGACCCCGCGTCGAGGCCCCGGTCGTGCGCGTGCTGGGCATCTCGGCGAGCTTCCCACGCCCGAGCTACGTCCCGGGCGAAAACGCGAACCTCTCGATCGCCACCGACGCCCGCTCGCTGCGATTCCAGGTCTTCTCCCTCGCGAGGATCCCCCATCCGACCGAGGCGGACCTGAGGAGCGGTGGCGAGGCGATGACGCCGGCCGTGACACTCGACTGGCGAGGCCACGGGGACGCCCCTAGCCGTATCCGTGTGCGGACAGGCGACTGGTCGAGCGGCCTCTACCTCCTGCGGGTCACGGCGGGCGACGGACGCGTCGGATACGCGCCGCTCCTTCTCCGGCCTCGGCGGCTCGGCACGCACCGCGTCGCCGTCGTCCTCTCGACCAACACGTGGCAGGCGCACAACTTCGCGGATGCGAACGGCGACGGCTGGGGTGACAGCTGGTCCGTAAGCGGAGCGATCCGTGCGATCGACCTCCGTCGCCCCTACCTGGGCTTCGGCGTTTCGAAGCGCTATCGCGACTGGGATCTCACAATCGCATCGTGGCTCAACACAACGGGAAGGTCGGTCGACTATCTCTCCGACGACGATCTCGCCGGCTTCGCGGACGGCGCCGCGCTCGCCCGGAGGTATGACCTGGTCGCCTTCCCGGGCCAGGCGGAGTACGTGACCGCGCACGTCTACGACCTCGTCCGCCGGTACCGCGAGCTCGGCGGCAACCTGATGTTCCTCTCGGCGGACAACTTCTCCTGGAAGGTCGTCCGCCGCGGCCCGTACCTGACCCGCGTTGCCCAATGGCGACGCCTCGGCCGGCCGGAGGCTGCGCTGGTCGGCGTCCAGTTCGAGGCGGGCAAGCACGGCGGCAGGAAGGCGCCTTACCGCGTGACAGGCGCGGCCGCGGATCCATGGGTCTTCGCCGGCACGGGCCTGGTCAACGGCGCCCGCTTCGGCACCTACGGCGGCAAGATCGACCGGCGTGCTCCGTCCACACCGCGCGGCACGCGTGTGCTCGCCAGGATTCCCAACCTGATGGGCCCGAGGCGAAGCGCCGAGATGACCTACTACGAGTTGCGAGGGGCAAAGGTGTTTGCCGCCGGGGTGCTTGACTTCGCCGCCTCCGCCGACCAGCCCGTCGTCTCGCGGCTGCTCGCGAACGTCTGGGATCGGCTCAGCCGTCCGTGACGAGGCCGCGGAGGAACTCGTCTTCCGCCTCGTAGTCGAAGCTGTTCTCCATGTATTCGGCGGCCCGAGGCATCAGCTCTTCCCAGGGCGTCGTCTTCGTTGACTCGGCGAGCCAGTGAACCGTTTCGGGCAGGGCCCGCTCGTACGTCGTGACGGGGCGGTAGCCCAGCTCGAACTCGGCCTCCGACATGTCGAGGACGACGGGATACGGCGAAGACCAGAACGTCTCCCCCACCTCACCGGCGGGAGCGTCGATCAGCACCTCTGCCCAGTCGTGGTCGAGCACCCCGGCGACGGCCCGCGCGATCTCGAGCACGGACGGCGGGCCCGGGTCGCCTGCGTTCAGGACGCGCCTTCCGGGCCGCTCGGCGGCGAGCCAGACGAGCTCGGCGAGATTGTGAACCGAGATCGGGTGGAACCGGCTCTCGCCGCGATACGCGAGCACGATGAACCGACGTCCGTCCAGGACGCGCTTGACGAAGTGCCATTCGCGGGCCCACGACGACCACGGGCCGTGGATCGCGCCCGCGCGGATGAGCGTCGCCGGCAGAGCCTCCTGCCCGAGGAGCGTCTGCTCGATCGCCGCCTTCTGGGGCGCGTAGCCGGCGTCGCCGGGCTCGACGGTCGGATCCCGCTCGAGAATCGGCACGGGCAACGGCCTGTCCCAGTCTCCCTGCGGGAAGTAGACCGCCGCGCTCGAGAGCACCACGGCAGAGCCGATCAGGTCCCGCAGCGCCAGCAGCTGCTCCGCATGGGCGCGCTCAAAGGCAACGAAGTCGACGAACACGTCCACCCCTTCTTCGAGCGCCGCCCGCAGAGCCGCGTCGTCGGCCCGGTCCACCGTGACGTGCCGGACCCCCTCCTGGACGGCACGCCGGCCGCGACTCGCGATCGTCACATCCCAGCCCCGCTCGAGCAGCTTGGAGACGAGGGCACGGCCGGTCTGGCCGCTGCCGCCGAGAACGAATGCCCGCCGTGTCACGCCTCGACGATAGCAAGCTGATATCTTGATATTCGATGAAGCGCGAGCAGACCTCCCCGCTCTACGTCCGCCTGCCGGCCGCGTCGGCCGAGAGGCTCAGCCGCGCGGCCTTCGAGCTGAAGAGACCGAAGCGCGCGCTGGTCGCCGACCTCGTCGACCGTTATCTCGATGCCGAGGAGGTCGTGGTGGGGCGCGCCGCGACTCACGTGCGCGAGCCCGACGTCCTGACGGTGGAGCAGCTCGCAGAGCTGCTGCAGATCGACGACAAGACCGTCCGCACGCTCGCCTCCAAGGGCGACCTGCCGGGCCGGAAGATCGGCCGCCACTGGCGCTTCTCGCGGCAGGCCGTCCTCGAATGGCTGGCGAACCCCGAGGGCCCCAGGCGCCGGAGCGCGGGCTTCGAGTAGCGACGACTCTTCGAGTAGCGACGACTCCTACTAGGCTCGCCCGATGTCGCCCCTCGCGGCGAATCGGGACTTCACGAGGTTGTGGGTCGGCGAGGCGGTATCCGTGTTCGGGACTCGGATCGCGTCCGTCGCCTTCCCGCTGGTCGTCCTGGCAATGGGCGGAACAGCGGCGGACGCAGGCCTCGCCGCGTTCTTCCGGACGCTCCCGTACTTCCTACTGTCGCTCCCGGTCGGCGTGCTCGTCGACCGGGTCGACCGCCGACGGCTGATGCTGGTGTCGTCGCCCAGGTCCGGGCAGGCCTCGCGTGGGTCCGACGGGAGCCGTTTCTCCGTGCGAGCGTCCTCCTCGTCGCCGCTGCGAACCTGGCGACGAACGCGCTTTCGCTGACGGTGATCCTCGTCGCGAAGGACAGGGCGCCTCGAGCGCCCTCGTCGGCGCGATGCTCGCCTTCGTCGCCGCCGGCGGGCTCGCGGGCGCCGCTGCGGCGCCGAGGCTGCGGACCCTCGTGTCGCGCCGGGCGATCGTCGTCGGCTACCCGTGGATCGGCGTCGCCGCGCTCGCTGCGTTGACAGCGCTTCCGCCGCCGCTGGCGATGGGAGCGCTGTTCGGCTCGTGGGTGTTCTTCGGGTCGCTCTGGGATGCAATCGTCGTCGGCTACCGGTTGACGATCGTGCCCGACGAGCTACAGGGCCGCGTGGAGAGCGTCAGCTCGCTGATCGCGTTCGGCGGCGCCGCACTCGGTCCGTTGGCCGCCGGGGCCGCTTTCACCGGGTTTCGGAGGGCGGACGACGATCGGCTTGATCGCCGCATGGACGCTCGCGGTCGCGATCGCCGGCACCCTGAGCGCGTCACTCCGGCTCGGGTCGGCCGGCACACTCAGGCCGCGTAGTCGAAGAAGCCCGAGCCGGTCTTCCGCCCCAGGCGGCCCTGCTTCTGCATCTCGATCAGCCGCTCCGGCGGGGCCATCCGGTCCTCGCCGAGCTTGTCGTGCAGAGCCTCGGAGGCATGCACGTGGACGTCGATTCCCACCAGATCGACGAGGGCGCAGGGGCCCATCGGCCAGCCCGCGCCGTTGGTCATCGCCTTGTCGAGGTCCTCGGGCGTGACTCCAGACTCGTCCAGCACGCGTACGCAGTCGTTCAGGAGCGGGATCAGGATGCGGTTGACGATGAAGCCCGGCGTGTCGTTGCAGTTGACGGGCTGCTTCCCGGCACCCTCGGCCCACTCGTACGCGGTCCGGACGGCCTCGTCCGAGCTCTTCTCGGCCCGCACGATCTCGACGAGTGGCAGCAGCGGCGCCGGGTTGAAAAAGTGCATTCCCACGACGCGTTCGGGATGCTCTGTCGCCTCGGCGATCTCCGAGACCGACAGCGCGGATGTGTTCGTCGCGAGAACCGCGTCGGGCGGCGTGATCCGGTCGAGCTCGGCGAAGATCTCGCGCTTCAACGGCAGCTCCTCGAGCGCCGCCTCGATGACGAGGTCGCAGTCGGCGAGGTCGGCGAGATCCGTCGTCAAGGCGAGACGCCCGAGCGCCGCATCACGCTCTTCGGCAGTCAGCTTCCCCTTTTCGGCGGCTCGGCCGAGGTAGTGCTCGATCGTCGCCCGGCCACGCTGTGCGAGGTCGGCCTCGATCTCGCGCCCGACGGTCTCGAATCCCGCCTGGACGCTCACCTGGGCGATCCCGGCGCCCATGGTGCCGAGACCGACCACTCCGACCTTTCCGACTTCCACGGCGGGCGATCGTACCCGGCGTAGACTTGCCGCAGTGGCCGTCACCGCTTCGGAACGCAAGCTTCTGATCGCCGGCGAGTGGGTCGAGACCGGCGACTGGATCGAGGTCGCGTCGCCGTACTCCGGCGAGACCGTCGGCCGCGTCGCAAAGGCAGGCGCCAGCGAGACCCGCCGGGCGATCGACGCTGCCGAGCGGGCGATGGCCGAGCCGCTGCCGGCGCACAAGCGCGCGGAGATCCTCGTCCGCGTCGCGGGCTACCTCGGCAAGCGTCAGGACGACGTCGCGCGAACGATCTCGGACGAGGCCGGCAAGCCGATGAAGGCCGCGCGCATCGAGGCCGCGCGGGCCATGTCGACCTACACGTTCGCCGCCGTCGAGGCGCGAAAGCTCGCCGGCGAGATGATTCCTATGGACGCGTCCCAGGCCGGCCAGGGCAAGCTCGCGTTTACCCTTCGGCGCCCGATCGGCGTCGTCGGCGCGATCTCGCCGTTCAACTTCCCGCTCAACCTCGTCGCGCACAAGCTCGCACCCGCCCTCGCCGCCGGCTGCGCGGTCGTTCTCAAGCCCGCGAGCCAGACACCGCTCTCCGCCCTCCTGCTCGCCGAGCTCGAGACGGACGCGGGACTGCCACCGGGCTGGGTCAACGTCCTCGTCGGCCCAGCCGCCGAGATCGGCGACGTCCTCGTCGAGGACGAGCGGGTAAAAGCCATCACGTTCACGGGCTCGGCCCCGGTCGGCTGGAAGCTCGCGGAGCGCGCTCCGAGGAAGCGGGTCAATCTCGAGCTCGGCAACGCGACGCCGGTGATCGTCGCGGCCGACGCCGACGTCGACGCCGCAGCGCAGTCTCTCGCGACCAACGCATTCTCCTTCGCGGGTCAGAGCTGCATCTCCGTCCAGCGGATCTACGTCGAGCGAGCTGCCTACGAGCCGTTCCTCGACCGCTTCCTGCCGCGCGTCGATGCCCTGAACGTCGGCGATCCCGCGGACGAGGAGACGGACGTCGGCCCCGTGATCGACGAGAATGCGCGCGAGCGGATCCTCGCCTGGATCGAGGAGGCGCGGAACGGAGGGGCTCGGATCGCCGCGGGCGGCGAAACGGACGGCGCACTGATCCGCCCGACGGTGATCGCCGACGCAGCGCCGGATCTCAAGGTCAGCTGCGAGGAGGTCTTCGGCCCCGTCTGCACGGTCAATCCGGTGGACTCCTTCGACGAAGCGATCGAGCTGGCGAACGGCACGCGCTACGGGCTCCAGGCCGGCATCTTCACGTCGAAGCTCGAGACGGCCATGAAGGCGGCGCAGGGGCTCGAGTTCGGCGGCGTGACTGTCAACGAGGCGCCCACGTTCCGGGCCGACCAGATGCCCTACGGCGGCGTCAAGGACTCTGGCAACACCCGCGAGGGCCCCGCCTACGCGGTCCGAGAGCTGACGGAAGACCGGCTCGTCGTCGTCGATCTGTAACCCGGGGAGGCATCGTCGTCGGTCCTCGTGGCCTCGTCCTCTTCGTTGCATTCTCGTTCGGATTCGGCCGTAGAGCGCGGACCCAGGGTCCCTGAAGGTCGCCCGCCGACGCTGCTACAGTCGGCCCCTGTGCCGCGTTTTCCCCTGCCTGGACGGCCACGACGGCGGCGCGGGCAGACCGAGGGCTCGGGCGCCGCTCAGCAGCCCCGGATCGTCCGCCGCGCGCCGTCTCCCGGCGCGCTCCGGCGCGAGCGGCGCGCGATCCTGAAGGCCCGCGAGGAGCTCCTGCGCGACCTCGGCGGCCTGGCGATGGAGATGTACCGGCGGGAGCAGTTCCGCGAGGATCTGCTCGCCGAGCACGCCCGCGACATCGCGAACCTCGAGGTGCGCCTGCACGAGCTCGATTCGATGCTTGCCGCGGCCGCAGCGGGCCGCCGCGCGACGACGAGCCGCTGCGAGTGCGGCGCCCCCGTGATCTGGGGCTCTCACTTCTGCGCGAACTGCGGCCGGCCGGTCGGCGAGGACGCCGTCGTCAGCTGCCCGGACTGCGGGCATCCTCTGCCTGCCGACGCCGAGTTCTGCCCGAGCTGTGGCCGGGCGGCGGAGATCGCCAAGGAAGATCGTGCGACAGCGGAGCCGAAGCCGGAGCCCGCGGTGAACGGTGACGGCGACCCCGAGGCGACCGTGATCAGGTCGAGCGCGGCCGGGGGCGAGGACGCCCCGAAGCCCGACCGCTGGGAGGAGTAGCCGTTGAGCGTCTCTCCTCCCCGCGACGGCGAAGCTGCCGCAGTCGTCGAGACGCCGCACGAGTCCGCGCTGCAGTGCCCGCGCTGCGGCACCGAGTACGTGTTCAACCAGGAGTACTGCCTCGAATGCGGCCTCCGTCTCCCCGTGGAGGCGCGCGGAGTAGTCCCGCGCCTCGGCAGGGCCTGGCGGCAGCGGCTGGGGTGGTATCCGGGTGACTGGATCTGGCCGTCGCTGCTCGCGCTCGTGATCGCTGCGCTGGCGGGCGCCGGTGCGGCCGCTTTCGCTTCGCGCGACGAGGCGAGCGCCGGCTACGCGAACCGGACCAGTCCGGTCGTGTCCACAACCTCCACGTTCGCCCCGCCCGAGACCACGGTGTCGACGCCGACGACCCCCACTTCGACCCGCGCGACGCCGCCGCCACCTCCGCCACCCGCTCTGTCGCTGAAGGCCTGGCCCGCCGGTGAGAGCGGCTGGACCGTCGTTCTCCAGTCGCTCCCGACGACGAACGGCCGCGCCTTCGCGCTCGCGCAGGCGAGGGCCGCCCTCCACGGAGGCGTCGAGGACGTGGGCATCCTCGACTCGTCGCAGTACTCCAGCCTCCACCCCGGCTACTACGTGCTCTTCAGCGGGGTCTACACATCGTTCGAGGATGCCGACACCGGCGTCACCGGCGTCCGCTCGCACGGTTATCCGCGTGCCTACGTGCGCCGGATCACGCCTTAGGCGTTGGCTCGGAAGAAAACCCGGGCACGGACTTTGTAACAGCGCGGGAACCGTTTAAGCTTCCGCATGCCGGAGATGCAGGACCCCGGATTAACCCGGTCTTAACAAAGCTTTGCGGGGGGTTAATAGCTGAACGGGATACTGATATCGGACGAGCGGATGGTTCAGATCCAGGCCTGTATGTATCAGTATTCGCGGGCGATCTATCGCACGATCAAGGACCTCGTAGACCCGTACGTCGACGCCGAGACGCGGATCGAATACCGGCGTCAGGTGCTCGATGCCTGCGAGCAGACGATGGAGCGCCTCGCCACGGATCCGCTCTACTTCGCGAAGCCCGAGCGCTCGCTCTTCCAGGACATCCGCCGCTACTTCCCGATCACCGCGCAGGCCCAGGTCGCATGGGCGGTGAACGAGGGCGTCACGGCGGCCGTCGGCTTCATCGAGTCGCAGATCGAGGCGGGCGCCTTCGACGGCGGTGTCTCGCGCTGCCGCGCGACGACCCGCAAGGGCAAGCCCTGCCAACGCACACCGTTGCCCGAGCGCGACTACTGTCCGTCGCACCAGCATCTCGAGACGCGCTCGCGCGTCGCCGCCTGACTGCTTCGCCGCTGGGAATCAGGCGGCGCGGCTTCTATAGGCTCGACGCTGCGTGAGCCACGACACCGACAAGCTGATCCGCCAGCTGTCGCTCGTCGCCTTCCTGATGGCGGAGCGGCGAGCGGTCACCGCCCGCGACATCAAGGGCAACGTGGAGGGGTACCAGGAGATGTCGGACGAGGCGTTCGCGCGCCGCTTCTACTCGGACCGCGCGGAGCTGATCGCCCTCGGGGTGCCGCTTCACTCGCAGCGCGACGAGTACACGGGCGAGGAGCTCTACACGATGCGCTCCGAGGCGTACTTCCTCCCCCAGCTCGACCTCAAGGACGACGAGCTCGCGGCGCTGCAGACGGCCCTGTACCTGCTGGAGGGGAAGTTCGCGTACGCGGAGCCCCTGCGCCTCGCGCTACAGAACCTCGCGCTCGGCCGGCCGGGGTTCGCGGAGGCCCCGACCGAGACGGCTCTGCGAGTCGAAGTCCTCGACCCCGAGTACTCGGCCGAGCTCGCCGGGCGCCTCGGAAAGCTCGAAGGGGCGATCTCGAAGCAGAGGACGGTCAAGTTCTCCTACTGGTCGATCTCGCGCGACGAGGTCGAGGAGCGGACCGTCAACCCATACGCGCTCTTCCAGGACAACGGAGCCTGGTACGTCGTCGGCCAGGACCTCGTTCGGGAAGACATTCGCACCTTCCGCGTCTCTCGGATCCGCGGGGACATCCGGTTCGCCACGCGGCGCGAGCGCGACTTCCGGGTCCCGGCGGAGTTCGAGATCGAGCCGTTTCGCGACCGCCCTCCCTGGCAGATCGGCGATCTCGTGGGTGAAGCGAGGATCGAGGTCGCCGGCGACACAGCCTGGTGGGTCGAGCGGAGCTACGGAGGGCACGGCCGCGTCGAGGACGGCGTCTTCGTCACCGAGTATTCGAACGCGGGCCAGCTTGCGTCGTGGATCGTCCGCCAAGACGGCCGCGCGACGCCGCAGTCGCCGCCCGAGCTGCGGCGCGAGGTCGCGCAGGCACTACGGCTCGTCCGCGACCGGCACGAAGGGTCGCCGCCGGAGCTCGCGGTTGAGGCAAAGCCCGGTGAGGACGAGGAGCTCGAGCGTGTCGCAGGCCCCGTGGCACCCGAGCGGTTCGCGGTCCTGCAGGCGCTGCTCGCGTACCTGCTCGATCGCTGCGGCGAGGAGCCCGAGGCGGTGATCGACGCCTCCGACCTCACGGAACGGTTCCACATCGCCCCCGACGAGCTCGAGGAGCACCTGTCGCTCCTCAACCTCGTCAACTTCGGCGGCGGCTGCTACGCCGTCTACGCGGAGCTCGAGAACGGCAAGGTGCGCGTCGACAAGGAGCTCTTCGGCGACACGTTCAGGGCGCCGCCCCGGCTGACGCCGCTCGAGGCCCGCGCGATCCGGCTCGCCCTCGAGTTCGTGGGGCCGATGATCGCCGCCGACGCGCGTACGCCTCTCGACCGTGTGCGGAAGAAGCTCGAGGAGACGTTCGGCGAGTTCGATCTCGCGCAGACGCCCGCGCCGCACGTGGGCATCGAGGAGGAGGACCTGGTCGGCACGCTCACGCGGGGAGTCCGAGAGCTCCGGCTGGTCGAGATCGACTACCTCAAGGAGGGCGAGGAGTCGACCTCGGCGCATCTCGTGGAGCCGTATTCGATCGAGCGGCGCTTGCCGTACTGGTACGTGCACACGTGGGACCGCACGCGCGACGGGGAGCGCTCGTTCCGGCTTGACCGGATGCGGAGCGCGCGCCTGGGCGACGAGCAGTTCGAGCCGAGGCCGGGCTTCGAGCCCCGTGGACTCCAGGACGCCCGCCCGGTGCAGATCTGGTACTCGCCGGAAGTGGCGCGGTGGCGGCTCGAGCGAGGCGCCGCGACGGTGCTCGAGGACGGGTCGGCGGTCGAGGAAGTCGCCGTGGGCGGCGAGGAGTGGCTCCTCGGGGAGATTCTCTCGTTCCGCGGCGAGGCGGTCGTCCGGGAGCCGAAGGCGCTCCGGAGCCGGATCGCCAAGCGCGCGCGTGAGCTCCAGTCCGAGCTCGGGCTCTCTCGCGTGCGCGCGGTCTCGGCCTCCTAGTCGAGCGGCAGGGTCAGCGTGAAGGTGGCGCCCTCGCGGGGCGCCGACCACACCTCCAGCGAGCCGCCGTGGGCCTCCGCGATCGAGCGGGCGATGAACAGCCCGAGCCCCGTGCCGGGCTTCCCGGGCGAGCCGGGCGCGTTGGCGCGGCCGAACTTCTCGAAGATCAGCCCGTGCTGCTCACGTGGAATGCCAGGTCCGCGGTCGGCGACCTGCACGCAGACGGCCGAGTTCTCCCGGAACGCGCTCACGCGGACTTCCCCGCCTGTCGGCGAGTACTTGACCGCGTTGTCGATCAGGTTCGTGAGCACCTGCTGGAGCCGCTCGCGGTCGCCGCGGATGCGGGGCAGCTCTTCCCGCACGTCCGCGTTGACCCCGACCTCCTCCTGCGCGAGCGCGACGCTCGCAACCGAGTCGCGGACGAGTTCCCCGAGGTCGACGTCCCCGAACCGGTAGCTGAAGGTGCCGGCCTCGATCCGGGACGTGTCGAGCACGTCACCGACGAGGTTCGCGAGCCGCGCCGTCTCGCTGCCGATGAGGGCCAGGAACGAGTCCCGCTGGTCGGGCGAAAGCTCGCGCCAACGCTGTTGCAGCGTCTGGGCGGAGCCCACGACCGAGGCCATCGGCGCACGCAGCTCGTGGGACACGAGCGAGACGAAGTCGGCGCGCAGGGCCGAGAGGCGCCGCAGCTCTTCGACCGTGCTCCGCTCCGCCTCGTAGGCGCGGATGTTCTGCACAGCGCTGGCGACGAGTCGGCCGAGCAGGGCGACCAGCTCGAGCTCTTGCTCGCCGAAGGACCTCGGCGCACGCCGAACCAGCGAGATCATCCCGACCGTCCTCGGCCCCTGCATCAGAGGTGCGGCGATCCGCGAGCGGAGGCCGAGGTCGATGAACTCGCGCTCCTCCGAGTAGCGGGCGTCGCTCATGTCCGCGCGGTGCACCGGCTGGCCGCTGCGCATGACCTCTGCGAGCAGCGTGTCTTCGATCGGCTGGCGCGAGCCGCGTGAGAAGACGGCGTCGGCGCCGATCCCGGCCACGGCCATCACCTGGGCCGAGCCGCCCTCCTCGAGGATGATCGCCATCCGGTCGAACGGGACGAACCCTCGGAGCTCGCGGATGAACGCCTCGAACGCCTCGTCGAGCACGAGCGACGAGTTGAGCGCTCTCGCGCACCGCGTCGCGGCGTCCAGCACGTCCGCCCGGCGCCCGAGCTCGTCCCGGAGGCGTTCGGCCTCCTCGGCCCGGCCGAGGGACGTCCCGGTCTCCGAGCGAAGGCGGTCGACGAGCCAGCCCACGATCATCCCGGTCAGCAGCAGGAGGGCGAAGGGGAAGATCACGCGGTCGATCTCGAAGCTGCTCGGGGGCATGTCGAACTGCGACTCCCGCCACCATTCGACGAGCACGAGCAACGGCACCAGAGCGAGGGGCATCAGGACCCCGCCGCGCATTCCGTACCTGACGGCTCCCTCGACCAGGACGACGAAGAAGAGCTGCCGGACCGGGGATCCCACCTCGTACTGGTAGATCAAGGTGAATGCGGTGACGATCGCCGTGTCCAGCAGGAGCGCGCAGAAGCCGATGCGGCGCGGTGCCCGGTCGAAGACCTGCGAGCGGCTGAGGACGAAGAAGACGACGGCCCCGACGGCGAGAGTTGCGGTCGCGACCCACGCCCAGCGCTCGTAGCCGGGCGGATAGTCGGGCGTGACGATCCCGACCTCGATCAGGGCGAAGGGCACGGCGGCCAGGCGCACCGAGGCGATCCAGCGCTCCGTCTCACGCAGGCGGCGAAGCTCGGCGTTCACGCGCGCACCTGCTGGTTCATCAGCGCGATTTCGGCGTTCCGCTGGAGGAAGCGTCCGTCGTTGCGGGGCACGAAAAGGCGCTCGTAGCGCCGTCGCAGCTCGGCGGGATCGGACTCGAGCCACTCGACGAGATCGACGTGAGGCTCGGCGCCGGGAGGGAGCGGCTCGCCCGCCCGGCGCTTCTCCACGCCCCGGTTCCACGGGCAGACGTCCTGGCAGATGTCGCAGCCATAAACCTGGGCGCCGAGAGCCGACGCGTACGCGCTCGGCATCGGCTCCGCGGCCTGCGTCCAGTAGGACAAGCACTTCGTCGAGTCGAGTGTTCCGGGCTCATCGAGGGCACCGGTCGGGCAGGCGTCGATGCAGAGCGTGCACGAGCCGCAGTCGAGGTCGAGGGGCTTCGTGTGCTGGAGCTCCTGGTCGGTGACGAGCGAGCCGAGCACGACCCACGAGCCGAACTTCCGTGTGATCAAAAGCGTGTTCTTGCCGTAGAAGCCGACGCCCGATCGAGCGGCCGCCTCGCGGTCGACGTGCTGGTTCTCGTCGACGAGAACGCGGTAGGCGCCGCCGAGGGCCGTGCCGAGTCGGTCGAGCTTCTCGCGCAGCTTGCGGTAGGCGTCGAACCACGTGTAGCGCGGCAGGCGGCCGTGGCCCGCTGGGCGCTCCGGCTCGGCCGCGTAGTAGCAGAGCGCTGCCGAGATCACCGTCCGCGCCCCGGGGAGCAGCGTCTCCGGATGGCACGAGGTCTCCGGCTGGGCCATCGTGAACCGCATGTCGGCGAAGAGGCCCCGCGCACGCCGCTCGCGGATGTGGCGCTCTGTCTTCACGTAGGGCTCCGCGGGCGCAGCTCCGACGACGTCGATCCCGAGCTCCCGCGCGAGGGTCTCCAGCTCGGCTGCGGTCATATGGGAGATTGTGCCCCGCATGAAGGCAATTCGGATCCACGAGGATGGCGGGCCGGAGGTCCTCCGCTACGAGGACGCGCCGGACCCTTCGCCCGGCGAGGGCGAGATCCTCGTCCGCCTCCGGGCCGCGTCGATCAACCGGATCGACCTCTGGCTGCGAAAAGGACAGCCGTCAGTGCCGAAGCCGCGGATCCTCGGCTCCGACGGTGCGGGCGAGCGCGTCGACACCGGTGAGCGGGTCGTTCTCAACCCGGGGCTCGACGACGGGGCTCTGATCGTCGGCGAGCACATGGACGGCACGAACGCCGAGCTGATCGCCGTGCCCGGCGACTACCTCCACCCGATTCCGGAAGGGATGTCGTTCGAAGAGGCTGCAGCGTTTCCGCTCGTGTTCGAGACCGCACACAGGATGCTGGTCACGAAGGCCGCTTTGCGTGAGGGCGAGTGGGTGCTCGTCTGGGGCGTCGGCGGGGGCGTCGCCACCGCGTCGCTCGCGATCGCGAAGGCGCTCGGCGCACGCGTGCTCGCGACCTCGTCGAACGACGCGAAGCTCGAGCGGGCGAGCGGCCTCGGGGCCGACGCCGTCGTCAACCACGCGTCCGGAGACGTCTCGGCCGCGGTCAAAGAAGCGACCAACGGCGCCGGGGTCGACGTCGTGGTCGAGCACGTCGGGGAGGCGACATGGAGGACGTCTCTGGCGGTCGTGCGCCCCGGCGGCCGGGTCGTCGTCTGCGGGGCGACGACGGGTGCGAACCCGCCGGCGCAGCTCCACCGCGTGTGGTGGAAGCAGCTGACGATCCTGGGCTCGACGATGGGAACGCGCGAGGACTTCGCCGGCGCCTACGAGCTCGTGGCCACCGGACGCGCCCGCCCGGTCGTCGACCGGGTCTTCCCCCTCGCCGAGGCGGGCGCCGCGCACGAGCGCCTGGAACGCGGCGAGCAGTTCGGCAAGATCGTGCTCGCGATCCCCGGCTGACCCGCCTGGTTCGGGCACGTCTGGATCGGGGGCGGTGCGAGTTCAGTCACCGTGTCCGACACCGCGGCGAAGTGCGGTGGGGTCGGTCGAAAGTCCTGCAATTGGGCGCGCCGGTTACATCCGCGGCACATTCGCGTCACGCGCGCGTAACGGTGTCCGACGTGAGGGCATGGCCCGGCAGGGCGCGTCCGGGCGAGCCGAGAACGGCGGTGGTGGGTTCTAGCCGAACCCGAGGATGAACTTCGCGTCGTCGGACATCTTCTCCGGCGACCACGGCGGATCCCAGGTCAGCTCGACCTCGACGTCCTCGACGTCGGGCATCGAGCGGGCGATCTGGTCGATGTTCTCCTGGATCATCGGTCCTACGGGACAGCCCATCGAGGTCAGCGTGTGGATCACCTTCACCTTCGGGCCCTCGACCTCAACGTTGTAGAGAAGGCCGAGCTCGACGATGTCCATCCCGAGCTCGGGATCCTCGACGCCGCGAAGGGCCTCGACGACTTCGTCCTTCGTGGGCATGCCCGCAGCCTAGCCCAGCAGGCGCACTTCCTCGCGCCGCTCGCGGGCGAAGAAGTGGATGCCGTCCACGAAGCGCACCCAGTTGCAACGGGTGCACATGACGAGCGAGTGCGTCCGCGCCGAGTCGGCCAGGAAGCGGACGCCGCGGAGCAGGTCGCCGTTCGAGACGCCCGTCGCGACGACGATCACCTCGCCCGGGGACAAGTCCTCGATCGTGAAGATCCGCTCGACGTCGTCGATGCCGAAGGCCTTCGCCTCCTCGATCTCGCTTCGCGTCGTCGGCCACAGCTGCGCCTGGAGCTCGCCGCCGAGACACCTGAGCGCCGCCGCGGCCATAATGGCCTGGCGCGTCCCGCCGATACCGATCGCGAGGTGGTCGTTCGTACCGCGGATCGCGGCCGAGATCGACGCCGTTACGTCACCGTCGGGAATGAGCTTGATCCTGGCGCCGGCCGCGCGGATCTCCTCGATCAGATCGTGGTGTCGCGGCCGGTCGAGCACGATCGTCGTCACGTCGTTGACGCTGCGCCCGAACGCCTCCGCGATGCCGCCGATGTTGTCGCCGACGGGGCGGCGGAGATCGATCGCTCCCCGGGCCTTGGGCCCGACCGCCATCTTCCGCATGTACATGTCCGGCAGGGTCTGGAGCGATTCGGGCTCGCCGACCGCGACCATCGACATCGCGCCGCCGGCGCCACGAGCCACAACGCCACGGCCCTCGAGCGGGTCGAGCGCAAGGTCGACCTGCTCGCCGCCGGCGCCGATCTGCTCCCCGCGGGCGAGCTCGTCGTCTTCGTCGCCGCCCGACCCGATCACGACCCGGCCGGCGATCGGCAGCTTCTCGAGCGCCGACCGCATGGCCGTCGCCGCATCCCGCTCCGCGCGCTCCTGGTCGGCCCGGCCGAGCCAGCGCGCGCCCGCGAGCGCGGCGCGCTCCGTCACGCGCGCGTAGCTCTCGCAGAGACAGAAGCGGTTCGCGCCCATCTCGGGCTGGGCGGTCGCGACGTTGACGGCCGTGTCCGTCATCCCACCTTCTCCAGGCGCTCCGCGCTCTCGAGCACGAGCTCCATCGCCTGGGCGATCGCGGCCTCGATGTTGCCGTTCTCGATCACCGGCACCCCCGCCTTGTGCGCCCGCGCGACGATGTAGTCCTGGATCGAGCGAATGTCGCCGATCGCGTCGAGATAGCGGTCGAACGCGCGCACACCGCCGGTCGTCGTGTCGCGCAGCCAGAAGTGGCTCGCGTGCGCCTCGACGTCCTCGATCGCGAGCACGAACTGGACGACGAGGGCGCCCTCGATCTCGGCCGGAACCATCCCCGGCACGAGATGGACGCCTTCGAGCACCATCGACCACCCCTCCTGCATGACGCGGTCGATCGCCGCCCGCACGCCGACGAGGACATTGCGGGTCTGGTCGAGGAAGCCGTGAAGCACGCGGTCGGAGTCGTCCTCGTCGCGAGACTCGCCGGCCTCGAAGCTCGAGTAGTGGATCGACGGCATGAAATCCTCGGAGAAGAAGGCCCTCATCGTCTGGCGCACGAAATCGGTGGACGTGACGCGGGTGATCCCAAGGCGGTAGGCGACCTCGGTCGCGACCGTCGACTTCCCCGTTCCCGTCGCGCCACCCACGAGCAGGATGATCGGCAGGTCGAGGTCGTCGATGCGCCGGAACAGCCGCAGCCGCCTGATCACCTGCGCGCCTTCCTCCTCGCCCCAGGTGTCCACCGCGAGCTCGTGCAGCCGCTCGATCGACACGGCGCGGCCGCCGGCCGCCGTCAGGTCCGCCTCAGCAGTCAGGGCGAGCTCGTAGGCCTTCCCGGAGGGGACGCCGGTCGCGATCAGCGCCCGCGCCAGCAGGCCCTTCGAGAACGGGAGCCCATCCTCGCCGCCAAGCGGTAGCGGCTCGCGATGCCGTCGCTCCGTCACGACCCCACGGGCTCCGCCCTCGCGCCCTCGGCCAACGCCAGCAGCTCCGGCTCGAGGTCGGGTTGGCCGGGCAGCGGCACGAGGTCGTTGCCGGCGAGCACGACCTGGACTCCGCGCTCGAGCCCCGTCGCGGCGACGACGTCGATCCCAGCGGCCTTGATCTCGGTCAGATAGACGTCGGCGTCCACCGTCTCGAGCTCGGCCTTCAAGGCGTGCCGGTTCGAGAGGCTCGCCGAGACGTGCACGACGTCCGCCCCATGCTCGTCCCGCAGAACCTGCGCCAGCCGCTCGTGCGAGCGCTCGTGCGCGGTCGTGAAGTAGGCGACGCGCTTCCCCGCCACCGGCTCGACCGGTCGTGGCAGGAGCATCGTCGAGATCACGGTCACGTCGGGCTTCACGGCCCGGATCGCGCTCGCAAGGGCCTCGTGCGGCGTCCCCTCGTCCGCCATCGTGATCACGACGAGGTCGGAGATCAGGATCCGGTACGCGTTGAGGTACCCCGTCACGACGCCCGGATCGTTGAACGTGCTCGTGACCAGGAGGCGCTTGCCGACCGCAACCGGCGGGATCGCGGCGCCGCTGCCGTCGAAGACGACCAGGTCCGGCGACCGCGCGGCGGCGAGATCCGTTCCGCTCGGCACGTTCGACGTTGCGACCGCCCCTGCGAGGCCTCCTCCGCACCGCCGGCAACCGACGGTGACCACGCCCGCGAGGGCTGCGACCTCGAGGTAGTCCGAGGCCGCGTGCCTGCCCCGCCGCGAGAGCTCGACGAGCTCCTCGACGGAGGGCCGCGACTCCGCGATTTCGGGCCGCTCGGGCCCACCGCGCCCCATCGCCACGACGACGACGTCCAGCCGCCCGGCGAGCGTCCTCGCCACGTGCGCCGCCACCGCCGTCTTGCCGACACGCTTGCCGTCCGCGCAGACCGCGATCGACGGAAGGGCGAACGGCTCGAAGATCGGGGGCTCGAGCCGGAAGTCGGCGCCCGCGTACGGCACTCCCGCGGCGAGCACCCGGCTCGCGAGGGCGAAGCGTGCGCGCGGGCCGAGCACCGGCTCGTCGGAGAGGTCGAGCACGAGGTCGGGTTCGAGTTCGCGGATCGCCGCCTCGATGTCGTCGATGACCGGCACGCCGTACTCGGCCCCCTCCTGCAGCTTCTCGGTGCCGCCGACCATGACGGCGCCGACGAACTCGTACGGCAGCTCGGCGAGAGCGTCCCGGATCGTGGGCGCATAGTGCTCGCCGTCGATCAGCGCCACGGCCCTCCTCACGAGCGCGTCGTCACCTCGCCCTCGATTCGCGCGGTGTACTTCTCGAAGGCGCGGGTCTCGGTGGAGAACTGAATGATCTTCTCCTGTCCGTGGAAGGGGTACTTCCGCCACACATCGACGTGGTGATCGGTGATCTCGATCAGGTTGTAACAGGGCCGCGTCCGCCCTCGGAGGCGCTGCGAGGAGACCGTGCCGGCGTTGATCACGAACAGATCCTCGAGCCGCCAGGCGTAGGGAACATGCTTGTGCCCGGAGAGGACGATGTCGACCCCGGCCCGCTGGAGGCACTCGATCGCGTCGCCCGCGTCGTAGACGATGTTGCGCTCCCGCCCGGTGCCCGGCACCGGCAGCAGGTGGTGGTGCAGCACGAAGATCCGCAGCTCCGGATCGCCCTCGCCGAACTGCTCCTCGATCCAGGCGTAGCGCCCACGCCCGATCTGACCGTGGTCGAGGTCGGGCTCGGTGGAGTCGACGGCGACGATCGTGACGCTGCCGAGGCGGAGGACGTGGTTGCGCCGCCCGAACAGCTGCTCGAAGTGGATGTAGCCGACGTTCCGCGAGTCGTGGTTGCCGGGAATCACGACGACCGACTCGCATTCGACGCGGTCGAGGTACTCCTTCGCGAGCGCGTACTCGTGCTTGAAGCCCATCGCGGTCAGGTCGCCCGAGCAGACGACGATGTCGGGCTCGAGGTCGTTTATCTCGTTGATCGCCCGCTCCATCAACCCCGGGACGAAATGAACCTCGCCGCAGTGGATGTCCGAGATGTGGGCGATCTTCATCTCGCGAGAAGTCTAGAGCCGCTTCAAAAGATCGCCTCGACCGGCCAATAGAGCGCGCCCGCGACGAGGGCGGCCGCGGGAATCGTCAGCACCCAGGCGAACAGGATGTTCCCGGCGATCCCCCAGCGGACGGCCGAGAGGCGGCGTGTCGCCCCCGCCCCCATCACGGACCCGGAGACCACATGCGTCGTCGAGACCGGGAAGCCCAGACGCGTCGCGGCGTAGATCACCGTGCCGCCGGAGAGCTGGGCGGCGAAGCCGGTGGCCGGCTCCATGGAGAAGATCCGTTGCCCGAGCGTCCGCATGATCCGCCAGCCTCCCGCGTACGTGCCCGCGGCGATCGCGAGCCCCGCGGCGACGATCACCCAGCCTGGAATGTAGAAGTGGTCGATCTTCCCCGCCTCGAACAAGGCCAGCGCGATCACGCCCATCGTCTTCTGGGCATCGTTCGCGCCGTGCGTGAAGGCCACCCACGTCCCCGACGCCAGTTGGCCGAGCCTGAACGAGCGGTTCGCTAAGCCGGGCGTGACCCAGACGAAGAGCCAGTAGATCAAGAGCAGCAGGGCGAAGGCGCCGAGGAAGCCGAAGATCGGCGAGAAGACTGCCGGAATCGCGACCTTGTGCGCGATGTCGTGCCACTCGACGCCCTCCGAGCCCGACTGGACGAGCGCCGCTCCGATCAAGCCGCCGATCAGGGCGTGCGACGAGCTCGACGGCAGGCCGAGCCACCAGGTCAGCAGGTTCCAGGCGATTGCTCCGATCAGGGCCGCGAGAACCGTCTTCTCCGTCGCCAGGGAGGTGTCGATGATCCCCTTCCCCACGGTCTTCGCCACCGCCGTCGTCACGAAGGCCCCGGCCAGGTTCGCGACCGCGGCGACGAACACCGCCAGGCGCGGCGAGAGCGCACGCGTCGACACCGAGGTCGCGACGGCGTTCGCGGTGTCGTGGAACCCGTTCGTGAAATCGAAGCCGAGCGCCACCGCGACCACGACGACGAGGAGGATGTCGTCCATTGCCGCTAGCGGTTCTTCACGAGGATCGCCTCGAGGACGTCCGCAGCGTTCTCGAGCGCATCGCACGCCTCCTCGAGCCGCTCGTGGATGTCCTTCCAGCGGATCACCGCGATCGGGTCCTGTTCGGTCGTGAACAGGTCGCCGACCGCGTCGCGCACGAGCCGGTCGCCTTCGTCCTCGAGACGGCGGAGCTCGATCAGCTGGGTCTTCGAATCCTTGAAGCCCTCCAGCCGCTGGACGGCGGCGTCGAGGTTCTGCGCCGCCTGGTGGATGACGCGGGCCTGCTCGACGGCCTTCGCAGGTACCCCCTCGACGCCGTAGGTGCCGAGGTTGTCCGCGGCCTCGTCGATGTGGTCGCAGACGTCGTCGATCGCCCCCGCGAGCCGGTACATGTCGTCGCGGTCGAACGGCGTCACGAACGTTCTGTTCAGGAGGTCCACGACCTCGTGCGTCAGGTGGTCGCCCTCGTGCTCGCGCTCCTTGATCGTCCGGATCAGATCGCCGTCCTCCTCCGGGAAGCGCTCGAGCAGCTCTACGAGCAGCCGGGAGATCTCGACCGTGTTCGCCGAGGCTCGACAGTAGAGGTCGAAGAACTCGCGTTTCTGCGGGGTCAGGCGCAGCCGGGGCATCTTCGTGCGCGGTCGTATATCAGGTCGCCGTGGTTTCGGCGGCGTCCGAGACCGTTGCTACCGTCGAAGCCGGTGGGGGGCGAGCCAGCCCGAAGGCAGGAGATGCCGCGCTTCGCGAACGAGGCCGAGCGTGAATGCGCCCGGCTGCTCGACTTCTACGGGGTGCCCTGGGAGTACGAGCCGCGGATGTTCGCCCTGGCGGAGGACGACTCAGGTCGTGTCACCGAGGCGTTCACGCCCGACTTCTACCTGCCGGAACAGGATCTCTACGTCGAGGTCACCGTGATGAAGCAGGCGCTCGTGACGCGCAAGAACCGCAAGCTGCGCAAGCTCCGAGAGCGCTATCCCGAGGTTCGGATCAAGCTCTTCTACCGGCGCGACATCGAGCGTCTGGCTCAGCGATTTCGACTCGACTTCGCCCACTGAGCGCCGACCTGCGTGTCGGCGAGACCTACCTCTCGGCCGAGGAGATCCAGGCACGGGTCGAGGAGCTCGGGGCCGAGATCACCCGGGACTACGGAGGGCTCGACCTCGTGCTGGTTGCGCCGCTGAAGGGATCGTTGTTCTTCGTCGCCGACCTCTCCCGCGCGATCGACGCGCCGCACGAGCTCGACTTCGTGGAGCTCGCCGGGTACGGGAACGCCGCCCCGGGCGGCCACGAGCGCGTGCGCCTGCTCAAGGACCTGAACTCGACCGTGGCCGACCGGCACGTGCTGGTGGTCGAGGACGTCGTCGACACGGGGCTGACGCTCAACTACCTCCGCAAGCTACTCGAGCTCCGCCGCCCCGCCTCGCTCGCGATCGCGACGCTTCTCGATCGCCCCTACCGGCGACTGGCGCACGACCTGCCCGTCCGCTACGTCGGTTTCGTCGTCCCCGACGAGTACTTCGTGGGCTACGGCTTCGACCTGGACGAGCGGCACCGGAACCTGCCGGAACTCAGGATCGCCAAGTTTAGGCGCGCCTAACTTTTCGCTAGACTGTGCGGGTGAACGCCACCGCGCGCACCGCCGACGACGCCGTCCGCGTTCTTCGCGGTCAGCGCGCGACCCCGTTCCGAGTTCTCCCCTTCCTGGGCCCCGCGTTCGTCGCCTGCGTGGCGTACATCGACCCCGGCAACTTCGCGACCAACATCGCCGGCGGCGCGAAGTTCGGCTACACGCTCGTCTGGGTGATCGTCGCCGCGAACCTGATGGCGATGCTGATCCAGACGCTCTCGGCCAAGCTCGGTATCGCGACCGGCCGGAACCTGCCCGAGGTCTGCCGCGAGCAGTTCTCCCGCCGCACCTCGCTGGGGCTCTGGATCCAGGCGGAGGTGATCGCGATGGCTACCGACCTCGCCGAGTTCCTCGGCGCCGCGCTCGGGTTCCACCTCCTGCTCGGGATCGGCCTCTTCCCCGCGGCGATCATCACGGGGATTACGGCCTTCCTGATCCTGGGCCTGCAGCGGTACGGGTTCCGGCCCTTCGAGGCCGTGATCGCGGCGATCGTCGGCGTGATCGGCGTCTGCTACCTCGCCGAGCTCTTCTATGCGAAGCCGCCTCTGGGAACGGTCGGCCAGCACGCGCTCTTGCCGCAGTTCTCCGGCAGCGAGTCCGTGCTCCTGGCGGTCGGGATCCTCGGCGCGACCGTGATGCCGCACGTGATCTACCTCCATTCGGCGCTGATGCAGAACCGGATCACGCCCGAGAATGACGAGCAGGCGCACCGCCTGTACCGGTTCACGCGCATCGACGTCGTCATCGCGATGTCGATTGCAGGCCTGATCAACATGGCGATGCTCGTGATGGCGGCGAGCACGTTCTACAAGAGCGGCCTACTCGACGTCGAGTCGCTCGAGTCGGCCCACAAGACGCTCGAGCCGATCCTCGGCGGCGCCTCGAGCACGCTCTTCGCACTCGCGCTGCTCGGCTCGGGGCTCTCGAGCTCGACCGTCGGCACGCTAGCCGGCCAGGTCGTGATGCAGGGCTTCATCCGCCGGCGGATCCCGATCTGGGTCCGCCGCCTCGTGACGATGCTGCCCGCGCTGATCGTGATCGGCATCGGCATCGACCCGTCCCGGACCCTGGTGATCAGCCAGGTGGTGCTCTCGTTCGGAATCCCGTTCGCCCTGATCCCGCTCGTCATGTTCACGAGCAAGCGGGAGATCATGGGGACGCTGGTCAATCACAAGGTCACGACGATCGTGGCGACCGTGATCGCGAGCCTGATCACCGCGCTGAACGTCTTCCTGCTCTACCAGACGTTCATGTAGCGGCTCATCGGCGGGGCGCCCGGGTCACCAGCGATACCAGCGCGCGCCGTCGGCGCTGCGGGCGACGAAGCCCAGGAGCCAGAGGACGAGCACGATCGCCGCGATGATCAGCAGGAACTTCATCACCGCGAACCCGAGGATGAACAGGATCACGATCACGGCGAGAATCGCGAGCAGCAGCCCCATGCGCGGCCGGTTCTTTCCCGCGGCTCTCGCGACAAAACCCCCGGCTAGAGGTAGCCGAGAGGGTCGACCGGGCTGCCGTTGACGCGCACCTCGAAATGCAGGTGTGGCCCGAAACAGTGGCCGGTGCAACCGACATAGCCGATCAGCTGACCCTGCGCGACCGTCTGGCCGTTCGAGACCGCGATGCTCGACTGGTGTGCGTAGCCGGTCGAGATGCCCCCGCCGTGGTCGACGAAGACGAGGTTCCCATAGCCGTCCATCCAGCCGCTGTAAATCACGCGGCCGGCGGCCGCGGCGTGGATCGGAGTGCCGTCGCCGACGCCGATGTCGATGCCGGTGTGCATCCGTCCCCACCGCATGCCGAAGCCGCTGACGACCGGCCCGCTGACGGGCCAGATGAAGCCGCTCGCGGAGGGCGTGGAGCTGGGTGCGGCGTACGACGTCGAAGCCGACGACTGCGCGGACTGGATCTGGGCGCCGAGCGACGCGCTCACGCGTTCGAGCGCCTGTGCCTCGCTGACCGCCTCGCGCTCGCTCGCGTTCACCTTGCCGAGAGCGACACGCTTGTCGGAGCGGGCGGCGACGAGCTGCTGCCGGTTCGCCACCAGCTGGTTGCGGATCTCGCGCACCTGCTCCGTGCGGAAGGCCACCGCGCGCGTCTCCGCGGCGACGACCTTCCTGATCTTCCGCGTTCGCTCGCGCGCCTTCCTCGCGGCGACCTTCGCGTCGCCGACGCTCGAGGTGATCTGCTCGTCCTGCGCTCCCACCTGGTTGACGTAGTCGAGCCCGTCGAGCAGGTCGTCGAAGCTCGATGCGGCGAGGATGACGTCGAGCGTTTCGAGGTTGCCGAGCTCGTACACCTCGACCAGGCGTGCGTTCCAGCGACTCAGCGCGAGGCCGTACTCGTGTCGGAGGAAGAGCAAGCGCTTCGTCTCGAGCTCGAAGAGCTCCGTCAGCCGGTCGAGCTTGCGCCGGTGCAGGGCGAGGTCGGCCTCGAGCGTGGCGAGGCGGGCCGAGACGTCCCCCACGCGCTCCTGGAGGCCGCGAATCTGACCGCTGACCGAGTCGATCTCGGCGTTCAGCTCCTGCGCGCGCTCGTGGGTCTGCGCGATCTTGGCCTGCAGCGCCGAGAGGCGGCTGTCCACCGCCTGCTTGCGTGTGTACACGTCGCCGGCCGCCGGCGCTGCCGCGATTGCGACCGCGAGGGCGGCAAGGACGTAGGCCGACCGGCTCATCTTCGGGGGTTTCGCTGGGACGCGGGGCGTCCCTGCCGCGGGATCAGGCGCCCGACGTGGGCTGCTCCGGGGCGGGTGGAGACGGCTCCGGAGTCGGATCGGGGACAGGTTGCGGCATCGGCGGCGGCGACGGCTCCGGGGTCGGTTCCGGCACCGTCACGGGCTGCGGAGGCTCTGATGGAACCGGCGACGGCTCGGGAACCTGGGGCGGCTCGACCACGGCGGTGGGCTGTGCCTGCAGCTGCGCCCGCTGGATTCGCTCGTTCGCTGCTGCGGTGATTCTGGTCATCTCATTCTCCTTCACGGTAAGCGCGTCGTCGAGCTCGCGCATCCGATTCGTGGCTTTTGCGGCACTTTCTTCGTCGGCACCGTACACGGCTTCGCCGAGCGTTTGCGCGGCATCGGCCCGTTCGGCGACGAGCTCCGACCGTTCTCGTCGGAGGCGGAAGAGCTCGACCCGGGCCGTCGACTGGGCGCTGACGGCTTCGACGGCAAAGCCGGCACGGTCGCGGATCTGGTCGAACGCGCGCGCGGGGATCCGTGCCGCCGGGGTGTCCGGAAGGCGCCTGGCCGCCGCGATGAAGAGGCCCGTGAAGATCGCGGCGGCCGCAAAGAGGAGAGCCGCCGCGAGAACATTCCCGGTCGTCAGGACGGCGATGGCGAGGGCGAGCGAGACGGCACCGAGCGCGAAAACCGCCATCGGCGGCGTGATCCCGAAGTACCGAGGCTCGGCCGTCGTCCGCTCGACCGGCACGCGACCGGTCTCGTCGGGCGGGACGGGCTCGACGGCCGTGTCGCCGGTCGCGGTGCGGGCACCGCACCGCGGGCAGAAGCGGTTGTCTTCTCCGACCCGCTCGCCGCAGTTCGCGCAGCTAGCCACCGATCTCGACCCTCGAGCGCCGCCGGCGCTCGGCCGCGGCCGGATCGAGCGCGCGGAGCGCCTCGGCGGCGCGGCGCCGGAGCGGCCCCACGAGCTCACGATAGTCCTCGTCCGAGACCTTGCCGGTGCGGTGGTCGAATTCGAGCTCCTTCAGCGCCGCGAGCGTTCGGTCGCGCTCCTCCGCGAGCTCGATCCGGCGCCGTTCGAGCTCGTCGGCCTGCCCCAGCCGGTCCTCCGCCGCCGAGAGGCCGGGTCGCCGTAGGAACGGCAGCGCCACGACGATCACCGCCCCGACCGCGAGCACGGCTCCGAGCAGCAGCCAAACGCTCATGGGGCGAATGCTAGAGGCCGGTCGCGACCGCTTCGGTGATTCGTCACGGTGTCCGACACCGCACGGGGCGCCGGGCGAGCCCGGGCTGAGCAGCGGAAAAGCGCCGCGAGACACACTTTCGCGCGATTTCCGTGACGTTTGCGTAACGGTGTCCGACGTGAGGGCGAGTCCGAAACGGACACGCGCTGCTGCGCCACGGCGGGGCCTGATCTGGGCCGTCAGGCTTCGGGCGCGGTGGCGTGGCCCCGCGAGGGGACGCGGTAGCCGTGCTCTTCGCAAAGGCTGCCGGGCGCGTCCTCGGTCAGGGCGTCGCAGTAGCCCTTCCCGTAGGCGGCGCGCATGAAGGCGGCGACGACCTCGAGGTTCCAGTCCTCGATCTCGCCGGCCTCGCGCCAGAGGTCCGCGAGGCGGAGGTCGATATCGAGCTCGAGCAGGTCGATGCGGCTAGGACTTTTCGACATGCGAAGAGCGTAGAAACCAGATCGGACAGCACCCCAGCGGGCGATACGCTGGCCGCATGGGCAAGCTCCATTTCGGACCTGCTCGCGTTCCCTCCCGCGAGAGCCCGGAGGCCGCTGTCGAGCTCCTCCAGGAGCGCGGCTATACCGCCTGCGAGATCGACTTCGAGGGCAAGTTCTGGATGGACTACCCGTGGGCGGAGCGCCTCGGCGAGCTCGCACGGGCGGCGAAAATCGTGCTCTCGGTCCACGCGCCGATCGCGGGGTTTCTCGGCCACCTCGAGCGCGACAAGAAGCACCGGATGGCCATCGGGATGCTCGACCACTCGGCCGGGATCGCCGTGGCCTGCGGGGCCGAGGTCGTCGTCTTCCACCCCGGGTTCCTCCTTGGCCGCGAGCGCGAAGAGGCCGTCGACGCCGTCGTCGAGCAGCTCGGCGAGCTCCGTGTGCGCCTCGAAGGCAAGGGACGCGCCGTCCCCTTTGGTGTCGAGGTGATGGGCCGCGTCCGCGAGCTGGGCACCGCCGACGACGTCTTCGAGATCTCGCGGCGCTGCGGCTGGGTGCGGCCCGTGATCGACTTCGCCCACCTGCATGCCGTCACCGACGGCGCCTTCACGGAAGCCGAGGCGTTCGGTGAGATCCTGGAGCGGGCGGACGAGCTGCTCGAGCCCGGCGCCCCCTTCCACATCCACTTCTCCGACATCGCCTACGCCAACCGGAACGAGACGAAGCACCTCCCCTACGGCGAGGGAACGCTCCGTGCGGAGCCGCTTGCGCAAGCGCTGCTGCGTTTCAGGCGACCCGCGACCGTGATCAGCGAGTCACCCGGCGACGAGTCGCATCAAGCGATCCGCGCGGTGCTCGCGTCCTCGGCCACCTCGCCGAGGCGGCGCTCGAAGGCCTCGGCCTCGTCGTCGCGCCCGCGGTCGCGCAGGAGCTGAAGCAGCTCGCGCAACGCGGTCTCCTGGAACGCCCGGTACTCCGTCTCCTCGAAGATCCCGACCGCCTCGCGAAGGAGGGCCTCCGCCTCGTCGTGGCTGCCCTGGGCGATCCGGATGCGGGCGAGCGTGGTTCGCGTCGTCGCGCGCGAGCTCATGTCGTGCGGGCCGACCGTCTCCAGCGCGGCCGTGGCGTAGCGCTCGGCCTCGTCGATCTTCCCCTTGCCGAGAAGAACCTCGGCGAGCCGGCGCTGCGACTCGCAGAGTGTCCCCCGGTCCTCGAGCGGCGCGAGCGTGCGGATCGACTCGCGGCTGAGCCGTTCTGCGCGGTCAAGGTCGTCCTGATACCACGCGACAACCGCGAGCCGGTAGAGAACCCGGCCGAGCATCGAGGCGACGCCCGACTCCTCGAACAGCTCCCGCGCGGCAGCGAGCTGCCGCTCCGCCTCCGCAAACTCGCCGCGGTGGATTGCCAGGTCTCCGAGCGCCGCGAGCGCGTAACCGCGCGCGACGATCGAGCCGCTCTCCTCCGCGAGCGCGAGGGAGCGCTCCAGCAACGGCCCCGACTGGTCGAACTCCCGGCGTGAGTTGAACGCCCCGGCCAGATCGACGGCCGCGCGGCTTTCGAGGTCCTGGCGCTCCGCCTCGCGCGCGAGCGTCAGCTGCTCGCGGGCGTAGCCCTCGGCGTTGGACAAATGGCCCCGCCACCAAGCCGAGGTGTAGAGGACGTGCAGCGCGTCGAACCGAGGCTCGCGGTCGCTCGGGTCGGCGACCTCGAGCGCGAGCTTCGCGAGCCGCTCGGCCTCCTGCGCATCGGCGTCGCGGTTGAGGGCGACCTCCGCCAGCGCGGCGAGCGCTCGCGCCTCGCGCTTGCGGTCGCCCTGCTCGGCGGCCTCCTCGCGGACGCGCTCCATCTCCTCGGAGACCACGGGCATGTCGGCGAGCCGCCAGGCTGCACGAGCCGCTTGATACCGACGCTCGAGCGTCGGCTCGAGCTCGAGGGCCCGGAGCAGCTGCTTCCGCGCCGATCTGTTCGCCTCGCGGGCGAGCGCACGGCGGCCGGCCGCCTCGAGCGCCTCTGCAGCATCGTGCGCGAGCTCGGCGGGCGGCGCCCCGTCGAGCTCCGCGATCAGCGCAGCCGCCTGGTCGAGGTGGTAGGCCCGGATCTCCAGCAGCTCCTCGCCCGCACGCTCGCGCAGCCAGCCCGCGAAGCGGGCATGGAGATCGGCCCGCCCGGACTTCGACAGCCCGCCGTAGGCAACCTCGCGAATGAGCACGTGCTTGAAGCGATAGGCGGTCTCACCGGAGATGGTCGAGCGCGGCTCCGGAACGAGGAACTCGCGCAGGAGCAGCGTGTCCAGCGTCTTCGCAAGATCGTCGACCTCGGGCATCATCTCGGCGATCGCGCCGCCCCAGAACGTCCTCCCGATTACAGCGGCTCGCTGAAGAACCGTTTTCTCGTCCGGCGGCAGGCGGTCGATGCGCGCCGCGATCAACGCCTGGAGGGTGTCCGGAATCCGCTGCGCGAACTCCTCCAGCGGGCGGCCGGTCTCGCACTCCGCGAGCATCCGAACCGTCTCCTCGACGAAGAGTGGGTTCCCTTCGGTCTTCTCGAGCAACGCCTCGCGCGACTCCTCGTCGAGAACGCCGTCGATGGCGAGCGCGTCGACGAGCTGCTCGCTCTCGTCCCGCCCCAGCGGCTCGAGCTCGATTGCCGTCGCGCGCAGGCGACCGCCGCCCCAGCCGGGTCGCACGTCGAGCAGTTCCGGGCGCGCGAGCGAGACGATCAGAAGCGGTGCGTCGCGAACCCATTCGGCCAGGTGCTCGATCAGGTCGAGAAGCGCGTCCTCGGCCCAGTGGATGTCCTCGAACGCCAGCACGAGCGGCTGGTCCTGTGCAACCCGCTCGACCCACTCTCGCGCGGCCCAGGCGATCTCCTGCTGGCTGCGCTCGCCCTTCACCGCTTCGAGGACGCCCGAGGCGAGCCCGAGCAGGTCGGCGACGGCCTCGTTCTCGCAGGACTCGCGCAGCTTCTCGACCGCGATCTCGAGGGGGTCGTCGTCGGTGATGCCCGCGGCCGACTTGACCATCTCGGCGAGCGGCCAGTAGGTGACACCCTCGCCGTAGGGCAGCGACCGGCCGATCAGCACCGTCGCACCCTCGAGGCCCTCGACGAACTCCCGCGCAAGCCGGCTCTTTCCGACACCCGGATCGCCGTAGATCGTGAACAGGTGGGCGCGGCGGCCCCGAACCGCGCGCTCGTACGTGTTGCCGAGCAGCTCGAGCTCCGCGTCGCGGCCGACGAGCGGCGCGTGGACCCCGGTTTGAGCGGGTGCCCCGTCGCGGACGCCTGCGGCACGCCACACCCAGATGCGCTCGCCGAAGCCCTTCAGATCCATGGGCCCGACGTCCTCGGTGACGACACGGCCCTCGGTCAGCCGGAAAGCCTGCGGGCCGATCATCACCTCGCCGACGCCGGCGACCTGCTGCAGGCGCGCTGCGATGGTGACCGCCTCACCCGTCGCAAACGTCGAGTCGCTCTCGTCGACGACGACCTCGCCGGCCTCGATGCCGATGCGCGCTTCGAGGCCGAGCTCGCCCACCGAGTCGAGCATCGCCAGGCCGGCGCGAACCGCCCGCTCGGCATCGTCCTCGTGCGCCTGCGGAATGCCGAAGGCGGCCAGAACGGCGTCGCCTGCGAACTTCTCGACGATGCCTCCGTGCGTCGTCACACAGTGCGAGACCCGCTCGAAGAATTGCGTCACGCGGCGGCGCGCAACCTCCGGATCCATCCCCGCGACGAGCGAGGTCGAGTCGACGAGGTCGACGAAGAGAACGGTCGCCAGCTTGCGTTCCACGCTCATAAGTGTAGAAACGAACCGACGACGGCCGGAAGTCCCGGTTTATCCCGTTTTCTCCGGCGCGATTAGCATCTAGGCCGTGCTCGACACCAAGGTCTTCAAGGCGTACGACGTGCGCGGGATCTACCCCACGGATCTGGACGAGGAGGGCGCCTACGCGATCGGGCGCGCGTACGTCGAGCAGTTCGAGCCGCGCCGGGTCGCCGTCGGCCGCGACATGCGAACCTCCGCGCCCGCAATGGCCGCCGCGCTGATCGACGGCGCCGCCGACGCCGGCGCCGACGTGCTCGATCTGGGGCTGGTCGGGACCGAGATGCTCTATTTCGCCGTCGGCGACCTCGAGCTCGACGGGGGCGTCGAGGTGACCGCCTCGCACAACCCGAAGGAGTACACGGGCATGAAGATCGTCCGCCGTGGCGCGCTGCCCGTGGGCGGCGAGTCCGGGCTGCTCGACATCCGGGACCGCGCGGTCGAGATGAAGGGCAGGACTGCGACGGAGAGGCGCGGCCGCGTCGAGGAGCACGACATCTGGCCCGCCTACGTCGAATGCGTGCTGTCGTTCGTCGACACGGCGGCGATCAAGCCCCTTCGCATCGTCATCGACGCCGCCAACGGGATGGCCGGCGCGATGCTGCCGCCAGTGCTCGAGCGACTCCCGGTCGACGCGGTCACCTGCTTCTTCGAGCCCGACGGCACCTTCCCGAACCACGAGCCGAACCCGCTTCTGCCCGAGAACCGCGAGTTCATCGTCGGCAAGACGCTCGAGGAGAAGGCGGACTTCGGCGTCGCGTTCGACGGCGACGCCGATCGCTGCTTCTTCGTGGACGACACGGGCGAGTTCGTGCCCGGCGACTTCGTCACCGCCCTGCTCGCGGAGTCCCTGCTGGAAAAGGAGCCCGGCGCGAAGATCATCTACGACCTGCGCGCGAGCTGGGCCGTGCCCGAGACGGTCCGGAGCGCGGGGGGAGTGCCGCTCGTTAATCGCGTGGGGCACGCCTTCATCAAGCACCGGATGCGCGAGGAAGGGGCCGCGTTCGGCGGGGAGGTCTCCGGGCACTACTACTTCCGCGAGTTCTCGCAGGCGGATTCCGGTGTCGTCCCGTTCCTGCTGATGCTGGAGCTGGTCTCGAAGCGGGGCCGGAAGCTGTCGGAGATCCTGGCCGACTACCGACGCCGCTACTTCATCACCGGCGAGCTCAACACACCCGTCTCGGACGTGGACGTCAAGCTGCAAGAGCTGCAGGACCGCTTCGGCCCCGAGGGCGACGTGAGCCATCTGGACGGGATCTCGGTCGACGCGAAGGACTGGCACATGAACGTGAGACCGTCGAACACCGAGCCGCTCCTGCGGCTCAATCTCGAGGCACGGACGCCCGAGCTGATGGAGCAAAAGCGCGACGAGGTCTTGGCGGCGATCCGCTCTTGACAGCGATCGAGCTCGGCCGCGTCACGGACCGCAAGCCACCGTTCAAGTACTCCGCGCTCACCCGCGTCGGCTTCTCGGACACCGACGCCCAGGGCATCGTCTACTACGGGCGCTACCTGCCGTACTTCGACGTTGCACGTGTCGAGTACCACCGGCACCTCGAGATGCTGGACGCGGCGATGACCGACGACCAGTTCGTGATGCGAGCCTCCGCCGTCGAGTACTTCGCACCGGCGCGCTTCGACGATCTGATCGAGGTCTTCATCCGCCTGCGGGGGATCGGGCGCACGAGCGCGACGTACGAGTGTGCGGCCTACCGCGCGAACGACGACGTGCTCATGGTCACCGCCGAGCAGACGCTCGTTCTCGTCGACCTGGAGGAACGGCGGGCGCGGCCGATTCCGGACTGGTACCGCGAGCGGATCCGCGGGTTCGAGGGCGATGACTGCGAGATTGCGGCGAGCCGGCCCGGGTAGCGCGCCGGGCGCCCGCTCCACTGTCCTCGAAGCAGGGCGGGCGCCACAGCTCTTGCGCTGACCTCTCCCCTTTACTCGTTGTAGTCGGATCCGGAAGACGCGCTATCCCTCGTTCGGGTTACCCCGCACATTCGGGGGATGATCCCTCGTGGGAGGGATTCGGCCATCCGGTGCACTCTCGGCACATTTCCGCTGCAAATGAGCCATATCTGCGTTGATAGAATCGCGGCTGGGTGGTGGGTCAGGGGTGCCCGAGCGGGGCCGGCCCGAGCGCCTGCCCCTCGTTCGAGGGACGGCCGCCGGGCTAGCTCGGCGTGACGCGATAGGCGTCGAAAACCGCGTCGACGTTCCGAAGCGCCCCCAGCAGGCCTCGAAGTGCCTTGACGTCGCCGACCTCCGCCACGTACCAGTTCTTCGCCAGCTGGTCCTCGACGTGACCGCCGTATTCGACGATGTTCGCGCCGTGCTCGGCGAACGTGCGCGCCACGTCCTCGAGCAGGCGCGGACGGTCCCACGAATCCACGGCAATCTGAACCCGGAAGCTGTGCGTGGCGCCGCCGTCCCAGTCCACCGGCGTGAAGCGCTCCGGGTTGCGGCGCAGCGCCTTCACGTTCGAGCAGTCCTCTCGATGGATCGTGATCCCCTTGCCGAGCGAGATGTAGCCGACGATCTCGTCGCCGGGCACCGGCGTGCAGCACTTGGCGAGGCGCACGAGCACGTCCTCGACACCCTTCACCCGGATCCCGAGGTCGTCGCCGGCGACGGCGCGGCCGCCCTTCGGCGCCTTGAGCGGAACCGCCTCCTCCTGCGCGACCTCGTCCGTCTTGAGGCGGTTGAGCACCTTGTTGACGATCTGGCCGGTCGGGACCTTGCCGGAGCCGAGCGCGACGTAGAAGTCCTCCGCCTTCTTGAACCCGGTCTCGCGAATCACCTGCGCAAGCACGGCAGAGCCGGCCAGCTTCTTGTACGGCAGGTTCTGCTTCTTCAGCGCCTGCTCGAGCGCGTTGCGGCCCTTGCGCTCGGTCTCCTCGCGCGTCTCGCGCGAGAACCACTGACGGATCTTGTTGCGGGCGCGCGAGGATGCGGCGAGCGAGAGCCAGTCGCGCGAGGGGCCCCGCCCGGCCTTGGTGGTCAGGATCTCGACCACGTCGCCGCTCTTCAGGCGGTAGTGCAGCGGCACGATCCTCCCGTTGATCTTCGCGCCGACGGTGCGGTGGCCGAGATCGGTGTGGACCGCATACGCGAAGTCGATCGGGGTGGACTCGGCCGGCAGCGACTTGACCTCGCCCTGCGGCGTGAAGACGTAGACCTCCTCGTCGAAGAGGTCGGTGCGCAGCGTCTTCATGAACTCCTGCGGGTCGGCCTCGTCGGCCTGGGCCTCCATCAACTGCTTCGCCCAAGCCGTCCACTGCGAGTCACGTTTGCCGCCCTTGTAGAGCCAATGCGCGGCGACGCCGAGCTCTGCGATCTCGTGCATCTCGCGCGTGCGCACCTGGATCTCCAGCGGCCTTCCCTCGGGCCCGATCACAGTCGTGTGCAGGGACCTGTACGCGTTGAACTTGGGCATCGCGATGTAGTCCTTGAACCGGCCCGGCATCGGCTTCCAGAGCGAATGGATGAGGCCGAGCGCGCCGTAGCAATCGCGCGTTCCTTCGTCCGCCGAGCGCTCGACGATGACGCGCATCGCCGTCAAGTCGTAAATCTCGTTGAACTCGCGCCCGCGCTTCGCCATCTTGTCGTAGATCGAGTAGAAGTGCTTTGCACGTCCCGAAATCTCCGCCGGGATGTCAACCTTGTCGAGCTCGTACTGGAGCGTGCGAGCGGCCTCGGAAACGTGCTCCTCGCGGTCGGTGCGCCGCTCCGCGACCATCGTCTTGATCTCCTCGTACTTGCGCGGATGCAGCGTCTCGAAGGCGAGGTCCTCGAGCTCCCACTTGAGCTTGTGGATTCCGAGCCGGTGTGCCAACGGTGCATAGACCTCGAGCGTCTCGCGCGCTTTCTGCAGCTGTTTCTGCTTCCCCAGGTACTCGATCGTCCGCATGTTGTGGAGGCGGTCGGCGAGCTTGATCAGGATCACGCGTTCGTCGCCGACCATCGCGGCGATCATCTTCCGGTAGTTCTCGGCCTCGGCCTGCTCCCGGCTCTGGAAGTGGATCCGCGTCAGCTTGGTGACACCCTCGACGAGCTGGGCGATCTCGTCGCCGAACTCGGTCCGCACGGCCTCGATCTCCCTGTCCGTGTCCTCGACGACGTCGTGGAGCAGTGCTGCAGCGATCGTCTTCTCGTCCTGGCGGAGATCGGCGAGGATCTTGGCGGCGCCCCACGGATGCCGGATGAAGGCCTCGCCGGAGCGCCGCTGCTGGCCTTCATGAGCCGCCGCGGCGAATCGGAACGCCCGCGCGAGCAGCTCCCGGTCGATGTCGGGGTTGTACGCCTCGACGTCCGCGATCAGCTCGTCGAGGAGCTCCTTGTGCTTCTCGCCGGCTTCCAGGACCGCCATGCAAAAAGTGTACTCCGGCCCTTCCGGGTGACCTGCTTTCGGCTCAGGCGGCTTCGGCGAGCCCCGGCGGCTCGCTCAGCAACCTGCGGAACGACTCCGACTCGAGCAGATGGCGTCGTGCGCCGGAATCGTCCTCCAGGCCGAGCTCGGCGAAGACCGCGGCGGCCTCGGGAGGCCACGCCTCCGGCCCCTCGCGCCAGCGGGCGGCGAGCCAGTCGCGCAGCTCCCGGTAGCGCGGCTCACCCTCGAAGACGCTTTTCACGACGAGCTGGGGCGCGACCGTCCCGTTCCAGCGATTCTCCTCCAGGCGGAAGGCGATGTCGTAGTGGAGCTCCCCTCGGAACCGGTCGGCCTGCTTGCCGAAGCCGAACGCGATCGCGCTGCCGGCGTCGCGCACCCCGTCCTTGACCCGGAAGCGGAGATGCTTGCCGTCTCCCACCGTCGCGAGCTCGGCGAGCTCACAGCCCGCAACAAGGAGCGTGACCCCCGGATTGCCGAGCCCGAACGGGGCGAGGCGGGCGAGCTCCGCGCAGAGGCCGAGAGTCAGCTCCGAGCCATGGACGAGCGCGTCGACGGCGGTGACCGGCCGGAGCTCCTCGTCCGTTAAGTGCGCGTCCGCGTGTTCGGCGAACGCGACCGCGAACGTCTCGACACGCTCCGGCTCGATCGAGAGCCCTGCGGCCGCCCGGTGCCCGCCGAAGCGGACGAGATGGCTCGCGCATGCGGCCAGACCGCCGTGCAGGTCAAAGCTGCCGCTCGTCCGTCCGGATCCCTTCCATTCGCGCTCGTTGCCCGCGATCAGGACGACCGGCCGGTGGTAGCGCTCGACGAGCCTCGACGCGACGATCCCGATCACGCCTTCGTGCCACTCCTCGTGGGCGAGGACGTAGCCGCGCCTGCGCCGCCGCGCCTCCGGCCACGCCTCGATCTCGTCGACCGCCTCGCGCAGGATCCGCTCCTCGACCGTCTGCCGGTCGCGGTTCAGCTCGTCGAGCCGCGCCGCCCCACTGCGGGCTTGCTCCGGGTCGTCGGTCAGCAGGAGCTCGAGCGCGGCCTCGGGGTGGCCGAGCCGGCCCGCCGCGTTCAGACGCGGCGCCAGCCGGAATGCGACCGAGCCGGTTTCGAGCGCAGCCGGATCGACCCGTGCGACCCGCATCAGCTCGCGCAAGCCGGGCTTCTGAGTGCGCGCGAGCGCCCTTAGGCCGGCGATCGCCAGCCCGCGGTTCTCGTTGACGAGCGGCACCACGTCCGCGATCGTGGCGACCGCGACGAGGTCCAGATGCCTCTTCAGCGCCTCCGATTCCGCGCCGAGCAGGGCCTCGCCGAGCTTGTAGACCACGCCGGTACCACAGAGCTCGCGAAATGGGTACACCGAGTCGCGGTAGGGGCCGACCAGCGGGCAATCGGGGAGCAGCTCGCCCGGCCGGTGGTGGTCGCTGACGATCACCTCGAGCCCGATGCGTTTCGCTGCGGCGACCTCATCGACCGCCGTGACGCCGCAGTCGACGGTCAGGACCAGGCCGCAGCCGTCGGCCGCGAGCCGCGACAGCGTCTCGCCGCGGACGCCGTAGCCCTCTTCGAACCGGCTCGGCAGGTGCCACGAGACCTCCGCCCCGAGCTCGCGCAGGACGAGCACGGCCAGGGCGGTCGCGCAGATGCCGTCCGCGTCGTAGTCCCCGTGCACGCAGATGCGCCTGCCCGCGGTGGTCGCGGCCCGGATCGCCTCGCAGGCGGCGGTCATGTCGCCGAGGGCCTCGGCGGGGTGCCCCGGCAGCGCGCCTTCGAGGAACGCACGGGCGCGTGCAGGGTCGCCGAGTCCGCGGCGAACGAGGACCGAGGCCGTCGTGGGGCTCAGCTCGAGCTCGCGCGCGAGCGCCGTGACGGCGTCACGGTCGCACGGCTCGATCGTCCAGCTCCGCTCGAACATGGGCAGTCCAAGCTACGGACGGCCCCGGACGGAACGAGGGCGGGATTTCCATCCTGCAGCCGGTTCACGGGCCGCGGCAAGCGGGTGTTACGGATTCGTGACGAAACCGACGCTCATTCGTGCGGAAGCTCGATCCCGAGCAGCGTCAGGACGACACCGAGTCCCACGACAGCTGCCGCCGCGCCGACGATCAACCGCGGCCGCTTCGCCTCGCGGAGCGAGTCCGCTGCGGCGCGCGACCAGAAGACGACCAGCCCCGCGACGACCGCCGCGATGAGGACGACCACCGGCGCCAGCAGGGCGACGCGGGCTACCGGCAGCTGGAAGAGCCAGGCGACGCCGAGGACGAGCGCGCCCACGGCGAGTCCCGAGATTGCCGCCGACCTGGCGCTCACGGGCATGACTCTAGCCGCGGTTATCCTCCCGTCGTGCCGGATCCGAGCTACTCCTCGGGCGACGATTACGTCGTCGAGTTCCTCGGGTATCGCTTCAGCTTCAACGCCTTCGACTTCGAACAGCGCGTGACTGCGGCCGCGGTCAAGCTCGGCCTCGTCGAAGGGAATGAGCTCGACGAGGACGAGACGGCGGACCTCGTCGAGCTGACGGCCGACGGGCGGATCGCAGACGCCCGCAGCGGCCTCGGCCTCTACGTGGTGCGCCACTGGGATCACATCTCGCTCGTGAACGGCGAGTCGCTCGTCTACTGGCTGCGGAAGCTCGTTTTCCGGGGCGCCTGGCTCGACCACTGGGTGAAGGACGGCCGGCTCGAGGTCGCGTGGGAGGACGAGACAGGCGAGTTCGCGTATGTCGACCCGCGCGGAGACCGCGCGTTGCTGGAGGTGGCGCCGATTCCGTCCTGGCACGAGCTGCAGTTCCGACGCTGAGCCGCCTTGACCCGGACTACCGGTAAGCCTACACTTACGGTAAGTGATGGCTTACGAAGGAACCATAGGCGCGCTCGGTGACCCGACCCGGCGGGCGATCTTCGAGCAGCTTCGCGAGGGACCCCGCGCCGTCGGGGAGATCGCCGCGAAGCTGCCGGTCAGCCGCCCGGCGGTCTCGCAGCACCTGCGCGTCTTGAAAGACGCAGGCCTCGTGACGGAGCGCCCCGACGGGACGCGCCGTCTCTACCGGCTCGATCCGGACGGGCTGGCCGAGCTACGCGGCTACTTCGACCGGTTCTGGACGGCCGCGCTCGCGGACTTCAAGGCCGCGGCCGAGGCAAGCGAGAGGAGGATGGAATGAGCGCGCAGGCGCAGCATCTGGCGATCAGGAAGTCGATCACGGTCGACGTCCCGGTCGAGCACGCCTTCGAGGTGTTCACGGAGCGGATCGGCACGTGGTGGCCGCTCGAGACGCATTCGGTCGAGGTCATGTCGACGGGGAAGCGCCCCGAGACCGCGGTCTTCGAGCCGCGGGTCGGCGGGCGCGTCTACGAGCGTCGCAGCGACGGCGGCGAAGGCTTCTGGGCCAACGTCGCCGCCTTCGAGCCGCCCCACCGGTTCGTGCTCGAGTGGAAGGTGAACCCCGAGGCGCCCACCGCCACGGAGATCGAGGTCAGCTTCACGCCCGAGGGCAGCGGGACCCGGGTCGACCTCGTCCACAGCGGCTGGGAGCCTTACGGTGACCGGGCTCAGGAGGCTCGGGACGACTACGACTCGAACTGGCTGGGCGTGCTCGGCAAGTTCAAGACGCTGGCGGAGAGCTAGGCGCGTCTTCCGGGAGGGCGAAGCCGAAATGCGGCTCGTCTTCGGCCGGCGAGATGCGGATGCGGGCGACCGAGGCGAGCGGGACGATCAGCTCCTCCCGCTCGCCCCCGTCCTCAGGATGGGGACGGAGGGTGATGAAGCCGTACCCCGGCTCGGGCGAGATGGTGTCGAGGACGAGCAGCGCTCCGTCACGGAGCCCGACTTCGACCCGCGCCTGAGGGAGCCCACGGGCCTCCGCGAAGCGCGCGATCTGCTGGTGGACACGGGCGATGAAGTCGTCGGCCGACGGCCCTCCCGGAACCCAGAGCTCGGACATTCGGGTCAGCGTACTGCCGTCCGAGGCCGTTGGTGGCAGTGCGGTGGGGACTGTCCCCACGAACCGGCGCGCGCGGACGGGTGTGGACGAAACGTCACACATTCGTTGCAGGTTGGACCTGGCCGGCGCGGGCGGTGCCTCGGCTAGAAGAGCCGGCCGGCGTCCGTTTCGGACCCGTCGCCCACGTGCGCCCGGCCGAGCTTCGTCACGATCCGGCCGCGGGGCGTCCGCTGGATGAAGCCCAGCTGGAGCAGGTACGGCTCGTACACGTCCTCGATCGTGTCCGGTTCCTCGCCGAGCGCGACTGCCAGCGTGGAGAGTCCGACCGGGCCGCCGTCGAACTTCTCGACGATCGCCCTCAGAAGCGCCCGGTCGGAGCGCTCGAGCCCGCCCTCGTCGACCTCCATCAGCTCGAGCGCCTCACGTGCGATCTCGAGCGTGATCCTGCCCTGGTGGCGCACCTCCGCCACGTCGCGGACTCGCCGCAGGATGCGGTTAGCGATCCGCGGCGTCCCTCGAGCGCGCCCCGCGATCTCCGTCGCCGCCTCCTCGGAGATCTCGACGCCGAGGATGCGCGCGGAGCGCCGGACGATCACCGCGAGCTCGTGCGGCTCGTAGTGCTCGAGCCGGAACGTCATGCCGAAGCGGTCGCGCAGCGGTGTCGTCAGCAAGCCTGTCCGGGTCGTCGCGCCGATCAAGGTGAAGGGCGGCAGGTCGAGCGTCAGGGTCCGCGCGGCCGGGCCCTGGCCGACGACGATGTCGAGCCGGAAATCCTCGAGCGCCGGGTAGAGGATCTCCTCGACGGCCCGCGAGAGGCGGTGAATCTCGTCGACGAAGAGGATGTCGCGCTCCTGGAGCCCGGTCAGGATCGCCGCGACGTCACCCTTCCGCTCGAGCGCCGGCCCCGCGACCGAACGCAGTGCGACGCCCAGCTCCTCGCGGACGATGAACGCGAGGCTCGTCTTCCCGAGCCCGGGCGGCCCGATCAGCAGCAGGTGGTCGAGGGCCTCGCGGCGGCCCTTGGCGGCCTCGAGCGTGATCGCGAGCTGCTCCTTGACGCGCTCCTGGCCGACGAACTCGTCGAGGCTGCGCGGGCGCAGCGAGCGCTCGAGCTCGTCCTCCTCCGGCCTGATCGCCGGCGCGAGGAACCTGCTCTCTTCGGCCGCTGCGCTGGAAGCGCTCACGCCGCCTTCTTCAACGCCTCGCGGACGCGTTCCTCCGGCGACGCCTCCGGATCCGTCCCGGCCAGCGCCTCCTCGGCCTCGGCCAGGGAGTAGCCGAGCTCGACCAGCGCGTCGCGGGCGACGAGGTGCGGCTTCGGCGACAGGGGCGTCGGCTCCGCGGCCTCCCCGACCGTGCCCAGCTTCTCCCTCAACTCCATGACGACCCGCTGCGCCGTCTTCTTGCCGATACCGGGGATCGCCTGGAACCGGGCCGTGTCCTCGAGTGCAATCGCGCGCCGGAGCTCGTCAGGGGACGAGCCCGAGACGATCGCCAGCGCGACCTTCGGGCCCACGCCCTGGACGGAGAGCAGGAGCTCGAACAGGTTGCGCTCCGCCGGCTCCGCGAAGCCGAAGAGCTGCAGCACGTCCTCCCGCACGTGGAGGTAGGTCTCGAGCACGACCTCTCCCCCGGGCTCCGCCTTTCGGCGCGCGCTCGCCGTCGGATTGACGAGGTAGCCGACACCGCCGACGTCGAGCACTACGCCGCTCGCCGAGCGCGTGACAACCTCCCCGCGGAGGCGCGAGATCATGGGGTCAGGTTAGGCGCGCGATCGGATGATCCTGCGACGGGCCTAGGCGATCTTGAGCAGCGGCGGCGCGAGCGCGTGGCAGATCGCGACGGCGAGGGCATCCGCCGCGTGGTGAGGAGTCGGCGGCTGCTTGAGCCCGAGGATCGCCATGACCATTCGCTGCACCTGCGCCTTCTCCGCCCGGCCGTAGCCGCAGACGGTCTGCTTCACGCGCGCGGGGGCGTACTCAGCACACTCGACGCCGACGGAGGCGGCGGCGACCATGACGGCACCGCGCGCCTGGCCGACGGAGAGCGCGGTGCGGGCGTCGGCGCCGACGAAGGATTCCTCGAGCACGACGGCGTCCGGCGCAAACTCCTCCACGAGATCCTGGACGCCCTCGAAGATCGTCTTCAGGCGCAGCTCGGGGCGGCGACCCGCCGGCGTTCGCCAGCAGTCCCACTCCACCGCCCGGAGGCGGCCGCCTTTTTCGTGGACGATTCCCCACCCGCATGCGGCTGTGCCCGGATCGATTCCGAGAACTCTCACGGTGCGAGGTTAGGGACCGGGTCGGACGTTCCTGCCTGGAAAATCCGAAGTTCCCCCTTTCGGCGTAGATCCCTTCGAGGTGAGGGCTGCAGCCGTCCTGTCGCTCGTGGCGCTCCTCGGCGCAGTGAGCGCCTTTGCGCTCCCTCGAACCGGCGACGCCGCGAACCCGAAGCTGATCGCGACCGTCGACGGGCTCGACACGATCACGCTCGAGGACAGCGGCGGCATGGCGGTCACCAGCCTCCCGGCCGGGACGTACGACATCGAGGTGCACGACAACTCGAACATCCACAATTTCCGCCTGACGGGCCCCGGCGTCGACCAGACGACCAGCGTCGTCGGGATCGAGACGACGACCTGGACGGTGACCCTGACCGCCGGCACGTACCAGTTCATCTGCGACGCGCACCCGCTCACGATGGTCGGCTACTTCACCGTCACGGGCGGCGGGACGACGTCCGGCTCCACGAGCACGGGCTCGACGACCATTCCCCAGACAACGACAACCGTCGGGACGTCCACGCAAACGACGACGACGACGACCGTCACCGTCCCGCGGCGGCCAGCGCCCCGCTGCGTGGTGCCGTCCGTGGTCGGGCGGCGCCTCGTCGTCGCGAGACGGCGGCTCCGCCGTTCGCACTGCCGCGCGGGGCGCGTCAGGCTCGCCTACACGAAGACGATGCGCCGGGGCCGGGTGCTCGCCCAGCGGCCGCGCGCCGGACGCCGGCTACCCGCGGGGTCGAAGGTCGCCCTCGTGGTCAGCCGCGGCAGACGGCACTAGCCGGCCGGCTAGCTAGCCGGCAACGGCCTCGAGCAGGTGCTCGGGGATGTCGAAGTTCGCGTGCACCTCACTGACGTCGTCGAGCTCTTCGAGCGCGTCGATCAGGCGCAACGTCTTGCGGGCCGCAGCCTCGTCCCCGAGCTCAACCGTCGTCTTCGCGACCAGCGTCGTTTCGGCGGACTCCACGTCGATACCGGCCTGCTCGAGCGCCTCGCGCACGGAGCTGAGCGTCTCCGGCGACGTCGTGACCTCGAAGCTGGAGCCGTCCTGGGTGACGTCCTCGGCGCCGCCGTCGGCCGCCGCGAGTGTGACCTCGTCCTCGTCTGCGCGATCGGCGTCGACGAGGATCACGCCCCGCCGCTCGAACAGCCACGCGACGGCGCCCGACGTTCCCAGGTTGCCGTCGTGCTTGGAGAAGACGTGGCGCACCTCGGCTGCCGTCCGGTTGCGGTTGTCGGTCAGCGCCTCGACGATGATTGCGACGCCGTTCGGCCCGTACCCCTCGTACGTGATGTGCTCGAAGGCCTCGGTGTCCTCGCCCGCGCCCGAGCCGCGGGCGATCGCGCGCTCGATGTTGTCCTTCGGCATCGAGTAGGAGCGCGCCTTCTCGATCGCGTTCTGAAGGGCCAGGTTGCCCGTCGGGTCCGGGCCGCCCTCGCGCGCCGCGACGATGATCGCCCGCGCGAGCTTCGAGAAGAGCTTGCCGCGCTTTGCGTCGGCGGCGCCCTTCTTGTGCTTGATCGACGACCACTTGCTATGCCCGGACACTCCGCTCCTCCTCCACCAGCTCGAGAAACCGTTCGTGGACCCGCGTGTCGTCCGTCAGCTCAGGATGGAACGAGGCGACGAGGAACCGGCCCTGGCGAAGCAGAACCGGCTCGCCGTCGAGCTCGGCGAGGATCTCGACTTCGGGCCCCACGTCCCGAACCCGCGGCGCCCGGATGAAGACACCCCGCAAGGGCTTCTCCTCGCCGGCGAGCGCCAGGTCGGCCTCGAAGCTCGCCACCTGCCGGCCGTACGCGTTCCGGTCGACCTCGACGTCGAGCGAGCCGAGGTGGTTGCGGTCGAGGACGATCATCCCCGCACAGGTGCCCAGGACCGGCTGGTCGAACGCGCGCAACGCCTCGTCGATTCCGTAGAGGCGCATCAAGCGCATGAACGTCGTCGATTCGCCGCCCGGGAGCACGAGCCCGTCCAGGCCCGTCAGCTGATCGGGCTTGCGGACCTCGACCGGGTCTGCGCCCAGGCGACGGAGCATCGCCGCGTGCTCGCGGAAGTTTCCCTGGACGGCAAGGATGCCGATGCGAGGGCGTTCGGCCACGAAAACCATTGTAGTTTCGGCCTGTCGAGCGCCGATAGACGCCTCTCGATTTCACGGCTACCCTGTGCTCCGCATCAGCCATCGACAGGGGAGGGGACCTTGAAGCGAATTGTGATCGGCCTCGCCGTGGCCGCGATCGTGGGCATCGCCGCCGGCACGGCCGGAGCAGCCAAGCCCGGCCCGGGCACCAGCACAGGGACGGCGAGGGCTTTCGTGCCGAACCCCGTTGCCGACCTCGGCGTCGGGACCTTCGCGTTCCGCGAGAGCCTGACCGACCAGAAGGACGCCGACTACGCGGCCCTGCAGCCCGCCTACCACCAGGTGACGCTGAGGGACCTCGACGGCAGCGGCTTCCTGCGCGGCCGCTGGGCGAACATCGTCAGCGAGACGGGCAATCCGGCGTACTCGCCGACCAACACCTTCAACTACAACCGCCACGACGACGAGTTCGAGCAGGTCATGGCCTACTACTGGATGACGGAATCGCAGCGGTATATCCGGAGCCTCGGCTTCGGTACCGGCCGCTTCCCGGGCGTGAACAACGAGTCGCAGGACGCGCGGATCAACCAGTGGGGCCTCGACAACTCCTTCGAGACCGACCATCCGAAGGACGAGCTCCGCTTCGGCAAGGGCGGCGTCGACGACGCCGAGGACGCCGAGGTGATCCTGCACGAGTACGGCCACGCAATTCATGTCGGCCAGGGCTTCGTCTTCGGCTCGGAGGAGGCCGGAGCGATCAGCGAGGGCTTCGGCGACTACTGGGCCGTGACGGTCTCCGATGTCGTCTCTCGGGCAAACAACGTCCAGGTCAGCAGCGACCTCGCGTGCGTCGCCGACTGGGACTCCGTCTCCTACACCTCGACGGTGCCCCACTGCCTGCGCAGGGTCGACCGGAACCTGCATTACCCCGGCGATCTGAACGGCGAGGTTCACCACGACGGCCAGATCTGGTCGCGCGCCCTCTGGGACATCCGTCAGGCGCTCGGCCACGACGTCGCCGACACGATCATCCTCGCGGCCCAGTTCAACTTCCCGGGCACGACGATGGTCGAGCTCGCGAATCGGACCGTGAGCGCAGCGGCGTCGCTGTACCCCGGCACCGAGGTGGCCGTCAAGGCCGCCTTCGTGTCGCGCGGAATCCTGTAGCCGCTCTTATCGAGAGGGGCGCCTCCGGGCGCCCCTCTGCCGCCTCCTATGGGCTCCGGACGACGGTCGTGATCCTTCCCGTCGCGAGGTCGACCCGGCGGATCTTCGCCGGTCGCGGTGCGGCCTGGCCGAGCAGCAGCGAGCCGTCACGCGCGAAGAGAATGGCGCTGATCTGCAGTCCGACGCTCGTCGCCGGCACATTCTCCCCGTCGGGGCCGATCCGACCCGTGCCGGCGATCCGGGTGACCGAGCCGTCCGCCTCGAGGCGGCGCACTGTGGCTCCCTCGGGACTGCCCTGCACGAAGTAAAGGCGCCCGTCGCGCGAGAAGGCCGCCCTGGCAGCGTCGGCGGCGAGGAGGAGCGTCGTGCCGCCGCTCGGGTCGACGCGGTAGATCCCCTGGGGCGGGCTCACGGCGACGAGCCGGCCGTCGGGGTCGAGCGTCAGCCCGTGCGGCCGCAGCGACCGGTTGACCAGCCGCTTTCGGCGCGTCTGCAGGTCGACGGAATAGATCCCTTTCTCCAGGCTGCCGACGTACAGCGTGCTGCCGCGCACCACGGAGTCGGTCGCGGCGGGCACGCGCGCGAACGACGAGACCCGCCCTTTCGGGCCGACCCTCCAGACGATCCCGCGTCTGATGTCCGACACGTACGACGCTCCACCGGCGCGCGAGATCCCCACGAGCTCGCTGCCGCGAATACGCGCGACGAGCGCGAGCCGACGCGAGCGCGGGTCGAACCGCACCACGCCTCCCGAGGGGCCGTCCGCGATCCACAGCTCCGCCCGCGACGCCCGCACGAGGTCGTACGGCGTCGCAAACCGCGGCTTGGGCGGAGCCGCCGTGGCGGCGATGCTCACGGCCAGGAGCGGCACGAACAAGAGCGCCTTCTTGCGCACACCGTCGTTACACCCGTCGGCGCGCCCTGGTCACTACTACGCTTGCCCCGTGGCCACCGAGGCGAGAAACGTCGTCGACTCGCTCGCGCAGCTGAGCCTGTTCGCCGACCTGACGCACCCCCAGCTCGAGGAGGTGGCGCATACCGTCGGCGAGGAGGTGTTCGCGGAGGGACAGCGCGTCCTTCGCCAGGGAATGACGGGCGGCCGCTTCTTCCTGATCCTCGACGGTGAGGCACAGGTCCTCATCAACGGCGAGGAGCGCGCCCGGCTCGGGCGGGGCGAGTTCTTCGGTGAGGTCGCCGCCCTCACCGGCGACGCCCCGACGGCCGACATCGTCGCCGCAAGCCTGCTGCGTTGCCTGACCATTCCGGGCGTCGAGCTCCAGGGCTTCTTGCTCGAGCATCCGCAGGTGATGTTCCGGATGCTCCAGGCCGAGGCTCGCCGTCTGCGCTCGGCGAACGAGTGGCAGCGGTAGAGCGCCCGTTCCCGCCCGGGGACTACGACGTGGTCGTCGTGGGCAGCGGGCCGGGCGGATTGCAGACGGCCTACTACCTCGAGCGTTCCGGCATCCGGCGCTTCGCCGTCATCTCTCGCGACCAGGAGCCCGCCGGCATGTTCCGGTCGTTCCCCGTGTTCCAGCGTCTCATCAGCTGGACGAAGCCGCAGGCCCCGGTCGAGCGAACCACGCGGGAATACGAGTGGTACGACCACAACTCGCTCCTCGGCGAGGAGCCCGGGCACCGGTCGCTGATGCCGGACTTCATGGACCGCAGCTTCGACGTCCCGGCACGCGCGGAGATGGAGGCCGCGCTGCGGGCCTTCGTCGAGCGTGCCGGCGTGCGGGTCCGCTACGGCTGCACCCTCGAGCGGGCCCGCCGCGAGGACGAGTCGCTGGTGCTGGAGACGTCGGACGGCGAATACCGGTGCCGTGCGGCCGTGTTCGCGCTGGGCGTGACCGAGCCGTGGATCCCACCGCTTCCGGGCGTCGAGGCGGCGCGCCACTACGTGGATACGGGCGACCCCTCCGACTACGACGGCAAGCGAGTCGTCATCGTCGGCAAGCGGAATTCGGGGTTCGAGGTCGCACACGGCCTCCTGCCCTGGGCGAAGCAGATCTCGCTCGTTTCGCCACGGCCGGTGCAGACGGCCGTGCTCGCGCTCTCGGCCCTACGCGTCCGCTACCTCCAGCCGTACGACGAGTACGTCCGCGGGGGCTCGGGCACGTACGTCGTCGACGCGGCGATCGAGCGCATCGAGCGCTCGGAGCGCGGCTTCCGCGTTCACGCGGACGGGACCACCTGGGCGGGCAAGCTCGCGCTGGAGGGCGACGACGTGATTGTCGCGACCGGGTTCCGGGTCCCGCTCGAGCCGCTGGCCGGCCTCGAGCTGTCGACGGTCGCGGACGGTCGGATCCCTGCGCAGACGCCCTTCTGGGAGAGCGTCTCGGCCCCGGGCGTCTATTTCGCCGGCAACGCGACGCAGGGCTCGCCGGGCATGACCAAACACGGCGCCGCCGCGAACTCGACCTCAGTCAACGGTTTTCGCTACAACGCGCGCGTTCTGGTGAGGCACCTGGCAGAGAAGCACTTCGGGATCACCGCCGAGCGGCGTCGTCTCGAGCGAAGCGACGTCGTCCCGTTTCTGCTCGACGAGCTGGCGCGGGCGCCGGACCTCTGGATCCAGAAGGGCTACCTGGCCCGCGCAGTGTCGTTCGGCCCGGATGGCATCCACGACGAGGGGATCGTCCCGCTCACCCACTTCGTGGACGCCGCCGGTCCAGACGCGGCCGCGGCGGCGGTCGAAATTGACGGCGGTGGCAAGATCGTCCCCGTCCTCTATGTCCGCCGGAGCGGACGGGTGGACGAGCACCTCCTGGCCTCCCACCCCCTGCACGCGTTCGACGGCAACGAGCATCGCACCGAGCTCGAGGCCCGCGTCGAGCCGCTCCTTCGTTAGAAGGCCGCTACCAGCCGCGCGTCTCGAGCAGGTCTTCGGGCGAGAGGGCCGCCGCCGACAGGCCGCTCATCGCGTCGCCGAGGCCCTGTGAGACCCTGGCGAGCACGTCGGCGTCGCGGTAGTGCGTAGTCGCCTCCACGATCGCCTTCCCACGCTCCGACGGGTTGTCCGACTTGAAGATCCCCGAGCCGACAAAGACGCCGTCGGCGCCGAGCTGCATGCAGAGCGCGGCGTCGGCCGGGGTCGCGATCCCGCCGGCGGTAAAGGTCACGACGGGCAGTCGGCCGTGCTGGGCCACCCACTGCACGAGCTCGACGGGTGCCTGGAGATTCTTGGCCTCGCCGTAGAGCTCGTCCTCGCGCAGGGAGCCGAGCCTGCGAATGCCGCCGAAGACCGCGCGCATATGGGTGACGGCGTTGACGATGTCGCCGGTCCCCGCCTCCCCCTTCGTGCGGATCATCGCGGCTCCCTCGGAGATCCGGCGGAGCGCCTCGCCGAGGTTCGTGCAGCCGCAGACGAACGGCACCGTGAAGCTCCACTTGTCGATGTGGTTGGCAGTGTCCGCCGGCGTCAGAACCTCGCTCTCGTCGATGTAGTCGACCTCGAGCGCCTCGAGGATCTGCGCCTCGACGAAGTGGCCGATGCGGGCCTTGGCCATCACCGGGATCGTCACGTTCTCCTGGATCTCCCGGATCTTGTCCGGATCGGCCATGCGCGCGACACCGCCCTCGGCGCGGATGTCGGCGGGAACACGCTCGAGCGCCATCACGGCGACTGCACCGGCGTCCTCCGCGATGCGCGCCTGCTCGGCGGTCGTGACGTCCATGATCACGCCGCCTTTCAGCATCTCGGCCAGGCCGCCCTTGACGCGCATCGTGCCGACTTCGGCCATGCAGCGATTCTAGCCTGCGGCCTGGGCGGTCACGCCGAGCGCGTCGCCGAGCTGCTGGCGCGAGCCGATCCCGAGCTTGCGGTAGACGTTGCTCAGATGCACCTCGACCGTCTTGGTCGTCACGAACAGGGCTTGAGCGATGTCCTTGTTCGTCATGTTCTCAGCTGCCATCTCAGCGACTCGCCGCTCGCTCGGCGTCAGCGACTCGGCGCCGCTCAGCACGAGCTTGCGCGGCCGGGCGCCCGTGGCGGCAAGCTCGGTCTGCGCCTGCTCGACAAGCGGCTCCGATCCCGCGCGAACGGCCAGGTCGAGGCCCTGGCGGAGCAGCTCGCGCGCCTCGGCACGCTCGTTGCCGCGGCGCAAGGCCGCGCCGAGCTCGACGATCGTCCGCGCGAGCTCGAGCTTCGCAGAGGAGCCTTCGAGCACCCGGCGCGACTCCCGCAGGGTCGCGATCCCGGCCTCTCCACCCTCCGCGAGGCCCTGGGCCCGCAGCGCGACACCGATCGGGCGCGGCGCCCCCCACTCGCGGGCGATCTCGACCTCCTCCCGCGCGAGCTCCCGCGCCTCGTCCCGTCGGTCGAGCGCCAACAGCGCGAGCGCGAGGTGGGAGCGCCACGCCAGCATCGCCGGGTTCCGCATCCCGAACGACTCCATGTAGCGACCCAGCAGGTCGAAGTCGGCCCGGGCGCCCTCAAGGTCACGCCGCGCGAGCCGCACCCAGCCGCGTGCGCCCAGGAAGAAGATCATGTGACCGCTGTGGGGCACGTCGTCGGGTACCCCGAGCTCGGCGAGCGTCGCCTCCGCCTCGTCGACCTCGCCCCGGTTCGTCAGCACGTCGGCGAGATACGAGTGGTAGTAGATCGCGCCCTGCTGGGTCGGCAGGTACGACACGAGCTCGTCCGACTCGCGCAGATCGTGGATCGCGGACTCGAGGTCGCCGCGCTGGGCCGACGTCAGGCCGCGGAAGCAGAGCATGTTCGAGAGCGTCACCAGCTCGCCCCGCTCCTTCGACGAGCGCAGGATCACGTCGAAGAACCTGTCCGTCGCATCGTCGTCCTCGGCGTACATCAGGGCCGTCGCGGCGCACGAGATCGCGACCGAGGGCGTGCTCTCGATCAGCGCGTGGATCAGCGCGGGCTCGCCGAGCTGCGCGACCGCCCCGCGGTTGCAGCCGCGGCGCGCGTCGAAGTACCTGAGCGTCGCGAGCATCACCGCCCGCCCGAGCTCCCCTTCCAGGGCGCTCTCGTCCACGGCGGCGATCCGCTGGTCGGCGATCTCGATCACGTCGGGGTCGAACCCGGCGGAGTTGATCAGCTCCGCCTCGAGCATGTTGCGCAGGTCGGCCGGGCCGTCCTCGAGGCCGCGGAGCGCGTCGTCGAACACGGGCACGGCCTCGGGCCCGCGGTTGAGGCGGAAGAGCGACCGTCCCAGCTCGAGGCCGATGCGGGCCCGCCAGACCGGGTCCTCGACCTCCCGAAGCGCCTCCTGGAGGTGTGCGGCTCCGGCCCCGACGTCGACGCGGCGCTCGGCGAGCCCGAGCTCGGTGAGCGTCTCGACGCGGTCGGAGACGTCCGGCGGCTCCTCGAGGGCTCGGCGGAGATACGTGACGGCCGCATCCGGCGCGCCGCGCGAGAGCGAGCGCGAGGCGGCCTCGCGCAGGGTCTGGACGACGAAGCGATCGCCCCGCGGGGGCACCAGCTCGAGGTGGCCCGCGGCCCGCTCCGGGGCTCCGCCGGCGAGCAGGATCTGCTCGGCCGCCTGGCGGTGGAGAGCGACACGGTCGGCGGGGTCGATCGTCTCATAGACCGCCGCACGGACCACGGGGTGCGAGAACTCAACCTCGGGCGTCCGCAGGCGCAGGAGGTCGGCGCGCGCGAGCGACGTCGCGGCATGTGAGGCAACGTCGAGATCGAGCCCGGCCAGCGCCGCCGCGTGGCGCGACTGCGTGCCGTCGCCGAGGATGGCGACGGCCCTGACGAAGGCCTTCGCCTCGGCGGGCATGCGCGCGAGGCGCAACGAGACGGCCCGGCTCACCGACTCGGGCCCGATCTCGACGACGCGATCCGCGTTCGCGGCCACGGGCTCGGCACCCTCGTTGTGCAGCGTGTCCACCAACGCGCGCACGAAGAGCGGATTGCCGCCCGTCGCGGCCAGGCACGCCTCGGCGAAGGCCCGGTCGGGCTGACGGCCGAAGCGCTCGCTGGCCAGCTGCGTGATCGAGTCGATCCCGAGTGCCGCCGGCCGGATCAGCATCGCCGCGGGATCGGCGACGAGCTCGGTCAGGAGCTCGGTCTGTTGGCTCTGCTCCGGCGGGCGGAGGCCCACTACGACTGCGAGCGGGAGGCCCTCGAGCCGGTGGGCTAGGTACATCAGCCAGCGCAAGGACGGCCCGTCCGTCCAGTGCAGGTCGTCGATCGCGATCAGCGTCGGCCGGCGCTGGGCGACGTTCGCGGTCAGCCAGTACAGGCCGTGGAGGATCCCGAAGGAGACGTCGCCGCTCTCGGCCTCGAGCTGCGCGTCGTCGAACAACCGCTCGACGAGCGACGCCGCCCCGGAGAAGAGCTCGTCGCGCTCCCGGGGATCGACTGCGGCGAGCAGCGGTTCGAAAAGCTGGCGCATGACGCAGTAGGCGAAGTCCTGCTCGAGCTCCGAGCTGCGCGCGAAGAGGAGCTGGAAGCCTGCCTCCTCGGCGGCCGCCCGCGCTTCGGCGACGAGCCGCGTCTTCCCCATGCCGGCGCTCCCCTCGATAGCCACCAGACGGCCCGCGCCCTCGCGCGCGTATTCGACGACGGCACGAATCGCCGCCACCTCCGCATCGCGCTCGAGCAGCGTCGAGCCGGTCGAACGGCGCGCGGCCCCCGGCGAGGCCTTGGGGATCCGATGAGTCAGCTCGGGGAACTCGTCCGGCAACCCAGGGATCAGGAGCTGGAAGAGCTGCTCCGGCCGCTCGAAGTCCGGCACCTTTGTGGGCCCAAGGTCGAGCAGGCCAAGGCCGTCGGTGAGCTCGTGCTCGACGAGCCGCGCGGCGGTGCTCGAGAGCAGAACCTGGCCGCCATGACCGATGTCGCCGATCCGGGCCGCCTGATGCACGGCGAAGCCGACGTAGCCTTCGTTGCCGACAGCCGCCTCGCCGGTGTGGATCCCCATGCGGACTCGGACGGGCCTGTCGGCCGGCCATTCCTCGGCTGCGAGCGCGATCTGAGCGGCCGCCGCGGCCGACACCGCGGCTGCCGCGCTCCCGAACACGGCGAAGAACGAATCGCCCTTCCGGTCGATCTCGATCCCGCCCGCGGAGGCGAACGCCTCGGCCAGGAGCCGGTTGTGCGTGGCCAGGACTTCGCCGTAGGGGTCGCGCCCGAGGGTTTTCAGCAGACGCGTCGAGCCCTCGATGTCCGTGAACAGGAAGGTGACGGTTCCCGTGGGGAGCTGTTGTGGAGTTTTGCTCAGTTTTCGACCCTTTTCCGGCCCGAATCGGCTCTGACGGCTCGATTTTAGTCACCTGGTTCTCCCGGAACCGTCTCGGGGCCCTGAAACCTTAGGGGTGCGTTTAGGGGTGGCCCCGATGCGAATGCCGGGGTGCGGGGCCGACACTGCAGACACGCCGAACCACGGCACAGCGAAGAGGAGGAATCACCGAATGTCTGCAGCAACGATCACCGCCGAGATCCCAGCCGAAGCCACCGTCGAGGCCCCGTCCGCGGTCGTCTCGGCCACGGGCCTCGTCCGGCGCTACGGCGAGGGCGAGACCGCCGTCGAGGCTCTGCGCGGCGTCTCGCTCGACGTCGCCCGGAGCCAGATCACGGCGATCATGGGCCCGTCGGGTTCCGGGAAATCCACGCTGATGAACATCCTCGCCGGGCTCGACCGCCCCACCGAGGGCACCGTCCTCGTCGACGGCGTCGACATCACGGGCCTCAGCGACAAGAAGCTGACGATCCTCCGCCGGGAGAAAATCGGCTTCGTCTTCCAGTTCTTCAACCTGCTCCCGATGCTGACGGCGGAGGAGAACATCCTCCTGCCGCTCGCGCTGGCCGGCCGCAAGCCGGACGAGGTGTGGATCGAGGAGCTCATGCACGCCGTCGGGATCCAGGAGCGCCGCAAGCACAAGCCGGCGGAGCTCTCCGGCGGCCAGCAGCAGCGCGTCGCGGTCGCCCGGGCGCTCGTCGCCCGCCCGGCTGTCCTGTTCGCGGACGAGCCGACGGGCAACCTCGACTCGTCGTCGAGCAAGGATGTGTTGAACCTGCTCCGCCGCTCCGCAGACGAGCTCGGCCAGACGATCGTCATGGTCACCCATGACCCGAAGGCGGCGGCGCGGGCGGACCGCATCCTCTTCATCGCGGACGGCCGAATCGTCAAGGATCAGATCGAGTCGCAGGGCGCCGAGGTCATCGCCGCCATGCAGGAGGTGACGGGGCGATGACGGCCGTCGCGCTCAAGGGTCTCGCGGCTCGGCGGCTGCGCGCCGTCCTGACGGCGTTTGCGATCGTGCTCGGCGTGGCGATGGTGAGCGGCAGCTTCGTCCTCACCGACACCATCTCGAAGGCGTTCGACTCGATCTTCGCCAGCTCGTACAGCAACACCGACGCGGTCGTCAGCGGCAAGAAGCTCGTCGACTACTCAAACAGCGGCAACGCGACGGTGTCTCGCGAGCTGCTGAACCGGATCAAGACGATGCCGGACGTCGAGGCCGCCAGCGGCTCGCTGATCGACCTGAACGGCGACTCGACGCACGCCAACCTGATCGACCGCGACGGCACGTCCATCCAGGCGAACGGCAACCCGACCTTCGGTTTCGGCGTCGATCCGTCCCAGCCTCGGTTCAACCCGTTGAAACTGAAGTCCGGCAGGTGGGCCGTCGGGCCACACGAGGTCGTGATCGATTCGGAGACGGCGAAGAAGCACGACTTCGCCGCTGGCGACACCATCGCGGCATCGGCGAACGGCCCGAAAAAGCGGTTCCGGATCGTCGGCACCGCCACCTACGGCGACGTGAAGTCGCTGGGCGGCGCCACGATCGCGGTCTTCTCGATTCCCACGGCGCAGCATCTGCTCGCCCTGGACGGTTTCACCTCGATCTCCGTCGCGGCCAAGCCCGGCGTCTCCACCGGCGAGCTCGTCCGCGAGCTCAAGGCCGTCGCGCCCGCGACGGCGCAGGTCCGGACGGCGGCGGAGCAGGCCGACCAGGACAAGGAAGGCGTGTCCACGTTCATGAGGTTCATCCGCGGGTTCCTCCTCGGATTCGGCGGGATCGCGCTGTTCGTCGGCGCGTTCGTGATCTTCAACACCCTCTCGATCACGGTCGCGCAGCGGACGCGGGAGCTCGCGACCCTGCGGACGCTCGGCGCCTCGCGACGCCAGGTGCTCCGCTCGGTGGTGGTCGAGTCGTTCGCGATCGGCCTCGTCGCCTCCGTGATCGGCCTGTTCCTCGGCTTCGGGCTCGCGAAGGGGCTGAGCTCGCTCTTCGGCGCGCTCGGTCTGTCGCTGCCGGAGGCATCCGCCGTCTACGCGCCCCGGACGTTCGTGGTCTCGCTGATCCTCGGCGTGCTCGTAACCGTGCTCGCGGGCTTCGTGCCCGCACTGCGCGCAACCCGGGTGCCGCCGATCGCCGCGGTGCGCGAGGGAGCCGTGATCCCGCGAAAGAGGCGGCTCGGCCCCGTCGCCGGCGTCGTGCTCTTCGGGATCGCCTCGGCGCTGATCGCCTACGCGACGCTGGGCGGTCACCTCGGCTCCGGCAAGTCGCTGCTCGCGCTCGCAGGCGGGACGCTGCTCGGGCTGTTGGGGGTCGCCGGCTTCGCTCCCCTGCTCGTAACGGCGCTGGCCTCGGTCGTCGGGATCCCGGCGAGGCGGCTCGGCGGCGCGGCGGGCCGGCTCGCGACCGACAACGCGACGCGCAACCCGGCACGCACCGCGGCCACGGCTGCGGCGCTGATGATCGGGCTCGCGCTCGTCTCGTTCGTCGCAGTGCTCGGCAACGGCGTTCACGGGTCGGTCGACCGGGCGACGAAGGGCCAGGTGACGGCCGACTGGGTCGTGACCTCGCAGAACGGCTGGTCGGCCTTCCCGGCCGGCGCCGGACTCGCCGTCGCGAAGGCGCCGGGCGTCGAGCGCGTCTCGGCGATCCGCGCCGACCGCGGCAAGATCGGCACGGCCAACGTCGGCGTCAACGGCGTCGATCCGGCGACGATCCTCGGTCTTTACCACTTCGAGTGGAAGCAGGGCTCGGACGCCACGCTCGACAAGCTGGGCAACGGCGGCGCGATCGTGAAGCAGGCCTTCGCGAAGAAGCACGACCTCGCCATGGGCGAGCGGTTCACCCTCCGGGCCCCGAACGGCAAGCCGGTGCGGCTGACGGTCGTCGGCGTCTACCAGCCTCCGCGCGTAATGGAGCTTCTCGGAGGCGTCGTGATCTCGCAGGAGACGTTCGACCGCACCTTCCCGCGGCCGTCGAACTCGCTTGCGCTGATCGAGGGCTCGCCGACTCAGGCCGGCGTCGACAAGGCGCTCGCGGCGTTCCCGGACGCGAAGGCTCAGACGAACGCGGAGTACGTCAAGAGCCAGTCGTCCTTCATCGACACGATGCTGAACCTGCTCTACGTCCTGCTCGCCTTGAGCGTGGTCGTAAGCCTGTTCGGGATGGTCAACACGCTCGTCCTCTCGGTCTTCGAGCGGACGCGCGAGCTGGGGATGCTGCGCGCGGTCGGAATGACGCGGCGGCAGGCCCGGCGCATGGTCCGCCACGAGAGCGTGATCACGGCCCTAATCGGCGCCGCGCTCGGGCTACCGCTCGGGATCATGCTTGCCGCGGCCGTCACGCACGCCCTCGGCAAGTACGGCGTCACGTTCTCCGTGCCCGTCGCCTCGCTCGTGGTCTTCACGGTCGCGGCGATGATCGCGGGCATCCTTGCCGCCATCGCGCCCGCCAGGCGGGCGTCGCGGCTGAATGTTCTCGAGGCGCTGCAGTACGAGTGACGCCTCGAGCGCGCTGAGGCGGCCTCCGCAGGGGCCGCCTCAGCGGTTTCTCCTCCCCGCTACGCTCAGCCGGTGCGAATCCCGCGCCGGCTCGAGCGTCTCCTCCTCGGCTCGATGATGAGTCTCGTTGCGCTACTCGCCGAACGCCGGGTCGTCAAGGCGCTCGGCAAGAAGCGTTAGCGCGCGGGGGTCAGGCGCCGGGCCCGGCGTCACACTTCGAGCGAACCCCGGTGTCCGACGTGGAACCGGAAGTGTCACGAGCGTGTCACGGAAGACGCAAAACACCTGCGTGGCGCGGGCGCCCCGGCGGCCCTGTCCGGGTGTCGGACACCGTGACGAAAGTGGGGCGGAACTCGTCGGGGTCGCCGGTCGGCAGCGCTCAGTCGCGGCGGCGAAGGCCGACGAGGAGCACGACGGTCAGGACTGCGCCGGCCGTGCCCAGCGTGGCGGGGATCCAGCTGGTGACGTGCGCCGATGCGGTCGTGCCCGCCGCGACCAGGCACGAGCCCGCCGCGATCGCGAGCGAGAGCGCCCGCGCAGCGGTTCGGATCGTGTCCTCGAGCGGAGTGGTCCCGCGAACGTCGACCTGCATCCGCGCGCCCGGGCGCGCTCCTGCGATCCGCTCGATGGCCTCGACCAGGGCGTTCGCGCGCAGCTCGAGCTTCTGCACCTCGTAGAAGAGCCGCTTCGGATCGGCGCTGGTGCGCACGCGGGTGAGGAGGTTCCTCGCGACGAATCCGCCCACGACCGAGAACGGGTCGAGCTCCGGATCGAGCGCCGCCGCCGTCAGCTGCATCTGGGCGAGCGCCTTGCCCACGAGCGCCAACGAGGCGGGCAGCCTGACCCCGTGCCTGCCGGCGATCTCCGTCAGGCCCTGCATGATCGGCCCGAGCTGGATCTCGGACAGCGACTTGTGCCGGTACTCCGCGAGCAGTTCGCCGATCTCGTTCCGGAAGGCCTCGAGGTCGAGCTTGTCGGGCAGCTCCGGCGCGAGCAGGAGCAGGATCTCGGCGAGAAACGGCACGTCCTCCTGCCAGAAGGCGAGCAGTAGGAGCAGGACGCGCTCGCGGACGTCGGGCGTGACCTCGCCCACCATCCCGAGGTCGAGGAAGTAGATCGTCCCGTCCGACCAGAGCATGTTGCCCGGGTGCGGGTCGGCGTGGAAGAAGCCGTCGGTCAGGATCTGCCGGTAAAACGCCTCGAGGAGCTGGGCCGCGGCCTCCTTGCGCTCCGGCCCCGCGGGCGCGTCACGAACAGGGCCACCCGGAATCAGGTCGAGCACGAGCAGCCGCTTGGTCGTGAACCGGTGATGGACGGCGGGCGCGTCGAGCCGGGAGAACGGCGCCAGCACCTCGCGCATCCGATCGATGTTCGCTCCCTCCTGCTCGAAGTCGAGCTCGCGCTGCAGGGAGCTCGCGAGATGCTCGACGACGGCCGGCAGGTCGACCAGGCGCCGCAGCGCCTCCCGCCGCTCCGTCTTCTCCGCGAACATGCGCAGGAGGCCGACGTCGCGCATGATCTCGTCGCGTGCGCCGGGCCGCTGCACCTTGACCACCACGCGCTCGCCGCTTTCGAGCGTCGCCGTGTGCACCTGGCCGATCGTCCCCGCCGCGAGCGGTTGTGGGTCGATCGATGCGAAGACGTCCTCCCAGGGCACGCCGAGCTCCTCCTCCATCACCCCCACGACCTCGGCTTCCGTCAGCGGCGCGACATCGTCCTGGAGCGATGCGAGCTCGGCGACGAACTCAGGGGGCAGCAGGTCGGGCCGGGTCGAGAGGATCTGGCCGAGCTTCGCGTAGGTCGGGCCGAGCTCCTCGAGCGCGTCGCGCAGTCGGCGCGCGCGCACCTCCGGCGCGTCGTCGCCGCCACGGGTCTCGCGGAGGCCGTACTTCGCGAACACCGAGGCGACACGCGTCGCCCGGCCGAGGAGACTCCCTTCGACCTCGGCCTGGGTCACCGCTTACCGCCCTTGAGCTGGGTCTTGACGATCACGACCGTGCAGGGTGCGTTGTGCGAGACCCGGTTCGGGATGTTCTCGAGCAGGAACTCCTTCCGGCCGCTCATCCCGACGCTCCCCACGACGATCACGTCGATGTCCTCCTCCTTCGCGATGTCGACCATCTCCAGCGCAGGATCGTTCCCCTCGCGGACGACGATCCTCGCGTCGGGGCCGGCGACCTGAGCGGTGTACTCGGCGAGCTCACGCTGAATCGTCGCTCGATCCACACCGTCGCGAACGGACTGGGTCACGAGCAGTTCGGCGCCGTAGCGCTCGGCCATCTCGGCCGCCCAGCGCACAGCCCGGGTGGCCGTCTCCGATTGATCCGTGCCGACGAGGATCCGCCGCACCGGCACAGGTCCCTCGGATCGCCGGCGGAGCCGCATTCCGCCTATGCCTGCGCCGGGTCGGCGGCCGTCGGGCCACCGTCGTCGAAGAGGGCCGCGAGAAGCATCGGGTTATTGAACACGCAATGCCTCAAGCCTGACGGCCCGCCCGCCGATCAAGAAGGCATGAGCGGCGCGGGCTACGACCCGAAGATCATCGAGCGTTTCGCGGACCAGCTTCTCCGCAAGGCCGACACGGTCCGTGTGGGCTGCGCGGTGGCCGGCGGCATCTTCGGCGTGTTCGTCGGCTCGATCCCGCTGACTCCGTTGAAGACGGTCTGGGGCGTGCCCCCGGGCTTCGGCGTCGCCACGATCATCGTCGGCGCACTGCTCGGCGTCCTCATCGGCTACGTGATCGGCGAAGGCCGGGCCTTCCGCTTTCGCGTCCAGGCCCAGAGCGCGATTTTCCAGCTGGAGATCGAGCGCCGCGTCACCTCCGCCGTCGCCGAAGCGGTAGCCCAGGCTGCGGCGACGACCGCCGAGACTCCTGTGGAACCGGCGCCCAAGCCGACACCCGCTCCGCCCCCGCTCCCGCTGACTCCAGTCGAGGCGCCGCCGGTCAGCGAGCCGCTCCTGCGGCCGCCGGGCGAGCCCGCTCCTCCGGTTTCGCCTACGCCCGAGGAGCTGCCGCCGCTGAGCCCAGCGGCGAACGGCTAGCGCGGTACTCCGCGGCCTCTCGCACCAGCTCCTCGAACAGCTTCACATCCTCGCCCGCCTCCGGGTGCCAGAGCACGCCGAGCGTGAAGCGCCGCAGGGGGTCCTCCACCGCCTCGATCGTCCCGTCCTCCGCCCACGCAGCCTCGACAAGTCCCTCGCCGAGCCGGCCGAACCCCTGGTGGTGATGCGACTTCACGGGGGCGCGATCGCCGAGCAGCGATCCCAGGCGCGTGGCAGGCGCGACGTCGACGTCGTGGTCGGCGAACACGCCGGGCGTGTGCTTGTGCTTCTCGTCGCCGACCACCTCGGGCAGGTGCTGGACGAGGTCGCCACCTAGCGCGACGTTCAGCACCTGACTTCCGCGGCAGATGGCGAGCACCGGCATGTCGCGTTCGAGCGCCGCATTCAGCAACGCGAGCTCGGCGTCATCGCGCTCCGGGACGACCCCGGTGGTCTCCGGATGAGGCTCGGCGTCGTAGGTGTCCGGGTCGAGGTCCGCGCCGCCTGAGAAGATCAGCCCGTCGAGCGCGTCGAGCGTGTCCTCGAGACCCTCACCCATCGGCGGCACGAGCAGCGGCCGTCCGCCGGTCCGCTCGACGGCCTCGACGTACTGAGCCGGAACGAGCGCCGCGTCCATGTCCCATTGACCCCACCTGGCGGGCGTGACATAGGTCGTGATGCCGACGAGGGGCCGACTCACGTTCGACACCGCGGCTATTGCTGGGCGTCGTTCTCGAGCCCATTCGCCTTCTCGACCAGATCGCGGCCAGAGTCGGCGTCGGACCACTCGAGCGCCTCGAGAACCTCTTTCGGGGTCTCGGTATGAACGTCCGCGGCGGCATCGCCGTTGCCGTGGACGAGGCGTTCCAAGAGCTTTGCGGGGCTCATCATCGTCATGTCACAGCGTACAGCAGGCTTCCCGCGATGAGCATGATCGCCACCACGGCCAGCGTCGCGAAGCCGTTCAGGAAGCGAACCTTCCACTTGAGGACGTCGGCATTGGAGACGAGCGCCTGCTCAATCGACTCGATCGTCACCTTGAGCGTCTCCTCCTCCGGATGGTCGAGGTAACCGCGCGTGAGGGCCACGATGTTGGGGTTGTAGCGGTAGCGCCTCGGAAAGAGAAGGAGCAGTAGACCGCCGATCCCGACGGCGAGCAGGATCACACCTACCGTCAGCGCAGTGTTCCAGTGCCGCGTCGCGATCGAGGCGCTGAACACGAGGCCCAGGAGGACGCCTGCGAACCCGATCAGGGTCGCCGCTTTGCTGTCGAGCGCCTCGATGCTCTGCAGCTGTTGCAGCTGAGCTTCCCGGGCCAGCTCCGCGATCACGCGCGCGCTCGGATAGTTCGGCGACTGCGGCTCCGCCACCAGCCCAGCATGCCGTCGGCGCTGGACATCAGCGATCCTCTGAGGATGACGACGAGGTCCTTCCATCTGCCGAAGGGATGCGCAGTTGCCGCGGCAGCTCTGCTCCTCGCGGCTTGCGGGTCCTCAGACCGAGCCGCGGAACGGGCCTCGGTCAAGACCGTCTTCCTCGACGGTGTCGCCCGAATCCGCGAGCTGCCGGCGACGACGGAGCTTCGTGCGGCGCTCCGCGGCACGCTGGCGCAACTGCGTCGGACTCCTGCTTCGACCACCGCCGAGCGGCGAGGCAAGGCGCTTGCGCTCCGGGGGTTCACGGCGACGCGGAAGGGCGTCCAGGCACGGATCGACATGCAGACGAACGACAGCGGCAAGCTCGAGGCGGCCGTACGGGACGCGAAGCGCGGCGACCGGTTTCTGAAGCGGGGCGCGACGCTGTTGCGCGCTGCCGGTCTCGCGCTCGGCGTGCGGATCGGCAGCGTCAACGGCTACTAGGCGGCGACAGGGAGCCGCACATCACCTGTGCCGAGGAGTAGATGTTGGGCATGGTCATCGATCACGTCGTGATGCTCGCGCGCGACGCCGAGGAGACGGCGACCGCCCTTCGAGAGCAGCACGGACTGGGCTCGGAGCGCGGCGCACTCCATCTGTTTGCAGGGACGCGGAACCACAACGTGCCCTTGAAGCCTCCGACGTACCTCGAGTTCCTCGCGATCGAGGATCGCGCCCTGGCTGAGACGACCGAGGTCGGGCGGCGAGTGCTCGCCCGGCAAGCCACGGGCTACGGAGTCTTCGCCTGGGCAGTCCGCGTCGACGATCTCGACGACGTTTCGGAGCGGCTCGGAATCGAGATCGTCGACTACACGATCGCGCATGGTGACGGGACGCTCCGCGGATGGCGAACCGTCTCGGGGCCACCGCATCTCCCCTTTTTCATCGATTACCCGAACAACGGCGACAGGGTCGGTCGGTGGCAAGCGATGTACGAGCGCGTCGGACACACCTGTTCCCCGGGCGAGTTCTCCGAACTGACGATCAGCGGCGACGAGACCGAGATGCTCGACTGGCTCGGCCCGCACGATCTACCGCTTCGCTTTGTCCCCGGTCGCGAAGGGATCCGCGAAGCGCGCATCTCCACCGCGAAGGGCGACGTGATCATCGTCTGACGTGTCGCGTCTGAAGCGGGGCGCGGACCTCGCGGTCGGCGCGGTCGATCACCGTCGCGGTAACCCGCGCCGGTAGTCGATGCGACGTGACTCCGCCCAGTCACGCCGGTTGAGGTAGAGGCTGTCGATCGATGCGGACTCGGAGACGAGCCGGGTGATCGCCATCCGGTTGTAGAACGCATACGGCTCGTCGCCGACCAGCGTCAGCTCGGCGTTCGGCAGGGCTCGCCGGATCTCCTCGGCCGCCGTCACCCCCGCGACCCCCGCGCCGACGACGACGACCCGGCGAATCGTCTGCTCGAGAGCGTCGTCGACCACGATCGCCGGTCGCTGAGCGCGTCGTCCTCCAGCCCGAACGGCTCCTCCGGTGCCGGCCGCGGGTCGACGACGACGGGTCCTTGCACCCTCGCGACACACGCCATCCGACAGCCGGCGCCCAGGCCGAGATGCTTGAGCGTTCGCCGCTCGGCCGAGCGCATCTCGGACAGGTTCTCCTCGCCCTCGAGGATGCGGACCGGATCCGAGCCGCACATTCCCATCCGGCAGCCGTGCTCCATCGGGACCTGGCTCGCCTCGGCGATGTCGAGCAGCTTGCCGCCGACCTTCGCGAGCACGGTCGGGCCCGGCCTGAACGCAACCGAGACCTCGCCGGCGTGAACTGCTTCGCCGACGCGGACGACCTCGTCGCCGGGGGTCTCGGCGGCGTCTCCTCGGTCACTCGCCGACCCTAAACGACCCGGCTCAGCGGTCGTGCGGACGCACGGATGCCTAGCGTCCCGACCGACCGCGTGGCCGCCGGGGCACGGGACCGGTTTCGAGCTGTTCCCTGCCACGGGCGAACGCATCGACGCGGCCCCAGCGCCCCGGGATGTCGAACAGCGCGACGATGCCGATGCTGTCCGGCAGGAGGGGGTCGATGACGAGGTTGTCGCCGACCGGCTCGAGGCCGAGCATCGTCCGCAGCAAGAGCAGCGGCGCTCCGGTCGACCACGCCTGCGGGCTACATGCCGTCGGATACTGCACCGGGTACTTGGTCACGCCCCGCTCGTAACCTCCGAACGCCTCCGGGAGCCGCCCGTTGAAGACCTCTGCGGCGTCGAGGATTCCGCCGGCGACCACGGCGGCCTCTTTCTTGAACCCGTACCGCCGGAGGCCCCAGGCGGCGAACGAGGTGTCGAACGGCCAGACGGTCCCGACGTGGTAACCGATCGGGTTGTACCGCCCATCGCCCTCGGCGAGCGTGCGTATCCCCCAACCGGAAAAGAGCCTCGGCCCCATCAGGTGGCCGACGACGGCCTTGGCCTTCGACTTGTCGACGATGCCGCTCCACAGCAGGTGGCCGTTGTTCGACGTGAGCGCGTCGACCTGGTTCCCCTCGGTGTCGAGGGCGAGCGCAAAGTACTCGCCGTCCTCGACCCAGAAGTCGCGATTGAACCGTCGCTTGAGGTCGCCCGCTTGGCGCTCCAGCTCCGCGGCGTACTCCGGGTCTTTCCAGATCTCGCGTGCGAGACGTGCGCCCCGCATCTTCGCGTCGTACGCGTAGCCCTGCAGTTCGGCGGTCGCGCGGGGGAAGCCGGGAAGACGGCCGTCGCGGTAGGAGATCGAGTCCCACGAGTCCTTCCAGCACTGGTTCTCGAGGCCCGTCTCCTCGTTCCTGCGCTGGTACCAGACGTACCCGTCTCCCATCAGGTCGGCGTACTCGTCGATCCAGTTCAGCGCCGCTCTCGCCTCACGCTCGAGCCCCCGGACGAGGCGCCTGTCACCGGACCAGCGTTCGTACTCGTCGAGGAGCACGACGTAGAGGGGTGTGGCGTCCGCGGATCCGTAGTACGGCGAGTGCGGGCGCTCCTCGAACGCCGTCAGCTCGCCGTAGCGCAGTTCGTGGAGGATGCGGCCCGGATCCTCGTCGCGGAAGTCGTCGCGGCGGCTGCCCTGCCAATCGCCGAGCACGTGAAGCGTTGTCGCTGCGAGCTCCGGCGTGAAGGGGAGTGCCTGCAGGCTCGTGATGATGCTGTCTCGTCCGAACATCGTCATGAACCACGGGAGGCCGGCCGCCGGCAAGCTCTTCCCTCCCGCGACAGGCGGCGAGAAACGGAGAGCGGCGAGGTCGACGAGGCTGCGCCGATAGGTCGCCTTCAACGCATCCGAGTCGGATTCGAGACGTGGTGCGTCCGCGAGCCATCGCTCGAGGCTGCGCTCCATGTTCGGTCGCGCCCGCCGCTCGCCGCGATCGTACTTCGGGCGGGTGTAGGTTCCGCCCGCCCCCGCCGCGGTGACCACGTCGAGATCCGTCGCCCATTGCTCGTGGGGCTCGATGTGAACGGAGAAGCTCAGGCCGTGTTCGTCGATTTCGGCCGGTGCCGTCGCCGAGATCGTGGTGACACGGCCGAATGTCTCACGCTGGTAGCCGAGAACGAGTCGCCCCTTTTCGACGCGCGCGAGGTAGCGCCCCTTCTTGTCGAGCGCATCCTTGACCTCGAAGAGGTCGGCGAAGTCACTTCCGGCCTCGATCCGGACCACCAGGTCGACCGGCTCCTCGTCGTGGTTGAGGATCGTCAGCTCCTCGTGGAACCCGTCGCCGACTGCGCGCCGGCGGATCACAGACAGCTTTGCGTCGACGTACACGGTGCCGGTCCCGGGCACGAGAAAGAAGCGCGACTCGAAGTACTGCAGGTCGTCGACCGAGAGCGGATTCAATCTCTCACCGTCGACGGTCAGCACCCATCTGGAGAGAAAGCGGCTGTCGTACGAGAACAGGCCGGTTGGATCCGTGAGCGAGGCCTCGATGTCTCCACGCGAGTCGCTGACGACGAACGTGTTGCCGTCGAGGATTTTGACGAGATCGTCGTTCATGCTTCGGCCCTCGGCCGTCCTCGGAAAAGACGTTGGAAGGGCAGGATCAGGGTTTGATCGCCTTCGATGCTGATCGCCCCGCGCAATAGCGCCGCGAACGGATTGGCGGCGCCGCTCGCGATCCCGTCGAATGCGGCCTTGCTTGTCCGGACGACGCAGTCGGCCTTCGCGTTCCGGTGGGAGACCGCGATGTCCCCTTTGTCGATCACGACCAGCCATCGCGTCGTGCGTTCGCCCTCGGTGAGGTCGAAACGGAGGGTCCCCGTCGTCTTCTCGAGGACCGGCTCGTGCCCGCGCTCGCCCAGTTCGTCGAAGAACTCCGCCGTTGCGTCCGTCGTACTCCCCTCCTCCGATCGATCCTTCATCAGCGGTGCCCGAACCCGCCGAGCCTTGTCGCCTGCGTCGAAAATTCCTTTCCGTTCTCCGACCACAGCACACTCCACCCGCCTCGGTAGCAGACCCAGACCGCCGCGAGAATCCAGGGCAGCGCGAACACCATCCCCGGCGCCAAGCCTGTGAGGAGTTCGGGCACGGATGAAGTGTCCGTCGCCGCGGTCGCGGAGGCAAGCGACAGCAGTCGCTCGCGTAGTGTGGTCATCCGCGTATGCCGTGCCGCATTCTCGTCACGCTCCTCCTGGCCTTCGCGCTGATTTTCGTCTCGGGTGCGACCGCAGGAGGCGAGTTCGAGCGACTTGTGGGCGTTGGTGCCCACGGCGCCTGGTATGCGATCCCGCTCAGCCCTACGGGCCCGCGCAGTGACCTCGCCCTCCTCCGCGGTAGACCCGCCGCCACGCCGAGCGGCGGTTACATTCGGATGTATCCCTTCATCGGCGGCCTCCCTGCGGTCCCCGGCCGCTACTACGTCTCGTCGCACGTGCTCTGCCTCGATCGGCAGGGGCCCGTTTTCAACTGCTCGCGACTCGGCGAAGCCGCCACGAGGCTGCTCTCACCCTTCGCCCGGCTACCGCTCCGACAGCTTCCGCCGACAGCGCCGGTCGGAGTCCGCTATCGCTCGCGGCTGCTGCGCTACGCCAATGGGAACATCTTCGCCGCCCTGGAGCTTGCCTTCGAGCGAGCATCGGTTCCGTCATCGAGAAGACCTCGGAATTCGATCAGGCTCGGCGTGACCTGGCGTGGGCCAAAGGCAACGGCCCTTCCAGGGACGCTCCTCTTCGCGCCGAGCGGCGTCTATGCATCTCGTCGTCTCTTTCCGCTCCAACGCGCGTCTTGGTGCTACCTCGCGGATAACCTGCCGGGTGCCTCGGCATCGCTGATCGAAGCCACGAATCGACTCTGTCGCTGACGAGCCGTCCGGCTATTCCTCGCCCTCCCAGTAGCCGACGGTGGGCCCCGGCCGAGCGAGCATGATCGGCTCGCCCGCGACACTCGTTGCGTAGACCTTCCCCGTATCGAGGTACTCGATGAGGTCGGGTCCGACCATCGACGACAGCATGAGCACACGGATCGTCGAGTCGGTGCGGTTGATGATCTGATGGGCGCCGTCCTTGCCGCGCGGGAAGCAGACGACGTCGCCCTCCTTCAGGTCCTGCTCGCCTTCGGGAGTGCGAAGCGTCGGCTCGCCTCCCAGCACGATTACCCACTCTTCGTTCGCGTGGTGAGCGTGATAGGGCCAGAGCTTGTTCCCGGGCTCGACCTCGGCCATGCTCGCGCCGATCAGCCCGCTGCCGATGTGGTGGCCGACGAATGCCTCCTTGATACGCCAGCCGTGGCGGTCCCGGGTCTCGTCCCAGTCGTCGCCGTAGAGGTTGAAGATCTTCATCGTGTCTCCTGAGCGATTCGGGAAGCGTGCGCTCGGGCGCGGCTTCGGGTCGATTCGCAGCGATCCTAATCGCGGCGGTCAGGAGCGGTGAGGACACGCCTGTTCGCCGACGCCCGCCGGCGCGACGATCATTCGCGTGAATGAACATCGCTCTTCTCCTCGACCTCGACGAGACGCTGATCGAAGAGCAGTCGGCAGCGGCGGCCGCGTTCGACGCCACGGCCGCCTTTGCAGAAACGGTCGACCATCGCCTGGCTAACCCTGTCGGCCCCGTCGCCGCTGCCCGTGCGCACGCACGTCAGCTGTGGTCATCGGCGCCGACGTCGGACTATTGCCGTGGAAAGCCCGACGCCTCGATCTTCCGTTACGCGTTGTCCCGACTGGCGGAGCCGCACGAACAGGCGGTGATGCTCGGCGACAGTTTGGATCGCGACATCGACGGTGCACTCTCTGCGGGCCTTCAGGCCATCTGGGTCAACCGACTCGGACACCCACGTCCATGCGAGCGGCGGGAGGGGGTCGAGGTATCGACACTCGGCGAGGCGGTCGTCGCGCTGGACAGCCTCTGCGTTACCCGCCTGTAGGGTTGAGCAGAAGCTTCCTCAGTGGGCCCGCCTGGATTCGAACCAGGGCGCGACGGATTATGAGCTAGCCGCAGCCCTCTCGGCCGCTCGGCACGTCTGGTTGATCCGGCTCGACAAGTCGAAAACGCGGGCTTTCGGCGGCTGCCGCCTCGCCCTCGGTTCGGTCGGTCTCCGTGGCTTTGGTTGCCCACCGTTGCCCACCCCGGCACCGTCCACCTGAGCTCGATCGCCTCGCCGACCCGGAGACCGCTGTAGCGAGGTACTCGAAGAAGAGCCGCCAGGGCGCCGGCAAGGCTGCGAGGAAACGTCCGAGCTCCTGCTCGTCGAGGGCGCTTTACCTTCCGCCGATTCAGTATCGATGAGCTACGCAAGGAAGACGAGACGACTCGATGTTTGGTAAACGACCGCGCTAGGTTAGGGCGACGTGGGTCAGAGCCGGCAATCGCCTTTGAACCTGAGCTCGTTGCTGGCGGCGGTCGAGGCGGCGCCGCCCGTTGCGGCGGTCGATGTGCTCGCCGCCGCGCTGGCAGAGGCGATCGGCGCGCGCGAGGTCAGCTTTCTGATCGCCGACTTCAGTGGGCGGTCGCTGATAAGACTGGGCCACTCGGGTGGGAAGGGGGCGCTGCGGCTGCAGGGGAAGGAGACCGCGGAGCGCGTGCCGTTGTCTGGGACGCCGCACGGCCGGGCGCTGGCCGCCCAGGCCGTCGAGGTGATCGCGGAGGATAGCGGCGCACGCTTGTTCGCGCCGGTGACCAGCCGCGGTGAAGCGGTCGGCGTTCTGGAGCTGGGGCTGGAGGACTTCCCGCTTGACCAAACGGTGGCCGATGTCGCACTGGCGGCGCATTTCCTGGCGTACGTGGTGATTGCGAACCGCCGGTACACCGATCTCTTCGAGTGGGGCCAGCGTTCGGTGCCGCTGTCGCTGGCGGCGGAGATCCAGCATCGGTTGTTACCCGGTGCCTTTACCTGCGAGGCGGGCCAGTTCACGCTCGCCGCCTGGCTGCAGCCGGCCGGTGAGATCGGCGGTGACACCTTCGACTTTTCCCTGGAGCGAGACACGCTGCATGTGTCGATGACCGACGCGATGGGTCACACGATGGATGCCGCCCTGTTGGCCACGGTATTGGTCGGGGGCCTGCGCAACGCCCGCCGCCGGGGGGTCGAGCTGGCCGAGCAGGCGCGGCTGGCGAATGATGCTCTGGCCGAGCAGGCTGGCGAGAGCCAGTTCGTCACCGGGCTGGTCGTGCGGATCGACCTACCGACAGCCACGGTCGGCATCGTCAACGCCGGCCATCCCCCGCCGCTACGGCTTCGGTCCGGGCGCGTCGATCAGGTTCCCTTGGAGGCTGACCCCCCGTTTGGGCTGCGGCCGGGAGAAGGTCACCGCGTGCAGTCGCTGTCACTGGATGTCGGCGACCGGCTGATTTTCCTGACCGACGGCATGCTGGAGCGCGACGCCGAGCGCATGAACATCGCCGCCATCCTCGCCGAGAGCACTGACATGCATCCCCGCGAGGCTGTGCAGCACCTCACTCAGGCGGTCATCCAGGCCAGTGGCGGCCAGCTACGCGACGATGCCACGGTTCTGTGCCTCGACTGGCACGGCGGCCCTCCCCGGGACCGCGACGCGAGTTCGGGAGCAAACCGCGAAGGGCGGGCCGATCCCGGCGCCGCCGCCACGCGTTAGCGCCGGCGCTGCGATGCAGCAAAAGAAAAGGCCCGCAACTGCGGGCCCTTCCCTTCTACATCGAGCGGTTCCGAATGCTACGCCCGAGCGAATCCGTTCTTGTTGTGCGCGATCACCTCTCCGCCCGTGATCTTCGGCGGATTCGGAAGTGCCGTCTCCAGCTTCTCGTCGCGCACCCAGTTGGCTGTTACACGAGTCGACTCGTCGGCCTGAGCCGAAGACTCGAAGAAGCCGATCGAGCTCATGACGCCGTTGCCGGCCTCGATGAGGTAGTAGCCCTCGAAACCCGGCAACTTGCTCAGGCGGGGCAGCAGGCTCTCGTCGACTTTCTTGGTCAGCTCGTCGGTGCGACCCTGGTCGACACCCTCGTAACGTCTAACGGTGGCATGCATCTGATTCTCCTCACTGTCACGATTCAGGACGGAGAACCGGCCCTTTAGTCCTCCAAGTGCACTAAGGCCCGGTGTGACAGTCGAAGAGGGAATCTCGGAGCCTCGACGGCTTCCGTGTGGGGACTTCGCGCGCCTCGGAGTGTAGCAGACTTCTTGACAACGTAGTTTTACAAAGATACGTTTTTCTACGTTAGCACTCTAGGAGAGAGGCTATGTCCCCATTCACGGTCACCCTGCAACACGTTCCAGATCGGGAACTGGGCCCACTTCTCCTTCAGCTCGCACACGCAGGCTTCCACAATCCGACCATCAAGCCCACTGGTGGTGATGGCACCTCTGGCAAGGCGACGGCTTTGGATGGCGGACGGACGGCCGATCTCCCAGAAGAATGGCGGCTCGTGCGGGAGCGCGAGGGGCAGTCGTATCAGTGGCCGGATACACGGGAGCGCTACGCGCGCTACCGTGTCTTCATCGGCACGACGCGCGCTGAGGGCGCCGTTCACATTGGCCTGGGCGAAGCGACTCGCGGGAACAAATGGGGGCGCGACCGAAAGTACGTCGTCGCTTTCCTGAGCAGTGGCTCCCCACAGCAGCCGCTGGCCGAGTTCGTCGCAGCTGACGACTACGAGGAGTCACGCGAGCTCGTCGCAGTCATCCGGGGAAGCGACGGCGGCCGGCGTATGTACGGCGAAGGCGACGCACTCCCCGGCCTCTACAAGGAACGCTTCCGTACCCAGATGTACAGCGAGCGGGTTGTTTATCCCGGTGTCTGGAACAGGATCGTCGTCGTCGTGCGTGAGGACGACGCTGAAACGATGCTCAACCACGCGCTGATCCAGGGCCGGCGGCGCCACCCGACGTAAGGGGACGACTTCGCCCTCTGTGAAAGGTGTGCAAGCAACCCAGCGAAACTTGTAACTCCGCGCACAAATCCGTGTATGCTGGCTGAGCGCATAGACCTAGCGCGGAAGCCGTCGAGGCTCCGAATCCTCTCCGACTGCCACACCGGGCCTGAGTGCCAGGAGGACCCGCCCGGGTGCTCTTGCCTCGTCGAGAGAGGAGCAGCAGATGAGTCCGACCACAGGATCGTATGAGGCTGAGGGTGTTGCCGAGCGGCGAGCCCAAAGGGAACTGACCGAAAGAGTCGGCGTTCGGCTGGTTCGGCGGAGCAAGGGGCACAACCTCAAGTGGCGCACCTGGGCGTGGCGGTTCAGACTTGGGCGTGGCGCGAACGCCGAGACGTAAGCGGCAGAGCGGAGTCCTGTTGCCCTCTGCGTTGGCCACACTAGCGTTGAGCAAAGATTGCAAGCGCTGGACCGAAGAGGAAGCCGCTTTTTTACAGCGGCTTCCTCAATGGGCCCGCCTGGATTCGAACCAGGGACCAACGGATTATGAGTCCGCTGCTCTGACCAGCTGAGCTACGGGCCCAGCTCGGCGAGACTAGCGCGAAAACCGAATGAACCGCCTTTGCGTATACCAGCCCGTATGAAGCTCCACCGGCTCCCCTTGCTCGGAACCGTTGCCGTCGTCGTGGTCGCGGTAGCGTCTGGCTGCGGCGGCGGTAGCGGGAGCTCGGAGAGCGAGGCCGGATCGACATCGACCTCGGGGTCCGGCTCGGTTGTGAAGACGATCACGATCGACGAGACGGAGTACAAGCTGACGCCGAGCGCGGTGTCGCTCGAGAAGCCCGGAACGTACGAGTTCAAGGCCGTCAACAAGGGCTCAACCGCGCACGCGCTCGAGGTCGAGGGCAGTGACGAGAAGGAGACCGAGGACATCGAGCCGGGCCAGTCGGCGGCGATCGAGGTCTCCTTCGACAAGGCCGGGAAGTACGAGATGTACTGCCCGGTCGACGGTCACCGGCAGGAGGGAATGGAGGGCGAGATCACCGTCGGCTCGGCAGGCGGCGCCGCCCCGACCGCGACCGAGGGGACGACGACCTCCGAGACCGAGACGGAGATGGAGACCGACACGAGCGGCGGCGGCGGCTACTAACCGCCCCCGACGGTTCGGCATTTACTGATTCGCTCCGAACCCGCAAAATAGGCATGCCCGCGCTTCCGCGGCCGCCGACTACCGGAGGGTGAGCGATCGATGAAGGTCTTCCAGCACGAGACGCAGCTTCGAACGAGCGGCGGCTTGTCCGTCCGCGACATCACCGAGGAAGTCACCGACGCGGTCCGCGAGAGCGGCGTCATCGACGGGATCGCGTGTGTCTACTCACCGCACACGACGTGCTGCGTGCGCGTGAACGAGTTCGAGAGCGGTTTCCTGGACGACTTCGCGAACATGCTCAAGCGGCTGATTCCAAGCGACGCGTACTACGCGCATGACGACTGGGATCGGCGCACCGAGAACATCTGTCCCGAGGACATGGACTTCGGCAACGGCCACTCGCACTGCATGGCGATGCTGCTTGGCACGGCCGGGGAGTCGATCCCGGTCCGCGACGGCGAGCTCTGCCTCGGGACGTGGCAGCGCGTGCTCTTCCTCGAGCTCGATCGCGAGCGCGACCGCCGCTGGATCGTCCAGGTCGTCGGGACCTAGGCGACCGTTTTCAGGCTTCCGTCGGTGAGCTCGAAGACGAAGAACGGCCGCTGCATCACCTCGACGGCGACGTTGTAGACCGGGACGTCGCCCACGTAGCCCTCGAACGTCCCCCTGTGCGCGTGGCCGTGGAGGACGACGTCGGGACGATGCTCGTCGAGCGGCGCGGCCATTCGGTCGGTGCCCAGGAACGCCCAGATGACCCGTGGCTCGCCCTCCAGCGTGGTCGTCGTCGGAGCGTAGTGAAGCAATGCGATCCGGTAGTCGCAGCGCTCGATCGCGGTCAGGCCGGCTCCGATCGCCTCGACCTCGGCCGTCGTGTCCCGGTAGACCTGCCGCAGAATCGGCTCCCCGAAATCAGGCAGCTGTGAGTCGGGAAAACCGCCGACGAACCCCTTCGCGCCTGCGACGCCGACGCTCGCGCCGTCGACTTCGCAGGTCGTCCAACCCGGGTTGAGCAGGGTTACGCCCGCTGCCTCGAGCGAGGCGACGACCTCGGGAACGCGGTTCGCATGCCAATCGTGGTTGCCGAGCACCGCGACCACGCGCGCACTGAGGCCGCGGCAGATCTCGGCCAGCGCCTCGGCCTCCTCCGGCTCGCCGAACGTCGTCAAGTCGCCGGCGAGGAGGAACAGATCGACCTCGCCCTCGACTCGCGCGAACTCCTGCTCGAGCCGCGCCCGGTTCTCGGGGCTGCAGTGGATGTCACCGGCTGCCGCAACGCGAATCGGCCTCGCCATCGACCGGCATTCAAGCGGAGCGATTGACATGCTCGGGCCCGGGTAACGCGTAGGCGTGCCTGAGGCCGAGACGCCGTTCGAGGAGCTCCTCGAAACGCTGAAGAAGGTCGCCGCCCTATTGCGGGACGCCGAGATCCCGTTCCTGCTGGGGGGCGGGCTCGCCATCTGGGCGCACGGCGGGCCGGAGTCCGGCCACGACCTCGATCTGATGTTGAAGCAGCCGGACGCCGAGCGTGCGCTCGGGGTGCTCGCTGGCGCGGGACTGAAGACGGAGCGGCCGCCGGAAGGATGGCTCTACAAGGCATTCGACGGCGAGGTGCTGGTCGACCTGATCTTCGAGCCGTCGGGCCAGCCGGTCGAGGACGAGGTCTTCGCGCGGGCACAGGAGCTGAACGTGTACGCGGTGCCGATGCTGGTGATGTCGCTCGAGGACGTGTTCGTGACGAAGCTCGCCGCGCTGCGCGAGCACGAGCTGGACTACGAGAGCGTCGTCCAGATGGCCCGTCCGGTGCGCGAACAGGTCGACTGGGACGACGTCCGTCGCCGCACCGAGGACTCTCCCTACGCGGCCGCGTTCTTCACGCTCGTCGAGGAGCTCGGGATCGTCGAGGCGGCCTCGTGAGGGTCGTCGTCGTCGGGGCCACCGGGAACGTCGGCACGAGCCTGCTCGATGCGCTCGCGGGAGATGACGACGTCGAGTCGATCGTGGGCGTCGCCCGACGCTCTCCGACGATCGAGTTTCCGAAGACGGAGTTCGTCGCCACCGATTGCGCGGCCGACGACCTCACCCCGGTGTTCCGCGGCGCGGACGCCGTCGTCCATCTCGCCTGGCTGATCCAGCCAGGCCGCGACCTCGCACACCTGGACCGTGTCAACGTCGGCGGCTCGGAGCGGGTCTTTCGCGCCGTCGTGGAGGCGGGCGTCCCGTCGCTCGTCTACGCATCGTCGGTCGGCGCGTATTCACCGGGGCCCAAGAGTCGCACCGTGGACGAGCAGTGGCCGACGACCGGCATCCGGACCTCGTACTACTCGCGGCAGAAGGCGGCGGTCGAGCGCACCCTGGATCGCTTCGAACGTGAACGCCGGGAGATACGCGTCATCCGGCTGCGACCGGCGTTGATCTTCAAGCGCGAGTCCGCAGCCGGACAGCGCCGGCTCTTCATCGGGCCCCTCTTCCCGCCGCTCCTCGCCCGGCACATCCCGGTCGTGCCCGACATCCCCGGGCTCCGATTCCAGGCCGTGCACTCGCACGACGTCGGCGAGGCCTACCGCCTGGCCGTACGGGGAGACGTGCGCGGAGCGTTCAACATCGCGGCGGAGCCGGTCCTCGACCCGGACCGGCTCGCCAGGATCCTGGGAGTGCGAAAGCTGCCGGTGCCGACGGCTGCGGCGCGGTGGGCCGCGCAGCTGACGTTCAGGCTCCACCTGCAGCCGTCCGACGTCGGCTGGCTCGATCTGGCGCTGCAGACGCCGCTCCTGGATTCGACGCGCGCGCGCGAGGAGCTGGGCTGGGAAGCGCGGCGGAGCAGCGAAGACGCCGTCGGCGATCTGTTGACGGGATTGGGCGAAGACGCCGGGCTCGAAACGCCGCCGCTCGCCCGACGATCCCGCGCGGAAGAGCTCGTCGGCGGTGTCGGCGAGCGCGAAGTGGGCTGAGCACTCCGCCCGTCACCGGCGCGATTGATCCCTGCCACTGCGGGTAGCGATTTGCAAACGACGAAGGAGGACGAAGCATGGCGGAGTTGACGAACATCGAGAGCAAGGTCGCCGAGGTGCTCGGGCTGGCGCAGGCGGCCCAGGGCGCGACGGACAAGGTCGCGGGTCTGACGATGGACGATGACCTGAAGCAACAGCTGCAGCGGATGAAGCAGGAGGCCGTTGAGACCGAGGAGCGGACGACGGAGCTCGCCGGCCAGCTCGACGGCAAGAAGACCGCGATCCTCGACAAGGCCCGCGAGACGAAGCAGGAAGCGACCGAGATGATGCAGACGTATCTCGGCTCCGACGCTGACGATCTCGACGGATTCGAGTTCCTGACGATGGCCGAGGCGGCCGAGGTCGGCCACTGGCAGATCGTCGGGAAGATGAACGAGCGGGCGAACCTGCCGGGGCTCCAGGAGCTCGTCGACTGGGCGACGCCGATCCAGCAGAAGCACTTCGCGAACGCCCTCGAAGGCTCGCTGAAGCTCGCCGGCGAGGAAGACCCGAACGAGCCCGAGGGCTAGCCCGAGGAGCCGTGTCGGGGGTCAGACCCCGGACACGCCCCGGCCGGACGAACGCCTGCAAACGCCGCGCTTCTTGTCCGGCCGGGGACGTGTCCCCGGGCCAATTTGGGGTCAGACCCCCGACACGCCCCTCGGGGACGGGCTCAGGGTCGGCTAGGCGGCGTCCGAGACGGCGTCGAGCTCGCGGTTGACGGCCAGGCGCTCCAGGGCGGCGGCCTCGATCTGACGGACGCGTTCGCGGGTCAAGCCGAGCTCCCGGCCGATCGCCTCGAGCGACTTCGGGTCGCTGTCGCCGTTCAGGCCGTAGCGGAGCTTCACGACCTGGCGCTCGCGGTCGGGGAGCTCCGCGACCGCGTTTCGAAGCGCCTGCTCCTGAAGGCTGTAGGTGACCTCCTCTTCCGGCGTTGCCTCGTGGCCGGGGACGAGCTCGCCGAGGGTGCTCTCGTTCTCGGCGCCCACCGGCTTGTCGAGGCTCGTGACCGCGCGCGCGGCCTGCCTGACCTCGCGGACCTGCTTGACGGGCAGCTTCGCGCGCTTGGCGATCTGCTCGTCGGACGGCTGCCGCTCGTCCTCCGCGATCAGCTGGCGCTCGGCGCGGCGAATCTTCTGCTCGCGCTCGACGATGTGCACCGGGATCCGGATCGTGCGCGACTTGTTGGCGACGCCCCGCTGGACGGCCTGGCGGATCCACCAAGTCGCGTAGGTCGAGAACTTGAAGCCGCGGCGCCAGTCGAACTTCTCGACCGCGCGGATCAACCCGATGATCCCCTCCTGGATCAAGTCGAGCAGGTGCAGGTCGTGTCCCTGGTAGCGCTTCGCGATCGAGACGACGAGCCGGAGATTCGAGTTGATCATCCGCTCCTTCGCCCGCTCGTCACCGCGCTCGATCGCCTTTGCGAGCTCGACCTCTTCCTCCGCGGTCAGCAACGGCCACCGCGCGGCTTCGTTCAGAAACAGCTGCAGGGCGTCGGTCGTCGCCACGGCAAGGTCGCCGTTCACGTACGTGGACTCGGACTCCTTGCGGCCGCAGTCGTCGGTGAGGTCGATGTGCCGCGCGTCGAGCTCCTCGTACAGGGCCGCCAGCTGCTCGTCCTCCAGATCGTGCTCCTGGACGAACTCGCTGAACTGGGAGAGGTTGAGGCAACCCTCCTCCTCCCCCTGTTCGAGGAGCGCGCTGATCTGCTCCTGGGGCATCGACCTATGATCCCCGAAAACGCCTTAGATCAATCCGCACAGCCTTGCGGTGTTCGGCCAGGCGTAGAACCCGCGGCCGCTGCGGTACGCACGCTCCGCGACCCACATCTGCTCAAGAGGCGACCAGCGGTCGGCCCAGCCCCTGCGGAGCAGGTGATGCGGCGCATAGCCGCTCATGAAGCCGCGGTCCATCTGGAGGCCGCCCCAGTACGGATCGCCGGAATCGCGCCACGAGCCCTCAAAGCGGTGGATGCAGAGCCAAGCGCCTCTGTGCGGCGGGTGGGTGAAGGCGATGTACGCCTTTCTGGCGGTCCGGCGCCACGTGCGCATCGTGCTGATCGTGTTCGGCCAGACCGCATGGCGCGCCCGCGGCTTGCCCATTACGGCCTGCCAGCGCCAGGCGTTGGTTCGGTAGCGGCGGATGAGAAGAGGACTGACGCGGCGCAGCTTCCGCGCCGCAGCGTGATCGGCTTTTGCAGGCCGGACGAGCTCCTTGGAGGCGCCGAGCGACGCGGCGCCTTTCGCCGCCCCGAGGCTGAGCGCAAGTGCAGCCATTAACAGGAACAACCAGCGTTTGTTTGCAAGCACGGGCGATACCCCCGGGTTCGTGAGACGGAAATGGCGGCGATGGCTGTGGCCTGCGCTGCGGCGCAAGGGCCAGCCGTGGTCTGTCTGACCTATCCGAGAAGACTTAGACGAAACCTCACCAGCCGGGTTAGCGGCTAGTGGCGCCCGTCACTTACACAGGACGCCCGCGCTTACACAGGGATTACGTCGATCTACGAGAGCTCGACGCGCTCGATCACCGCGTCGGAAAGCGGCTTGTCCTGGGCATTCGTCTCGGTCTTCTCGATCGAATCGACCGCGTCCATGCCGCCCGTGACCCGTCCGAAGACGGTGTGCTTGCCGTCGAGCCAGGGAGCCGCCGCGGTCGTGACCACGAAGAACTGGCTCCCGTTCGTGTTGGGGCCGGCGTTCGCCATCGCCAACGCCCCGCGCTCGACCTTGTGGTCGTTGAACTCGTCCTCGAACGTGTAGCCGGGACCCCCCGTGCCCGTCCCGGTGGGATCACCGCCCTGGATCATGAAGTCCGGGATCACCCGGTGGAAGATGACGCCCTCGTAGAAGCCCTCTCCGGCGAGCTTTCGGAAGTTCTCGACCGTTTTCGGCGCGTCGTCGTCGAAGAACTCGACCTCGATCGGCCCGTGGTTCGTATGGATCACGGCGGCGCTCATCGCGCGGCACGGTAGCGAATGATCGCGCTGGTAGCGTCAATCGAATGCGCCGGCTGCTCCTGCTCGTTTGCACGATCGTCGCGGTCGACACGACGTTCTTCACGGCCCTGACGCCGCTGCTCCCGCATTTCGCGGACAAGTACGACCTCTCGAAGGCCGCCGCTGGGCTCTTCATCGCGACCTACGCCGCCGGCGCGCTCCTCGGCGCCATCCCCGGCGGAGTCGCGACCTCCCGTTGGGGCCCGAAGGCCGCCGTGCTGACCGGCCTGACCCTGATGTCGGCCTCGAGCCTCGGCTTCGCGCTGGCGGGGGACGTCTGGACGCTCTCGCTGGCGCGTTTCCTGCAGGGTTTCGGCAGCGTCTTCTCATGGGCCGGCGGTTTGGCCTGGCTGATCGGTGTGGCCCCGCGTAACCGCCGCGGCGAGCTCCTCGGCACCGCCATGGGCTCGGCGGTCTTCGGCGCGCTGATGGGCCCCGTGCTCGGCGCGATCGCAGGGCTGGTGGGGGTCCGCCCAGCCTTCCTGATCGTCTCGGCGGTCGGCGCGGTACTGATCGCGTGGGCCGCTTCGACCCCCTCCGCCGCCCCCGAGCCGCAGCGGCTGGTCGAGGGCCTTCGCGCCTTGCACGGCCGCCAGATCTACGCGGGCGCCTGGCTGATCGTGCTGCCGGCGCTCCTCTTCGGCGTTCTCATCGTGCTCGTGCCGCTCCGCCTCGACGAGTTCGGCTGGGGAACGCTTGCGATCGGCGCAGTCTTCCTCGCGACGACGGCGCTCGAGGTCGTGCTCAACCCTTTGCTCGGCCGTCTGACGGACAGGCGCGGCCGTCTGCAGCCGGTGCGCGCAGCGCTGCTCGCGTCGATCGTCGTCTCCGTCGCGCTCGCAATGGCCGGGCGGCCACTCCTCATCGTCCCGCTCGTGCTGGCGGCCGGGATCGCCTACGGCGCGTTCTACACGCCGGGGCTGGCGCTCATCTCGGACGGCGCCGAGCACCAGGGCGCGGCGAAGGGGCTGGCATTCGGCCTGATGAACGCCGGCTGGGCAGTCGGAGCGATTGTCGGGCCGGCCGTCGGCGGCGCACTCGCGAGCGTTGCCGGCGACGCCGTTCCGTATCTGCTGATGGCTGCCCTCTGCCTCCTGACGTACGTCGCGACGCGGGTACGACTATCGGCGCCGGCGACTACTTGAACTTGAAGTCCGCGTAGCGCGAGCTGATCCCGTTGGGGGCGTCCGCGAACTGGACGACCAGCCGGCGGCACAACCCGACCCAGCTCTTGTCGGTCGCCCAGTTGTAGATGAACTGCTGGCCCGCCGTGTCGTAGGTGAGTCCGGCGAGGCCGGTGGCGACCGTGGTCTCGATGGCATCCGTCGCCGCATTCGGGCAGGCAAGGGGCTCGACCGAGACTGTGTTCACGGCGTTGAGGTCTGAGACGGCCTTCCCGGCGGCGTCCAGCAGCGACCACTTGACCGGAATCGCGCTGCCCGCCAGCGCGATGTTCAGTACCGGCGGGTTGTCGACAGGTGGCTTGAAACCGACGAAGGTGCCGAAGCGGACGGTGTACGTGACAGAACGCGTCGTCCTGTTCCCGGCCAGATCTGTGGCCGCGACAGTGAAGGTGTGAGTTCCGACGCTCGTCGTATCGAGGTTGCCGTTCACGAGCGGCGCGCCGGTACAACTAACAACACCGCCGGGATCCGAGCAGCTGAAAACAGGCTTGACCTGTTGATTCAAGATGAAGACCTGCGTCGGCGACGGGGTTTCGATCGCGATGGTCGGAGCAGAGTCGTCGGCCGGCGCGGGGCGGAAGCTGTACGCCTTGTTCCAGCTCTGGGCAACGTTGCCTGCGGGGTCCATCGCCTCGCCGGCGACTTCGCCGACATTGCCGGTGACGGTCTTCACGTACAGGCCCGGCGCCTGCTGAGACATGTTGCGTTCGACGTGCCAAACACCGGTGCCGTCCGTCCAAATCGCTGCGACTTCTCGCAGCGAGCCTGAATTGTCGCTGGCGCGGATGAAGATAGTCGTGCCACCCGGTCCCGGAACCGCCCCGACCTGGGAGATCAGCGGCCGCGTGACGTCGCTCGCGGTCGAGTAGGTGACGTCGAAGCCGATCGAGTTGACGAGCCGCTCCCTCTGCTGCTCGGGCCGGTACTGCCCGAGGGTGATCACGGCCATGGCACGTTCGCCCGAGCCGAAGACCGGCGCCCGCTGGAGCGCGGTGAAGCTGGCGGGCCAGTAGCTGTCGGCAAAGCGCTTGCTCGGCTCGTTCTTGAATGCGTTGACGACGGGCGACCCCTGCGTGGGCGAAGGGTCGTCGACATCATGCGTCGTCAGCGAGGTCACGAAGATGTCACGAGCCTTCTTCCCGGCCACGGTCACATCCTTCGTCGCGAGCGGCTGGATCGGCCGATAGGGCACGGTGAGTGTGCCGGCGGGCCCCTTCCAGTACTGCGTTCCACCTTGTCCCGGCGTCGGGGACGCCCCGGGGCCGAGGCCCGTGACGGAGGTCGACCCGATGTCGATCGACCCGCTGGGAGCAGCGGTCATCGACGAGCTGTCGGCCGCGGTCGGAGCCGTGCCGAAGTGGTAGAAGGGCAAGCCGTAGAACGTCGCCTCGAGCATCACCTTTTCGTCGTATGCGCTGTAGATGCTCGCGCCGAGGTAGTAGTTCGTCAGAGCCGTGAACCAGTTGTCGCCGATAACCGAAGACCCCTTGTTCAGGTTCTCCGCAAAAAGCTCGTAGAGCTTCTCCGAGGCAGCGATGCTGTCGGTGTCGCCGTAGCCGAAGCCGGTGTTGGCGACGTAGGCGGCAATACCGCCCTGAGCGTAGGTCTGTGCCCAATCCTGGTACAGCGGTGCGATCTCCGCGGTCGCGGCGGCACGACCGAGCTCGTCGCCCGTGTTCAGGCCGCCGTGGCAGCCGACGCTGAAGATCAAGTGCCGACCGAAGTCCTTGTTGGTCGCGTCTGCCGTCGTCGTCACGATCTGCGTGGCGACGTCGGTGACGTTCTCTGGCCCTGCCGGCTTGAAGGCGAAGTGATTGTAGTGACCGAACAGCGCGCCGATCTCAGGGATCGTCGGCGTTTGGTTGAAGAACTGGGTGTTGACATCGGACTTCGTCCACAACCCCGTCGTGGCATTCATCGGCGAGATCAGGCTGGCGGCTGTGATGTTCGGCAGCCGTGGGCTGTTGCCGAGAGCGGCAGTCGTAGCGACAGCCGAGTCCGCCAGGAAGTCGTACCCCGTCGTCAGGGATCGCTGCGGCGACAGCGTGCCGTTGACCGAGAGGTACTTGCTCACCTGCGCGGTGATATCGGCCGGCGTTTCGACCAGCCGCGAAACGCTGATCTGTGGCAGTGGCAGGTCGTGGTCGAGCCACGTGATCCGCGTGAACGCACCGTACGCGCCGTCCGTGAGCACGTTGTTCTGGGCGACTGCGGCGTAGAGGGAGTTACCGGCCGTCAAGTTGGACGTGGTGAATGCGAGGTCGGCCGCCTCGTCGAGCTCCGGCGACAGCACCGTCGGGTCCGGCTGGCGATACATCGGCACGGCCGTGTCCGTGCCGAGCAGCACGATGTTGTGGAGGTTCGGCAGCGCGCTCCGATAGCGCGCGACGAGGTCGTTGATCGAACGAACTACGCCGTTCGCGGCGTCGGGCGAGCACGGGTTCGCATCCCATGTCGCGTAGGCCGAGCGCACCGCGCCGTTTCCGTCGACCGAGAGAACCGCGCCCCGCACCTCGGGTCGCGCGGCAAGCGTGGCAAGGTTCGCGCCGACGGTGCCGCCGGCGCCCGCAGGCGCGACGATCTTGCTCGCTTCGGCGGAGCCGTAGAGGCGCGCGAGCCGCTGGCGGTCGACGAGGAACAGCGTCTTCGTCCCGATCGGCAGCGAGGTCGGCGGAGGCAGGGGACCGATCTGCGTCTTGTCGTCATAACCGGTTCGCGCCGGGCATGGCGGCAGCGGCGGGGGCGGCAAGACCTCGAGCCGCAGCACGTACGGCCGATCGCTGAACGCGCCGTTGTAGCCGGTCACGCCGATCGTCGCCATTCCATTCGATGCCGCGTGAACCACAAGCGCAGCCTGCTCCGGCGAATCGCCGCGGTTCTGCGAGATGTTGCCCGCGGCCGTGCTGCCGAACGGGGTGCTCCCCCATGGCGTGCTGCCGAACGGGATGTCGGACAGCGTGTTCGACTGGGGGACCGTGCTCGAGTTGTCGGTCCCCACGGGTTGATCGGGGACAGGAGTCGTCCCGAGGGGTGTGCTTCCGAACGGTGTCGATTGCACGGCCGCGAGCGACGGCCCGTTGATCGTGAGGTCGAGGTCGGCACCGCCCGGCACCTTCAGGAACGCGATCAGCCGTGAGTTCACGGGGACCCCGCTGAGCGGGAAGCGGAAGTACTCCTTGTCGCCGGCGCTCGCGACGTGCCCGACGACCAGTTGGTCTGCGGTGATGGCGGGCGCAGTCGTGGGATCGTCGTTCGCCTCGTGGTTTTGCGTCACGAGCACCGGTGCGTGCTCCGGCGCCTCGCGCGTGATGCCGACGGCGCTGACGCTCGCCGTCGAAGATTGGTCACCGAGCGTGAGCCCGGTGAACGCCGCGAAATCGAGACGAATCGGCTGTGCGCCGCCGGCCGCACCCGTACACGCGCCGCCCGGCGCCGTCCACGTCGCCACGGTCGGCTTCCCTTGCGCCACGACCAGGGCCGGGTTCCCGGCATTCACGATGCTCGACCCGAACGTGAACGTGGACGAGCCCTGGACCGGGAAGAACTCGGCGGGGAGCTGCACCGTCACCTTGAAGCTCGACGTGCTGCTGCACGCCAGCGTGAACCTGATGTGGTAGTGCGCGTTCTTGCCCGTGCCGACGACGTCTTGGAGGCCCTGGACCGGGATCTGCTCCCACGGGTACGCCGTGAACGGGAGCACGGCGCCGACGATTTCATCCAGGGTCATCTGCCGCGCCGGGTCGTCCGTGGGCAGATCGTTGAACAGCTTCCCGAGCGTCGCGTCTGCCTTGATCGCACGCGCCGCGGCGGCCTCGCCCAGCGTCTTGCCGCTGCAGGAGAAGGTTGCCGAGCAAGCGACGATGTCCGACAGCGGCGCGATCTTTGCGAGCTGCACCGCGGCAAGTCGCGTCCCGGCGACGTTCATCGAGTTCAGCGGGATCGTTGCACCCGGAGTCGAGCCGTAGGGCGTCGACCCGTAGGGCGTCGACCCGAACGGGGTCGAGCCGAACGGGATCGAACCTATGTGCGCATCGCCGAGCACGCCCGCCGCCGCGATGCCGAAGAACGTGTTGCTGTCGCCGATGCACGACGCGCAACCGCCGGAGCTGCTGATCACGCCCTGCCAGGTCGTCTGCCCGGTTTCGTTCCGGATCGACTGCGGTACCGGAACGTCGCTCACCTTCAGCTGGCCGAGCAGGATCGCGCCGACCGGGACGCCCTGCCACAGCGTCGAAGCGAAGCTGACGTCCTTCATCGGCAGCGCGTAGAGCCGTGCACGCGCCACGTCGTTTCTCAGTACGTCCGAGAGAGACAGCGAGCTCAAGGGCTGGCCCGCCAGCGGCGTTCCCGCAAGCACATCCGGCCACGTCGCGTGGTCGGCCGGATTCAGGAGCGGCAGCTGCGACAGCAGTACGTGGTCGAACGTCGTCGAGCCGAACGGCGTCGACCCGAACGGAGTCGAGTCGAACGGGCCGAGCACGCCCGTTGAACCGAACGGCGTCGAGCCGAACGGCGTCGAGCCCCACGGGGTGGAGCCAAAGGGTGTCGATCCGTACGGCGTCGACCCGTACGGCGTCGATCCAAAGGGCGTCGATCCGAACGGCGTCGATCCGTACGGCGTCGAACCGAAAGGCGTCGATCCGAACGGCGTCGATCCGTACGGGGTCGACCCGTACGGCGTCGAGGCCGTCGTCGCGCCCGTGAAGAACGGGATGCGCGACGCCGGGATCTTCGAGAACGGCGCGACCGCGATCCCCGCCGGCAGCGCGGGCTCGTCGACTGAGAGGTGGACGTCGGAGATCGCGTCGCCGACCACGTTGACGGTGACGTCCTGGCTCGCACGCGGCGCGCCGTCGGCAACGGCAGTGATCCGGAACACGTACTGGCCTAGCGCCTGCCCGGCGGGCACCGACACGGTCGTGTCGTAAGGAATGTCCACGGGCGCGGTCGCGGGTCCGAGTGTCGACGGGTCGAAGCTGAACCAGCTGCTCGGGGTGGCCACAGGCGTCCCGCTCAGCTGCGAGACGCTGAACGAGACCTGGTCTACCCGCGCCGCCGCCTGGTTGATCAGGGTGACGATCTGGTCGCCGAGGCTCGCCGTGCCGGCATCGTGGCTGACCTGGCTTCCGCCCGTGAACGCCGCCATGACCCCGTGGCACGCGACCGTGTTCTGCGGACCTGAACCGACGTTGTACGTGACGAAGGAAAGGTTCGTGTGCGCCGCCTTCAGCTGCGTGAGCGACGGCAGCGTCCCGAGATCGTCGGCGGTACCTACGATCTCGTCGCGACCCGGGTCGATCGGGGTGGTCGCCGGACAGTTAGCGATCGATGCCACTGAACCGAAGTCCGCTGCCTGGTTCGGGTCGTGGCCGTACGAGTCGCCGAGCACGATCATGAACCGCGCCGATCCCGCGGCCCAGGACAGGTCGGAAGCCTCGCTCCAGGCGGTATCGCCGGGGCTCAGCGCTGCCTCGTAGTAGGCGCGGTTGTACGCCTCCGGGAGATCGTTGCCGCAGCCGCTACAGGCCACGATCGTGTCGAGCGCCGACTGGATCGCTGCCGCGCTGGTCGTGAAGTCCTGGTCGCGCTGCCAGGGATAGTCCTGCGTGTCGTCTGGCCCGTTTCCGAACGGCGTCTGGGTGTAGTCCCTGAAGTCGGCCGCTGCGAAGCGGGCGCCGGGAATCGCGGCCTGGATTCTCGTCACGATCGACGACGCGTCCGCGCGAGCGTCGGCCACCGCCCCGCCCATGCTGCCCGTTGTGTCGAACGCCAGCAAGATGTCCGCCTTGGGCGGCAACGTATCGAGGTGCAGCGTCTGGCTCAGCGTCGTCGTGCCGCCGGGAGCCAGCACCTCGGTCGCCGTCGAGGGGGTGATCGTGTCGCCGCCTGCACCGGAGACCGCCTCCGGACCTGCAAACAGCACTATTCCTGCAGCGAGCACGCTCGCCACCGTCATGACCCCACGCATCCGCCTCGTCCTCCTCAGCCGCACGACGCCACCTTCTCGCCTGGACCCGGTATCGGTCCTGCCGCGACAAATCTACGACGGTTTCAGGTTTTGTCAACTTTCCAGCAATATGGAGGGAGTTTGAGCGAGGTTCGGGGGCACGCTGGAGTGGACGTGTTCGCCGCGGACGCGACGACGGACACGCGGCCCGACTTCGTCCCCTACGTGCCCCGGATCGTCGTCGACTGGCTGAAGACGGACGCGCAGGCGACGTGGCGGGCGCTCGAGGGAACGCTCGCATTCGTCGACATCTCGGGCTTCACGGCGATGTCAGAGCGCCTCGCGCGTCAGGGCAAGGTCGGCGCCGAGGAGGTTTCCGACGTCATGAGCGCGACCTTCACACGGCTGCTCGACGTCGCCTACGCCGAGGGCGGCGGCCTGGTCAAGTTCGGCGGGGACGCTTTGCTCCTGTTCTACGGCGGCGAGGAGCACACGGCCCGCGGGACCCGAGCCGCCTACGGGATGCGCCGGGCACTCCGCGAGATCGGCCACCCCCGCACGTCCGCGGGCCAGGTGAGCCTGCGAATGCACGTCGGTGTGCACAGCGATACCTTCCATTTCTTCCTCGTCGGCGACACGCACCGCGAGCTGCTCGTCGCCGGCCCGGGCGCGACGACGACCGTCGGCCTCGAGGACGTCTCCGAGGCCGGAGAGATCCTGCTGAGCGCAGCGGCCGCCGCGGCTGTCGACGAGAAGGTCCTCGGCGAGGCGAAAGCCGGCGGGCGGCTGCTCAGGAGCAACGTGCCGGGCGACCCAGCCGGGCTCGAGCCCCTACCCGACGTGGCGGGGCTCGACCTCAGTGTCTGCGTGCCGGCGCCGATCCGCGAGCATCTTGCGGCGGGACCTACGGAGCCGGAGCATCGCCGGGCAACCGTCGCATTCGTCCATTTCGACGGCACCGACGCCATGATCGAGCGTGAGGGCCCTGCCGCGACGGCGGACGCCCTCGCCGAGCTCGTCGTGACGACCCAGGCCGCAGCCGCGGAGCATGGCGTCTGCGTCTTCGAGAGCGACATCGACACCGACGGCGGCAAGCTCGTGCTCGTCGCCGGCGTCCCGCAGACGGCAGGCGACGACGAGGAGCGGATGCTGCGGACGCTGTGCGCGGTGTCGGACGCCGGCGTGCGGCTGCCGTTGCGCATCGGCGTCAACCGGGGCCGCGTCTTCGCCGGCGAGGTCGGGGCGCCGTTCCGGCGCACGTACACGATCCTGGGCGAGACGGCGGCGCTCGCCGCGCGTCTGATGAGCAAGGCCGAGCCGGGCCAGGTGCTCGCGTCGATGGAAGTCCTCGAGCGAACGACGACCGCATTCGAGACGACGGAGCTGGCGCCCTTCCGGGTCAAGGGCAAGAGCGAGCCGGTCGTCGCTCACGACGTCCACAGGCCCGCCGGCGCCAAGGAGGAGCCGGAGCGGCGGCTGCTGCCGTTCGTCGGACGCGAGCGCGAGGTCGCGATCCTGACCGCCTCGCTCGCTCCCGTCCGGCTCGGCTTCGGCAGCCTCGTCGAGCTCACAGGGGAGCCAGGCATCGGCAAGTCGCGGCTCGTCACCGAGCTGCGAGCCCACTGCGCGGACATGACGATCGTCACGACCGGCTGCGAGCAGTACGAGCTTTCCACGCCCTACTTCGCTTTCCGCGGCCTGCTGCGCTCGCTCCTCGGCCTGGGGTCGAACGGGGCGGCGCCCGCGGCGCTGCGCGCCAAGGTCGAAGAGCTCTGCCCCGAGCTCCTCGCCTGGCTGCCGCTGGTCGGCCTCGCCATCGACGTCGAGGTCGAGCCCACGCCCGAGGTCGAGGAGCTCCAGCCTGCGTTTCGCCGGGCGCGCCTCCACGGAGTGGTCGAGGAGCTGCTCGCGAAGCTCCTCCCCACCCCGACGCTCGTCGTCATCGAGGACGTGCACTGGATGGACGAGCCCTCCTCCGATCTGCTGCGGCACCTCGGTGGCCAGGTCAGCGGCAAGCCGTGGCTCCTCTGCGCGACCCGGCGCCCCACCCCGGGCGGCTTCGTCGCAGCGGAGGGCGTGCCTCCGGTACCGGCGTTGACGATTCAGCTGGAGCCGCTCACCGAGGAGGCGGCGGGAACGCTCATCGCGGCCGCGGCGGCGGAGGGCCTGCTCCAGCACGAGGTGGCCGCGATCGCCGAGCGAGGCGCGGGGAACCCTCTCTTCCTGCAGGCACTGGTGGCGACCGAGCGGGCGGAGGAGGAGCTGCCCGAGACGGTCGAGACCGTCGTCGCCACCCGGATCGACAAGCTCGCGCCCGGCGACCGCGCGCTGCTCCGCTACGCGGCGGTGATGGGCGCGACGTTCAGCGGCGAGCTGATCGCCGACGTGCTCGCAGGCGACGAGGCCGCGTCCGCCGACTCCGAGGTCTGGGACCGTGTGGCCGAGTTCGTCGAGCGCGACCCGTACACCGCCGGCGCCTTCCGCTTCCGCCACGCCCTCTTCCGCGACGCGGCGTACGAGGGCCTCTCCTTCAAGCGCAGGCGCGAACTGCACGCGCGCGTCGGGGAGGTCTACGAGACGCGCTACGGCGAGTCGGCGGCCGACCACGCGGAGCTTCTCTCGCTGCACTTCTTCCATGCGCAGCAGCACGAGAAGGCGTACCGCTACTCACTCATCGCCGGGCACCGTGCCCAGGAGAAGTTCGCGAACGTCGAGGCGGCCGTCTTCTACCGGCGGGCGCTCGAAGTGGCCCGCCGGCTTCCCGACCTCGACCCCGTCGAGGTCGCGGGCGTGTGGGAGGCGCTCGGCGACGTGTCGGAGCTCGCCGGTCTCTACACAGACGCTGCCAATGCATACAAGAGCGCGCGGCGAGTCGCCGAGCGGGCGGAGCTCAACCTGCCGATCCTGCTGCTCAAGGAGGGCGTGATCCGGGACCGGTTGAGCCGCTACTCCGACGCGCTGCGCTGGTACCGGCGCGCTCTCGACGCGGCGGCGACGCTGGAGGACGAGGCCGAGCGCAGCAACCTGATCCTCGAGATCAACCTCGCCTACGCCGGCACGCGCCTTCGTCAGGGTGAGTTCAAGGACTGCATCCAGTGGTGCAACCGCGTCGTCGAGCAGGCGGCCCCGATCACCGACCTGCGAGCGCTCGCGCATGCCTACTACCTCCTCCATCTCGCCTACACGTCGATCGGCAGCCCCGACCGTGCGGCCTACCGCGGGCTCGCGCTGCCGATCTACGAGGAGATCGGCGACCTGCTCGGGCAGGCCAACGTCCTCAACAACCTCGGGATCGACGCCTACTACGAGGGCCGCTGGAACGAGGCCCTCGACCTCTACGAGCGCAGCCGCGACGCGAACGAGCGCGTGGGCAACGTGGTCGGCGCCGCGATGCTCAACAACAACATCGGCGAGATCCGCTCCGATCAGGGGCACCTGGACGAGGCTGCCACCCAGTTCCACGAGCTCAAGGATCTCTTCGACGCCGCGGGACACCGCACGCTCGCGGCGCTGACAGTCAGCAATCTGGGCCGGCTCGCGGCCCGCTCCGGGCGGCTCGACGAGGCGCTCGACCTTCTCCGCCGGGCGCTCGTCGCTTTCCACGAGATCAGGGCCGGCAGCTTCGAGCTCGAGGCGAAGGCGCGGCTGGCGGAGCGGGCGGTTCTCGCCGGCGAGCCGGCGGAGGCACTCCGTCACGCCGACGAGACCCTGCGGGCTCTGGCCGACGGGGAGGCAACGCCGGCGCTGCTCGCCCTCCTGCATCGCGTCCGCGGGTACGCGCTCCTGCAGCTCGGCGACGCGGACGGCGCCGAGCAGTGTCTCGACGAGAGCATCCGCGTGGCGAGAGAAGCCGACAGCAACTACGAGCTCGCCCTCTCCCTCAATGCGGCCGCACGTCTGCGGGAACGGACGAGCGAAGCCCGCAGCGGAGAGTCAGCCGAGGCCGCCCGCCTGCTGGAGGCCCTCGGCGTCGTCTCGGTACCCGAGGTGCCACTGCCCCCTGTCGGGCGGTAAACGCTGGACCTCGGTCTAGACGTAACCCTTTTGGGGGGTATAGCGTTTTCCCCGGGAGGAGGGGATTCGCGTGGGACGCCTGACAGTCGCAGCGGCGGCATGTCTCGCCGTCGCGTCTTTGCTCGTCGCACCCTCGTGGGTGCTTGCCTCGCCGAAGACGGCGGGTGCTGCCCCCGCCTGCGCGCGCGGCTACAGCTACGGCGGGTACGCAAGCCGCGAGGGCGTGCGCGGCATTGCCGCAACCGTCGTGGCCCCCGAAGCCCCGCACGTGTCGTCGGGCCATGCCGCGGCCTGGGTCGGCGTCGGCGGGATGCACCAGGCCGAAGGCGGCCGCAACGCGTGGCTCCAGGCCGGCCTCGCCGCGTTTCCCCAGACCGGGCTCCGGCTGTACGTCGAGGAGGTCTCGCTCGGCAGGGCGCGCCGCTTCACCGACCTCGGCCCGGCGCGGTTGGGCCGCGCGTACCGAATCGAGGTGCGCGAGACGCAACCGGATGTCTGGCTCGCCTCTGTCGACGGGCGCGTCGTCGGCGTGCCCGCCTACCTGCCGACTGGCGGCGGCTCGTGGCGGGGCGTCGTCACCTCCGAGAGCTGGACGGCCGGCCGGGCGACGTGCAACCGGTTCGCCTACCGCTTCGCGAACATCGCCCTGCTCAGCGGGCCGGGGTGGCGCGCGCTCGACGATGCGCGCGCGGTGGGCCGTCGCGTGACGCCTACGGCCGACGGCTTCCGCGCAGGTTAGGAGGGTTTGGCGGAATACCGCTCGTCGCCGGGGTGCGATGCTCGTTCCCAGGCAAGGACGCAGGGAGCGTCAATAGCAGGAAGCTATTGGCGCGACTGAGGACGCCGCCTGGGGGCGAGCAGCGTGGCCCGGCGGCACAGCTGTTATTTCGCCGAACCCTCCTACTAACTGTCGTTGTCGCGAGGATCCAGCGTCCGTGCGAGCTCCGCCGGGCCGCCGGGGCGTTTCCGGACAACGTCGTAGCTTTCCGTCTGCTCGACCACATCCTCGATGTCAGGCTCCTCATGGCCCCGGTGCACGAAGAACAGCTCGGGATCCCGCCGGACGCGCTCGTAGTCGGGCAAGGAGACGACGATCCGCTCCACGCAGGTCTCGTTGGCGCACTCGCAGAGGATCTCGATCGTCTCGGTCGTTACCTGCAGCGTTTCGCTGACGCGCTCGATCCGCTCGTTCACCTCGCGGAAAAGCGCCTCGTTCTTGCCGAGCCTCGCTTTTCGGGCGTCCATGTAGGCCGATCTTAGCCTGACTCGGAGCGCGCTCTCGGATCGCGCTCCATCGCGATCTCGCCGGATCGTCCCGTCTTCTCCGCGACGAGAAAAACATCCCCTCGCCGGACGATTCGGCCCGAGTCGCGAACGACCGCTTCGTGCTCCGGCGCAATCAGGAAATGCGTCGGCTCTCGGCGGATCGTCTCGTATTCCGCGAGCGACAGCCTGAGGAGCGCCCGGCAATATCCGTCGCCGCACTCGCACAGAAACGGCACGGGGTGCTCGAACTCCAGCGCGCGTGCGCGGCCTTCGATTCGCTCGTTGGCGTCGCGAAAGATCGCCTCATTTTCCGCCATCCGCTCCTCTGATGCCTGTCGGGTCACTTACCGATGTTTCGCCCGTGCCCGGCAACGGCAAACCGAACCCACTGATCTCGAGAGGGGGGACGGCACGGCTTTGGCTGATTCCAGGGGGCTGCAGCTCCTGCACGGAGCCCACCACCTCGTCGCCACGAGCTGGTGTCGTGGCGCGGATGCGCGAGACGTCCGTGGTGTCGAGGTCGATCCCTGGGACCGCACGGCGGCCAGCTGGTCGCTCCTGGGCGCGCTCGTCGCCGTGATGGAAGGCCAGGCCGGCGCCCACGGCGAGATGCCGCTCGAGGAGCTCGCGGCCGCGCTCTACGCTCTGGCCGATCTGGTCGATACCGACTCGCTTGCCTCGTGGAACGACGACCCCGCGCGCTCCCAGGCGGAGGTGCTCCGGACGCTCGAGCATGCGGCGCGCACCTATGAGGAGCCGCGCGGCCGGCTCAAGGTGAGCTCGAACTAGGTCCTACTGCGGGTGCGCTAGGCCGTCAGCTCGCCCGCGAGCTCGCGGAACACAGCGACGTAACGGTCGACAGCAGCGTCGTCGTGCGCCACCGACAACGTCCACTCCTCCTCGCGCCCTGGCGTCATGAAGATGCCGCGGTTCATCGAATAGAGCCAGGCCAGCTCGGTGAGCTCAGCGTCCTGGTGCGCCTTGAACGACGCGTAGTCGACGATCCGCTCGTCGGCGAACGTGACGCAGCCCTTCGCTGCGATCCCGATCGCATAGCCGGGCAGCCGGTGCTCCTCGATCACTCGTGAGCAACCGTCGAGGATGCGCTCGTTCAGGTGGTCGAGGTGCTCGTAGGCGGCCGGGGTGAGGACGTGGAGCAGGTTCGCGCGTGCCGCCGCCATCGAGAGCGGGTTGCCGTTGTACGTGCCGACCTGGTAGACGCGCTCGTCCTCGACGACCCGCATGACGTCGTCCGTGCCGCCGATCGCCCCCGACGGCAGGCCGCCGCCGAGCGACTTGGCCAGGGTCACCAGGTCCGGCCTGACCCCAAATCGCTCCGTGGCCCCGCCCGCGGCGATGGCGAAGCCGGTCTTGACCTCGTCGAAGATCAGCACGATTCCGCGCCGCGCGGTGAGCTCGCGGACTGCCTCGAGGTATCCCGCCTCGGGTGGGACGATCCCGAGGTTCATCATCGCCGCCTCCATGATCACGCAGGCCGGTGCGCGTCCCTCGTCCTCGAGGCGAGCGATCCTTCGCTCCATCGCGTCGGCGTCGTTAAACGGCACGGCCACGGTCATCTCCACTACCGCCTCGGGGATCCCGGCGCCGTAGCCGATGGAGGGGAGCGCGTCGGGCTCCGCCCGGCCCGCCTCCACGGAGCCGGTCGAGACCATCACGGCGTCGTGGTGGCCGTGATAGGAGCCGAAGATCTTCACGATCGTCTCGCGGCCCGTCAGGCCGCGCGCAATTCGGATCGCGTCCATCGTCGCCTCGGTGCCGGAGTTCGTGTAGCGCCACTTGGGAAGGCCCCAGCGGCGCTGCAGGTCCTCCGCGACCGCGACCGCGTCCTCCGTCGGCGCGGCGAAGTGCGTCCCGAGCCTGACGCGCTCGTCGACGGCCCGCACGATCGCGGGGTGCGCGTGCCCCTGCGTCATCGATCCGAAGCCGTTGTGGAAGTCGAGCATCTCGTTGCCGTCGACATCCCAGACCATCGCACCCTCTCCGCGCTCGAGGTAGATCGGCCACGGGGTCCGCACCTGGTAGGACGAGGCGACGCCTCCGGCGAGCGATGCCCGGGCGCGCTCGTACATCGCGCGCGACTTCCCGGTCCGCTGGTTCAGCCGGGCCTCCTCGCGGGCGGTCAGATCGCGGATCCGTTCGCGATCGAGCGCTCTCTCTGTCTGCACGGCCATGCGCCCGACCCTACACGCGAATGCAGGCCCCGCAATGCGACGTGGCGCTCGAGCGCGAGCCCGAATCCGAGGTTACTCGCGCGACTGGCTCCGTCGGATCACGCGCAACGGGGCCGGCATGGGCCCGTGCTCCCAGCGGCCGATCAGCTCCTCGACGTCTCCTCGCGCCTCTCCGCGAACGAGCACGTACAGACGATCGCCGGGCCTGACGGTCGTGTTGCCGCGGGGTGGGATCCCAGCCTCGTCGCGGACGATCAGCATCACTATCGACGACCGGGGCAGGCCGAGGTCGCGGACGTGGACGCCGACGACGGCGTCGTCCTCGGCGATCTCGTACTCGATGATGTCGCCGCCGAGCGCCCGGATCGCGCCGACTTCGACCGGCGGGCTGTAAAAGGGCCGAGCCTCGGTTGTCAGCCCCAGCCGGCGCGCGAGCGGCTCGAGCGTCAGCCCCTGCGCCAGGGTCGAGACGAGCACGACGAAGAAGACGGCGTTGAAGATCGTGTTGCTGCCGCTGATGTCGGCGGACAGGGCGAACGTCGCGAGTACGATCGGGACCGCGCCACGAAGGCCCGCCCAGGAGAGAAACAGGTGTTCTCGCAGCGAGTAGCCGAACGGCGTCACCGAGGCCAGGACGGCGAGCGGGCGCGCGACGAAGAGAAGCACAGCCGTCAGGGCGAGCGCCGACCAGGCGACCGACCCGAGCTGGCTCGGGAAGACGAGTAGGCCCAGCACGATGAACAGCACCACCTGGGCCAGGAAGGCGAGCCCTTCGTGGAAGGAGACGATCGTCCGCCGCAGCGGCATCGGTGTGTTCCCAATCCAGAGTGCGACGACGTAGACGGAGAGGAAGCCGCTCCCGTGCGCGGTCGCGGCGATGCCGTACGCAAGCGCAGCCGTGCCGATCGAGGCGACCGGTGCAAACGGTGCGAAGTCGGTCGGCATCCGCGGCAGCAGCCAGGCCGCGACGAAGCCGACTCCGAGGCCGATCACGAGCCCCAGGCCGAGCTGGCGGACGAGAAGCAGTGTCAGGTCGTGCGCGCCGTAGGCAGGCTCCTGCACCCAGGCGATGAAGCCGAGCGTCAGCGCGACCGCCATCGGGTCGTTGAGGCCGGATTCGGCCGCGAGCAGCGTGCCGAGACGACGGCGCAGCCGCGTGAACCGCAGGGTCGCGAAGACGGCGGCGGCATCCGTCGAGCCGACGATCGCCCCGAGCAACAGCGATTTCGACCAGGAGAACTCGAAAAGCTCGTACGCCGCGGCTGCCGTGACCGCCGCAGTGACGAGCACGCCCACCGTGCTCAGCAGGAATGCCGGTGCGAACACCGGCCGGAAGTCGCGCCGGTCCGTGGTGAGCCCGCCCTCGAAGAGGATCGCGATCAGGCCGACGATGCCGATCGAGCGGGCCAGGTCGGCGTTGTCGAAGTAGATGCCGCCGAGACCCTCGGAGCCGAGCAGCATCCCGAGCCCGAGAAACGTGATCAACAGCGGGAAACGGAGCCGACGTGTACCGACGGCCGATCCCACCGCCAGGACGAGAATCGCCCCGCCGATCAGGATCTGCTCGTCGATCCTCAAGGATCAGCCCTTGAAGTCGACGACGAGCCGCGGCGGTCCGTCGAGGCGCAGCACGCGAAAGTCGGTCGCGGAGTCCAGCCCGACCGCCCAGCTCAACACGGCCTCGAAATCGCCCGTTCGCACGAGCTCCTCCACCACGGCCGCGCCCGAGTCGCCGCCTTCGATCCGTTTCGGGCCCGTGTAGACGAGGTGGCCCTCGTCGCTGAGGTCGAACCCGGAGGCCGGCTCGAGGCGGACGCCCACGACAACCTTGCCGGCAACCGTAACGGGGTCGCCGGACCCGTCCTCGACGAGCGGCCGCTTGACGTACGCGACGCGATAGCCCGGGACCGTGTTCCGGAACCGGAACACGACGCGGTCGTAGCCCTCGTGCTTGCCCACGTCGATCGCCTCGAGCAACGCCGTTTCGGCCGGGTCGGCTTTCGCGGTGACCGGCGCGCGGCCCCCCGCGAACGGCTCGGCCTCGTTGGTCGTGGCTGCCGTCGTCGTCGCCTCCACCCTCGTCGTGCCGCCGGCCTGGCGGTCGGCGCTCGACCCGCCGCACGCCGTGGCCAGCAACCCGAGGGCCAGGAGGGTGATCGAAGCGACGGCGCGGATACGCGAACGCTAGCTTGGCGCACCCGGGAGCCGCGCCCGACCTTCGCGGGCGCGGCTCACCAGGTGAAGCCGGGGGACCTAGGTCAGAGGCCTGCGCACTGGCCGTTCTTGCGGCCGGTGACCGTGTTCGGAAGGCCCTCCGAATCACCGACCTGAGGGGCCGGCGAGTTGCCGCTGCAGCTCAAGCTGCCGTGGATCGTGTTCGTGACGTACTCGTTACCGTCGGGATCGGGCTGGACGTTGTCGTTCAGGGTCACCGACCCGTTCACGTGGTTGCGGATGAACCCGAACCAGAAGCCGTCGTAGCCCTCGACCGTCGCACCGCCGTTGATGCGGTTGTCCTCGATCGCGTTCCACGTGATGTCGAACGGGCCGCCGAACGGACCCGATCCGCCGTGCACGTCGACTCCGCCGTTGATGGTTGTGAAGTGGATCTGCACCGACGCCGCGTTCGTGGCGTGGACGCCGCCGGAGATCGTGCCGGTGTCGACGGGGTTCTCCTCGCTGCCGAGGACGAACGTCGCGCCCGCCTCGATGAACAGTCCGCCCCTGATGGTCACCGGGCCGTCACTGAGACAGACCGCCCCTTCGGGGACGACCACCCGCTGGTAGGTCCCGGGCGCCAAGCCGCCGTTGCACGTTGTCGTAGCAGATCCGGCACCGGCCACACTCGTCGCGCCGAGAAACAGAACGCCGAGAAGTGCACCGCCGCAGAGCAGCCGAACCATTCCCTTCATCCAAAGCCTCCTCTTTTCTACGCCGCAGTCCGACCCCGCCCGTCGACCCTACTTCAGCGCGGCGCGCGCCTCAACCGGCCACGGCCCAGTTGCGCCCCACGCAAGACGGTGCTAGGCGGTCGCCGAGGCCGCGACGTCGGAGCGCCCGCCGACCGACCGAAACAGCACGTCGATCACGAGGTTCGCTATCCAGACGATGATCGTCGCCCAGACGTAGTTCCAGAAGCCGTCGATGTCGAACTTCCCGACGATGAGATCCGTCAGCCAGAGCATCAACATCGAGACGAAGAACCAGACGAGCCCCAGCGTGACGATCGCGAGCGGGAAGGTCAGCAGCTTCAGGATCGGCTTCAGGATCGTGTTCAGGATCCCGAACACCGCCGCTGCGAAGATCAGCGCCCAGAACGAGTCGTGGAACGTCACCCCACTGAGCAGCCACCCTGCAATCGCAAGGACCACCGCGTTCACCGCCCACGAGAGGAGAATCCACGCGATCACGCCGGCGATGCTAACCCGCGGGGGTCAGGTCTTGCAATCCCGCCGACGTATCAACACTGCTTAGCGCTGGAAGAGAACGGGGATGACTTCAGGACCTGACCCTCGCGCGGTCGTGCTCGTCGAAGGGATCAGCGACCGGCTCGCGCTCGAGACGCTCGCCGAGCGACGTGGCAGGAACCTCGAGGCCGAGGGTGTTTCGGTTCTGGCGATGGGAGGCGCGCAGTCCATCGCACGCTTCCTGAATCGATTCGGGCCTCCGGGCTTGAACGTCAAGGTGGCGGGGCTCTGTGACGCCGGCGAGGAAGCCGAGTTCCGGCGTGGTCTCGAGCGGGCCGGCCTGGGGAGCGACATCGGTCGCGCCGACATGGAACGACTGGGCTTCTTCGTCTGTCACGCAGACCTGGAGGACGAGCTCATCCGCGCACTTGGCGCGGCCGCCGTGGAACGGGTCGTCGAGGCTCAGGGAGA
>JBKPOY010000014.1:0-61930 GCA_046733295.1 Actinomycetota bacterium | reverse complement strand
GGCCTCGCGCGGCGGCCTGGGGCGAGACGCCGTCGCGGTCGCGGCCCGGCGACTGGTCGAATCGGCGCTCGCGGTGCAGTTTCGGACCTTCCTCGCGAACCCCGATCCGATCGGGACGACGTCGACGCGTTACACGTTCGGATTCTCGAGCGCGGCGCGTGAGACGGCGCCCGCGCACGAGAGCGACGGAGGTGGGCCGTGGCTCGCCGTCGGTCTTCTGATCGCGCTCGGCGTCGGAATCGCGGCGGCGGTCGTCGCCTGGGCTAACTCCTGAAAGCGGAGGGGCCGCCCAAGGCGGCCCCTCCGTCGAAGCGTCGAAGGATGACGGCTAGTGCAGCCGCATCCTCCAGATGCCCTGCGAATGCGTTGCAGCGAAGAGCATCTTCTTGCAGCCGTGGCCGCCGCGGCAGGTGGGAACCCGCGACGACGGCTGGATCTCGAGATGCATGACTTCGTAGCGTGGCATGCCGGACGTGACGTGCCAGCCGCCCTTGCCGTCCGCGTCACCGCGGAGGACGCCGAAGTCCGTCGAGACGTACAGGTCGTGGTTCGCGTCGTCGCGGACGACGTCGCTCACCGGCAGGTCACCGTCGGAGAACGGGGTCGGGTACGCGGTCGTGCCGCTCTCGACGTTCAGGTTCGTGAACACTCCCGAACCCGGCAGCGAGCCGTTCTCCATGACCTCGAACACGTGGCCGGGAGTCGTCGGCGTCGCCGCGTTGTACCCGGAGTACGTCACCCACGCGTGGCCGGTGTTGGCCGGATCGACATAGATGCCGCTCGGGAACCGGGTCGGCGACGTGGAGTTGTCGATCCGGTGCCAGAGGACGTTCGTCGGGTCGACCGCGTCCGCGTTGTGCGTCACGAAGATGCGGCCTGCCGACGTCGCGGCCCAGAGCGTGCCGTGATCCGCGCCGTCACGGGCGAGGAACGACATCGAGCCGCCCCCGCGATCCGCACCGTAGACCGTTCCGGTCAGATCGCCCGGCTGGTTGATGCAGCTCGGCGCCGGAGTCGCCGCGACGCCGTCGCAGTACGGACCGCCCATCGGCCTGTAGTCGCCGCACCCGAGCAGCGTCCCGGGTGTCACGAACTCCGGACAGTTCGCCTCGTAGTCGGCGATGTTCGGGGTCGTGTCCTGCGGTCCCGCGGTGGTCGGCGTGCCGGCTCCGAAGGCCCAGGTCCGCCAGACGTGCTTCGCGCCCGAGTAGATCGGGTGCGTGTCCGTGGCCGGGTTCGGATCGCCGATCTGCGGCCAGTAGAAGGCCGGGCCTTCGCCGCTCCTCGTGATCGGAGCCGACGTGACGACCCACCTCTCCGGGTCGCCGTTGCGGAAGTTCGAGTCGCTGAACCCGCTCGTGAACTCGTTGAAGCGCCACGTCGGGTTCGAGGCGTCGTAGCCCGCATTGCCGCCGTCGCCGTAGATGATCTGCGGCCAGGTGTTCCTGGCGCCGCCGATGTTCGACCACGTGCCGTTGTCCTGCGTCCCGCCCATGACCTCGTTCGCGTTGAACGGGTTGATCGCGACGTTGATGAACTGCAGCGTGCTGCCGAGCTTCTTGTCGATGTGCGCCAGCTCACTCGGCACACGCGACAGGAGCCGCTGGCACGCGGGCAGGTCGGTCGCGGCGATCGGGCCGCCGCCGTTCCGGCCGGGCTCGGTGCACTGGCTGGAGATGTCGGCGAACGAGCCCGACGTCCGGATCACGCCGCCGTCCGACGCTTCGAAGATCTGCGTCGGATTGCCCGGGTTGATGACGATCTCGTGCTGGTCGGGATGGATCCCGTTCGGGGCACGCAGGCAGAACGTCAGCCCGTACGGCTCGTAGGCACACCAGGGCGCGGGCGTGTCCTGAGCGTCGTAGGACAGGTCGGTGAACGTGCGGAGGTTGGCCTGGCCGTCCGGGTCGCCGGCGGTGTTCGAGTAGAGCACCTCGCGGCCGTTCGAGCGGCCGTTACCGCAGCCGACGCCCTTCGTGTTGCACGGCTGCTCGCCGTACTGGTTCGCACCGATCACGTAGACCGTGTCGGGCCTCCCGGCAGGCGTGTAGACGTCCTGGTCGTACCAGCACTGCGCCCAGCAGAAGTCGTCCGTGGCGAAGTACGGGTTGGTCGGATCCTGCGACGTCAGCTTCTGCCAGCCGGTGTAGACGGCCGGGAACGTGTGCGTCGCCGGGTTCGGCGGCGTGGCTCCTGCCGCCTGCGACGCGAGCAGCGCCGCGGCCGGCTGGTTCGCGTTGTCCGTGCGCCAGAAGTTCGACGCGAGCGGATCCTGCGGACCGTTGGCGTTCGACGTGCCGTCCGTCAGGTAGATCCGCGTTTTTCCGTTCTTCACCGTCAGGGCGAACATCGTCCGGTCGATCCCCGCGCCCTGGTTGAACTGCGGCGCGAAGACCTGCTGGAACGCCGTCTGAGCGGCTCCCGCGTCGCGGCGCCACGCACCGGCGTCGAACGCGGCCGCGTAGACCGTGTCCAGGTTGAGCGGATCGAGGCCGACGTCCGTGACGCCGAACCCGCCCGGGATGCTGCCGTTCCACACCTCGGTGAAGGTGTTGCCGCCATCCGTCGACTCGTAGAGGCCGGGCGCGTTGGCGCCGGGCTCGAGCCGCGTCGTGCCGCCGTTGCCGATCGTGTGCGAAAGGCCACGGACGGCCTGGGCGGAGCCGACGAAGATGTGCTTCGAGTTCCGCGGGTCGATGACGATGCCGTTGATGCCGCGACCGAGGAACGAGTTCTTCCCCGGGTTGATGCACGCGTAGACGGCATTGCTGACGCACGCGGCGTTCAGCTTCTTCCAGTGGTTGCCGCCGTCCGTCGACTTGTAGATGCCGACGCCGGCCTCACAGCCGGACGAGCAGCGGTTGCCCTCGCCCGTGCCTAGGTAGAGCGTGTCTTGCTTCTTGTCCGTCGGGTCGAGCACGAGCGTCCCGACCGAGTTCTGATCGAGATCTTCCGGGCTCAGCTGCTTCCACTCGGGATCCGTAGCAACGGCATTCTGGGTCACCCAGACCCCGCCGCCGGACACGCCGGCCCACAGCTTGCAGCGGTACTTGTTGCAGCCCGGGTCGGCGACGAGCGCGACGGTGCGGCTCGCCGTGTTGTTGGTGGCACCCGAGAAGGCGGTGACGCCCGGCTGGGTCGCGTACTTCCTGGGCCCGAAGAAGCGCCAATTGTGGCCCTTTCCACCCGGGTCACCCTTCGACGAGTCCTTCGCGGCGATGTTCTCGAAGGTCGACTCCGCCCGCGCGACGACGGCCGGCGGGATCACGTTCGCCGGATAGGTCCGCTGCGCGGAGACGTACGCCTCGTAGCCGCCGCTCGGGCCCTCGCCGGCTGTCTCCTCGGCGCTGAGGGCCGCGGCTTTCGCCGCGTTCGGTGCGATCTTGGCCGGACCGGCACCACCCGTCAGCGCCAACACCAGGGCGATCGCCGCCGCAGCCGGTATGGCAGCGGCGATGAGCGCCCTGTACCTGGGTCGTAGCATTCTTCCTCTCCCTCCCTCGAAGAATCCCAACGCGGACGACGCCAGCTCGGCCGTCACGCGGATGGGGGACCGGCGGTAGCTGCGCTCGAGCCGATGAACGAGCTCCGAGTTCAGGCTACGGCCGGAACGAGCAGCCGACTCAGAGAGCCGCTGCCGCAACTCCTGCGGCATGCGCAGGAGGAAACGATAGACCTCCCCCGGCAAAGCCCGGTGGACTATAGATGCAGCCTGGTGAGATATCAACCGAGATATGCCTCGGTCGATACCCGGTGCTGGGTGATATCACCGCCTCGCGAGCCGTCTGCAGACCTGTTATCTTCGGCGTGCTTTCCGAGTCTCCGCGAAGCCTTGCGTCGGTCTCGCGGAAGTAGCAGAGGGGCCGCTCATGCGGCCCCTCGCCGTTTCGGGTGCGGGAGTGGCTCAGCCCACTGCGGCGCCGGCATCGACCACCCCGGCGCCGTAGGCGTCGGCGAAACCGATGTGGCGCGACGTGTCCAGGTGGCAGTAGCCCGTGGCGCAGGCTCGTCCGTCGTAGGCCGCTGCCTTGTTGGCGGGATCCGATGGTCCCGTGTAGTTCGTCAGCGTGCGCCGCGCCGTCGCCTGCAGCCGCGCGGCGAGCGCGCCCGGGTTGGCGCGAAGCTGCGGCCTGGCGGAGAGAACGAGGGCGGCCACGCCAACCGCGTTCGGGGTCGCCATCGACGTGCCCTGCAGCCAGCCGAAGCCGCTGCCGTCGACCTTGAAGCACGCGAAGTTGAGGAGCGAGGACTGCGCCGCGTCGGAGCAGATCAACCCCGAGGCGGCAAGTGCGCCGAGCGAGCCCCAGCCGCCGAAGAGGATGTTGCCGTCCCCGCCGTCCCAGCCCGGGAGGTTGAAGCGGCGGGCGCCGCCGGGGGCGGCGAGGTCGATCCGCGATCCGTAACTCGAGTAGTAGGCGAGCTGGTCGCGGGCCCCCACGACCACGCCGTGGCCGAACGGGTCGTCGGCCGGAGCAGCCGCGTTGGCGTTGTTCGTGGCGGAGACCATGACCACGCCGGGAACGCCGGCGGGAGTCTCCAGCAGGCCGCGCAGATCGGATTCGGCGAGTGACCCGGCGCCCGGGAACGTCGTCGCGATCCCCTCCGGCCCGAGCGAGACGCGGCCGACGCCGCTGAGCGTCCGGCCGCCGAGGGACATGGTCGCGCGGTCGACGCGCACGTGCTCGTTTCCGGCGGCGGCGAAGACTGCGACCCCTCGGCCCCGGCAGTACTGGACAACGTCGGCGAAGAGCAGATACGTCTGCGCGTCGATCGGGTCGCTCGGATCGAGGTACCCCGTGATCGACATGTTCACGAGGTCGACGCGATCGGTGCACGCGGCGACGAGGCCCGCGAGGATCCAGTCGGGCAGCCCGCCGAACCCGGAGGCGAGCACCTTGTAGCTTGCGATCTGAACGCGCGGGGCGACGCCGTTCGAGGCAAAGCCGTTGAGCGCGCCGGCGACCCTGCTCGCGACCCAGGTGCCGTGGCCTTCCTTGTCGCCGCTCGAGCAGTCGCGCAGGCCGAACGCCTTGACGACGTCGGCGCCGAAGTCACGGGTGAGCGTGTCGCAGGGGATGAAGTTCTTCCCGGCGACGAAGTTGGCGCGCAGCTCCTTGTGCGAGCCTTCGACGCCCGTGTCGAGAACTGCGACCCGGACGCTGCGATCGCCGACGGTCGACGTCCAGGCCGCCGGCACGTTCATGCGAGCGTCGTCCCATTGGAGAATCCCCTGGGGGTTCGTCACGCCGAGGAACGAGGAGGCGTCGTGCCAAGGATCGGGTGAGGTGGAGCTGCCGAAGACCGGGCTCCACGCCGAGCCGCCGGCGCGGGCGTCGCGGGAAACGGGAACGCGGAAGACCGGCTCGGTGAAGACAGTCGTGACGCGGGCGTTCGCGCGAATGCGGAGCGCGAAGTCGGCTGCGACCGGAGCGGCGGCGACGGCGCCGACGGCGCTGAGGTCGGTGACGATGCTGCCGCCGGCCTTCCTCACCGCGGCCGTCATCTCGGGGGCGGTCGTGCCCTTGGCGAAGCGGACGATCGTGACGCCGAACGGGTTCGGCTTGCCGGCCGCAGGCGCCGGCGCCGCTCCGAGGAGCGCAGCAAGACAAACGAGGACTAGGCCGGGCCGCTTCACCGCACTAGGGAATGTCGGCACGGCCAAGATGACCCTTTAGCCCGGTGCGGTGGGGAAACGCGCCTCGCGGCATCGAGTAGCGCATCTACATATCGCAGGCTATAGATCGGGTCGGCGGACACCCCGAAACGGAGAAGGCCCGGCGCCAGCCGGGCCTTCTCGAGCGCGCCCCGTGTGCTCTCAGCGGTGCTTGTGACCGTCCTGGGCCGCCAGCGGGCACGGCGTGACGATCCACGGGGTGAGATCGCCGCTGGAGCCGCCGCCCGAGGGCGACAGCTGGTCGAAGAAGACGTCCGACTGCTCGCAGATCGGTGACCGCGACCGACGCCTCGCCGAGATCCGGCATGCGCCGCCAGCCCGCGGTCTCGAGCGGGCCGCCCGTCCTCGGCGAGCCGCCTCGGTGGTAGCGACCGATCCACCCGCCCTCCCGTCCGAACCGCTCGGGATCTCCCCGCCTCGAGCTCTGGTCGGACCGCAGCTGTTTTCCCACGTAGAAGGGAGCGAAGCCGGGTGGGAGGTCGGCCCGCTCGAGCACGAGGTCCGAGAGCTTCGCCTCGGGAATCGTCTTGCTGCTCGACCCGCAGCCCGCGAGCACGAGCACGGCAGCGACGACCCAGGCGGCGCGTGTGCGCATCGCGCCCAGGATCGCAAAGCGCAAGGAGAAGGGCCGCCCGGAGGCGGCCCTTCTCAGACGTGCTGCCGGCTTCCCGTTACGGGAGCGTCAGCGACCACGCGCTCCGCCCGTGCGTCGCGGCGTACAGCTTGCGTGCGCTCGGCACGATCGTCAGGCCGGCCACTTCGACGTTCGGCAGACCCGCGCCGGCCGTGGTCCAACCGTTGGCGGGATTGCCGTCGGCCAGCATCGCCACGCCGAAGTCGGTCGAGGCGTAGAGATCGCCGGTCGTGTCGTCGCGGACGAGGTCCGTTGTCGGCAGATCGCCCATCGGGCCGGTCAGGCCGTCGAGGTTCGTCCACGTTGCCGTCCCCGCACCCGGGTTGTAGGTGACCTCGAACACGTGGCCCGGCTGGGCCGGCGTGTTCACGTTGTAGCCCGAGTAGGAGATCCAGGCGTGGTTCGGGTTCGCCGGGTCGACGTAGATCGACGAGACGAACCGGCCCGGATCGGCCGTGGCGCCCGGGAGGTTGTCGATCCGGTTCCAGACCACCGACCCGGCCGCCGCATTGCCGTTCTGCGAGACGAAGACGCGGCCCGCGCCGGTCGCCGCCCACAGCGTCCCCGTGTTCGACGGGGCCCGCTCGATCGCGGCCACGTTCGTGCCGGAACGGTCGGCTCCGCCGTAGAGCGGATCGTTCGCCGTCAGCCTTGTGTGGCCCGCGGGCCCGATCGGCTCGAAGTCACCGCAGTTGGTGTTTGCCGACGACGTGAAGAACTCGGGGCAGTTCGCCTCGAGGAACGCCGGATCGCCGCCCCAGTCCTGGGTCCGCCAGACGCTCAGCGAGCCCTGGTAGATCGTGCCGGCCGTGGCGGGATTCGGGTCCGCCGTCACCGGAGCGTAGAAGTACGACGACTCCGGGCTCGCGACGATGTCGCCGGTGATGACGACCCACTTCGTCGTCTCGCCGTTCCGGAAGTTCGCGTCGTTCGCCTGCCCGGTGAACGTGTTGAAGCGGATCGCCGGGTTCGCGGCGTTGAAGCCGGACTGGCCGCCGTCGCCCCAGATGATCATGTTCCAGTTGACGCTCGAGTGCCCGTTGGGCTCCCAGGTGCCGTTGTCCTGCGTGCCGCCCATGAGGTCGCGGGCGTCGGTCGGGTTCACCGACAGGCTCTGGAACTGCAGCGTCGAGAGCTGCTTGTTCAGGCTGTAGATCGTCGTCGGAACCCGCGAGAGCAGCTGCTGGCAGAGCGCCAGGTCGGCCGGGTTGAGGTTCCTCAGCGAGCACTGGGACGAGATGTCCGCGAACTCGCCGCTCGAGCGGACGATGCCGCCATCCGAGCCGAAAAACGTGATGTCCGTGCCCGGGATCGTGGCGATCGCATGCGAGTCTGGGTGCATCCCGTTGGGCCGGGTGTCCGATGTCGCATCGCGGGTGACGTCCGTGAAGTGGACGCCGCCGTCGTTCGAGAACAGGAAGGCGCGACCGTTCGTGCGGCCGGCCTGCGGTCCGTTGATCGAGAACGTCCCCGAGTGGTCGTAGTCGTAGGAGCCGCCGAGGTAGACCTTGTCCGGCTGGCCCTCCGGCGTGTAGACGACGTTGTCGTACCAGCACTGCGCCGTGCAGTACGCGGCGTTCTCGAGCGTCGTCAGGTTCGTCCACGTCGCGGGGGCGACGGTCTTACCGTCGTCCGTGCGGTAGAACCGCGCGGCAAAGGTCCCGTTGTCGCCGACGCCCAGATAGATCCGGGTGTTGCCGTTCGGGAGCTTCGTGACCCCCAGCGAGTACCGCTCGATCGCGGCGCCAGCGTTGGCCGGGTTGACGATCGAGAAGATCTGCGTCCAGTTCGCGCCGCCGTTCGTCGAGCGGAACACGCCCTGTCCGAATTGGGCCGCGTAGATCGTGTTGCTGTCGGTCGGGTCGAGCTTGACGTCGGTGACGCCGCGAAGCACGAACGGAAGGCCCGAGGTCGCGCTGTTCAGCAGCGTGAACGTCTGGCCGCCGTTGGTGCTCTTGTAGACACCGCGCGCGGGCAGCGGCGTCGGGGGAGCCGCGTCACAGCCGTTCAGGACCGAGCAGACGCCGCGGATCGCGCTCGCCGAGCCCACGTACAGGGTGTTCGGGCTCGTCGGGTCGACGACCACAGTCTCGATCGCGCGGTTGAGGAACGCGTTGCCGGTGTAGGGCCCCGAGATCGCCGTCGTGGTCACAGCGGGCAGGAGCGTCCAGCTGTCCCCGCCGTCCGTCGACTTGTAGAGGCCCATTCCGGCCTCGCTGTCCGCGGACGCGTTCGGCTCGCCGGTGCCCGCGTACAGGGTTCCGCTCGCCGCGTCGTAGGTCAGCGCGCCGATCGCGTTCGTGGCGAAGCTGCCCGAGACGAAATCCCAGGACGGCGAGCCAGAGAGCGCGTTCGTGGTGCGCCAGATGCCGCCCCCCGCGGCGCCGATCCAGACGCGGCACTTCGACTGCGAGCACGCAGGATCGAGCGCGAGCGCCGTGATGCGGCCGGAGGTCGTGTAGTCCGCGCCGGAGAAGACGAGCTCTCCGGGCATGTTCGAGTGACTCGGGCCGATCATCGTCCACTGGCCGGCCTTGTTCTTGCCCTTACCGATCCCCCGGTGGTTCAGCGCCGTCCAGGACGCGCGTGCATTCGCCGCCGCCTGAACGGTTACCTCGTCGGCCGGATATGCCTTCTGTGCATACGCCTCTTCGGCTGCGGTCACCGAGGCCGGGCTCTTCTCGAGCGAAGCTGTTGCCTTGGCATTCGCGTCCGGATCGCCGCCCTTGGCGGCGTGGAGCACGGACGGAGCGGAGGATGTCCTGGTCGCTGCAGTCCCGAGCACCGAGGCAACACCGACGATCAGAAGCACCCCGAACAGGCCAAGCGCAAGGCGCCACCTCTTCATGTGCTCTCCTCTCCCCTCTCTGACGGCCGGCGAGCCGGCCACGACTCGTTGCGCGCGAGAGCGTACGAGGTTCGGATATCTAATTCAAGCGATCGCGGATCGCCGTGATATCACGCTCCGAAAGCCCGCTAGCCGCGCGGCTTCGCCATCGCCCGGTAGTCGAGCGCCTTGTCGAGCGTTTCCTCGTCCACGCCCGCGTCGCGGGCGACCTCGCGCAGCGGCCGGCCCGACGCAGCCGCCTCCTTGACGATCTCGGTCGCCTTGTCGTAGCCGATGTACGGGTTGAGCGCGGTGGCGGCGGACAGCGTCAGCTCCGCGTAGCGCTCGGCATTCTCGCGGTTCGCCTCGATCCCCCGGACGCACTTCTCGTCCAGAAGGCGGGCCGCGGCCGCGAGGAGCTTGATCGACTCGAGCAGGTTTCGCGCGAGGAGCGGCACGAAGACGTTCAGCTCGAAATGGCCCTGCATCCCGCCGACGGTGATCGCCGCGTCGTTGCCGATCACCTGCGCCGAGACCTGGGTCACGACCTCCGGGATCACCGGATTGACCTTGCCCGGCATGATCGAGCTTCCTTTCTGGAGCTCGGGCAGGACGATCTCGGCCAACCCCGCGCGAGGACCGGAGCCCATCCAGCGGAGATCGTTGGCGATCTTCGTCAGCGAGACGGCGACGACCTTGAGCGCGCCGGAGAGCTCGACGAGCGCGTCGCGGGCGGCCTGCGACTCGAAGGGGTCGGCCGGCGCCGAAATCTCGAGCCCCGACTCCTCCGCGAGCCTGGAGCGCACCCGCTCCGCGAACCCGGGATGCGTGTTGAGGCCTGTCCCGACGGCGGTGCCGCCGAGCGGGATCTGGCCCAAGCGGCCGAGCGTGGACTCGACGCGCGCGCGCCCCTGCCGCACCTGGGCCGCGTAGCCGCCGAACTCCTGGCCCAGCGTCACCGGCACCGCGTCCATCAGGTGGGTGCGTCCCGACTTGACGACGTCGTCGAACTCCCGGGCCTTCGCCGTGAGCGCGTCGGCGAGCGCGCCGAGCGCCGGCAGCAGGCCGTTCGTGGTCTCGTCGAGCGCGGCGAGGTGGACCGCCGACGGGAACACGTCGTTCGAGGACTGGCCCATGTTCACGTCGTCGTTGGCGTGGACGTCCTCCCCCGCCAGCGCCGCGATCACCTCATTCGCGTTCATGTTCGAGGAGGTGCCCGAGCCCGTCTGGAAGACGTCGATCGGGAACTGGTCGTCGAGCTCCCCGTTCGCGATCCGGTCGCCCGCGGCCGCGATCCGCTCCGCCTTCTCCTCGTCGAGCAGGCCGAGCTCGGCGTTCACGCGCGCGGCCGCGGCCTTGATGCGCCCGAGCCAGCGGGCCACCGGCAGCGGAATCGGCTGCCCGGAGACCGTGAAGTTCTCGACGGCTTTTCTGGTTTCCACGCCCCAGAGCTCTTGCCGCATCTCGGTCGACACGGCGCGAGTGTAACCAGGAGGGTTCGGCGAAACGCGAGCCTGGCCGTCAGGCCGCGTGGAGCCGACGCCGCTCGGGCGGGCGCTCGCGGAGGACGCGGCGCAGCTTCTCGGTCAGGTCGGCGACCAGCGCCCAGCCGACGTACTCGCAGCGGTCGCACTCGCCGGCGTCCAGGTGCTCGCTCGCGCGCGCGAGAACCTGACGGGTGTCACCGCAGCGCAGGCATTCGACTGCCAGCTTCTCCATCCACGGGAGGATCGGCCGACCGTCGGGCTTGCGACTCCCTCGTTCGAGGGACGGCCTCAGTCCGTCGAGTACTTCGGCTGGACCTTCTCGCCGCGGATCGCGGCGACGGCGTTGTTCGCCGCGACCGCCGCCTCGCCCATTCCGATCGTGATCAGCGTGATCTTGCCCGGATAGCCGGCGACGTCGCCGGCGGCGTAGACCGCGGGGAGATTGGTGAGGCAGGTCATCGGGTCGATCTTGATCTGGCGCTTGCCCTCGAGCTCGAGGCCCCAGTCGGCGATCGCCCCCAGGTGTGAGTGAAAGCCGAGCAGCGTGATCAGCGCGTCGCAATCGACCTGCTCGGTCTCGCCGCTCTGGGTGTTCTCGACCGTGACCGCCGCGATGTGCCCGTCACCGTGGATCTGCCGCACCTCGCACGGCGTCAGGATCCTGACGCGGCCCTCGCCCTCCAGCTGGCGGGCCTCGTTGACGGAGGTCTCGAGCGCCCGGAAGTTGTCGCGCCGGTGGACGAGCGAGATCGGGTGCCGGGCGGTGTCCTGCAGTCCGAGCGTCCAGTCGAGCGCCGAATCGCCGCCGCCGACGATCACGCACGTCCGGTCGCGGAAGATGTCCTTCTCACGCACGAAATAGTGAAGCCCCTTTCCTTCCCAGGAGTCGATGTCGTCGACGCCGAGCTTGCGCGGCTCGAACGCGCCGTGCCCGGCGGTGATGATCAGCGCGCGGCTCAGGTACGGCCCGCCCTTGTCGGTCGTCACGGCGAGCAACTCCTCGCCGTTCTGGCTGAGGCGCTCGAGCTGCTGCACCTCCTCGCCCAGACGGACCTCCGGCCCGTACTGGAGGCCCTGCTCCGCGCAGAGATCGACGAGCGCCTGTCCCTGGATCTTCGGATGCCCCGCAACGTCGTAGACGTGCTTCTCGGGGTAGACCGCGGCGACCTGGCCGCCGATCTGCTCGAGACTCTCGACGATGCGGACGGAAGCGTCGCGGTGGCCTGCGTAGTAGGCAGCCGCGAGCCCGGCGGGCCCGGCGCCCAAGATGGTGATGTCCACGACCGCGTTCTCCTTCACGCGGCTGATGCTAGCGCCCGGTCTAGTGGCAGCCGGATCCGCAGCCCGAAGCGCCCTCCGGCGCCTCGCCTTCCTCCACCTGGAAGGAATGACCGCAGCCGCACGAGGCGGAGACGTTCGGGTTGTTGATCGCGAAGCCGGCCTGCAGACCCTCGACCCAGTCGATCTCGGTTCCCGTCAGGTAGGGCGCGCTGAACGGGTCGACGACGACGTCGACGCCGTTGATGTGGAGCTCGTTGTCGCCCTCCTGGGCGCCGCGATCGAACCCGAGCGCGTACTGGAATCCGGAGCAACCGCCGCCCTGGACGGCCACGCGGAGGACGGCCGCCTCGCCCTCGGGCTCCTCGGCCATCAGATCCTTGATCTTCGCCGCCGCGCTCTCGGTGAGCGTGACGAGGGTCGGGCGCTCGACGGTGGCCATCGCGACCCATCGTAGCAGCGTCCTCAGGCCTCGCTCATGCCCCGAAAGTGCAGGAGTTTGTAACACCTGTCTCCCGCACAGCTCCACGGTTTCCGGTGCGCTCGTGCCACCCCGACGATCCTTGATACGTTCCGGCCGCCGGAGGCACGGCGCGGGAGGAAGACAAGTGCTCGACAGCTGGCTGCCGTTCCTGATCTACGCCATTTTCGCGGCGCTCATCCCCGCCTCGATGATTGTCATGTCGTTCGCTTTCGCGACCCGACCGAAGCGGCGGACGAGATCCCGCGGCATCCCCTTCGAGTCCGGTGTCTCGACGGGTCCGCTGCGCCGGCAACGGTTCACGATCAGCTTCTACCTGACGGCGATGCTCTTCATCGTCTTCGACATCGAGATCGTCTTTCTCTACCCGCTCGGCGTGGTGCTCCACGACCTCGCGTGGTTCGGCTTCGCCGAGTTCGCGTTCTTCCTGGTCATTCTCGCGGTCGCGTACGTCTACATCTGGCGCAAGGGCGCGCTCGAGTGGCGGTAAACCGGCCGACGAGGCTCGGCGAGCTCGGGGTCAACACCGAGCGAGCGCTCTGGCCCGGCAAGGGCCCCAGCAAGTTCGAGAAGGAGCTCGGCGACCTCGAGTCGCGGCTCGGCCTGACGACGCTCGAGAAGGCCGTCGCCTGGTCTCAGACGAAGTCCATGTGGCCGGACACGTTCGGGCTCGCCTGCTGCGCGATCGAGATGATGTCGATCGTCTCCGCGCGCTACGACATCGCCCGCTTCGGGATGGAGGCGTTCCGCTCGTCGCCGCGGCAGGCGGATTTGCTGATCATCTCCGGCCGCGTGGCGCAGAAGATGGCGGCGCCGATCAAGCAGATCTACGACCAGATGCTCGAGCCGAAGTGGGTGATCGCGATGGGCGCGTGTGCGAGCTCGGGCGGGATGTTCAACAACTACGCGGTCCTGCAGAGCGTCGACAAGATCCTGCCCGTCGACGTTTACGTCCCCGGCTGCCCCCCGCGGCCGGAGGCGCTGATGGAAGGGATCATCCGCCTGCACGAGCGCGTCCTTGCCGGCGTGCCGAACGCCTACGAGCTGGACGTCGTCGCCAAGTAATGGCGTTCGAACGCGTCCCGGGACTGGTCGAGGCCCGCGAGGAGCACGGAGAGACCACCGTGGTGGTCGACCCGGCCCGGCTCGTCGACGCGTGCCTGCACCTACGCGACGAGCACGGCTTCGACATGCTCGTCGACATCGCCCCGACCGACTACCTCGGCTGGGGGACGCCGGGCGTCTCCGGCTACATCGGCACGCGCGAGGGCCGGAACCTGAACCGGCCGATGACCCAGGGGTTCCAGGTGCAGCCGCGGCCGAAGCCGAAGCGCTTCTCGGTCAACTACCACCTGCTGGCCATCCGGCAAGGAGCGCCTCGCGTGCGCGTGCAGGTGTGGGTCGACGACGGCGAGGCCGTCCCGAGCGTGCTCTCCGTCTGGCCGACCGCCGACTGGTTCGAGCGCGAGGCCTGGGACATGATGGGCATCCCCGTCGAGAACCACCCCAACCTCGAGCGCCTGCTCATGGACGAGGACTGGGACGGTCATCCGCTGCGGAAGGACTATCCCCTCGGCGGCGAGCCCGTGCGCTTCTCCGAGGAAGAGTGATGACGGTCGTCACGCGCCCAGGCACGAAGGACCCGATCTACGACGGCTCCCGGATCCCCAGGCCGGTTCCGACCGTGCTTCACGTCGATCCCGCCCAGCGCGAGTCGGGCGACGTGCTGACCGTCAACTTCGGCCCGAACCACCCCTCGACGCACGGTGTCCTGCGGCTCGAGGTCGACCTGGACGGCGAGGTCGTGGTCGGAATCAACGCGAAGGTCGGCTACGTCCACACCGGCTTCGAGAAGAACATGGAGCAGAAGACGTGGTGGAAGGGGATCACGTACGCGCCGCGGATCGACTACCTCGCGTACCAGAACAACGAGCTCGTCTTCGTGCTCGCGATCGAAAAGCTGCTCGGGCTCGAGGTGCCGCCGAAGGCCACGTGGATGCGGATGCTCCTCTCGGAGCTCAACCGGATCCACTCGCACCTCGTCTGGCTCGGGACGGCCGCGCTCGAGATCGGGGCGATCTCGATGTTCTGGTACACGTTCCGCGAGCGGGACATGGTCCTCGACCTGTCCGAGCTCGTCGCCGGCTACCGCATGCACACGCGGTACTTCCAGACCGGCGGTCTCGCCGAGGACATACCCGCCGGCTTCTACCCCGAGTGCCGCCGGTTCGTCGAGTGGATGCCCAAGGCGGTCGACGACTACGACGCCCTGCTCGCGCGCAACGAGATCTGGGAAGAGCGGACGCGAGGCCTCGGGCTTCTGAGCCGAGCCGACGCGATCGCGCTGGGGCAGACCGGCCCCGTGCTGCGAGCGTCCGGCGTCGACTGGGATCTCCGGCGCGACGACCCGTACCTCTACTACGACCGCACGCACTTCCACGTGCCGGTCGGGCCGAACGGCGACACCTACGACCGCTACCGCATCCGCGTCGAGGAGCTGCGGACGTCGGTCGAGATCATCGAGCAGTGCCTCGACCGGCTCGACCGCATGGAGGGCGAGCCGTACATCACGGACGACCGCAAGGTAGTGCTGCCGCCTCGCGAGGAGCTCCACACCTCGATGGAGTCCCTGATCCACCACTTCAAGATCGTCACGGAGGGGTACCGCGTGCCCGAGGGGGAGGTCTACGTGGCGGTCGAGTCGCCCCGTGGGGAGCTCGGCTGCTACGTCGTCTCGGACGGCGGGCCCAGGCCGTGGCGCGTTAAGTTCCGGGCGCCGTCGTTCGCCGCCCTCGAGGCCACGGCGACGACGGTGCAGCAGCACTACGTCGCCGACTTGATCGCGATCGTCGGCTCGCTCGACACCGTCATGGGCGAGGTCGACCGCTGAAGATGCCGCCGGATTTTCAGCGAGAGGTGCAGGGCCTCGCGGCCCAATACCCCGAAGCGCGGTCGGCCGTCATGCCGGCGCTTCGATTGGCCCAGGAACGTCACGGCGGGTGGCTGCCGCCCGAGGCGTTCGTCGAGGTGGGCGAGGCCCTGGACCTGACGCCGGCCTATTGCAAGGCGGTCGCGTCGTTCTACGACATGTTCCACCTCGCGCCCGTCGGCAAGCACCTGGTCGAGGTCTGCACGAACATCTGCTGCGGGCTCCGCGGCGCCCAGGGCGTGCTCGCCGCCTTCGAGGCCGAGCTCGGGGTGAAGCCCGGGGAGACGACCGCCGACGGCGAGATCACGCTCCGCGCGGTCGAGTGCATCGGCGGCTGCGGCTGGCCGACGGTGGTCGCGGTCGACGACTACCACCGGCTGAACGTCGGGGCGGAGGACGTGCCCGCGATCGTCCGGGAGGTGCGGGATGGAGGCTAGCGCGCGGCCGATCGTCGTCCTCGACGGTGCCGACGATCGCGACCTGACGAAGCTCTCGGAGTACCAAGCCGCCGGCGGCTACGCCCAGCTCGAGCGCGCGCGCGGGATGGAGCCGGCCGCGATCGTCGAGGAGCTGAACACGGCGAACCTGCGCGGACGCGGCGGAGCGTTCTTCCCTGCCGGCAGGAAGATGCAGTTCATCCCCTCGAAGGAGCAGATCCCGAAGCCCCACTACGTCTGCATCAACGCCGACGAGTCCGAGCCCGGGACGTTCAAGGACCGCGAGATCATGCAGCGCGTCCCGCACCGGCTGATCGAGGGCGGGCTGATCGCGGCGCAGGCGATCGACTCACAGCACGTCTTCATCTACATCCGCGGGGAGTACCTGCGGGAGTTCGAGATCCTGCGCGAGGCGCTCGACGAGGGGCGCGCCGCCGGGCTCTTCGGCGACGTGACGATCGTCCTGCATCGCGGCGCCGGCGCCTACATCTGTGGGGAGGAGTCCGGGCTGCTGGAGTCGCTGGAGGGGAAGCGCGGCCAGGCGCGCTCCCGCCCGCCGTTCCCCGCGGTCTCCGGCCTCTACGCCTCGCCGACGCTGATCAACAACGTCGAGACGGTGGCGACGATCCCGAAGGTGCTCGAGATGGGCGGGGCCGAATACGCGAAGCTCGGGGCCCCGCCGGAGTCCACGGGGACGAGGCTGTTCTGCGTCTCCGGCAACGTCGTCAAGGGAGGCAACTACGAGCTGCCGATGGGGATCACGATCCGCGAGGTGATCTACGACCTCGCGGGCGGCATCCCGGAGGAGCGCGAGCTGAAGGCCGTGATCCCGGGCGGCTCGTCGATGCCCATCCTCACAGCCGACCAGATCGACACCCCGCTCGAGCACGACGCGCTGCGGGCGCTGGACACGTTCCTCGGCGCCGCGGCGGTGATCGTCGTCGACGAGCGCGCCTGCATGGTGCAGCTCGGCCTGCGTGTCGCGCAGTTCTACATGCACGAATCGTGCGGGAAGTGCACCCCGTGCCGCGAGGGCACGCGCTGGATGGTGCAGATCTTGGAGGCGGTCGAAGCGGGTCGCGCCACCCACGACGAGCTCGACCTGCTGCTCGACGTCTGCGACCGGATCCTCGGCAAGTGCCTCTGCCCGCTCGGCGACGCGGCCGCGATGCCGGTCGCCTCGTACGTGGTCAAGTTCCGCGACGAGTTCCGCCGCCACGTCGACGAGGGCGGCTGCCCGTTCGGCGGCGCCTCGTCCCTCGAGGATCTGTTCGCGCCGGTCGACCAGCACTCGCACCATCCGGTGGTCGAAGAAGGCGTGCCCGCATGAGTGGTGCCGGGGCACCGCTCGGACATGCCCGGGGTCAGACCCCGGCCGTGTCCGGCCGGGCCCGGAGCAGGCTGTTCATGCGGGTTCGCCAGTTCGACCGGCGCGCGGGCCACGACCGCTTGGGCCAGGTCTGGGGTCAGACCCCCGCCGTGGCCCGGAGGGACGCGTGAGCGCCGCGGAGCTCGTCACCGTCACGATCGACGAGCGGCAGGTGCAGGTGCCCAAGGGGACTGGCCTTGTCGAGACGGCAGCGGCCGCCGGGATCGAGATCCCGGTCTTCTGCTACGAGCCGCGGCTGGGGCCGGCTGTCGGCGCCTGCCGGATGTGCCTCGTCGAGGTCGAGGGGATGCCGCCGAAGCCGCAAGCCGGCTGCACGCTGACGGCCGCGGACGGCATGGTCGTCAAGACCGCGCGCACGTCCGAGATGGCACGCGTCGCCCAGAACGCAACGCTCGAGTTCATCCTCGTCAACCACCCGCTCGACTGCCCGGTCTGCGACAAGGGCGGTGAGTGCCCGCTGCAGGACCTGACCTTCCGCTACGGGCCCGGAAGCACCCGCATGACCTTTGAGAAGCGGACGTTCGAGAAGCCGATCCCGATCTCACCGACGATCTCGATCGACCGCGAGCGCTGCATCCTCTGCTACCGCTGCACCCGCTTCAGCGAGTCGGTCTCCGAGGACAACCAGCTCGTCGCCCTCAACCGCGGGGCGCAGACGATGATCGCCACGTTCGAGGACGAGCCGTACACGGGCGCGTTCACCGGCAACGTGACCGAGCTCTGCCCGGTCGGCGCGCTGCTGCCGACGCAGCCGCGGTTCCAGATCAGGCCTTGGGAGTTCCAGGCCGTGCCGACCACCTGCGGCCTTTGCCCCGTCGGCTGCAACATCGAGGCGCACCAGCGCGAGGGCAGGGTCAAGCGGATCGTCTCCCGCAACCACCCCGAGGTCGACGAGGGCTGGCTCTGCGACAAGGGCCGCTTCGCGTTCACCCACCTCCAGGCCGAGGACCGGATCACGGATCCGCTTCATCGCGTGCGCCGCCGGGGGCTCGAGGAGATCTCCTGGGAGGACGCGCTCGACGAGGCCGAACGGCTGCTTCGCGAGGCCGACGGACGTATCGCGGTCGCGCTCTCCGGCTCGGAGACGAACGAGCAGGCCTACGCGCTGGCGAAGCTCGTGCGTGACGGCCTCCACTCGCACGCGGCGATGCTTCCGGAGGAGACGGGGGACGAGCTCGACGCCTTCCGGCTGCCGCTTTCGGCGATCCGCGACGCCGAGCTCGTGGTCGTGGTGGGCGACGACCCCGTCGTCGAGCGCGCGCCCATCGTCGACCTCTGGATTCGCAAGGCCCGACGTGCGGGCGCAGAGGTGATCGAGATCGGGCCCGCGGGCGACGTCCACGCCGCACCGGGCACCGCGGCGCAGACGTGCCGCGACCTCAGGACGAGCGAGCTCGGCCGGCGCCTGCGCTCGAGCGACCGCGCGATCGTGATCTGGTCGGGAGGCGGCGCGGGAGGCGGCTCGCACCTCGCGGCGCTGGCGGCCGAGCTCGGCTTTGCCGACAGGCCCGGATCCGGAGCGTTCGTGCTGCCCGAGACCGCCAACGGCAGAGGCGTGGCCCTCAGCTGGGCGGCCTGCTCCGATGCCGAGGGCCCCGAGCCCGAGCCGCTCGGCCTCCTGATCGTCTCCGGAGACGAGGCAGCCGCGAACCCAAACGTCCGCGCCCTCGCGGAGCACGCCGAGCGAGTGATCGCGATCACGATGTTCCACTCGCTCGCCGTCGGTTGGGCCGATCTCGTTCTCCCGGGCACCGGCTACCTCGAGCGGGAGGGCACGTACGTCAACCTCGAGGGGCGGGTTCAGCGCCTACGCCGCACCTCGATCCCGCCGGCACCGGACGAGCTCGCCTGGCTCTCACAGCTCGCGAGCCGCTTCGACGTCGAGCTCTCGCCGTACCCGTCGCTGGTCTTCGCCGAGCTCTCCGAGCGCGCGTTCGGGGGGGTCACCTACGAGGACCTCGGCGAGCAGGCCAGGCTGCCCGAGCGCGCGCCGCTCGAAAGCGAGCCGGCCGAGAGCGCCGACGACGCCGTGCCCCAGGAAGCGGCCGGCGGCGCCCTGCAGCTGCTTCGCTATCGGCCGCTCTTCTCGGGGCCGGCGGTCGAGCGCGTGTCGGAGCTCCAGTTCCAGCGACCCGGCGCCGAGATCGAGCTGTCGGTGGAAGACGCGCAGCGGCTCGGCGTCACGAGCGGCCAGCCCGTCCAGGTGCGCTCGAACGGCACGTCGGTCGAGCTCCGAGCGCAGCTCAACCGACGCCTCAAGCCAGGCGTCGCCCGCGTCCCCGAGGATCACGCACGGGACCTCTACACGACCGTCGAGGTGGCGAAGCCGTGAACGAGCCCTGGTGGATCAGCCTCATCAAGGCGTTCGTGATCATCAACATCGTCCTGCTGACGTTCGCCTACACGACGCTGATCGAGCGGAAGGCGATGGCGCGGATGCAGCTCCGGTACGGCCCGAACCGCGCCGGCCCGTACGGGCTCCTCCAACCGATCGCCGACCTCGTGAAGCTCGTCAGGAAGGAGAGCTTCTTCCCGACCGCGGCGATCGACGTGCCGTACATCCTCGCCCCCGTGGTCTCGGCCTTCACCGCCCTCGCGGCATTCAGCGTCATCCCCTTCGGCGAGGGATGGACGGTCTGGGGCTGGCACATCGATGGAGTCGTCGCGAACGTGCCGATCAGCCTGATCCTGATCTTCGCGCTGGGCGCGCTCGGGATCTACGGCTTCATCGTCGGCGGCTGGGCCTCCGAGTCGAAGTACTCGCTGCTGGGCTCGATGCGGACGTGCGCGCAGCTCGTCTCGTACGAGGTCTCGCTCGCCCTGTCGGTGCTCGGCGTGGTCATCACCGCCGGAACGCTCTCCCTCGTCCAGATCGTCGACAACCAGGCGGACTCCGTCTGGTACGTCGTCCCGCAGATCGTCGGCTTCCTGATCTTCTTCATCGGCGGCGTCGCCGAGACGAGCCGCGCGCCGTTCGACCTCCCGGAAGCCGAGCAGGAGCTCGTCGCCGGCTACCACACGGAGTACTCGGGAATGCGCTGGGGCCTGTTCCAGATGGCCGAGTACGTGAACATGATCACGCTCAGCGGCCTCGCGATCACGCTCTTCCTCGGAGGCTGGCATTTCCCGTACTTCCACGGGCTCGACTTCCTCGGGCCGCTCTGGTTCGTGCTCAAGCTCGGGATCCTGCTTTTCCTCTTCATCTGGCTGCGGACGACGCTGCCGCGACTGCGCTACGACCAGCTGATGAGCTTCGGCTGGAAGATCCTGCTCCCGGCCGCGACCATCAACGCGCTCGTGACCGCCCTCGTGGTCGTCTGGGCCAACTGAGATGAGCCCGCAACCTTTCAGCACGGTCAAGGGCTTCGGAGTCACCTTCAAGCAGATCTTCAAGAAGCCGATCACGCAGGAGTACCCCGAGTTCAAGCGGCCCGTGTACCCGCGCTTCCGCGGCCGCCACCGGCTGCACCGCCACGAGAACGGGCTCGAGAAGTGCGTCGGCTGCTCGCTCTGCGCCGCGGCTTGCCCGGCGGACTGCATTCGTGTGGTCGCGGCCGAGAACACGGCGGAGGACCGGGTCTCGCCCGGCGAGCGCTACGCGCGCATCTACGAGATCAACATGAGCCGCTGCATCTTCTGCGGCTACTGCGAGATCGCCTGTCCCTTCGACGCGATCACGCTCGGCAATGAATACGAGCTCGCCGAGTTCAACCGCGACGACCAGATCTACACGAAGGACATGCTCCTCGCCGAGCCGATCAAGCAGGTGCCGGTCGCCGATCCCAGCGTGTTCGACACGCCGATCCCCTACTACAAGGCCCACTCGTAGATGGGCAACGTCCTGATCTGGGCAGTCTGGGTCATCGCGGCGTTCAGCTGCCTTGCCTCCGGCATCGCCGTCGTTTCGTTCGCGAACCCGTTCTTCTCCGCGCTCGCGCTGATCGGCAACCTCGCGTCGCTCGCCGTCCTCTACCTGCTCCTCTCGGCCGAGTTCGTCGCGGCGGCGCAGGTGCTCGTCTACGCCGGCGCCGTGATGGTCATGTTCCTGTTCGTGACGGCGTACCTCGGCGGGCGGGCAGATGCGCCCTGGGCCGGCGGCCCCGGCTGGCAGCAGGTCGGCGCCGTGCTGGCCGCGAGCGCCATCCTCGTCGAGGTGATCGTCGTCATCGGCCTCAAGGCCGGCGGCCGGCTCTCGCATCAGAACCCGGTCGACGCCGCCTTCGGGTCGCCAGCCCAGATCGGCCGGCTCTTCCTCACCGACCATCTGCTCGCGTTCGAGATCACGTCGGTCGTGCTGCTCGTCGCGGCCGTCGGCGGGGTGATCCTCGGCGCGCACTCGCGGTCCGATCGTCCGGAGGTCGATGCGCGGGCCTGAGGTGACCTGGTACCTCGCCGTCGCGGCGGTTCTCTTCGCCACCGGCGCCCTCGGCGTGCTGCTACGCCGGAGCCCGCTGATCGTCCTGCTCTCGCTGGAGATCATGCTGAACGGCGCCAGCCTCGCCCTCATCGCCTTCGCGCGGCACCACGGTCAGGCCGACGGCCAGATCTTCGCCCTGGCGGTGATGGCGGTCGCGGCGTCCGAGGTGGTCGTCGGCCTCGGGCTGATCGTGGCGCTCGCGCGCCGCCGGCTCGATCTCGACGTCGACAAGCTCTCGACCCTGCGCGGATGATCGTCGCCGCCTGGATCTGCCTCGTCGCTCCGCTCGCGGCCGCGCTCGCGATCACGCTCTCCGGCACGGCGATCTCACGCCGGGTCGCCGCCTACGTGTCGACGGCCTCCGTGCTCGGCTCCTTCGCGGCCGCCCTCGTCGTCTTCGCGAGCCTGCTATCCGAGTCGCCGGACGAGCGCGAGCACGCTTCCACGGCGTTCACCTGGCTGACCGGCGGCAGCTTCGAGGTCGGCGTGCGCATCCTCGCCGACCCGCTCAGCGTGTTCATGATGCTGATCGTCTCCGGCGTCGGCTTCCTGATCGTCGCGTACTCGATCGGCTACATGGACGGCGACGACGAGGAGCGCCGCTACTTCGCCTACATGGCGCTGTTCGTGTTCTCGATGCTCCTGCTCGTCCAGGGCGGCAACTTCGTGATGCTGCTCGCGGGCTGGGGCCTCGTTGGCCTCAGCTCATATCTGCTGATCGGCTTCTGGCACGAGCGGCCAGAGGCGGTCGCAGCGGCGAAGAAGGCCTTCGTCATGAATGCCATCGGCGACGCGACGATGGCGCTCGCGTTCTTTCTGCTGATCCAGCACGGCCGCACGCTGAACTTCCCGGGCGCCTTCGACCTCGGCGGCGAAAGCAGCTGGTTCGTCAACCTCGTCGCGCTGGGGCTGCTCGGCGGCGCGGTAGCCAAGTCGGCGCAGCTGCCGCTGCAGACCTGGCTTCCCGATGCGATGGAGGGCCCGACCCCGGTCAGCGCGCTGATCCACGCGGCGACGATGGTCACGGCCGGCGTCTACCTGATCGTCCGCTGCAACGGCATCTTCGAGCAGGCCCCACACATTCAGGAGCTCGCCGCCGGGCTCGGTGCCGCCACGCTCTTGCTGGCCGGCCTGATCGCCCTCGTCCAGACCGACATCAAGCGCGTCATCGCGTATTCGACGATGTCGCAGATCGGTTACATGTTCCTCGCGGCCGGGATCGGGACGTACGCGAACGCCGAGTTCCACCTGATGACGCACGCGTTCTTCAAGGCGCTGCTCTTCCTGGCGGCAGGCCTCGTGATCCACGCGCTCGCAGGCGAGCAGGACATCCGGCGGATGGGGGGCCTCGGCGGCCTGCTGCCCATGACCCGGGTCGCCTTCCTGATCGGCTCGCTCGCGCTCGTCGGAATCCCGCCGTTCGCCGGCTTCTTCTCGAAGGACCCGATCATCGCGGCGGCGCTCGACTCCGGTTGGTACGGAGCCCTTCTCTTCATCGCGGCATTGCTCGGGACGTTCTTGACCGGGCTGTATGCCTTCCGGCTGTTCTTCCTGGTCTTCCCGGGAGAGCCGTCGCCCTTCGTGCGTGAGCACCTCATGCGCGGCTCGCACGCGCACGGGCCGGAAGGGGCGCACGGGGAGGAGGATGCGTCTCGCCCGCACGGCCACGACAACCACGAGCACACCGGGGAAGGCCCGTTCTCGATGACGGCCCCGGTCGCCGTACTCGCGGTGCTCTCGGTGGTCGGCGGCTGGATCCAGTTTGCGCCGTTCTGGCACCCGATCTCCAACTGGCTCGAACCGGTCGCGCCGCCCCTGGTCGAGCCGTCGAACGCGCAGGAGGCGATCTCCAGCGTGGCGGCCGTTTTCTTCGGGCTGGCCGGCATGGCCCTCGCGTGGCTCGTGTACTCCGAACGGCGGTTCGCGATTCCGCGGCTTGCGTTCGCCCGGAACCTGCTCGAGCACAAGTTCTACTTCGACGAGCTCTACGACTATGCGTTCTTCCGGCCGGCCGTTGGCACCGCCCGGCTGCTACGGCGCGCCATCGAGGAGCCCCTCGTCCTGGGGTCGATCGGCGGCATTGCCGAGACCTTCCGCGATCTCGGCGGCTGGACGCGGCGGGCGCAGACAGGCCTCGTCCGGACCTATGCACTTGCGATCGCGGCAAGCGTCGCGGTGATGACGATCGTGTTCGTGGCGGTGCGCTGATGGGCTGGCTGACGACCGCGATGATCCTGCTGCCGATCGGCGGCGCGCTGCTCGTCTGGCTATTCCCCTGGGACTCCTTCTCCGCGGGAGCGATCGCCCTCCTCGTCGCGCTCGCCGAGGTCGGCCTCTGGATCGAGTCTCTGATCCGGTTCGACTTCGACCGCGGTGGCCTTCAGCTCGATCAGAAGACGAGCTGGTTCAGCGACCTGGACGTCTCGTACCACGTCGGCCTCTATGGCTTCTCGCTCTGGCTCGTCGGACTGACCGTGGTGGTCATGGCCGCGGCGGTTGCCTATGCGTTCTGGGCCGGCCGCACGGGCTCGCGCGCCTACTTCGGGCTGATGCTGCTGCTGACCGGGGCCGTGGTCGGCGTCTTCGCGGCGCAGGACCTGCTGCTCTTCTACGTGTTCTGGGAGGCGATGCTCCTGCCGCTCTACGTGCTGATCGGCGTCTGGGGCGGGCCGGGGCGTCTCGGGGCGACGATCAAGTTCGTGATCTACACGATGGCGGGCTCGCTGTTGATGCTCGCGGCCGTGATCGTGCTCGGGCTCTCGCAGGGCACCTTCGACCTCACGGCCGCCTGGCAGAGCTCGAGCGACTGGCTTTTCCTCGGCTTCGTGGCGGCCTTCGCGGTCAAGGCGCCGCTGTTCCCATTTCACGGCTGGCTGCCGGACGCGTATCGCGAGTCTTCGCCCGAGGTGGCGGCCGTGCTCAGCGGCGTCGTCTCGAAGGCGGCGATCTACGGCTTCATCCGGATCGCGATCGCGAAGTTCCCCGGGCCCACGGACGACTTCCGCACAGCGATCCTCGTGCTCGCCGCGATCGGCCTCGTCTACGGGTCGCTGCTCGCGTTCCGCGCACCGGACTTGCGCGGCGTGATCGCCTACTCGTCACTCGCGCAGCTCGGGTTGATCACCCTCGGGGTCTTCGCCGTCAACGACCTGGGGCTCGACGGGGCGGTGCTCCAGATGGTCAACCACGGCCTCATCTCCGCCGCGCTGTTCTTGCTCGCCGGCGGGATCGAGCGCCGCGCCGCTACGGGTGAGTTCGCTCGCCTCGGCGGCTTCGCCCGTGGCCGGCCGATCCTCGCGACGATCCTGATGACGACGGGCGTGATCGCCCTCGCCGTGCCCGGCTCGTCGGCGTTCGCGGGCGAGTTCGCGATCCTCGCCGGGGTCTTCAGCGTGGGCTGGGGCTACGCGGTCGTCGGCGCGGTCGCGATCGTGCTCGCAGCGATGTACATGCTGCGGCTGATCTCCGCCGTGCTGCACGAGCAGCCGGGACCATCGGTCACGCCGGAGGCGCTCGACCTGCGGCCCGCCGAGCTCGGCGTGCTGGTTCCGCTCGTTGCCTGCCTGCTCGCGCTCTCCGTCTGGCCCGCCGCGATCACGGAGCGGTCGTTCACGAACGATCGTCCGGGCAGGGACGTCGGCGCGCAATTCGGGGCCTCCCGATGATCCCGACCCCCCAGGTCGATTGGTTCGCTCTCGCGCCTGAGCTTGTCCTCCTCGCCACCTCGGGCCTCGCCCTGATGGGAGCTGTCCTGCTGCCGCGCGACAGCCGCCGCGACTACGGCGCGCTGATGGCCGCCCTCGGCTTCGCAGGCGCGTTCGTCTACGCAGTCGTCATCTACGTCCACACGCCCGACGCTCAGGCCGTCGTCGCCGACGCAGTCCGGCGGGACCGCTTCGGGGCAATGTCGCAGGCGATCGTCGCCGGGTCCGGCCTGCTCGCCGTCGGCGTCTCGTACGCGAGGCGCATGCGGGACGTGCACATCGCGGAGTACTACTCGCTCCTCGCCGCAGCGGGCGGCGGGATGTGCTTTCTCGTCACGGCGAACAACCTGATGACGCTCTTCCTCGGACTCGAGTGGTTCTCGATCGCCCTCTACATCCTCTGCGCAATCGACCGCGAACTCGAAGGCTCGCTCGAGGCCGGGCTCAAGTACCTGATCGTCGGCGGGTTCGGCTCGGCGGTGCTGCTCTTCGGCTCGGCGCTCGTCTACGGAGCCACCGGCGAGCTGGCGTTCGACCGGATCGGGAACGCGATCTCGGCGCAGAACCTCACCGACGACGCGATGCTCGTCGCGGGGCTGGCGATGCTGATAGCGGGCCTTGGCTTCAAGGCGTCCGCGGCGCCCTTCCACATGTGGACGCCGGATGTCTACGAGGGGGCGCCGACGCCGGTCACGGCGTTCATGTCCGCGGCGACGAAAGCGGTCGCGCTCGTCCTCACCCTGCGCGTCCTCGTGACGGCCTTTCCGCAGGAGGCGCACCTCTGGACGGTCGCCCTCGCAGCGATCGCCTGCGCCTCACTCGCGATCGGCAACCTCGCCGCCCTGGTGCAGTCGCGGGTCAAGCGCCTGCTCGCCTACTCCTCGATCTCGCACGCCGGCTTCATGCTGATCGCGGTCTCGGCCGACAGCGCGCTCGGGGCGCGCGCCCTCCTCTACTACCTCGTCCCCTACACGGCCATGTCCATCGGCGCGTTCGCGGTCGTCGCCGCCCGCGAGCGGGAGCTCGCGGCGCCGGTCACGCTCGACAACCTCGCCGGCCTCGGCTGGGAGCGGCCGCTGCTGGGAATCTCGATGGGAATGTTCATGTTCGGCTTCGCCGGCCTGCCGCCCACAGGCGGGTTCGTGGGGAAGCTCTACGTCTTCTCGGCCGCCTATCGCCACGGCTGGACGTGGCTGGTGATCGTCGGGGTCGCCGCGACGGCGGTCAGCCTCTACTACTATCTCGCGGTCGTCCGCGCGATGTACATGCGCCCGAGCGCCGAGCTCCAGCTCGGGCGAGCCGCCGCCCCCGTCGCCGGCGGCTCGCCGCCGCGAGACGCGTGGCTCCAGACCTCCGTCGCGCTGGCGCTCGGCGTCACCGTCGGCTCCTTCTTCGCCGTCCAGCCGTTGATCGAGGTGGCGAGGCACGCCGCCGCGTCACTTCCCTTCTGACTTAGCAACAGTCTGTTACTAGGCGTCGGTTCGAAGCTCGGCCGCGAGCGCGGCAAGGGCCTGGAGGCAGAACACCGCGACGCAGGCGATCAGGGCGGAACGCGCGACCGGCGGCACCGACGGGTCGCCAAGGGCCGGCGCGCGGGCCGCGGCGGCGACGAGGAGGAGCGCAAGGACAAGCGCCCAGCCGACGACGTGCGCTCGCTCCGCGCGTCCGTCGAGCCGGTCGCAGACCGTCTGGAGCGCGGCGAACGCCGTCACGGGCACCGCCACGAGGAGGACGTTGAACGCGAGGGTGTGGGATCCGGCGGAGTCGGCGAGCGACGCGGCGAGCACCAGGGCGAACGGCGCGACCTTCGACATGCCGCGGCGTTCGGCGAACCGGGCCGGTCTCCTGCGTTACGCTCGTGCGGTCAACGAGGAGGAGGGCGAATGCCGGACGTGGCGGTGACGTGGCTCGGGCACGCGAGCTTCAGGCTCGACAGCCCGAGCGGGAAGCGGATCTACGTCGATCCGTGGCTCGAGAACCCGAAGTGCCCCGATTCCGAGCGGGAGCCGGAGCGGGTCGACGTGATCGCGATCACGCACGGGCACTCCGATCATGTGGGCAGCGTCGTCGACCTTGCGAAGCGGTTCTCGCCCGAGATCGTCGCGATGATCGAGCTCAAGAGCTGGGTCGGGGAGCAGGGTGCGGAGGTGGGTGAGATGCCCGGCCCGAACAAAGGCGGCACCGTCGCCGTCGACGGGATCGAATTCACGCTCACGAACGCCTTCCACTCGAGCTCGAGCGACGACGGAACCTACCTCGGCGAGGCCGCCGGGATCGTGATCCGGTTCGAGAACGGCACGTCTGTCTACTTCGCCGGCGACACGTGCGTCTTCGGCGACATGCAGCTGATCGGCCGCCTCTACGAGCCCGACGTCGCGGTGCTCCCGATCGGGGGCCATTTCACGATGGATCCGCGCCAGGCCGCCCTCGCCCTCGAACTGCTGGGCACCAAGAAGTGCATTCCGTGTCACTACGGCACCTTCCCGCTGCTCGCCGGGACGCCCGACGAGCTGCGAACCCAGGCAAAGGACGTCGAGGTCCTCGCCGTCGAGCCGGGGGAGACCGTCACGGTTTGAGGGAGCGCTGGTTCGGGTCGACCGGCACCCGGGTGCCGGAGCTCGCGCTCGAGGGCGACGCGCTCGTTCCGCTCGACGCCGCGCTCGTGCTCGACGACGTCGCCGACGACGAGCGCCTCCGCCGGGCTCACGAGGAGGGGAGACCCGTTGTCGTTCGCGCCGACTCCGCCGAGAAGATCGTCGCCGCGCTCAGGCGCCCGGAGGTGGCCTGTGTGCTCGTCCCCGCCGACAAGCCAGAGCTTCTCGAGCTGGACCTGCGGGAGCTGACGTATGGCTGAGCCGATCGTTGCGACGTACTCGATCGCCGCCTGCGACCTCGAAGCCGGGCAGTGGGGAGTCGCGACCCAGTCGAAGTTCCTCGCCGTAGGCTCGGTCGTTCCCTGGGCCGAGCCGCAGGTCGGCGCGATCGCCACGCAGGCCTACGCGAACCCGGGCTACGGGCCCGACGGCCTTGCGTTCCTGCGCGAGGGCCTTGCGGCGGAGGAGGTCGTCGAGCGGCTGACCGCCGCGGACGACGGCCGCGCTCATCGACAGCTCGGCGTCGTCGACCGCGAGGGGCGCAGCGCGAGCTTCACCGGGGAGGAGTGCCTCGAGTGGGCCGGCGGCAAGACCGGCCCCTGCTTCGCGGCCCAGGGGAACATCCTCGTCTCGGCGGAGACGGTCGATGCGATCGCCGAGGCATTCGAGCGAACGGCGGGGAGCCCGCTCGCGGAGCGCCTGCTGGACTGTCTCGACGCGGCTCAGGCTGCGGGCGGCGACCGCCGCGGCCAACAATCGGCCGCTCTGCTCGTCGTCGAGAAAGAAGGTGGTTACGCGAAGCTGTCCGACACGCTGGTCGACCTCCGCGTCGAGGATCACGAACGGCCGCTGGACGAGCTGCGGCGGCTCTACGGCCTCCATCAGGCGATCTTCGGCGAGACGCCGCGGGAGGAGTGGCTCGAGGTTGACGACACACTCGCGGCCGAGCTGCGCGAGCGGCTCGCGAAGGCGGGCTACGAGGGCGGCCTGGAGGATGCGTTCAACCGCTGGGCGGGCAACTTCAACCTCGAGGAGCGAGTGGACGGCGTCGCCGAGATCGACCCGGTCGTGCTCGCGGAGCTGCGCGAGATGACATCGTGAGCCAGCGGCCTTTCCAGGTCGCGACGTTCGAGGAGATCGGGATCACGACGATTCCGGGTCGGTCGACGTGGTCCCTGGTTCGGACCCACTTCGACATCGAGGCCTTCGGCGTCAACGCCTGGACGGCTCACGAGGCGGGTCAGCAGGTGATCACCGAGCACGACGAGACGGGCGCGGGCGCGGGGCGGCACGAGGAGCTCTACGTGGTCGTCAAGGGCCGCGCGACCTTCACTGTCGAGGGCGAGGAGCTCGATGCACCGGCGGGGACGATGGTCTTCGTCCGTGACCCCGCGGCGAAACGCGGAGCCGTCGCGGCGGAGCCGGAGACGACGGTGCTCGCGATCGGCGGCAAACGCGGCGCGGCGTTCGAGCCGTCGCCGTGGGAGCTGTCGACCCCGGCGCTGGCGTACTGGCAGACCGAGGAGTTCGACAAGGCGATCGCCGAGCTCTCCGGCACGCTCGACAAGCACCCGGACAACGTCGGCGTGCTCTACAACCTGGCCTGTGCCGAGGCGCGAGGCGGTGAGCCGAAGAGCGCGCTCGAGCATCTTCGCCGCGCCGTCGAGCTGCAGGCGAGCACCGCCGAGTCCGCCGCGAAGGACGACGACTTCGCCTCGCTGCGCGACGACCCCGAGTTCAAGACGCTCGTGGAGTTGCCAGCGTGAAGCGGATCCACGTCGACGAGGTCGAGGCGCTGCCGGCGATCGGCGGCGAGCTGCAGTGGAAGCCCATCCGCTACGCGCTCGGTGTCGACGCCTTCGGCATCAACGCCTACCAGGGTGACAGCGAGGGGGACCTGGTCGTCGAGGAGCACAAGGACGAGCATCAGGAGCTCTACGTCGTGATCCGCGGCTCGGCCCGCTTCGACGCAGGGGACGAGGAGTTCGACGCGCCGGCGGGCACGTTCGTCCTCCTCGAGCCGGGCGAGCGCCGCGTCGCCCATGCGCTCGAGCCGGGAACGGTGGTGCTCGCGATCGGAGCCGAGTCGAAGCGGTTCGAGCCGAGCCGCTGGGAGTACTCGTTCCGCGGCTGGGCGCTGGCGAGCCTCGGCCGCCACGACGACGGCCGCCGCGCGATCCAGGACGGCCTCGAGCGCTATCCCGAGAGTGCGGAGCTGCTCTACGACCTCGCCTGCGTCGAGGGCCTGGCCGGGAACGTTGACCGCGCCGTCAAGCCGCTTCGCGAGGCGATCGCGCGCGAGCCGAAGCTCGGCGAGCGCGCGATGGTCGACGACGACTTCGCGTCGATCCGCGGCAATCCCGAGTTCGAGTCAGCGATCGCCGGGCAGCCTGACTCCGGGGACGTGGGCTCGTAGCCCGGGAACCGGATCGGCCTCCGGTCTCGCGACGAGCAGCACGGCCCCGTACTTGCCGTCTCCGGCAAGCGCGTCCACGAGCAGCTGAAGCCCGAGCGCGAGCGCGAACGCTTTGTGCGCCTGTTCGCCGCCGAAGGGAATGAGCTCCTCGGGCCGTGCCGCGCCCGTGAGCACGTCGCCGTAGGTCACCGCGCCCATGGACACGTCGGCCACGAGCGGCTTCCCGTCGGAGCTCGGGATCGCGATCGCGAGCGGGTTCGTCCCGGCCAGCTTCGGGCCGCCGTCCGGAGGGCCGAGTCGTGCCGGGGAGGTCGCCGTGAGAGCGGCGACCAGCCCACCCTCCGCGAGCTTGCGCGCCCAGTAGCCGAGCATCCCGGTCGGGAACGTGTCCGCGGCGACGATCAGCCGGGCGCGGTCGGGCGGGTCGGCGAGCTGGGCCTCGACGATCGCCGCCAGCACCAGGTACCCGAGCGTTCCTCTGCCGTTCCAGCGCTCGAAGCCGCCCTCGGCCACGACGATCTCCGGCTCGGCGCGCGGATCGAGGTCGGGCAGCGTCGCAAGCCAGTCGACCCGCGAGAGGCCGTGGCCCTTCCGGCCGCGTCGTTCCGCGTCGAGGAAGTGGTCCGCGAGCTTCTCGGCGGCATCGGAGTCGAAGCCGAGCGCGCGGAGCTTTTCGACGACCTCGTTCAGGAGAGGACGGGCAACGCCTTGACGAAGCCGACGCCCTGCTCGCGGCGGGTCTCCACGATCGCGTCCGTCAGGGCTTCGATCGCGGCCCCGGCGGGCGTGTGCGGGCCGGAGAGCACGAGCGGCTCGCCGGCGTCGCCCGCCGCCCGGAGATTGGGGTCGAGCGGGACCGAGCCGAGCAGCGGCACCTGAAGATCGCCTGCGAGCTGGTCGCCGCCGCCGAATCCGAAGATGTCCCCGCTCATGTTCTCGACGACGCCGATCAGTCGCATATTCGTCTTTTGAGCCATCAGGGCCGCCCGGGCGGCGACCTCCTGGGCCAGCGGCTGCGGCGTCGTGACGACCACGGCCTCGGCGCGGGGCAGCAGCTGCCCGAGCGAAATCGAGACGTCGCCGGTGCCGGGCGGCATGTCGACGACGAGCGTATCGAGCTCGCCCCAGTGGACGTCCGACAGGAACTGCTCCAGCGCGCGGTGCAGCATCGGCCCGCGCCACATGACCGGCGCGTTGTCGTCGAGGAAGAAGCCGATCGACATCAGCTTCATCCCGTGGCCCACCGGCGGCACGATCATCTTGTCCACGACGATCGGGCGCTGGCGGATCCCGAGTAGGTGGGGGATGGAGTGGCCGTACACGTCCGCGTCGAGGATCCCGACCTGCTGCCCGCGCTTCGCGAGGGCGCTCGCGAGGTTGACGGTCAGCGACGACTTGCCGACGCCGCCCTTGCCGCTCGCCACGGCGATCACCCGCGTGGAGCGGTCGAGCGAGATCCCCTTCGTCCGCTCGGTGACCCCGCCGCGCAGCTTGGTCGTCAGGGCCGCCTTCTCCTCGGGCGACATTACGTCGAAGTCGAGCGAGACGCGCTCGACGCCCGCGACCGGCGCAAGCGCCTTGGCGACCTGCTCCTCGAAGCTCGACCGCAGCGGACAGCCCGGGACGGTGAGGGCGATCGTCACGGAGACGTCGCCGCCAGCGACCGAAACGTCGCGGACCATGTCGAGGTCGACGACGTCGCGCCGCAGCTCCGGGTCGATCACCTGCTCGAGCGCCTTGAGGATCTCGTCGCGGTTCGGCTCCATCGCGGTGAGCCTAGCAACGGCGAAAACGCCTGCACGCGCTGCCCCGACCGGACGGCGGTGGCGATTCGTCGGGGACTGTCCCCACGAACTGGCACGGCAGGACAGGTGTGGACGAAACGTCACACTTTTCTTAGCCGTTCCGTGCGGAAATCCATTGGCGGCGGGTTACGCTCGGACGGCGGAACCGGTCTCGCCGGGAAGCCTTCGCGATCAGCACTCGTTGTTCGAGCCGCGGAGCGCCGTCGGATTCGGGTGGGCCGAAACCAACCGCGGCTACACCCCGAGCCGCTCCTTCAGCTGCAGCGCGTTCCTGATCGCGAAGCCCTCCCAGTCGTTGTTGAAGTACGCGAACACCTCCACGTCCGGGCGCCAGCCCTCGATCCGCCGCGCCCACTCGTCGAGCTCCGAGTCCGAGTAGTTCCCGCGCAGGCCGCGCGTGCCGGAGTGAAAGCGCACAAACGTCCAGTCGGCCGTCAGCTCATGCGTCTGGAACGCCCGCTCGGGATGGTCGCCGATCACGAGTGCGACGGCGTGGCTGCGCAACAACTCGTACACCTCCGGCACGAACCAGCTCTCGTGCCTGAACTCGAAGCAGTGCCGGCCGGGCGGCAGGCTCGCGACCGCGTTCGCGAGCCGTTCGTCGTCGCGCTGGAAGTTGCCCGGAAGCTGCCAGAGCACCGGCCCGAGCTTCGGCGAGCGCACGAGCGGCTGGATGCGGTCGTAGAACGTGCGCACACCCCCGCCGGGGTCGCGCAGACGTCTGATGTGCGTGATGTAACGGCTCATCTTGACCGCGAACAGAAACCCGGGCGGACTCGTTTTCACCCAGTTCGCGACCACCTCGCGGCGCGGCAGGCGGTAGAAGGTCGCGTTCACCTCGACCGTGTCGAAATGGCGCCCGTAGTAGTCGAGCCACTCGCGCGGGGGGCAGCGCGGCGGATAGAAGACCCCGTTGCGCCAGTGGTCGTAGTTCCACCCCGAGCAGCCGATCCGGACGGCCTTCAGGCCAGCAGTGCGAACAGCTCGGCGCACAGCTCGGGTGTGCCCGCTGCCACGACGCGTGAACGCCCCGCTGTGTCGAGCGGCGCCTCGCCGAAGGGGGGCGCCTCCGGCAAGTCGATCGCCAACCCGCACTCGCGCACGAGGAGCTGCGCCGCGGCGATGTCGACCGACCGTGCCCCCTTCAGGGAGCAGACAGCGTCCACGCGTCCGGCGGCGAGGTGGCAGAGCGACAGCGCGAGCGAGCCCATGATCCGCAGCCGGTAGGCGAACCCGACCATCTGCGCGGCTTTCTCGGCCACCGACGAGGTCAACGTCGCCTCGAACGAAAGAATCTCGATCTGGTTCTTCGGCTTGACTGCCCCGAGCCGCTCCCCGCCGAGGAACGCTCCCCCGCCGCGCTCCGCCGTCCACTCCTCCGCCGTGCCGAAGTCGAAGACGTAGCCGAAGTGGACGTCGTCCATCGTCGCTCCGTCGGCGACCGCGATCGAGAGGGCGAAGAACGGGATCCCGCGCTTCGCGTTGAGGGAGCCGTCGATCGGGTCGACGACCACGCGCGTCGTGCCGCCCCCGCCCACCGCCTTCTCTCCGAGCTCCTCCGAGACGAGCGTGAAGCCCGCCTCCGTCGCCTCGAGCCGGCGGACGATCGCCGCCTCGGCGGCGGCGTCGATCGCGACCGTGTCGTCACCACCCTCGCCCGCCCCCACGACAGGCTCGCGCTCCTCCCGCGTCGGCAGGTCCGCGAGCTCGCCGCGCACGTCGTCGACCGCGGCGCGGCACGTCGCGAGCCAGTCAGTCAAGCGGCTGGAGGAGGAGCCCCGACGTCAGTTTCGGGAAGAAGTACGTCGTCTTCTGCGGCATGACGCGGCCCTCGCGCGCGCGTGTGAAGACGTCCTCGATCGCCGTCGGTCGGAGCAGGAACGCGGCCTCCGCGTCGCCTCGGTCGACGGCCGCGACCGCGTCGCTCCGCTCGGCGGTGTACGTCACGCCCCGAGGCGCGAGCGCGTCGACGACCTCGACGTCGAGCCCCGCTCCCTCGAGCAGCTCGTAGTGGCCGCCGCGGTAGAGGACGACGCCGGGCAGGTCGTCGCCGGGCTCGTCGATCGGCGTGCCCTGCACGCCGTTCACGGACTCCGCCAGCCGGTGGGTCGGGAAGATCGTCAGCCCCTCCTCCCGCGTCGAGACGAGCACGACCATCATCCAGGCGCTCGCCTCGGTGCGGTCCTCCGCATGAAACGCCAGCGCGGTCTCGTAGCGGTGGTGGCCGTCGGCGATGAGCAGCTGCCGATCCTCGAGGCCTTGTAACAGACTGTTACTTGGCCCGGGGTCGAGGCGCCAGAGGCGGTCGCCCCCCGCCTCGAGATCGGGCGGCCGGTCGGGGAGCTCGACCATGTCGCCGTCGTGGAGCAGGAAGATCGGCTCGAGCTGGGTGCGCGTCGCGCGCAGAAGCCGCAGCCGGCCCTCCTTCGGGCCGGCGTGCGTGCGCTCGTGCGGGAGGACGACGCCGCTCTCGTAGGGCTCCAGGCGCAGTGCGACGACGAGCCCATTGCGGGTTCGCTCCACCCCGTCCGGGCCGGTGTAGCGCTGGGACAGCGCCCACAGCGACGGGTCGCCCCGCGTCAGCACGCCTTCCTCCTGCCAGGTGCGCAGGTCGCGGGCGGCCTGCTGCTCGGAATCCGGCAGGGTCAGATGAACGACGTTGTGGGGGTCGAGCGCGAGATAGCGCTCGCGCTCGGCCGGCGTGATCACGTCGTACGGCGGCGCCACGAGCCGCTCGAGCGGCCCCGCCTTCTCGGTGTCGTAGACCAGCGCGGCAAACGGCTTCACCCGGGCCATTGCGGTGGAAACTAACAGCCGCCTCAGGACCTAGACTCCTGCCGTGAGCGCGATCGCCCAGCTGGCGGAGGAGCGCGTCGTCGAGGGCGTCTACGCGGTCGCGCGGAAGCGGCGCGAGCGCACCCGGAACGGCGCCGCGTACCTCGCGCTCGAGCTCGTCGACCCGAGCGGCCGCATCGAGGCGCGGGTCTGGAACGACGTGGAGCTGCTCGACGCCCGCTTCGCCGAGGGCGACGCCGTGCGTGTCCTCGGACGCGTCGAGAAGTTCCGGGACAAGCTCCAGCTCGAGATCCGGTCGATCGAGGCGGAGCCGGACACCGATCCTGCCGCCCTTGCCCCCGCGCTCCGTCGCGACGCCGACGAGCTCGACGGCTTCCTCGAGTTCCTCGCCGCCGAGATCGGCCACCCCGGGTTGAAGGCGACCGTCTCCAGGTTCCTGGCCGACGACGCGCTGCGTGCGTCGCTGCGCTCGCTGCCCGCCGCGCCCGACGGCCATCACGGCTACGCGGGCGGCCTGCTCGAGCACACGGTGGGGGTGGCCACGATCTGCCGCGAGACGGCCCAGCTGCATCCGAGGCTACGTACCGACCTCCTGCTCGCGGCCGCGCTCCTCCACGACATCGGCCGCGCGCGCGAGCTCGGCCCCGGCCCGAGCTTCCGCCCCACGGAGGAAGGCCGCCTGCTTGGACACGTCCACCTCGGCCTCCGTCTGATCGAGGAGCGGGCGGCCGCACTCGAGGCGGAGGTCCGCGCCGAGCTCCTCCACGCCGTTGCCGCTCACCACGACGCGCGCGGCGCACGGACCGCGGAGGCGTCCGTCCTCTACCACGCGAACCAGCTCGACGCCGTCGCCGCGACCCGGCCCGTTCTCGAGTAGGTGCTGGCAGCTGCGCTCGCCCTCGCGGCCGCCGTGTCGTGGGGCATTGGGGACTTCCTGGGCGGACTGAAGAGCCGTGTTCTCAGCCCCTTCGCCGTGCTCATCGTTGCCCAGCCGATCGGCCTGGCCCTCGTCGCGCTCTGGGTCGCCGTCCGCGGCGAAGGCCCACCCGACACGGCCGTCCTCTGGGCGGTCCTCGCCGCCTGCTTCGGCACGATCGGCCTGATCGCCTTCTATCGCGGCATGGCGGCGGGCGCGCTGAGCATCGTCGCCCCGATCGCGGGCGCAGGCGCGGCGATCCCGGTGATCTGGGGTCTCGCCCGCGGCGACGACCCGACCGTCTGGCAGGAGCTGGGTTTCGTCGCGGCGCTCGTCGGCGTGGTGCTCGCGTCGCTCGAGCGCAGGCCGGACGCCGCGCGGCTCGCGGCCGGTGTCGGCTGGGCCGCGCTCGCGATGCTCGCCTTCGGCGGGTACTACGTGCCGATGCATGCCGCCAGCGGCGAGGACTTCCTCTGGCCCGTGTTCGTCTTCCGGCTCACCTCCACGAGCCTGATCGCGGCGGCGTGGCTGATCGTCCGACCGGCGCGGGCAAGACGCTCCGACCTCCCCGCTCTCGCCGCGATCGGCGTGCTCGACACCGCCGGAATCGTCTTCTTCGCCGGGGCCTCGGGACGCGGCCTGGTCAGCGTCGTCTCGATCCTCGCCTCGTTGTATCCCGTCGTCACGGTCCTGCTGGCCCGCGCAATCCTGGAGGAGCGTGTCCACCGCTCGCAAGAGCTCGGGATCGTGCTCGCGCTCGTGGGAATCGTGCTGATCTCGGCGGGCTAGAGGCTGTCGAGGCGGGCACGCACTAGACGTTGAACCGGATATTCAGGACATCACCGTCCTCGACGACGTAGGTCTTCCCTTCGAGGCGCTGCTGACCGCGGCGAACGGCCTCGGCGCGCGATCCGGCCTCGACGAAGTCCCGCCAGCGGATCACCTCGCAGCGGATGAACCCGCGTGCGATGTCGGAGTGGACCGTCTCAGCCGCGTCGAGGGCGGACTGTCCATTCCGGAGCGGCCAGGCCCGCGTCTCGGTCTCTCCCGCCGTGAAGAAGGAGATCAGATCGACCGACTCGAACAGGCGCCGCGCGATCTCGCCCAGCGCGGACGGCCCATCGCGAAACTGTGCCGCCTCTTCGTCGGGCAGCTCCGCGAGCTCCGCCTCGAGCTTGGCGTCGATGCCGCCGGCGCCGTTTCGAACCTGGATCAAGGGCTTCGTCGTGAGCGGCTCGAGCCCCTCCGGGAACCTGCCGGACCAGCTCGACAGCGAGCGGCCGCCCTCGATGTGGGCGAGCACGGCCTCGAGCCGCTCGACCTCCTTGCGCAGCTCCACGTTCCCGGACTTGGCCTGCTTGCGGACACGCTCGAGGCGCCGCTCGACGTGGTCGCGATCGGCGACGAGCAGCTCGAGCTCAAGCGTTTCGAAGTCGGCGTCGGGCTCCTGCATCCCTGACCACGCGTCGAGCACGACGAGCAGGGCGTCCACCTGGCGCAGGTTGCCGAGGAGCTGTGCGCCCGTTCCGGGGACGTCGATCACCCGCAGCGCGGCGGGCGTCACCTTCTTCGACTTCTCGACGGCTGCGACCTGCGGCAGGCGCTCGTCCGCGATCGTCGCCATGCCGACGTTCTCCTTGCCCGACCCCGCCGGGCTGGCGTGCGTGAGCGCCTTGAAGAGCGTCGTCTTGCCGGAGTTGGGCAGGCCGACGATGCCGACCGACAGGGCCATGCCGGGATCCTAGGAGGGCCGGCCCGGCTGCTCTTCGAGCTGTCGCTGCAGCGATGCCAGCGCCCGGTGCTGGAGCGACTTGATCGCGCCCTCGGTCTTGCCGAGGATCGTGGCGGCCTCGCCGTTCGAGAAGTTGAAGACAAACTTCAGCGTCAGCACCTGCTGCTGCTCGTGCGAGAGGTTCTCGATCAGCTCGAGCATGCTCCGCCGGCCGATCGACTCGAGCGCCTCCTCTTCCGCCGCGCTCTCCTCGGGCGGCTCGGGCTCGGGCACCTCCTCCTCCGGCTGCCAGCGGCGCGTCGCTCGGAAGTGGTCCATCGCGAGGTTGTGCGCGATCCTGAAGAGCCAGGCCGAGAAGGGCGCCGAGCGCCAGCGGAACCTGCCGATCGCCTCGAGCATCTTCAGAAACGTCTGGGTCGTCAGGTCCTCGGCGTCGTGGCGGTTGCCGACGCTCATGTGGAGGTAGCTGTAGATGCGGTCGAAGTGGAGGAGGTAAAGCTCCTCGAGTGCCTCGCGCTCGCCTTGCTGGGCCCTGTCGACCAGGCGCTTCAACTGCCCGGACGAAGCCGAACTCCCTCCGCGCGGAGCCGTCGTGCCGGCCGCCTTGTCCGTCATCCAAGCGGGAATGCCCGCGCTCGCGCCTCTTGTAACCGCGCTAGGGGTTCCCGGAGAACCCGAGCCGCGCCTCGCGGGTGAAGCGCTTCACGTAGACGACCCGCTGCAGGGCCACCGTGTAGCGGCCGTCGTCCGCATCGAGGATGAGCGCGCCATCGTCGCCCTTCGAGACCGCACTCTCGAGATTGTCGGCGGAGTCGCCGGTGACGCGCGCCCCCATGATCTGGCCGCCGTCGAAGCCGATCTCGACCACCACACGCTCGTTGCTAGCCATCGGCGACCAGCTCCGCGAGGACGCCGTCGAGGGCGTCAGGATGCAGGAATGCGACCTCCAGACCGAAGAGCCCCTGTCGCGGTTGCTCGTCAACGAGCTCGACCCCTTTGCCCGCGAGCTCTCCGACCGCGCCGCGGACGTCGTCGACCTCGAACGCGACGTGATGCATGCCCGGCCCACGCTTCGCCAGGAACTTCCCGACCGGCGTCTCCTCGCCGAGGGAGGCCAGCAGCTCCACCCGTCCCTCTCCGACCCGCATCGAGGCCGCTTCGACGCCCTGGTCGGGCACGGTCTCGCGGTGCTCGAGCCGCGCCCCGAACACGCGCTCGTACGTCGTGACAGCCCTGTCGAGATCGTCGACGGCGACGCCCAGGTGGTGGATGCCCCGCGCTTGCATCGGGGGCGATGCTACCTGCGGTCAGTCAGCCGGAAGCGGCATGACCTTCACCGTTCCCACCGTCTCGCTGGAACGGGAGTGGGGCTCGACGTCGGCCAGGAGCGCCTCGAGCTCGTCCCGGTCGAGGGTCTCCTTCTCGAGCAGCGCGTGGGCGATCCGGTCGAGGGCCGACCTGTGCCTTCGCAGCAGGCGCGTGGCGTCCTCGTAGGCCTCGTCGGTCAGGCGCGCCTGCTCCTGGTCGCGAACCCGCTTCGTGTCTTCGGAGAGGGCGTAGTTGTCGGCCCGCATCGTCCGTGAGGTGACGACCTCGGCCATGCCGTACTCGAACACCATCGCACGGGCGAGCTCCGTCACCTTCTCGAGGTCGTTCGCCGCACCGTTCGTGACGCGTCCGAATACGACCTCCTCGGCGGCCCGGCCGGCGAGATAGACCTTCAGCAAATCCTGGAACTCCTCCTTCGTGTGGAGGTACCGCTCCTCGTTCGGGAGGTTGAGGGTGTAGCCGAGCGCCTGGCCGCGGGAGACGATCGTCACCTTCTGCACCGGCAGGAGGTCACCGACGAGGTGGGACATGAGGGCATGCCCGCCCTCGTGGTAGGCGAGGATGCGCTTCTCCTTCTCGGTCACCACACGGCGCTTCTGGAGGCCGGCGACGACGCGCTCCATCGCGTTGTCGAAGTGCTCGCCGCTGATGTACTGGGCCTGCTCGCGGCCCGCGAAGATCGCCGCCTCGTTCGCGATGTTCGCGAGGTCGGCGCCCGTGAGGCCGGCGGTCTGGCGGGCGACCAGCTTGAGGTCGACGTCCGCCGCGAGCGGCTTCCCGCGCGTGTGGACCTGGAGGATCTCTTCGCGGCCCGCGAGATCGGGCGGCGAGATGAGGACCTGGCGGTCGAAACGGCCGGGGCGGAGCAGGGCGGGATCGAGGTCCTGGAGGCGGTTCGAGGCGCCCATGACGACGATCTGGTCGCGCGACTCGAAGCCGTCGAGCTCGACGAGGAGCTGGTTCAGTGTCTGGTCCTGCTCGCGGTTGAAGCCGTGGCCGGTGCGGGCGGCGCCGACGGCGTCGAGCTCGTCGATGAAGACGATCGCGGGCGCGTTCTTGCGGGCGGTCTCGAACAGCTTCCGGATCCGCGAGGCGCCGAGGCCGGCGAACATCTCCACGAACGCGGAGGCGCTCTGGGAGTAGAAGCTCGCGCCCGACTCGTGGGCCACGGCCTTGGCGAGGAGCGTCTTCCCGGTTCCCGGCGGACCGTAGAGGAGGATGCCCTTCGGGACGCGGGCGCCGAGCCGCTCGAAGCGCTTGGGGTACTTGAGGAAGTCGACCACCTCGCGCATCTCGTCCTTGGCCTCCTCGAGGCCTGCGACGTCCTCCCAGATCACGGACGAGCGCGAGGAGGGCTCGACGTGCGTCGGCTTGACGCGCGGCATGAGCTGCAGCGTCCGCCAGAGGAGGTAGCAGATGAGGCCGAAGAAGAGCAGCGGCAGCCAGGTGAGCGCCGCGACGCCGATCTGGTGCAGGAGGTCCCCAAAACCCATCGTTCCCCCATCGGCAGCCCGGCCGCGATGCTGTAGCCGTGACTCGTCCGGGCGCGGCTAGATCAGGCCACACCCGGTGTCCGACGTGGTTCTCAAAGCGGTACGGCTCTGTGACGAGAGGCGAACTTCCGCTGGTTCTCGGGCGGTTTCGCGAGCCATGTCCCCACGTCGGACACCGTTACGTAGGCGCCACGGAACCGTGTCGCGTTCGTAACGACCACGCCGTGTGTGTAGCGCGGGGGTCGCGGCTCTACACTTGCCGGCGATGCTGCCGCTCCCGCCGTGGTTCGAGCCTGACAGCGTCGGCGAGCTTCGACGCGTCCCGTACGAGCAGCTGGCGAACGAGGCCGAGCGGTGGGCGCGGGAGCACTCGCTGCAGCCGGCGTCCGAGGACCGCTTTCGACTCTGCCTCCTCGCCGTCGACGTCCAGAACACGTTCTGCCTGCCGGGCTTCGAGCTCTTCGTCGCCGGTCGGACCGGCACGGGAGCCGTCGATGACAACCGCCGCCTCTGCGAGTTCATCTACCGAAATCTCGACGCGATCACCCACGTCGTCCCGACGCTCGACACCCACGAGGCGGTGCAGATCTTCCACCCGATCTGGCTCCTCGATGCGAACGGAAGCCATCCGCAGCCCTACACGCTCGTCTCGGCCGACGACGTTGAGACGGGCCGCTGGAAGGTAAATCCGGCCGTCGCGGAGATCGTCGGCCGGGACCACGACTACCTCGAGCGGCATCTTCTCCACTACACGCGCGAGCTCGAGCGGGGCGGGAAGTACAACCTGACTGTTTGGCCCTACCACGCGATGCTCGGCGGCGTCGGCCACGCTCTCGTGCCGGCCGTCGACGCTGCGCTCTTCTTTCACACCGTCACTCGGCTTGCTCAACCGGGACTCGAGATCAAGGGTCAGAACCCACTCACCGAGCACTACTCGATCCTCGGCCCCGAAGTGACGACGGGCCCGGACGGTGACGCGATCGGTGAGAAGAACCACGCCCTCGTCGACCGCCTGCTCGACTTCGACGCGGTCGTGATCGCCGGCCAGGCCAAGAGCCATTGCGTCGCCTGGACGATCGAAGACCTGCTCGAAGCCCAGGGCCTCGAACGACGTTTGGCCGAGCGCGTCTATCTGCTCGAAGACTGCACCTCTCCCGTCGTCGTCCCCGACGCCGTCGACTACACGGAGGAGGCCGAGGCGGCGTTCGGGCGCTTCGCGGACGCAGGCATGCACGTCGTCCGTTCGACGGAACCGCTCGAATCGTGGCCGGGGATCGCCGCCTCGGCGGCGGCGTAGCCTCGCTACTCGACGAGCTCGAGCCGCTCGTTCGGCCGGTACCGGCGCCCGACCTTCGCCGACGGCCTCCCGTCGGTGAGGACGATGTCGCCCGTGAAGTCGTTCGAGCCGCGGATGAGCGACGAGCCGATGCCGTACGAGTCGACCGGCACACCGCGGGCTTCGAACTCGCGGATCTTGTCGACGTCGAAGCCGCCGGAGACGACGATCTTCAGCCGCTCGAAGCCGTCGCAGTCGAGCGCATCGCGGACCTTCCACACGAGCCGCTCGTTGACCCCCGTCGGTGGGAAGTCCCCCAGCTCGGCCATGAGCGACTGGTCGACGAGGGCCTCCGACGTGTCGAGCCGCACGCCCCAGAGCCGTGACCCGAGCGCGCGTGCGACCTCGAGCGCGGTCTCGACCGAGTTGTTCTCGAAGTCGACGAGCACGACCACGTTGAGGTCCTCCGGCGCCCAGTCCGCGAACTTCGTCGCGGCGAGCACCGTGTTGCCGCCGTAGGAGGAGATGAGCGCGTGCGGCACGGTCCCCACGCCTTTGCCTCCCCACCAAGATGCCTGCTCGTCCGTCGTCACGCCGATCGGCGCACCGACTACCTGACCCGCGATGTACGCGGCGTAGCCGTCGCCGGTCTGTACGCGGTGGTGGTCGTGGCGGGCCGGCATGAAGATGATCGGCTTGCCGTTCGCGGCCTCCAGCACCCGCACGACGTTGGTGGTGATCAACGTCCGCCGCGCAAGCACGCCGAGGTAGAGGGTCTCGAGGTGCGCGAACGTCGTGTAGTCGCCCTCGATCGTCATCACGGTCTCGTAGGGGGTGACCCGGTCGCCGTCGAAGAGCGCGTGGACGGTGAGACCGTCCCAGTCCGCCGCGCAGAGCTTGAGGATCGCGAGCGCCTCGTCCATGCCGCCGAGGAACGCGTCCCTTTTCTGGAAGACCTGCATCACGACGCGCGGCCGGCGCCCGTCCTCGAGCAGCGTCGCCCGCGTGTGGTTGAAGTACGCGTCGGTGTAGTAGCCCTCCCGCATCTTCTCGACCGGGAGATCGAAGATCTCCGGCGGCAGGCGCTTTCTAGTTCGTTCCCGGATCGCCATGCTGCTCCAGCGCGAGACACGCCTTCAGCGCCGCCTCGGCGACCTCGAGCTGCTCCGGCGTCGGATCCTCGGTCGCGAGCCGGTGCTGGAGCTCATGACCGGGCCTGGCGAGCGCGCGCGACAGGCCGTGATCGGGATGCCGCACCATCCAGGTGAAGAGCTCGGTCGCGACCCCCACGGCACCGAGCTGCGCAGCCGCACGCGCGGGCCCCTTCAGGTGCTCGGGCGCGCGGGAGGCGAGCGCACCCCCCACGGCGGAGCTGAGGATCAGCGGCCCGACGATGTGCGAACCGCACCGTTCATGCTCCTTCGCGCGCGCCTCACCGTGCTCGTAGCTGCCGATCGAGATGTGCTCGGCGCCGTGGTAGGCGGCGACTTCCGAGCCGCGCACCGCAAGCGCGGCAGGCGCGAGCGAGACGATGCCGGCGAGCAGCTCCTGGGCGAATGGCCGGAGACGGGAGGCCTTCACGAGCCGCGCGGCGGCCGCGCTCCCGACCATCGCCGCCAGGACTCGGGGGCGCTCGAACGGCAAGCGCGCCTCGGGCAGACGCCGGCGCACCTCCGGCAGCAACACCATCACCTCAGCGAGCCGCGCGGGTCCCCGCAGGAGCGGTCGCTCGACCTCGGCCGCACGGAACCGCTTTCGGTCGGACTCGACCTTCAGCTCACCGGCCTCGGTGCGCATGGCGCACGCCCACGCGGTCGGGCCGTGGACGAGGACGCCGTTTGCCAGCGCCATCCCGCCGAGGCGGATCTTCTCTTCAGCCATCGCGAGGAGCCTAGCTAGGCGAGAGCACGCGGCGGGCCGCGTCGCGGAGGAAGCGCACGCCGAGCTCGAGGTCGTCGACGGCAATTCGCTCGTCGGCGGAGTGCACGAGCCGCGCCATGACCTCGGGATCCATCGTCCGGACCGGGAAGAACCCGTATGCGACGGTTCCGAAGGCTTCTCGCAGCCAGTGGCTGTCGGTGAAGCCGGCGAGGCAGATCGGCGCGAGGCGGGCGCCCGGCTCCTCCTCGGCAACGAACTCTGCGATCGCCTCCCAAAGCGGGGTCTCGAGCGCCGAGCGCGTCCCGCCCTGTCCCTCGAGCCACTGCAGGTCGTAGTCGCCCTCCCCCAGCACCCCACGCAGCAGCTCTTCCGCCTCGGCCTGCGTCTCGCCCGGCAACAGACGACAGTCGCAGACGAGCTCACAGGTCGCGGGAACGACGTTCCGCTTCTGCGACGCGGAGACGATCGTCGGCGTGACGGTCATGGCGAGCAGCGGATCGATCAACTCGGCCGCGAGCGGATGGGCCTCGCGCGCTGCCGCGAGCGCCTCGTCGGCGCCGACCTCGCGACCGAGGAGCAGCTCGAGAAAGGCGCGCACCTCGGGCTCCAGCCGGGGCGCCGGCCGGTACGCCGCGAGCCGCTCGATCAGCGGCGCCGCCTTGACGAGGGCGTTGTCCGCGATGTTCGGCATCGAGGCGTGGCCGCTGCGGCCGTGCAGCGTCAGGCGGAATGGCGAGCTCATCTTCTCGGCAGCGGAGCAGAGGTAGAAGACCCGGCCGCCGCCGAAGTCGACCCGGTCGCCCGCGCCCTCGTTGATGCAGTAGTCGGCGCGGACGGCCTCCGGATACTCCCGGCAGAGCCAGGACAGCCCGAAGTCGACGCCGACCTCTTCGTCGGCGGCCGCGGCAAAGATCAGGTCGCCCGCCGGCTCGAACCCTTCCCGCGCAAGCGAGGCGAGCGTGACCGCGTTCGCCGCCACCTGCCCCTTCATGTCGAGCGCGCCGCGCCCCCAGATCTCCCCGTCGCGCAACTCGCCCGACCATGGGTCGAGCTGCCACTCGTCGGGATCCGCCAGGACGGTGTCGGTGTGCGAGAGCAGGATGAGCCGAGGGCCGTCGTTCCGTCCCGGAATCCGAGCGACGAGGTTCGCCCGCTCGGGCGCCTTCGCGTACAGCTCCGCCTCGACGCCGCTCGCCGCGAGATAGTCCCGCAGCAGCTCGGCCGCGCGCGTCTCGTTGCCCGGCGGGTTGACCGTGTCGAGCTGGATCAAGCGCTGAAGGAGGTCGCTGACCTCCTCCCGCAGGCCGGTCGTGGTCGCCCCTCGGGTCAGCGGCGCGTCCCCAGCACCAGCAGATACTCGCGGACGTGCGAGATGCGCCCGTCCTTCTGGTAGTTCTCCTCGAAGAAGTCGACCCAGGCCCGGTGGAACTCCTCGCGCCGGTCACCGAGTGAGGCCGCAAGGGACTTGGTCGGCCCGTAGCTGGTCGAGAAGACCTGCCAGTACTCCTCGCCCGACGCCGGCTCAAAGGTCGAGACGCCGTCCTCGACCTGCAGGTCGAACGCCTCGCCGAGCAGCTCCCGGACGTGCTCGTCCCGGCCCCAGTCGAACGGCACGCCGGCTCCATCGGGCGCCGGTGGCTGGAACGGCTTCATCATCGCGAACATCCGCCCCATGCCGCCCTCGGGCCGCCAGTTGACGAGTGCCAGGCGGCCGCCCGGCCGGGTCACGCGCGTGAGCTCGCGCGCGGAGGCCGCGTGGTCGGGAGCGAACATGGCCCCGCAGATCGAGGTCACGACGTCGAAGGACGCGTTCTCGAAGTCCTTCAGGTTCTCGCAGTCGCCGACCCGATAGTCGATCTCCAGCCCCTGCTCGTCCGCCCGCGCCTTCGCGGTCTCGACGAGGACGGGAGCGAGGTCGACGCCGGTCACGGTCGCCCCGGCGCGGGCGGCGCGCTCGGCGATGGCACCCGTGCCGCAGGCAACGTCGAGCCACTCCTCGCCCGGCTTCGGCCCGAGCCGTTCGATCACGAGCTCGTGGATGTCGGCGATCGTGTCGGCGACGTTCTGGTACGGACCAGAGCCCCACATCTCGCCCTGCTTCTGTTTCAGCTCCTCGAAAGCCATCGCTCTCTCCTTGCCCGCCGCTTGGGTCAGATGGCCGGCTCGCTCGCCAGCGCGGTCAACCTGTTCCGGGCGTCCCAGTGCTCGGCCGCCACGCGGGGAGCATACTTTCGGCCGTGAGCGACCTCTTCTCGGACGCGGCCGCGCAGCGGCTGGGCGATGTCGCGCCGCTGGCGATGCGGCTGCGACCGAAGACCCTGGACGAGTTCGTCGGCCAGGAGCAGGTGCTCGGCAAGGACTCGGCGCTTCGCCTGGCGATTGCCGAAGACCGTGTGGGCTCGATGATCCTCTACGGGCCTCCTGGAAGCGGCAAGACCACCCTTGCCCGAATCGTCGCCCACACGACAGGCGCGCACTTCGAAGAGCTCTCCGCCGTCTCGGCCACGGTCAAGGACGTCCGGGAGGTGCTCGGTGCCGCCCGCGAGCGCCTCGGGGCGAGCGGACAGCGCACGATCCTCTTCCTGGACGAGATTCACCGCTTCAACAAGGCGCAGCAGGACGCGCTCTTGCCGGCGGTCGAGGAAGGCCTCGTGACGCTGATCGGAGCGACGACCGAGAACCCGTACTTCGAGGTCAACTCGGCCCTGCTCTCGCGCTCACAGATCTACGAGCTGGAGCCTCTCGGCGAGACCGAGCTGGAGGAGATCGCCCGGCGGGGAGCGGCGGCGCTCGAGGTGGACGTACCGGCCGAGCTGATCGCGCTGATCGCGCGCCGGGCGGGCGGCGACGCCCGGAACGCGTACAACATCCTCGAGCTTTCGACGCAGACGGCGAAAGCCGAGGGCGTCGCCCTGAACGAGGAGCACATCGAGGATGCGGCCCGCAAGCGCCCACTCGTCTACGACAAGGGCGGTGACGCCCACTACGACTTCATCTCGGCGTTCATCAAGTCGATGCGCGGCTCGGATCCCGACGCCGCCGTTTACTACCTCGCGGCCATGCTCGAGGGCGGCGAGGATGCCCGCTTCATCGCGCGGCGGATGATCGTGCTCGCCTCCGAGGACATCGGCAACGCCGACCCACAGGCCCTGGTCGTGGCGGTGGCCGCCGCTCAGGCGGTCGAGCACGTCGGCCTGCCGGAGGCGACGCTGAACCTCTCGCAGGCGGCGATCTACCTCGCCCGCGCACCGAAGTCGAACGCAAGCTACGTGGCGATCAAGGAGGCGAGCGCCGACGTCCGCGAGCACGGCCATCTCCGCCCGCCCGACGAGCTACGGGACGCCCACTACCACGGTGCGAAAAAGCTCGGGCGCGGCAAAGGCTACATCTATCCGCACAGCGATCCGGCCGGGTTTGAGGTCGACCACTTGCCGGAAGAGTTGCGGGGGCGAACGTACTACCGACCGACCGGATCAGGACACGAGGAGGCTGACAACGATGGCGATTGAGCGACGTGCGCACACGACGTGGGAAGGGGATCTGAAGCGGGGATCCGGGCACTTCGATCTCGAATCCAGCGGCTCGATCTCGGACGCCGAGGTCACGTTCTCGTCTAGGTTCGAGGAGCCGGGCGGCAAGACCAGCCCTGAGGAGCTGATCGCCGCCGCTCATGCGACCTGCTTCTCGATGGCCCTCGCGAACGGCCTTGCGGAGGACGGGACCCCGCCGAAGAAGCTCGACACCGACGCGCAGGTGACCCTCGACAACGCCGACGGGGGCTTCGCGATCACGGCGATCCACCTCAGCGTGCGGGGCCAGGTCGACGGGCTCGACGAAGCCGCCTTTCAGAAGGCGGCAGAGCAGGCAAAGGAGAACTGCCCGGTCTCGAAGGCGCTCGATTCCGTGAGTGAGATCACGGTCGACGCTTCGCTCGGTTGATGCAGCTCTTGTCGCGTCCGATCGATCCACCGGGTTGAGCGGCCGCGACGGCAAAGCCGACGCGGCCTCTTGCTCGGCACCGCAAGCGACGCCTTCGTCGACGCCTCGCTCGCTTGAGCGGTCAGTCCCGCCCGTTCAGAAGCCGTAGGGCGACCCGCTCGCCCCAGTCGTACTCGCGCATCTTGGCGATCGCCGGGGCGGTGTCGTACGCCGTGCGCCGGAGCTCGACCGAGCCGTCGTCACGGCGGATCGCCCACGCAGCGCGGGTGTCTCCGTCGATCGGCATCCCGACGCTGCCCGGGTTGACGAGGTCGGTCTTGTTCGCGCCGGCACGCCGGAACTGCACGTGGCTGTGGCCGAACACCACCTGGATCTCCTTGACCCCGGCCAGTAGCCGCTCGTCCTCGCCGCCCGCATCCGGCGCGAAGCTCTCGACGTCCGAGAGCGGCGAGCCGTGGCAGTAGAACGCATCCTCGCGCTCGGCGAGCGTCGGCAAGCCGACCAGGAAGTCGACGTCGTCCGCGCCGAGCTGAGCGATCGCCGAGGCGAGGGCGGCGAAGATGAACTCGCTCTGCTCGGCTGGCATGTCCATCGGCGGGTCGACGAGCCAGCGCTCGCCGTTCCCGCGCAGCCAGGTCGCGTTCTCGAGCCGGCGCAGGCGCTCCAGCGTCCCGACCGGCCAGGGGCCGAAGGCGCAGTAGTCACCGCCGAGGAGCCATTCGTCCACCCCGTCCGCCTGCGCCTCCGCGACGACCGCGTTCAGCGCGTCGAGGTTCCCGTGGACGTCGTAGAGGATTCCGAGCACGGCGCCGGTCTACAGGATCCGCGCGCCGAGCGCGCTCGCGACGAGCTCGACGGCCAGCTTCGCGGTCTCGTTCTCGCGGTCCAGGATCGGGTTCACCTCAACGACCTCGATCGACCCGGCGAGCCCCGACTCGGCGACGAGCTCGAGAGCGAGGTGCGCCTCGCGGTACGACAGGCCACCCCGCACCGGCGTCCCGACGCCCGGCGCGATGTCCGGGTCGAGCGCGTCCATGTCGAGGCTCACGTGCACGAAGCCGGGGCCGGCGATCTGAGCCAGGGACTGCCGGACCACCCGCTCGATCCCGAGCTTGTCGACGTCGCTCATCGTGTAGACGTGCACGCCCGCCTCCGCGATCAGCGCCACTTCGGCCGGATCGAGCGAGCGGATGCCGACCATCGCCACCCGCTCCGGGGACACCGCGGGCAGTGACCAGTTCTCGCTTTCGAACTCGGCCCCCGCCAGGCCCAGCGCCGCTGCGAGCGGCATGCCGTGGACGTTCCCGCTTGGTGAGGTCTCCGGTCGGTTGAGGTCGCCGTGGGCGTCGATCCAGAGCACGCCCCCGGCACCGTGAGCGCGCGAGAGGCCGCCGAGTGTCCCGAGCGCCACGGAGTGGTCGCCGCCGAGCACGAGGGGCACCAGTCCTTCCGTGACCGCGCGCTCGACGAGCTGGGCGACGCGCGCACAGGCCTGCTTGATCGCGGGCAAGAATCTGACCTGCTCGCTCCCCACCGCCGTGGCTTCCGGAACGGCGCCCTCCACATTTCCCCAGTCGAAGACACGCCGACCCAGCTGCTCGATCCGGCCGGCAAGGCCGGCGTAGCGAATCGCCGACGGCCCCATGTCCACGCCGCGGCGGCCCGCGCCGAGATCGAGGCTTGCACCGATCAGCGCGACGCCCGCCCGGTCCGTTTGCACGTTCACAAAGAGGAAACTACCGTTGTGCAAATGGCGGAGGCCGAACGCCAGGGGATCCGTGTCCTGCTCGCGGACGACGATCGCGACTTCGCGGAGTCACTGAGGGCGCTGATCGACCGGCAGCCGGAGCTCGAGGTGGTCGGAGCCGTCGAAAACGGGCTCGAGGCGATCGAGCAGGCGGACGAGCTGGAGCCCGACGCGGTCGTGATCGACCTGCACATGCCGCTCGTCGACGGCGTCACGGCGGTCGCGCGGCTGCGCCGCGACCATCCGAGCCTCTGCCTGATCGCCCTCACGGGCGACGACGCGCCGAAGCTGCACGAAGCCGTGAAGGAAGCCGGAGCCGACGGCGTCCTGCTCAAGACCGAGCTCGTCGACGGCCTGGTCGAGCGCCTCTCGAGCGTGCGCACCACCACCGCGTAGCGCCCTGTTGGGCGCTCGCTTCACGGGCCCCTCGTTGGGATGCACGAGTTGAGCGAGGCCGGCCAAGCCGGCCTCTCTTGATGGCGAGGGCCGGAATCGAACCGGCGACACCACGGTTCACGTCACGGGGGAAACCCGGTTTCCCCCGTGGGCCCCCTCGTTGGGATGCACGAGTTGAGCGAGGCCGGCCAAGCCGGCCTCTCTTGATGGCGAGGGCCGGAATCGAACCGGCGACACCACGGTTTTCAGCCGTGTGCTCTACCAACTGAGCTACCTCGCCTCGGCCGAACGAGTTTAGCCGCGACTCCTCGCTCTTTCGCCGCCACCACGCTCCCGCGGTAGCCGAGAAGGAGGGGCTCATGGGGGAAACCCGGTTTCCCCCATGCATGGAGAAGGACGTCCGGACCGGTGCTACCGCGCCGCGAACGCCCTTCTTCTGCCGCCGAGACTAAGCCCGGTCCTCCTTGCGGGCAAGGAACGCGGTTCCGCGCCCGGCGGAAATTTCCGCAAAATCCGTGAAGCCACGCCTCGAGAGCTCGGCGCGGAGCCGCTCCGGTGGGACATAGATGGGCGTCTCCGACCCGGCCGAGAAGGCCAGCAGCACAGCTCCTCCGGGCCGGATCACCCGGCCCAGCTCGTCGAAGAACGGGATCATGTTCGCCAGGGTGACGAGATCGAAGGCTGCGTCCTCGTAGGGCAGATCGAAGGCGTCGGCCCGGTCGAACCGGACGCGCCCCCGCAGGTCGTCGGGGGTCTTCTCCCGCGCACGTTCGATCATCGCCTCGGCCAGGTCTGCTCCGACGACCTCGGCCGCGGGAAAGCGGCGGGCGACAGCGAAGGCGCCGTCGCCGGTGCCCGTGCCGACGTCGAGCGCACGCGACGGCGCCTCGACGCGCTCGAGCGCGGCCTCGAAGGGCGCGAACGCCCCGTCCGAGCGCATCGTGTCCCACCGGCCTGCCATCCGGTCGAACTGGATGCGCATCAGCGGGCGCACGAGCATCCACAGACGCGGGTGCCCCACCGCCACGTCCGTGGCCAGCCGCGCGTACCTCTGACCGAGCGACTGGAGACTCACAGGCCGCGGGTTCGGATCCGCACTTCCTGCCCGGGCGCGGCCCCGAACAGCTCGGCGGCGTCACCGCCGCTGATGGCGAGGGCGATGTTGCGGTAGGCGTCCTCGTAGAGGATGACGTCACCCTTGCGGGCGTCGGCGAACGCTCGGGCCGCGACGGCGTAGTAGCGATCGAGAGCGAGCTCGACCTCGACTGTCGTCCCCGGCGTGACCTCCGCCTGCTGGAGGTGCTCACGCGTCAGGTTGAGCTGGACGTTGCCGAAGCGATCGATGTACAGCACCGTGGCCCGGATGCGGTTCTCGCCGATCTCCGCCTTCGGGATGTCGAGCCGGGCGAGCGCGTCGACGGCCAGCGGCGGGCCGAGCGCCTCGAGCGAGACCCCCGAGGCGAGATGCGCGGCGGCCGGTGCGAACAGGTCGCGGCCGTGGAAGGTCCGCGAGACGATGTCGAGCGCGTAGTCCGCGTTCGCGAGCTCGTGGACCGCGTCGATTCCGCCGACGCGCTCCGCGGCGGGCACCAGCAGGCCGTTGTCGGGGCCGACGAACAGGCGGCCGTCGCCGCTGCGCATCGCGAGCGGCCTGCGGGCACCGCCGACGCCGGGATCGACGACCGCGAGGTGGACGCCGGCCGGCATGTACGGCGTCGTGTTCGCCAGCACGAGCGCCCCTTGCAACACGTGCTGGGGCGGGATCCCGTGCGTGATGTCGATGATCTGCACGTCCGGAGCGATCTGCTTGATGACGCCGTGGCAGGTGCCGACGAAGTCGTCCTGGAGGCCGAAGTCGCTCAGGAAGGTCACGAACACGGCGGGAGCCTACGCCTCCTGTAGCTCGGCGCCCGCTCTCGATACGGCTGCGACGAGGCCGTCGAGGGTGTGCGGGTCGGCCTCGGCGACGACGACGATCCCGAGCTCGCACGCGACCCGCGTCGTCTCGGGGCCGATCGAGACCGCCGGGATCTCGACGGCGAGGCCGGCGAGCGCGCGGGCGGCGGACGCCGACCCGAGCACGACGAGGTCGCCGCTCGGAGGCTGTGGCGGGCGCAGCTCGCGGGTGCGGTAGAGCGGCAGGAACTCGGCCCCGAGCTCGTCGACGAGATGGCGACGCGCCGCCTCGGCCGCGGCGACGAGGACCCGCCCTGCCGGCCGCGGGAGCTCGGCCGCGAGACCCTCCTGCGTCGCCGTTGCCGGCACGAGCTCGGGCTCGAGCCCCTCGGAGCGCAGGGCCGCTGCGGTTCCGGGGCCGATCGCGGCCAGCCGCCTGGGTCGGCCACGCCCCCGGCGAGCGAGCTCCCGGGCCCCGTTCATGCTCGTGACCACGACCCAGTCGTAGGCCTCGAGATCGATCGGGTCGTCCCCGAGGGGCTCCGTCTCGATCAGGGGGCAGACGACGACCTCGTGACCGAGGGCCTCCAACCGCCCTGCTAGCGGGGCGGCCTGCTCCTTGGGCCGCGTGACGACGACGCGCATCAGGAGTCGGGGGGACGGGCTTCCGGATACCGCGGCAGCCCGTCGTCCGGCAGCGGCTCCCACGGCGCCGCATAGGCGACGAACTGGCGGTACGACGGCCGCACGCCGGGATCGCGGTCGAACGCTCCTAGTCGGATGCTGATCACTTCAGGGTCCTCAGGGTGGCGGCTCCAAAGAGCCGACCCGCACGCCGAGCAGAACAGCTTCGCGAACCCGTCGCCCGGTTCGTAGGCGCGGATCAGCTCCTCGCCCTGCGTGACCCGCAGCGAGCCTTTCTCGATCCGCGCCTGCGGCGAGGCTGCCGTCCCGGTCCGTCGCTGGCAGCGGGTGCAATGGCAGTAGCCGGCGCGGCGCAGCGGCTCGATCACCTCGAAGCGGACGCCTCCACACAGGCAACCGCCGGTGAGCGGGAGCTCAGTCATGTACTGCCGCCACGAGCTCGCGGGCGACGGCGGCGGGCTCGGTGCCGGACCGGCGCTCGATCCAGGAGCCGTCCTCCGCCGCGATCATCGCCGTCAGCTTCTCACCGTCGTGGTGGGCAGCAACGGGGGCGAGACACCCGCCGCCGATCTCGAAGACACAGGCCCGCTCGGCCTCGACGCGACGTCTCGTCGCCTCGTCGTCGGCGCCCGCCACCAACCCCTCCTCGCCCGACCGAACCTGCAGGGCGAGCGCACCCTGGCCCGCCTCGGGCAGCAGCTGCTCGTGGTCGAACCGCAGTCCGATCTCACCGGCCAGGCCAAGCCGGTCGAGGCCGCAGGCGGCGAGGACGACCGCATCGAGGCCCCGCTCGCCACGCTTGCGGAGCCGCGTATCGATATTCCCCCGCAGGGGCTCGATCGACAGGTCGGGCTCGAGCGCGAGGAGTTGGGCCTTTCGACGGACCGATGCCGTGCCGATCCGCATCCCGGGCCTCACGCCGGACGCCCCGCAAAGGGCGTCGCGCGGATCCTCGCGTTCGAGGTACGCGCCCACCGACAAACCTTCGGTGTCAGTCGAGGTCATGTCCTTCGCGGAGTGGACGGCGACGTCGATCCGGCCCTCCAGCAACGCCTCCTCGATCTCCTTCACGAAGACCCCGCGGGCCCCGATCTCGCCGAACGGCTTCGTGCGATCCCTGTCGCCTGCGGTCGTGATCGGGACGAGAGCGACCTCCACGCCGTTCCGCCTGAGCCGATCGGCTGCCAGCCCCGCCTGCGTCAGCGCAAGCCTGCTACCGCGGCTGCCGATCCTGATCAGCATCGAGCGCGAAGAGGTGACGAATCGCGTCCGCGTAGGCGGAGCCGTCGGCGCCGGCTGCCGCATCCTTGAGGCGGACCGTCGGGTCGTGAAGCAGCTTGTTGACGATCTGGACGGTAAGCGCCTCCACCGCGCGGCGCTCGTCCGCGGACAGGTGGGCGAGCCGGCGACGGGCACGCGCGAGCTCGCGGCTGCGGATCTCCTCGGCACGCCCCCGGAGCGCCGCGATCGCCGGCACGACGCCGCGGGACGCCTGCCAGACACGAAAGCGCTCCGCCTCCTCCGCGACGAGCGCCTCCGCCCGGGCGGCGACCCCCTCCGCACTGCCCGTCCCGACTGCCTCGTCGAGGTCGTCCACGTCGTAGAGGAAGGCGTAGGGAAGCGAAGCCACGGCCGGGTCGATATCGCGCGGGACGGCTAGGTCGATCAAGAGCAGCGGCCGGCGCTCCCTGCCCGCCAGCGCGGCCTCGACCTCGGCCACCGTCAGCACCAGGCCGCGGGAGCCCGTGGACGAGACCGCCATGTCGACGCGGTCGAGTGCCTGCGCGGCCTCCTCGAGCGCGAGCTCCTCCGCGCCGTGACGTGCCGCAAGGCGGCGCCGGCGCTCGGCCCCACGGTTCGCCACGAACGCGATCTGCGCGCCCCTTCCCGCCAGCCGGGCCGCGACTCCCTCACCGATCTCGCCGGCGCCGGCGACAAGGACCCGGCGGCCGGTCAGGTCGCCGAGAACACGTTCGGCGAGCACCGCGGCTGCCCCCGGAGCCGAGGCGGCAGGGTCTCCGACCGGCGCCTGGGCGCGGACCTTACGGCCCACCCGCAACGCCTCGCGAAAGAGCCGGTCGAGCAGCGGGCCGGGCGTCCCGAGCGTGTACGCGGCGCGGACCTGGCCGAGGATCTCGGTTTCTCCGCGGACTTGCGAATCGAGGCCCGCGGCGACCCGGAAGAGGTGCCGCGCGACCTGGTCGTCCCGGCGGCGGTAGAGCGTCCCCTCGGCGTCCCCCTCGAGGACGCCTGCCGCGCGGTCCTCCACCCCGGGGCCCGCGACGTAGAGCTCGGTCCGATTGCACGTCGAGAGGCACACGGCCTCGCCGTCGTCGCCGGCCAGCTCGCGCGCGAGCGCGGCCGCCTCCTCGGGCTCGAGAGCCAGGCGCTCGCGGATCTCGAGCGGAGCGCTGTGGTGCGAGACGCCGACGAGGGCGAGCTCAGCCAACGGTGACCCTTTCACGCCGCTCGGCCTCGACCGCCGGATGCTCGCGAAGCCGATCCGCGAGCTCGCCGACCTCGCGCTCCAACCGCGCGAGCTTGAGCGCGATGATCAAGACGTAGACGAGGATCGCGAGGAAGACGATGCCGTACGCGGCCGCCACGTACTTCGCCTCGGAATTCGTGATCGCGAGGATCACGCCAGCAGCTCCCGCAGCTCGCGCAGGTGCGCGTCCAGGCGCTTGCCGGCGAGCTCGACGTTGTACAGGGTCGCGGCCAGCGCCAGCATCCCAGCGAGCGAGACGCAGAACGTGAGGAACATCGACCCTGCCATCTGCGGGCCCTGCAACGTGAAGACGACCGGGTGGATCAGCTGGTTCGCGAGGCGGATCGCCAGGAAGCTGATCGGGATCAGGACGACCCCGAACAGCGCATAGACCGCGCACATGTTCGCGCGCGCAGGGCCGGGCTCGACCGAGTAGCGCAGCATGAAGTACGCGCCGTAGAAGAGGAAGAGGACGAGGAAGAGCACGAGCTGGCTCTCGCTCCAGAGCCACCAGTGGCCCCACGAGATCTTCGCCCAGAGGGAGCCTGTGACCAGCGTCAGCGTCCCGAAGATCACGCCCTGGTGGATCGCGACATAGCTCTCGAGGTCGGCGCCCGGCTCACGCTTCCAGAGATGCCGCAGCGCTTTCCACGCGCCCCAGCCGAAGCAGGCGTACGCCGTCAGCGCAACCGGGACGTGGAGGTAGAAGATGCGCTGGGAGAACCCCTGGTCGGCGTCCGTCGGCACGTAGAAGAAGATCAGCGCGACGGCCGCCGAGACCAGCACGGCAGCGAGCGCGGCGACGGCCGCCATCGGGTTCAGCCGAGGACCCACGGAAGCGCCTGCATCTTCGCAGAAGGCTCAGGCCTGGCTAGAGTGGAACCGTGCAGCGGAGGGGGAATCCGGTGCGGCTCGTGATCGCGCTCTCGATCGCCGGAGCGCTGGCCGTGTTCCTGCTCTACACGAGCTTCGCCGGTGGCGCGACGCCCTCGCTCAAGCCCAGCCAGCTGCCCGGGCACACCGGCCGGGTCGCGGTCAGCGGCTACGTGCTCGGGCCGGTTCGGGGCGACTCGCATTCTGCGGGCGGGATGCGTTTTCGGCTGCGAGACATCGACGGCTCGCGGCAGGCCGTGCGCGTGCCGGTGGTCTACAAGGGCACCGTCCCCGACCTGTTCCGCGCGGGGCGCCACGTCTACGTGACGGGCACGTTCGACGGACGCCGGCTCGCCGCGACGGGAATCACGACGAAGTGCCCGTCGAAGTACACGCCGGCGAAGCGATCCTGACTTGCAGGATCTGGGTCGTGCAGCGCTCGCCCTCGCGCTGGGGCTCGCACTCTACGCGCTCGTCGGCGGCGCCCTAGGCGCGTTCACCGGCCGGCGGCGGTTCGTCGACTCGGCGCGAAACGCGCTCTTCGCCTGCTTCGGCGCGAGCGCGATCGCCGCAGTTGTGCTGCTGAACGCCTTTCGGACGCGCGACTTCTCCTTCTCGTACGTCGCGGAGCACTCGAGCAAGGCGCTGCCGTTCCCATACGAGTACACGGCCTTCTGGGGCGGCCAGGCCGGCTCGTTGCTCCTCTGGCTCCTCGTGCTGACGGCGCTCGGGTCCGCGGCGGTCGCGCTCAACCGGCGGCTGGCGACCGAGGTCCTGGCGTGGACGGTCCCCGTGCTCGGGGGCGTCGCCTCCTTCTTCGCGCTGCTGCTCGTCTTCGTCGCCAGCCCGTTCGCGACGCAGGCGGCGCCGGCCGAGGGCGCCGGGCTCAACCCGAGCCTCCAGAACCCGTACATGATGATCCACCCGCCGCTCCTCTACCTCGGCTACGTCGGGCTGACGATCCCGTTCGCCTTCGCCGCCGGCGCCCTGCTCTCCGGCCGCGCCGACGAGCGTTGGATCGTCGCCACCCGCCGCTGGACGATCGTCGCGTGGACGGCGCTCGGAATCGGGATCCTGCTCGGTGCGAAGTGGGCCTACGAGGAGGTCGGCTGGGGCGGCTACTACGCGTGGGACCCGGTCGAGAACGCCGCCCTGATGCCCTGGCTCGCCGCGACGGCGTTCCTGCACTCGGTGATGGTCCAGGAGAAGAAGAACATGCTCCGAGTCTGGAACGCCGCCCTCGTCGCGCTTGCCTTCTGCCTGTCGATCTTCGGGACGTTCCTGACCCGGAGCGGCCTGATCAACTCGATCCACAGCTTCGCGCAGTCGCCGATCGGCGCCTGGTTCGTCGGCTTCATCTGCCTGATAGCCGCGTTCTCGATCGCCCTGATCGCCTGGCGGCTGCCGCTCCTGCGGGCCCGGACGAAGCTGGAGTCGCTCGCCTCGCGCGAAGCGGCGTTCCTCTACAACAACCTGCTCCTCGTCGCCTTCACGCTCACCGTGCTCTGGGGTGTCACCTTTCCGCTGGTCTCGGAGGCGGTGCGTGGCGAGGCGGTGACGGTCGGGCCGCCGTACTACAACTTCTTCCTGAAGGCGTTCGGCCTCCCGTTGCTCCTGCTGATGGGAATCGGCCCGCTGGTCGCCTGGCGGCGGACGTCCCTTCGCGCGCTACGCGACACCGTTCTCTGGCCGACGCTCGCCGCGCTGGCGGCAGGTGCGCTGCTGGTCGTCGCCGGCGCGGGGTCGAGCATCCCGGGGCTGCTCGCCTACACGTTCTCGGTCTTCGCGCTCGCGGCGATCGCGCTCGAATTCGTGCGCGGGACGCGTGCGCGGAAGGCACTCGGTGCCCGGAGCTGGTGGGAGGCGTTCTCAGGGCTCGTCGGCCGCAATCGCCGGCGCTACGGCGGCTACATCGTCCATGCGGCGGTGGTGCTGCTGGCGATCGGCGTCGCGGGGTCGAGCGCCTACGGTGCGACGAAGATCCAGCGGTTCCGCGAGGGCGACTCGATGCGGATCCGGGGCTACGACCTCACGTATCTCGGGTCCGTTCAAGAGCGGAAGGCGAACCACCAGGCGATCCGGGCCCGCGTCGCCGTCAGCCGCGACGGCAAGGACCTCGGCACGCTCAGCGCGGGCAAGAACGCGTACTTCGCCGAGCAGCAGACCTCCAACGAGGTCGCGATCCGCAGCGACTGGCTCCGAGCCGAGGACCTCTTCGTCATCGGTGACGAGTTCAAAAAGGACGGCTCGGTCTACCTGAAGGTGCTGGTCAAGCCGCTCGTGAACCTGATCTGGCTCGCGGGGTTCGTCTTCCTGCTCGGCTCGGTGATCGCACTCTGGCCTGATGCGCGAGAGCAGCGCCGACTGGCCGCCCGCACCGAGCCGGGGGCGGTGCCCGTCACTCCGTGACGACGTACTCGAAGGCCGCCCACGCCGACAGCGCGAAAATCGCGTCGTAGAGCGCGAGGAACGCCAGGTACTTGCCACTCGAGTCGGCGAGGCTGGCCCCCACCCCGCCGACGACGATCGGGATCGCGAGCGGCAGGAAGAGCAACGGCAGCAGGAGCTCGCGAGCGCGTCCCGCCGCCGCCATCGCTGCGAGGATCGTCCCCACCGCGCAGATGCCGACGTCGGCCAGCGCGACGCCCGCGATCGTGGCGGCGTCGATCGACGTGAAGAAGAGCGCGAAGGCCGGCAGCGCCACGAGCTCCGCGGCCACGAGGAAGGCAAGCGTCGCTAGCACCTTCCCGACCCAGATCGCGCTCCGATCCGAGGGCGCGAGGACGAGTCCGTCGAGAACCCCCTGCTCACGCTCCGCGACGAAGGCGCGGCCGAGGCCGAGCAGCGCCGTGAACAAGATCGCCACCCACAGCAGCCCGAGCGAGGCGCGCTCGGACGCGTCGGCGGGAAGCGCGAAATGGAAGACGACGAGCACGGTGACGACGAAGAGCAGCATCGCCGGCAGCGTGTCCCGCGCCCGCAGTTCCAGAAGAAGGTCCTTGCGGGCCAGCGCCCCCGCGTCGGCCAGGTAGCGCCTCATGCGAGGGCGAGCCTCCCCGTGGCTAAACGCTCGAGTCGCTCGGGCGCGTGACTCGCGACGAGCAGCGTCCGCTCGCGCCGCAGCTCCTCGAGCTCCCGCTCCAGGAGCGCCTCGGCTTCGGCGTCGAGGGCGTTCGCAGGTTCGTCCAAAATGAGGAGCTCCGGCTCGTGCAGGAGCGTTCGGCAGAGGGCAAGCCGCTGCAGCATCCCGCGCGAGTACGAGCCGGTGCGCTCGTTTCTCGCCTCCCAAAGCCCGAACCGCTCCAGGAGCATCCCGATCCGCTCGCGCCGTTCCGGCACGCGGTAGAGGCGCCCGTAGAGCTCGAGGTTCTCGATCGCCGTCAGCTCGCGGTAGACGAGCGGCTCGTGAGCGAGGAACCCGACGCGGCCCCGCTCGATGTCGACCTCGAGGCTGCCTGCGGTTGGGACGAGCAGGCCGGCGCAAAGCCGCAGGAGCGTCGTCTTGCCCGACCCGTTGGGCCCCGTGACGACGAGGCAGCCGCCGCGGCGAAGCTCGAAGTCCACGGGGCCGAGGGCGCGCTTGTCCCCGAAGCGCCTCGCGAGCCCGCTCGCGCGGATCACGGCGCGGCCTTCGCCCGTGCCTGCGCCTCGAAGTGCTCGGCCGCCTCGCGCGCGCTCGGCGGTGAGACGAGCAGCTCGACCAGCTCGTCGGGATCGGGGTAGCCGCCCGAGCGAATCCGGTCGGCAGCCGCTTCGAGGTCGTACTCCGTGCGCCGGTGCTCGACGCCCGGGCCGAGCAGCGTCCAGTACGCGCCGGGACGACCTTCGTACGGCATGCCGACGCTGCCTGCATTGACAACACGGCGGTCGCCCGAGCGCCGGTCGAACTGGTGATGGGTATGACCGCACACGACCGTGCTCTGCTCGACGCCGTCGAGCATCGGAGCGAGGCGTTGGTCTTCGGTGACGGCCGTGATGATCTCCTCGTCGCTGCGCGGTGAGCCGTGGCAGAAGAGCGTCGGCCCGAGCCCGTCGACGTCCAGCACGAGCGTCGCGGGCAGCTCGGCGAGCGCGGCGCTTCGCTCCTCGCCGAGCTCGGCCTCGACCCACAGCCGCCGCCGCTCCCAGAGCTCGTCCTCGTGCGGATCGCGCCGCTCGCAGTTGCCGCGGAGCCAGTCGGCACGGCCGACGAGGGCGTCGAGAAGCGCGAGGGTCTCGGCTGGCTGCGGGCCGAGAGCGATGTCGCCCCCGAGCACGACGGTCGCATCCGGGGGGACCTCTGCAAGGACGGCCTCGAGCCCCGCTGCGTTCCCGTGGATGTCGTAGAGCGCGGCGACCCTCATCCAGCGCCCCTCATCCGGCCGCCCATGGGCTACGAACGGCGGCAGCCGACGACGACGGGGGCGAGACGGCCCGGCCGGCAAAGCCGGCCCGGCCTCCAAGCCGGCATCGCAAGCGACGCCTCATCCTGCGGCCTCCGCTAGCACGAAGCCCAGGAAGACCACGCTGATGACCCCGTTCATCGTGAAGAACGCCGCGTCGAGCCGCCGGAGATCACCGGGCCGAACCAGCGCGTGCTCGTACGCGAGCAGCCCCGCCACGGCGGCGACCCCGAGCCAGTAGAGGACGCCCAGCCCGAGTCCGACGCCGACCGCCGCGAGCAGGACGACGGTCCCGAGGTGGGCGGCGCGTGCGGCCCAGAAGAGGCGGCGCTCGCCGAAGCGGGTCGCGAACGAGTGGAGTCCCTGCTCCCGGTCTACCTCGACGTCGAAGAGCGAATAGAAGAGGTCGAACCCGGCGACCCAGAGCGCCACGGCGCCGCCAAGCGTCCACGCCTCCCAGGGAAGCCGGCCGGTGATCGCCACCCAGGCGCCCACGGGTGCGAGCCCGTCGACGGCGCCCAGCCAGAGGTGGCAGAGCCAGGTCCACCGCTTCAGGTAGGGATAGATGACGAACGCGGCCACAGGGATGGGCCACAGCCAGCGGACGACCGGATCGAGCTGGAAGACAGCGACCAGGAAGAGCGCGAGCGACGCGAGGCAGAAGGCAATCACCTGGCCGCGCGAGAGAAGACCGCTCGGCAGCTCGCGGGCCGCCGTCCGCGGGTTGCGCGCGTCGATCGCCTCGTCGATCAGCCGGTTGAGCCCCATCGCGAGCGATCTTGCCCCGATCATCGCGACCGTGATCCAGACGAGATCGTGCGCGGACGGGATCGCCTGGATGCAGAGCAGGGCACCGACGTAGGCGAACGGCAGCGCGAAGACGGTGTGCTCGATCTTGACGAGCGACGCGAAGCGGCGCGGGTACGAGGCGGCGGTCGCGCTCACGTCTGGCGGTGAGCCGTCCGCTCGCCGGCGAGCAGCCCGAGCGCATGCTCGAGCGCCGGCGCGAGCACCTCGAAGCCGTCGCGGCAGCCGCCGGGAGAGCCCGGCAGGTTGACCACCAGCGTCCGGTCGCGCACTCCGGCGACGCCGCGCGAAAGGAGCCCGTGGGGCGTCCTGGCGATCGAATCGGCCCGAATCGCCTCCGCGATACCGGGCGCCGGACGGTCGAGCACCTCCGCCGTCGCCTCAGGCGTGACGTCGCGCGGGCCGAGCCCTGTCCCGCCGGTCGTCACGACGAGGGCGGCATCCTCGGCGAGCTCCACGATCGCGTCCGCGATCGCCTCCCGGTCATCTGCAACGGTCCGGCGATCGACGTCGTACCCCTTCTCCTCGAGCAAGGCCGCCAGCACGTCGCCGCTCTCGTCATCCCGCTCGCCCCCAACAACCCCGTCGGAGACCGTCAGCACGGCAGCCTTCACGACGGCGCCTTCGTCTTCTCGACCAGCCGGACGTCGGCGATCGCCAGCGCGTCGTCCACCGCTTTCGCCATGTCGTACACGGTCAGGGCCGCGACGCTCGCCGCGATCAGAGCCTCCATCTCGACGCCTGTCTGCGCCGTCGTCTCGGCAACGGCTTCGATCGAGACCTCGGCGTCGCCCACCTCGAGCTCGACGGCGACGTGCGACAGGACCAGCGGGTGACAGAGCGGGATCAGCTCGGCCGTCCGCTTCGCGGCCATGATCCCCGCGAGTTGCGCCGTCGCCAGCGCGTCGCCCTTGGGCAGGTCGCGCAGCCGCCGCGCCGTCTCCGGGGCCATCCGCACCTCGGCCCTCGCCACTGCGCGGCGGCGTGAGACCGGCTTGCCGCCCACGTCCACCATGCGCACCGCGCCCGTCGCGTCGACGTGGGAGAGCTCGTTCACCCTGCAAACGCTAGCGCGAGGCGACCGGCGCAACCCAGCGATCGAGGTCTCGCAGCTGGTCGGCGATCCATTCCGCCTGGTCGTGCTCGCGCACGTGGGCGCGGATCGCGTCCAGCCGCTCGCGCCGGTCGGGCGCGGGCAGCTCGAGCCCCGCGTGGATCGCCTCGGCCTGGCCGTGCACGTCGAACGGGTTGACCGTCAGCA
>JBKPOY010000013.1:0-8097 GCA_046733295.1 Actinomycetota bacterium | reverse complement strand
AGGCTGCCGTCGTCGCGCTTGGCCGGGACCTCCTGCACGAGCGATCCCTGGGCGCCGCAGGCCTTGTTGGCCCGGACGACGTTGTGCGAGGAGCCCTGCAGGACGATCGCGGGACGGCCTCCGCTGACGAACATGTTCCCGGAGATGCGGTTCGCGTCGCTTCCGACGCCGACGAAGACCCCGGCCCGTCCCGCGCCGACGATGCGGTTGAGGGTGTACGCGTTGCGCTGCGAGCCGACGCCCCCATAGGACCACTCCACGTTGATCCCCGCGGCGGCGTCTCGGATCGTGTTCCGCGAGATCAGAGAGTCGTTGGTCGAGTGCTCGACGTAGATGCCGGTGCGCGTGCCGCGGATGTCGTTGTGGAGGATGGTCGTCCCGTTCGACGAGCCGACCGTTTCGATGCCGTCCCATCTCGTGTTGCGGATGGTGTTGCCGATGATCGCGGCGGCGACGCCGCCGGTCCAGACGCCGCCCTCGTTCGTCCCGCACTTGGGCGTGCTGGGCCGTTGCGTGCAGGCGTCGCGGGCAGGATCGCGGATGTCGCTGATCACGTTGTCGAGCGCGAGCCCGTGCAGGGCGGCCGCCCGCCGCCCGAACTCCTTCTGGCCCAGGAGGATCCCGAATGACCGGAAGCGCCGGATGCGGCTGCGGATGACGCTCGTGTCGCGCGACCGGTCGGAGCCGAGCGAGAAGATGCCCGCCTGGGCGGTGCCGCCGCCGACCAGCTCCGAGTCCTGGATCGAGACGTTCGAGTTCTTCCCCCAGACGTTGACTCCGTAGGTCCGAACGCGCCGCATCTGCACCCTCTGGAGGCGGACGTCGCTCGAGCCGTCGAAGACCGCGACCGCGTTGCCCCCGCCCGGGCCGGGGCCGCGCCCGTCGATCGCGAGGTTCGCAATCCGGATGTGGCTTCCCTTCGCGACGAGGATCGCCCAGTAGCTCGGCTTCCGTGACGTGATCACGGTCCGCCGCCCTGAGCCGACGAGCCTCGCCCCGGCACCGAGCCTGGTCTCGTCGAGGCGGTAGTGGCCGGGAGCCAGATGCACGGTGACGCCGCCCTTGCGCAAGGCGGACAGGGCGTTGGCGAGCCCTTGCCCGGGAGACGCTCGGATCATCGGCGCGCGGTAGGCCGTCGTCCTGAGCTTGACGGAGCGGGTCGAGATCCTCCGTCCGAGGCTGTCGACTGCGACGGCGCGGACGACGTGCCGCCCCGGGCGCACAAGGGCGGGGTTCAATCCCAGCGAGTAGGGCTCGGTCGTGTCGGACCCCAGTGGACGCCCGTCGAGCATGAAGGTGACGGCGACGACGCGGGCGCCTGGCGCCGTCGCGTGGGCGATCAGGGTCGCCGGCTCGCTGATGCGCCCTCGCGGCCCTTCGTACGTGATTCGAGGCCCCGCCGCGCCGAGCTGAGATGCGAGCGCGGCTGCGAGGAATGCGCAGAGAAGCACGCCCCCCGCCCAACGCTTGCCCTGGGTGCCGCAGGTCCTCACGGCGCGCTCAGGCATCGGTTGCTTTTCGATGATACGCAGGTCGGACGTGCCCCGAGCGCGATTCGCGGTTATCTTCATGGGGCGTGGATCGTGCACTTGCAACCGATCCCGCCGCGCGGCCCGGCGTCCTGGAGCTCCCCTCGGAGGAGCCGGTCGACGCGGGTCGGTACGCCAGCGCACTGCGCCGAAGCTGGTGGCTGATCGCCCTGATCGTCATCCCGCTGACGCTGATCGTCCTATTTGTCTCGCTCAGCCTGCCCAAGACATACCGCGGTACCGCGAAGCTCGTTCTCGACCCGACGGCGGACCCGCTGGCACCGAGCGACGCCGCCTCGATCGAGCGCCAGCTGGCCACGTTCCAGGTGCTGCTCACGAGCCGGGAAGTCCTCCGGCGCGCTGCGAACCGCATCGGAGGCGAGACGGCCGACTCGCTGAAGGGAGACGTCAAGGCGGGGGTGGACCAGAGCGCGAACATCGTCAACGTGACCGCGACCGACGACACGGCGCGAGGCGCGGCGCGAATCGCGAACACGGTTGCGAACACATTCCTCTTCGAGCAGCGAATCAACGAGAGCGAGCGGCTCGCCAGGGAGCGCACGATGCTGCAGCAGCAGATTGCCCGGCTTCGCGGAACCCCGGGAGCTCGGGCTCAGATCGCGATCCTGCGGGCGCAACTCGCGCAGCTGAGCGTGAGCGCGGCCAGCAGCCGGCCGGACCTGCAGCTCGCCGAGGCGGCGCAGCCGGCATCGGCACCCGCGTCGCCGCACCCGTACCGGAACACGATCTTCGCGCTCTTCGCATCGAGCTTCATCGCCGCGTTGATCGTGCTCGTCCGCGCGCAGCTCTCGCCGCGGATCAGCGGTTCCCGCGAGCTTGGCCGGCTGCTCGACCTGCCCGTGCTCGTCGAGGTTCCTCACGCCCGCCGCGGCGGGCTCGACCGTCGCCCGAAGACCCTGAGCGGCTCCGAGTACGAGGCCTACCAGACGCTCCACGCGGCGCTCAAGACCCAGCTGCCGCCGACGCGGCAGCAGATCATCCTCGTCACGAGCGCGCTCCCGGGCGAGGGGAAGACCGAGGTGACCGCGGGTCTCGGACTCGCGCTCTCGCAGGCGGGGCTGAGGACGTGGCTCGTCTCCGCGGACATGCGCTGGCCGCGCCTGCACGAGCTCTTCGACGTCGCGCAGGAACCCGGATTCGCCGAGGTCCTCGTGGGCGCGCACTCATTCTCGGACGGCGCCGCCTCCGAGGTCGACGTCGCCGACCACACGCTGCGCTACTCGACCGACCGGGGCTCGGGCGGGCTGCACGTCCTTGCCAGCGGGCACCGGCCGCGCGACCCGGCCAAGCTCCTCGCCAGCGACGCGCTCGACCGGTTCTTCGAGCAGATCAAGCGCTCCGACTACGACTACGTGCTCCTCGACGGCCCGCCGCTGGTGGGGCTCGTCGACAGCCAGGTGCTCGCGCAGCGTGTGGACGGCGTGCTCGTCGTCTGCAGGCCCGACCGGCTGACGCCGGAGAACGCGGCCGATCTGCGCGACCTGCTCCGGCGGCTCCAGGTCAGGCCGCTCGGCCTGGTCGTGGTCGGAGCGCGGGTCGCGCCCACGCGGTACGTCCCTGCGTAGCCCCGCGCGACGCACCCGCCCAGATGAGTGCCGCCACGAGCCAGAAGTGGCGCCAGTGCAACGTGTCGATGAAGACGCTGTTCGCGAGCAGGCCGCACCAGGCCCCGAGTAACGCGGCCGAGCCGATCCCGTAGGTGTCGCGGCCTGCCCCGACGTTTCGCGCGGCGAAGAAGAGCGTCACGAGGGCGAGGCCGAGCAGCAGGAGGAAGCCGAGCAGCCCCTCTTCCGCGAGGGCCCGCACGTAGGTGCTGTGAGCCGAGATCGGCAGGACCCGCTCGAACTGCCCCGGACCGATGCCAAGTGGATACTGCACCGCGAGCTCGATTCCGGACAGCTGTCCGCCGAAGCGCTGGGCGTCGTACGCCTGGAAGCCGACGCGTTCCTGCAGGAAGCTGACCGACGAGGTGAGCGTGACCGAGACGAACACCGCGCTCGCGGCCGTCAGCACAACGGCGAGCAGGATCATGGCCCGCTTCCCGCCGCCGCGGCGCAGGGCGAGCACGAGGAACATCACGACCGCGCCGACGACGACGTTGAGCCACGCGGCGCGCGAGAACGAGAACAGGATCCCGAGCGTGACGATCGAGAGTGCGATCGTCTTCGTGATCGGACGGAGCCGGAGCAAGCGGGGACTGGTCACCTCCTCCAGCAGGATCAACGCGGCCGGGACGAGGAAGGCGCCGAAAACGTTGGGGTCCTTGAAGAGGCCCTTGGCCCGCGGTCCGCGGACGAGCAGCTCGTGGCCCGGAAACGAGACGAAGAGGGCGAGGCTCGCGGCCGCGGCCGAGACGACCGCGGCGAAGATGTACGCGTTGACGATCAGGCGTGCGCGAGACGTCGAATCGACGTACCCGGCGAGCCAGACGGCGAAGACGCCCAGGTAGAGCGTGATCGCGAAGAAGAGCGACGCTCGGGCCACGTCGACGACCTCCATCGAGGCGAACATGTTGAGGGCGAGGAACCCCACCAGGAGCGCCAGGGCCTCGACCGGGACCCGCGTGGCGCGGAACGTCCCGGTCGCGAGCGCGACGGCGATCACGACCGCGAAGACCAGGTCCGGCGGGGCGGGCTCGACCCAGACGACTGCCAGCAGGACGACCCCGAGCGCGACCGCCGTCGCGTAGCGCGTCAGCGCCAGCGCGAGAAGCCCGAGGAGACCTACGCCGAACGCGAAGACGAGGCTCGACGACAGCGGATGCTTCGAGAGGGCGACGCCCATCGCCGCCGCGAGGGCCGCGAGCAGGGCGGCGAGCGCGAGGTAGCCCGCACCGCGGCCGGCCGGACGCAAGCGGTCTACGAGTACGGCTGGCTGAGCGTCCACCGACTCACCTCCCGGACGGCGCGCGAGATCGAGTGCAGGATAGAACGCGATGCCAGTCGACGCAGATCGTCGGTCGAGGATCATGCTGGTCGTCACCCTCGGCGAGGTCGGCGGCGCTCAGGCGTACGTGGCAGAGCTGCTGCCGGCTCTGGCCCAGGAGTTCGAGGTGACGGTCGCCACCCACGGCGGTGACTTCGTCAGGGAAGCCGCGGGCCGGGCGGGGGCGGCGTTCGTGCCGCTGCGGCACGTCAGGCGTGCCGTCAGCCCCTGGCGCGACCTCGCCGGCTTCCTCGAGCTCGTGCGGCTGTTCCGGCGGGTCCGGCCCGAGATCGTGCACGCGAGCAGCTCGAAGGCCGGAGTGCTCGGCCGGCTCGCAGCGGTCGTCGCCCGGGTACCGATCCGGATCTTCACCGTGCACGGCTGGGCATTCTCGGCGTACTCGGGGCTCGCCTCGGCCGCCTACCTCTGGGCCGACCGGATCGCGGCACGCGCGACGACGATGACGATCTGTGTTTCCGAGCACGAGCGGACGACAGGTCTCCTCGCCCGGACCTGTCGGCCCGAACGGACGGTGGTGATCCCGAACGCGGTCGACGTGGGCGCGGCGCCTCGCGCCGGCGGCGAACGCCCGCTGCCCCGATTGATCGCCGTCGGGCGCCTCAAAGCGCCGAAGGACTACTCGACGCTCCTCCAGGCGATCGCCCGTCTCGAGCCGGGATCGCTCGAGGACGCTTTACTCGTCGGCGACGGACCGGATCGTTCGCAGGTCGAGCGGGAACTGTCCTCCCTGGGCCTCGACGGACGGGTGCGCGTTCTCGGCGAGCGGCCGGACGTGCCGGCGCTCCTCGCAAGCTCGGACGTGTTCGTACTCTCCAGCCGCTCCGAGGGACTCCCCGTGTCGGTGCTCGAAGCGATGGCGGCCGGGCTTCCGGTGGTGGCGACGGATGTCGGCGGCCTTCGCGAGCTCGTCGTCGAGGACGAGACCGGCCTGCTCGTCCCGCGGGCCGACGCGGATGCGCTGGCCGCCGCGCTCCGGAGGCTGCTCGCCGACCCGGAGTTGCGGCGGCGGTTGGGCGACGCCGGTCGTGCGCGTGCCGAGGCGCGCTTCGACCTCGCGCCGTTCAGGCGCGCACATTTGGAGCTCTACCGGCGGGAGCTGGCGGAGATCGGCCGGTCGGCCCCGAACCGGTAACGGCGATACGCGCTTCGCAGGAGAGGTGGCGAATCGTGGCCGCCGCCCACCTTGGCCTTGAAATCGAGCAGGCGGTCGCGCGCGTCGATCTGGCGGCGGCGAAGCGCGAAGCGGTCGGTTCGGGCGTCGTTGACGCCGGGCTCGCAGGAGACGGCGAGCCGATAGCCCGCCTCGCTCACGAGTGTCCGCTCCCGCGCCCCGAAGAGGCCGGCCGGATACGAAAACCCTTCGACCTCGCGCCCGAGGCGTTCCTCGAGCGCCGCCTTCGAGTCGGCGATCTCGCGGCGAGCATCCTCGTCGGACAGCTCGAGCAGGTTCGGGTGCGTGAGCGAATGGGCCTCGAAGCCGAAGGTGGCCCCTCGGTCGAGCTCCGCGATCTCTTCCCAGCTGAGAAGCGGCGGCTGGCGCCGGTACCAGCCAAAGGAAGCCGACCCGTCGATGACCGCGGGCGCGACGAAGACGGTGGCGCCGAAGCCGTGGCGCGCCAGGACCGGCGCTGCGTTCTCCGCGACGTCCCGGTAGCCGTCGTCGAAGCTGAGGGCGACCGTTCGCGAGAGCGAGATGTTCTCGTCGAGCAACCTCGCGGCCGTGCAGACGTCCACGGCACGATAGCCCTCGGCGGCGAGATGATCCATCTGCCGTGCGAACATGTCGGTGCGCACGGCGAGCTCGTCTCGGTCGTTCGAGACGCGGTGGTAGAAGAGGATGCGGAGACCGCTCTCCGCAGGCTTCCCCCGCGAGCGCAGCAGCCACGAAAGCGACTGGGCCCGCGTGAGGCCGCCCTTGGCGACGTAGAAGATCGACGGCGCGAGCCCGAGCTCGTGCTCTCGCCCCTCGGTCACGGCCGATCGTCGCCGGTCTCCGCGGCTTCGTCCTTGCCTCGTGCGCGCCTCAAGGCGCGGCGGACGGGCACCAGCCCGTCGTAGTAGAGCCGGTGGAGCCGCTGAGACCGTTTCAGGCGCCGACGGAGCCGCACGCCTCCTTCGATGCCGGTGACCGCCGCGCGCCCGGGCAGGCCGCCCGGAAGCCCGAGCAGCTCATAGAGCGGCTCGAAGCGGTCGGCGACCTCGACCTTGTATCGCTCCGCGCCGCCGAGGAACTCGACCTTGGTCGCGCCCTCCTCGGATGCCACGGCGAGCGCATCGTTCGTGTTCAGGGCCCCCGGCGAGGAGCGCCCGAAGGAGGGGTCGAACGCGAGCCGGTAGACGTACATCCTGTTCTCGAACAGCAGGTCGTAGTGGAACGCGATCGGCCGCCCGTCGAGCTCGAGTGTCACGATCCGCGGGATATCGAGCTCGCTCAAGGCTTTGAGCGCCGCACGATGGAAGCGCCGCCCCCTTTCGGTTGCGAACTGCGACCCGTCGGGCCGTCCTTGCCAGCGGATCGCGTGGAGGGCGAACGCTTTCTCCAGCGCCGGCTCGAGCTCTTCGAGGGAGCGGGCGACGACGGTCTCGAGGCGCCCGCTCCCGCTGAGCTGTCGTCGCTTTCGCGCGTTCGACTTCCGGCGCTTCGACGAGATCTTCGTCGTGTAGACCGCGTCCCAACCGTTCCGCATGTCGAGAACGGGGGCCTCCGACCGCTCGACGACGTGCACATGCTCGGAGCCCAGCGCCTCGACGAGCCGGCTTTCCCCCGGCAATCCGTAGAGATTCGCGAAGTCGTGCTTCGACCGGTCGATCTGCCCGACCAGCCTGCGTCCCACCTCGAGATCCTCGCCTTCGGCGATCAGGAGGTCGCCCAGGGCTGACTGGCTTCGGCCCTGAAAGGAGAGAACCCGGAAGCCGAGCCGTTTCGTCACGCAGAGCGGGAGCGCGGCGACGAGCTCGCCGTTTCGAAAGGCGACGTGCACGAACGGCTCCATCTCGTCGGCGTTGTGCCGCCACCATTCCTGCAGCCAGGCGTGGAGGAAGAACGGGCAAGGGCGCGGCATCCCGCGGACGAGCTTGTCCCACTGGGCCGCCAGCGGCCGGAACTCCGCCTCGGTCGTGAGGGTGCGGAAGGTGAGGGCGTCCTGCTCCAGCGGGTTCACCAGCTCTGCGGAAGGATCGACGGCGTCGATTTGGCGGATGATACGGCGGTCTTCCGCCTCCGGTTTCAGGCCGGGGCCGGCTCGCGCCTCCGAGCTGAGACCGTTTCCAGGAACGCGTCGGCCTCCTTGCCCGTGCGAAGAACGACCACTGTGGCGTCCTCCCGGCGCCGCTCGAGCGCGGACAGGATCTTGCGCCGGATCCGTGTGCGGTACTCCCACTGGTACACCAGGAACTTCGCCAGCGCATGATGGAAGGGGGCGGGCTCGCATCCCGCCGGCACCTCCGAAGGCGCGCTCGAGCCGAGCCTGCGACGCGTGACGCGCCAGACGCAGACGACGGGGGAAACGTCCAGGAAGACGAGTGTGTCGGCCACTTCCAGCCAGACGTGCATCGTGCTCTCGTGCAGGCCGTCGACGATCCAGGAAGGCGCTTCGGCAGC
>JBKPOY010000012.1:0-19411 GCA_046733295.1 Actinomycetota bacterium | reverse complement strand
ACGGCTTTGATCGGCTTCGAGTCCTGGAGGTGCGGCCCGCGGCAGAGGTCGGTGAAGTCACCCTGGGTGTAGAGGGAGATGTCGCCTTCAGCCGTGTCGACGAGCTCCACCTTGTAGTCCTCGCCCTGCTCGGCGAACAGGCGCTTCGCCTCGTCACGGCCGATCTCCGCGCGCTCCCACGAACGTCCCTCGTCGAGCTCGCGCCGGATCTCGTCCTCGATTCGCTCCAAGGCATCCTCGCGAATCGGCTCCGGGAACTCGAAGTCGTAGTAAAAGCCATTCTCGATCGGTGGTCCGATGGCGATCTTCGCGCCCGGATAGAGCCGCCGGACCGCCTCGGCGAGAAGGTGCGCGGTCGAGTGGCGCAGGACGGCGAGCGCGTCCGGATCGTCCTTGTCCCGCGTGGTCAGAATCTGGATCTGCTGGCCGTCCTCGAGCGGCAGGCGCAGGTCCTGGACGCGCCCGTTGGAGCGCACGAGAACGGCCTGCTCCGCGAGCTTCGGGCCGATGGCGGCAGCCGCGTCGCGCCCGGTGGCACCGTCCGGAAGTTCAAGTTCGGAGGAGTCGGGAAGGACGACCTTCATGGAAGGTCAGGATACTTCGGCGCCTACGCCCGACCCGGAGGCGGAGCCTGCAGCTTCTGAGGCTGGCACCGAAAGCGGAGCCCGCGAGGACGATCGAAACGAGGAGGTTTCCGAGTCCCCGGTCCCGGACCCGGAGGCCAACGACGGCGACGCGCAGGACGACCCTCAGGCCGACTAGCTGAACGCGGCGTCGCGGAGGCGCTTCGGTGCCTTCAGCCAGTAGCTCTCTCGCAGCCATTCGAGCGCGGCGTCCAGGCTCGCGTCGTCCGTGACCTCGGCAGTGATCCAGCCGTAGCGGCCGACGTACCGGGCCACCCGCACGAAAGGCAGCAGGTGAGCGACCTCGCGCTCCTCGGCGGTCAGCTTGACGGTCAGCCGGGCGGCCTTCGCGTCGGCCTCGACGAGGCCGAAGACCTTGTTGGGGGGCACCTTGAAGACCGGGAAATCGCCCCAGGGATGGTCTTCGTAGGCCTCCGGGAACGAGAGCGCCAGCTCCTTGATCCGCTCGGCGAAAGCTTCGCCGCTCATTGCGCCATTTTGGCCGTTTGGGCGAGGTGAGGGTCGGGTAGGCGATTAATGGTTCTAAAAGATAAAATCGGGAGGGATTCGCGAATGGGCAAATCTGTCCAGGAATTGATGAGCTCCAATCCGAAGACGGTGCAACCCGGCCATTCCGTCGTCGACGCGGCGAAGGTGATGCGCGACGAGGATGTCGGTCTTGTGCCGGTCGTCGAGAGCAATCGTCTCGTCGGGACACTCACCGACCGCGACATCGCCATCCGTGTCGTCGCGGACGGTAAGGATGCGGGCTCGATCAAGGTTCAGGAGATCGCCTCCACCGACCTCGTCACGGTCGACCCTCAGCAGGGTCTCGACGAGGCGCTCAAGCTGATGGCGAAGCATCAGGTTCGCCGGCTGCCGGTGATCGAGGAGGACGGCCGTCTCGTCGGAATCGTCGCGCAGGCCGACGTGGCGCGGCGCGCTGACGATTCGCAGACGGGCGAGCTCGTCGAGCAGATCTCCAAGTAGCGGCGCTGAGCCGCTCCCAGGAGGGCGGTCCCCCGGGCCGCCCTCCAAACTTTTGCCCAGTCTTCACAGACTTTTTACGGTTTCGACTAGAAAGAGTCGCGGGGTTGACGTCATATGTGTTGGTCATGGCAAAGCGACCCGATCCCCGCATCGACTCGCTCGAGCGCTCCATCGCAAGCCTCGTCGCCGAGCGCCAGCAGCTGCGCGCCGACGGCGCGGAGTCGGGCGTGCTCGAACGAAACCGGCGGGAGATCGTCGAGCGACAGCACGAGCTGTCCGACGCGCTGATCGCGCTCTACGCGCCTCGCGTCCCGGTCGCAATCGCCGTTTGACGCCGTAGGCGTCCGGCAAAAACCCTGGGCGTAAACGGAGTCGACCAAGGAGCTCGTTGTGCCCAGCAAGAGCGCGAACGTCAAGAACGAGAAGCAGTACGAGGGCCTCAAGAAGAAGGGCATGTCGAAGGAGCGCGCGGCGAAGATCGCCAACTCGCCCGGCGCGTCGAGCCGCGGCGGCAAACACTCCGGCTCGGGCTCGTCCCGGTCGAGCTCGAAGCAGGGCGGCACCACCGCCCAGAAGAAGGCCGCGGGCCGCAAGGGCGGCAAGGCCGCAGCACGCAAGAGCTAGCGCGCCAGGTATTCAGGCGCCAGAGCCGGCGCTACTGTCCGACCCATGGCGTCGGTTTCGGAAGGTGCCACGGAGCCGGCGTCGTCGGACCGCATAACGACGAAGGCCGTCCACGGAGTTGCGTGGACCGTCGCGAGCCAGGCCGTCGTCCAGCTGACGAGGATCGCCGTGGGTGTGGTGCTCGCGCGCTTGCTGACACCCGCGGAGTTCGGTTTTGCCGCGATGGCGATCACCGTCTCGGCGTTTATCGCCATCTTCACCGGCCTCGCGCTCGGGTCGGCCCTCGTCCAGCGGGAGCGCCTGAGCGAGGCCGACCGCTCGACCGCCTTCTGGACGACCCTTGGCATCGGCGTCGCCTTCACGCTCTTGGGGGTGGCGCTCGCCGACCAGGTCGCCGCGTTCTTCGACCACGACCAGGTGGCGCCGCTCTTCGCGGTGCTGTCGATCGGCTTCACGCTCACGGCGCTCACGGCGACGCAGCAGGCGCTGCTCACCCGCGAGCTCGCGTTCCGCAGCCTGCAGATTCGCGAGGTCGCGGCGACTTTGGCCGGCGGCGTGACGGCGATCGTGCTCGCCGTTGCGGGGACGGGCGCGTGGGCGATCATCGGGCAACAGCTCGGCGCGGGGGCGATGTCGGTGATCCTGCTCTGGGCCGCATCGCCCTGGCGCCCTCGCTTCGTCTACTCGCGGGCGAGCCTCCGCGACCTCGGCACCTTCGGCGGGCAGCTGATGACGGGCTCGCTCCTCTCGTACTTCAGCCTCAACGGCGACAACGTCCTGATCGGGCGGTTTCTGGGGGCGACGGCGCTCGGCACCTATTCCCTCGCCTACAACGTGATGTTCATGCCCATGTGGCGGCTCGCGATGCCGATCCACCAGGTCGCGTTCCCCGCCTACGCACGGCTTCGCTCCGAAGGCTCGCGGCTGACCTCTGCCTGGCTGCGAGGCAAGCGCATCTCCTCGTTGCTCCTCGCCCCCGCCTTTCTCGGCATGCTCGCGGTCGCGCCCGATCTCGTGCCCGCGGTCTTCGGCTCGAAATGGCACGACGCGGTGCCGGTCCTGGAGCTCCTGTGCCTCGCCGGGCTGTCGCAGGCGGTCGGAACGCTCAACTGGACGATGCTGATGGCGCTCGGCGCGGGCGGCCTCTACCTGCGCCTGAACATTCTCGAGACGGCGGTCACCGTTGCCGCCTTCGCGGCCGGCCTTCACTGGGGGATCGTCGGGGTGGCGGCGTTCTACGCCGCATCCAAGTGGCCGCTCGTCCTGGTCGACACGTATTTCGCAGCACGCGCGGTCGGCGTCAGCGCCGCGGAGGCGTTGCGGGCATCCTCGTGGCCTTCCCTCCCCCTCTCGCTCGCGATGGCGGGCGTGGTCTACGCGGCAAGGCTGGGTCTCGAGCAGGCAGGCGTCCCGGCGTTGGCTCGCCTGCTCATCGTCGTCGTTCTCGGCGCGACCGTATACGTCGGGCTCTGGCGGCTTTTCTTCCCGGCGCTGTTCGACGAGGTGCTCGCGCTGCTCCGGCGACGGCGCGGGAGCGAAGCCTCAGCCGCGCTCTGACGCGAGCCGCAGCCCGAACAGCACCAGCACGGTGCCGGTCACGGCATCGAGCGTGCGCCTGATCCGCGGCCGGCGCAGGAAGTCGCCGGCCCGGTCGACGGCGATCGCATACGCGGAGAGCCAGACGAGCGTCAGGCAGCAGAAGGCGAACCCCAGGGCGAGCAGCGAGACGAACGAGCTTCCGAACTGCGGCAGAAGGCTAGTGAAGAACACGGCCATCTTCGGATTGCCGAGGTTGCTGAGCACGCCCTGGCGGTAGGCGACGCGTCCGCGGAGGCTGCGGCGCCTGGGCGCGGCCGCGGCCCGCGTGCGGCGGCAGGCCGCGATGAGTGCCTGCCCGCCCAGGTACACGAGGTAGACGGCGCCGACCAGCCTGAGCGCGACGAACGCCGGCTCGGAGGCCCGAAGCAAGGCCGCGACCCCCAGGCTGGCGGCCAACGCCCACACGGCCTGGCCGGTCGAGACGCCGGCCGCCGTGAGGATCCCCCCACGCCGGCCGCCGAGCAGCGAGTTGCGAATCGTCAGCGCCGTGTCCTGCCCCGGCGCCACGATGACGATCGCCGAGACGGCGAGGAAGGCGAGCAGGTTCGTCACGAGCTCAGTGCCTCGAGCGCCGTGTCGACATCGGCGCCGGTGCTGTAGAGATGGAAGGACACGCGCATCGAGCCGGCCCGCGTGGACGCCCGAATTCCGGCGCGCTCGAGCTTCTCCTCCGCGTCCCACACCTCGGCGGAGACGATCGCGGAATCGCTCGCCTCGAGGCCGATCCCCCTCCGGAACCGGTTGGCGAGCCCGACGTTGTGGGCGTGGATCCGTTCCACGCCGATCTCCTGCAGGAGCTCCAGGGCCGGGGCTGCGCCGACCCACGAGAACCAGGCCGGGCTCGTGTCGAGACGCCGTGCCGTCCGCGCCAGGCGGGGCGGCAAACCGTAGTAGCTCGCGTGCACGTCCTCGGCCGCGTACCACCCTGCGTGCAGGGGGGCAACAGCGTCGCGCAGAGCTTCGCCGAGGTACAGGTACGCGGTTCCACGCGGCGCGGTCAGCCACTTGTAGCCGGCGCAGACCAGCGCGTCGATCGCCCCGGCGTCCACCGGCAGCCAGCCGCAGGCCTGGGTTCCGTCGACCAGGACGAGCGCGCCCGCGGCGCGCGCGGCCTCGACGATCGCCTCGAGTGGAGCCACCTCGCCCGTGGCCGACTGCACCAGGCTGACGACGACGATGTCCGTATCCGGGCCGATCGCGTCGGCCAGGTCGGCCAGCGGCACGGTCGTGATCTCGACTCCGCGGTCCGACTGGCTCGTCCACGGATAGAGGAGCGACGAGAAGTCGCCGTCGGCTCCCAGAACGCGGGCTCCGTCGGGCGCGGACGCCGCGACCAGCCCGACGAGCTCCGAAACCGTCGCCCCGACCGCCACGTCTTCGGCGCGAACGCCGACCAGGCGGGCGAAGGCGGCGCGGGCCCGCTCGGTGCTGTCCCCCCAGTGCTCCCAGCTCGTGCGACCGCCGCGCCAGTCCTCGAGCGCCTCCTGGAGCGCAGTCCACGCGGCGTCGGGCGGGAGCCCGAAGCTGGCGGTATTCAGGTACGGCGAGGAGGGATGCCACTGCGCCAGGCGTGGATCGTCCACGTCGCGAACCTACCTGTGCCGACGTGCTGCCTGAGCAGACCCTAGACAAGCAGGGACCGTGCGCGAGATGATCACGTAGCGATACGTGCTTTTCCGAGCGGCCCGGAAAGCGACATTCGAGCCGGAGGGGAGCAATGACGAACGGCAAGAGGCAGCGCGACGAGCTTGACACCGCCGAGCCGGGAACCGAGCACGCCTTCGGCGAGCTTCGGGACTACGTGCCGGCGGACATCCTGAACGTCTCCTTTCCCGCCGCGGTGCGGGGCTACGACCGGGGAGCGGTCGACGCCTACGTCAAACGCGTCAATCGCCTGATCGCCGAGATCAAGATCAGCGCCTCACCGCGCGCCGCGGTCAGGCATGCGCTCCGGGAGACGCAGGCGCAGGTCAGCGGTCTTCTCGAGCAGGCGCGGGAGACGGCCGACGAGATCCTCACCGGCTCCCGCAAAGAGGCCGAGGCCGAGGCTGAGGGGATCAGGACAAAGGCGGCGCAGCTGCTCGTAAACACCAATGCCGAGGCTGACACTCTTAGGGCCGAGGCCGAGACGACGCTCACCGAGGCAAGGACCGAGGCAGAAAACCTGCTCGCGCGCTCGCGCGCCCAGGCCGAGGAGACGGCCAAGCGATCGGAGGCCGAGGCCGACGAGCGCCGTCGGCAGCTCCAGGCCGAGCTCGCCGCGTTGCAGGATCAGACCGAGGCGCGGATGCACGAGTTCCAGGCCGACACCACGGCGGTCTGGGAGGAGCGCCGTGCGCTGATCGAGGACATCCGCGCTGTCGCCAGCCGGCTCGTCGACCTGGCCGACGTGGCAACGACCCAGGAGCCCGCCGAGCCGAATCTCCTGCAGGCGCTCGAGCCGAGAACGGCCGGTGAGACAGAGCCTGAGGATTCAAACCGTGGCGACCAGCCCGAGAAGGACGAGGAGTCGATCAAGGCCACGCTTCAAAGCTGAAGGTCTCCGAGAGAGCCGGCAGCGACGCGTGGCTCCTACCGGCGAAACCGAGGCGGCGCGCGCTAGCGTCAAGCAGTGGGGCCTCCGCTACCGCGCCCACAACGGTCTTTCGCGAACGGCGGTTCTCCTCGTGCCCGCCGCCTACGGGCCCGAAAATCGTCCGCCGCCACTTCGGTTTGTGATCTCGCCACACGGGCGTGGCATCCGGGCCATCGAGAATGCGCAGTGGTGGCGTGATCTTCCGGCACGAGGCGACTTCGCTGTCGTCTGTCCGGGGGGAATGGGGAGACGCCTTCCGCTTCACTCGTGGGGCTGGCGCGGCCAGATCACCGACCTCGCGCGCATGCCCGCGATCGTCCAGAGGGCGAAGCCTTGGCTCCGGATCGACCCACGCGAGGTGTACGCCGTCGGCGGAAGCATGGGCGGACAGGAGACGCTGCTTCTTCTCGCGCAACATCCGCACCTCCTGGCGGGAGCGGTCGCCTTCGACTCCGTCACCAACTTCTACACGCGGTACGGCGATTTCGCTCGAATTCGCAACGGCCGTCGACTCCAGGCGCTTGCCCGAATCGAAGTCGGCGGCACCCCAGGCACCAATCCGAGGGCATACGTCCTGCGCAGTCCGATCCACTGGGTGCATGCCGTGGCCGACTCGGGGGTGCCTTTGCAACTGTGGTGGAGCGATGCCGACGAGATCGTCGTCGGTCAGCGGCGGCAGTCGGGACGCTTCTACGAGGAGCTTCGGAGGCAGCGCCCTCGCGGGCGGGTCGAGCCAGTAAGGGGCTCGTGGAGCCACACGGCGGAAACGTATTCACAGCTGCAGCTGCCAGGCGCGGCAAGGTGGCTCGGCCTACTCGCACAGTGACCCACGAGGATCCGGAGCCGCCGTTGCGGCGGAATCAGTTGCGGACGACGACCTCGACGTCGCGGGAGGCGCGATTGCCACGCGTGTCCCACGCACGCACGCGAAGAAGGTAGCGACCGTCCCGGTACCGCCTCGTGTCCCAGGCGCCGCCGGGAAAGAGGTGAAACCAAAACGACCCACGGCAGTTCGTTGCGGGCTGGGCGAGGACACAACCTTGGGCCGTCAGATTTTGCTTTGTGCCGGGCGCAAAGTGGTCTATAGGCGGAAGCGTCGGCATCGCATCTGCCCAGAAGACCTGCTTGCGGAGCACGACACGGCGGGTCGGGATGTACACGAGCACGAAGGCCAACCGGTACACGTGGTGGGGCGCCGCCAGGTATGGCAGGTCGGCGAACCAGCCTTGGAACGACTGCCGATCGGCAACGCGCACGCGCGCGTCGACGCGGCCTGCGAGCCGACGCTTGTCGAGCCGTTTGCCCGCCGGCCGCAGGACTGCGACGTTCGTCGGGCGTCGTCCCCAGCTCGCCTTTGCCGGCGTGTAGAAGCGGATCTCGTGGACAAGGGGTCCGGCTCGATCGTCATAGGGACGGAGCTTCCCACCACGCCGCAGGGGATTGATGTTCAACCGCCGCCCGTTGGGCAGGAACAAGAACTCGCTCAGGTGGACGTGCCAGGTCGTCAGCCAGGTCCAGCCGATCATCTGTCCCGCGACGACGCGCTGTCCGGGTCGGACAGTCGCGTCCACGTGGCCGTAGCCGAAGTGCCCAAGGTGGACGTGGCCGCGGACGCCGGGGGGCGTCGCCTCCCTCACGATCCCTCCCTCGATCGCGTAGACGCGGTGCGTCCGGCCCCGTGGCGCGCCGCGTTCGGGCTGATCGTCGCGAACGGCGATATCGATCCCCTCGTGATAGACCGCCCCGCGCTCGTTGTCCGCACGTGGGTCGAGAAACGTGCTGCGAATCGGATGTTGTCGCCGCACAGGCGCTATTGGCCAGCCGAAGTAACCGTCGTCGTAGTGCTGGGGAACCGGAAGCCTCCCGGGCGGGTTCGACGGCACAAAAGAACTATCGCCGATTCGCATCGGAGAGAATCGCCCGCTCCGAAGCCGAGGACTCGTTGACGAGGTGCGAGTCGCGCGGGATACTCGCCCGGCGTGACCGCCGTCGCGGTGCCCGACGCGCCCCGCCAGCAGTCTCTCCAGAGGGCGCATCGCGGTCGCACGATCGCTCAGGGTCCTCGGCCTGCTCCTGGCCCTGGTCAGCCTGGTGGCGGTGTTCGTCCGCTACGAGCTGCTCGACCGCGACACGTTCCGCGGCACGTCCACCCGGTTGCTGGCGAGCAGCGCGATCCAGAGCCAGATTGCAGCGGCAGCGGTCGACGCGCTCTACTCCAACGTCGACGTCGCGACTGAGATCGAGGACCGGCTCCCCCCGGAGCAGAAGGTGCTCGCGATCCCGATCTCGGCCGCCTTCCGCAGCCTGGCCGAACGGGTTGCCACGCAGCTCCTCGCCCGCCCCGCGGTGCAACAGCGTCTCATGCATTCGCTCGACCTCTCGCACGAGCAGCTCGTTCGGCTCCTGAAAACCAAGGGCCGATTCACGCGCGTGGAGGGCGAGTCGTCTACGTCGACGTGACCCAGCTCGTCCGTGACCTGGCGGTTCGCCTCGGACTGCGGCTGAGCGTGTCCGAGAAGCTGCCCGCGTCTGCCACGAGGCTCGAGCTCGTCGAGTCGCGGGAGCTCGGTGCGACCCAGCAGGCAATCCGCTTGCTCGACTTCCTCGCCTCGTGGCTGGGCGTCTTGGTGCTCGTCTTCTGGACGATCGCCGTCTACCTCGTGCCCGGAAGGCGGCGGCTTGAGCTACGGGCGATCGCGATCGGCATCGTGACCATCGGCGTGCTCGTCTTGCTCGTCCGCCGGGCAGTCGGAAACTATGTTGTCGATCATCTCGTGACCACGGCGTCGGTCAAACCCGCGGCCTCGGACGCGTACGCGATCGTCACCCGCAGCCTGCGAGACGCAGGCAGGACCGACCTCGCCATCGGGATTTTCGGGCTCATCGGCGTCTGGCTCGCGGGCCCGCGGGAACGGGCGCAGGTGACCCTCAGGTGGTTGGCGCCCTATCTGCGCCGGCCGGTTCTCGTCTACGGCATCTACGCCTTCGTCTGGCTGCTCGTGCTGGCGTGGGGCCCCACGGTGCAATTACGCCGTCCGCGCTACGCACTGATCCTGTTCATTCTCGGGCCGTCGGGATGGAGGTTCTTCGGCGCATCGCGCAACGGCGGCATCCCGACGTGGAGCCGACGAGCATCGGGGCGTCGCTCGAACAGTGGTGGGCCAGCTTCCGGACCTCGCGCCACCCGACGACGGCGGTGGCCGGCTCAGCAGCGGATCGCGAGCCGACAGCGCGAGCCCCGTGCGGCCGGCGCAGGACCGTCAGCCGCCTCCCCCGGCCCCGGTCGCCCCGGTCATCACCGAGGCGGAGCAGCTCGAGACCCTCGCCGCGCTGCACGACAAGGGAAAGCTGACGGACGAGGAGTTCGCCGCCGCGAAGAGCCGCGTGCTCGCCTGAAGAAACGAGTTGTCCCGCTTCGACGTGCCGGGTCTAGACCAGTCTCGACGTCGGACACCGTTACCGAAGTGTGACGGCGGCCTCGAAAATCGCTGCTCACGCGCACCGTTTGCGGAGTGTCGGACGCAGTGACGACACGGTTACGCGCGGCCCTGACCGCCCGCCGCGTTCTGTTCTGTTCCTCAGCGGAACTCGTCGCAGGAGTCGGCTTTCTCGAAGCCGTCCTTGAGCTTCCCTCCGCTCTCCTTCACCGAGTCCAGCGTCCTCGACGTCTGGACGGCGAGGGACTGGAGCGCCGGGATCAGCGGGCCGAGCTTCTCGGCGATCTGGCTTGCGTTGGCATCCTCGGGCAGCGACTCTGCCGCCGTCTTCGCCTGCTCCACGGTCGCTTCGAGCTGGGAGCCGAGGGCCTCGAGCTGATCCTTCGCCTGCGTCCCCGACTCGTTGTCGGGGGCCTCCAGGCCCTTGAGGTCGTCCGCGAGCTCCTCGGTCGCGTCCACGGCTTTTCGGATCTCCGCGTCGATCGCGGCGAGCGTGCCTGCATCAGCTGACCTCACCTCGGACTGAATGGTGTCCGCCGACTTCTCGAGCTTGCCCTTCCAGTCGCTGATGTCGGTACAGACGTCGCCGGCGAACTTCTCCTCCTGAGACGCTCCTCCGCCACACCCGGCCGCAAGGACCGAGAGCGCCACCGACAGGGCGATTAGTGGAGCGAGGCGTCTCACCGACGGCGGTCCATCGTCGACCTGCTCAGCCCGCGAGGATCTTCGCCTTCTGTGCCTCGAACTCCGCCTCGGTGAGCACCCCCGACGCCTTCAGCTCGCCGAGTTGCTTGAGCTGCTCGAGCGGATCGGCCTCTGTGGGGGCCGGGGCCGCCTGCGGCGGCGCTTCCTCGTAGTAGCGGTCGTCCTGCTCGGCCCAGCGCTCGCCCTGGCGGCGCGACACGCGGTTCGAGACCGCGGTCGCGGTGCCGGCGATGACGGCCGTCCGAGCGACTCCACGGAGAAGTCCCATCTGCGTCCTCCCTTTCCCTTTGGTTCGCTAGGCCTGTGCGGCCTCGAGCTGGTCGAGTTTCTCCAGGAGCGCGTTGACCGGGATCCTGCCGCTGGCGACGAGCTGCGCCCCACTTCGCCTCAGAGCAGCGGCGAACGGCGCCGCCCACCGGTTTTCGTAGACGAGAATCGCGGCCGAGGTGCCGGGCTCGAGCGCCGAGCCTGCCTCCTCGTAGTCGTCCTCCCCCAACACTCCCGAGGACGCGCCCTCGAACTGGACGAGATCGAGGGTTCCGTCCGCGTCGAGGTCGGCGATCGCGAGCCCACTCACCGTTCCGTCCTCGTCCTTCCTCACGAAGGCGAGGTCGATGACGCGAATCAGACCCCGTTCGGTCAGGTCGACGATGTGCTCGAGTCCCTCCCCCGTCGGCTCCCTGCCGGCCGGCCACTCGACGATGACGTAGTCGACCGGACCGAGCTCGATCTCGTTGTCGCTCATCGCGTCCCTCCTCGCTCGCGTGCTTTCGCCGTCAGGGCGAACATAGCTGTTACGAGGCTGGTGAACCATCCGAGCGGTTGCTAGGCCAGACCCGGTGCGCGCGTGACTCCGCGTCGCCCTAGTGCGCGACCACGACCTTCAGCGCCACGATCATCAGGGCCAGGGCGAGATTGAGGGCGATCGTGACGATCGTGCCCGCCCGGCTGAGCCGCTCGAGCAGGGCATACCTCACACCCTGCACGGTGAGAGTGGCGATTCCGATTCCGAACGCGAGCCAGATCGCGGTGCGCTCCTCCAACAGCCCCAGCGCGCCGAGGACGAGGGCGGCGACGGGCAGGACCGCTGCGAGCAGGATCGAGAGCTCGCGCAGCGCGATCGCACGGAGCTCGCCAACCGTCAGGCGCCGCCCGATCTCCAGGCTCTCGCCGAGCCCGTGCGAGTACACGTGCGCGACCCAGAGGACGACCGACGTCGTCACGACGATCGCGCTCAGATGCCACAAGTCGTGCTCGTAGGGCTTCGCCCCGACGATCAGGGAGGCGAGGGCGAGGATCGTCCCGTAGACGGTCCCGGCGATCGTCTGCCGACTTCCAAGGGCGGTTTCGAGGATGGGCGCCTTCAGATCCATCAGCACATCATCTGCCCCGGTCGGCGTTGGACACGGGAGGAGGCGTGACCCGCGGGACCCTCGAGCCGAACTACTGCTTCGGCACGCTCCTCGGTCGACGCAGGCGAGCGCTCGCTCCCTGCCGCCGGCGAGCATGGATTTGCCTCCTCGCCGAATTCCGCCAGCGGCGCACCTTCCTCAGCATCGAACTCGTCTGCGTCGCCTCATGAAGCCGGTGGCGCCAGCGAGGCTCGACAGCGGGCTCCTCGTCCTCGCGGCGTCGAACGAGGGAGTACGCGAACCGTACGGGCTCCTGGGCGATGTGTCGCTCGATGTCCTCGAACCACTTGGCGCTGTATCGAGCCTCGCGCTGGAGCGCGAGCACCGCCGCACGACGTCGTTCCTCGTAAGCCCGGAGCGCGCTGCCCAGGTTCTCGCGCTCGTGCAGGCTTTGCGCCAGTGCGATCGCGTCTTCGAGGGCGAGCTTGGTGCCCGAGCCGATCGTGAAATGCGTGGTGTGTGCGGCGTCGCCCATGAGTACGACGTTGTCGTGGAACCAGCTCTCGTTGTGTATGCGCCGGAAGTTGAGCCACGGCACCCGACCCGGATGGCGCGTCCGGCAGAGCAGCGGGTGACCGTCGAGATGCTCCGCGAAGATCTCCTCCAGGCGTGCCATCGTCTCGTCCGCCCCGAGGCGGTCGAAATCGAGCCTTTTCCACGTGTCCTGTGAGCACTCGACGATGAACGTGCTTGCGTCGCCGTCGAAGCCGTAGGCATGCGCCCAGATCCAGCCCGCAGCCGTCCGTTCGAACGCGAACGTGAACGCGCCGAACACTTTCCGCGTCCCGAGCCAGATGTACCTGTTCCGTCCGGTCTCGACCTCGGTGCCGAACCGATCGGCACGGCGCTCGCGCACCAGGCTGTTCACCCCGTCGCAGCCGACGATCAGGTCGGCGTCGTCGAGCTCCGTGAGATCACCGACCTCGTGCTCGAACCGGACGTCAGCGCCTAGAGCGGCCGCGCGGGCCGCAAGGATCTCGAGCAGGTGGGCGCGGCCGATGCTGTAGCCGTATCCGCCCAGGTACGTCGTTCCCTTGCTGCTGACGCGCACTTGCTGCTCGTCCCAGCGTCGCGAGGCGGCGCGGATCTCGCGGGCGCTCTCGAGGTCGTTCGCGTAGAGGCTGTCGAGCATGTCGTCCCAGAAGACGACACCCCACCCGTCTGTCTCGCCAAGGCGATTCCGTTCGAGGACGACGACGTCGTTCTCCTCGGCACGCAGCTTCAGGGAAGTCGCGAAATAGAGGCCGGCCGGCCCAGCGCCGATGCACACGATCTTCATCGTGCTGAAGTACGCGCCGCATCGGCGAACGCCTGCTACGAACGAAGCGTCCAGAGAGTGGTTTGCTCCGGGCCCTGCCGTCTGCGCGGACAGCAGCTCCTAGCCGTTCGGCGGCGGGGCGTCTGGGTATCGCTGCAGCCCATCGTCCGGCAGCTCGTCCCACGGTGCCCGCGAGTCGACGTACGAATGCCGCTCGGGCCGAATCTGCGGATCGCCGTCGAGCGCTCCGAGGCGTACCGAGATGCGCTCACCCTCCGGCCACCAATTGCCAAACAGGCTGGAGCCGCAGACCGAGCAGAAGGCTTTGACCCGACCCCCGTCGGGCCGGTAGATCCGGATGAGCTCCTCTCCCTGAATCAGGCGGAACTGCTCGCGGGGAAGGTGGCCGACCGTGAGCCCGAACGCCCCGGAATGCTTGCGGCAACGCGAGCAGTGGCAGTGGATCGCGCGCGTGAAGGGCAATGTCACCTCGAACCGTACGCCGCCGCAAAGACAGCTGCCGCCGACGATCTCGGCCATGCCGCGAGTCTAGACGTCTGCCGGGCCAATGACGGCACTCGAGCCCGAACCGTCAGTTATTGCTGAACCCGGACCGACTAAGCTCGCAGCGAGCCTAAGCGGAAGGGGAATCGCATGATCGATCACGTAACTGCGAACGTCAGCGACTTCGGGCGGGCAAAGCCCTTCTACGAGCAAGCGCTTGCGCCGCTCGGCTACTCCGTGCAGATGGAGTTCGAGGGAGCAGCCGGCTTCGGCACCGGCGAGGGAATCCCCGACTTCTGGATCGGCTCGAGTCCCGAGCGGGGTGCGACGCACGTCGCCCTCAGTGCGAGCGACCGGGCAACGGTGGACAGGTTCTACGAGGCGGCGATTGCGGCCGGCGGAGCCGACAACGGCCCGCCGGGCCTGCGGCCTCACTACCATGAGACCTACTACGCCGCGTACGTCCACGACGCGGATGGGAACAACATCGAGGCGGTTTGCCACCGGCCGGAGTGACGGCCGCTGCTACATCCTCATCCAGTCCGCGCCGAGCGACCGCTAGCCCGGGCGCGCGAGCGCTGCCGGCGCCTATGAGCACGATCATTCTTCGGAATGACGCCAAGATCGAGAATCCGCTCGAGCTGGCTCTCGCGTTCCTCGAGGCGTACTCGGGCTACGAGGCCTACGACCCCTCTTCACGGATGTCATTCGCCGAGGGAGACCTCAGGCTGGCGAATCGCGGCGGTGCCCGCATCTCGGCGACCGAGATCGCCGCGATTCTCGAACGGCGCGTCGGGATCGAATGCGCCCTACAAGAGATTCACCCCGATGCATCGTTGGCGGCACCGACGAACTCGGTCCCGTGGCTCCCGCTGACGCGGCTCTTCGACTCGTTCGCGGAGATCCGCGGAGTCGGCTTCTCGAAGATGACGAAGGCGCTCCACAGGAAGCGGCCGGCGCTGATCCCGATGCTCGACAGCGTCGTCCAGGCCTACCTGACGACGAACGATCCCGGAATGCGCTCCTCCGGGTCGTTCGGCGAGCGCGCCACCGCCCTCGTCCGCGGCTACAAGCGAGATCTGGATCGCAATCGCTCATCCCTGCAGGAGGTCCGGCACGAGCTCGCGGGCCGCAACCACCGGCTCACCGAAGTGCGAATCCTCGACCTCCTGATCTGGTCCACGTCGGGGTCCACCGGCCACAAAGTGCCCACGCACTGATGGGCGATCGCGCTCGCCGGTTCGGTGCTCAGGCCAGGATTACCTTGCACCCGGCCTCGCGTTGCACTTCGCCGTCCACGTCCCCGCCAAAGATGCCCGCGAGGAAGCCGTGGTGGCGCTCGCCGAGCACGATCACGTCTGCCCGGATCCGGCTCGCGGTCTCGACGATCGCCCGACCCGCTTCTCCCGCGGCCCACATCAATTCCGGATCGAGCCCGGCTGCCGCGAGCCGTTCGCGCGCCTCGGTGAGGTGCTCGACCACCTGCGGCGGCGGAGACAGAGGTGCGCCTTCGAGCGCCGAGATGTCGTCGAGCGTTCCGAAGTTACGCGGCACGTCTAGGTCGAGGGGAACATTCGCAACGCTCAGCACCGTGATCCGGCCGCGTGACTCTCTCGCCTCCGCGATCGCGCGGTCAAGCGCGCGGCGCCCGCCTCCCGACCCGTCGTACCCGACGAGAATCCGTCTCACAGCCGCACGTTTGCAGTCGAATGGCGGTACTGGGCTCGAACCAGTGACCCCACCTTGTGGATTCAAGCTCTCCGGCGGCCGGGGCGGCCTGGGTCCGGCGCGTTGTTGTCGCTGGAGACTTGCCGGACGTATGGCCGCGTACGGACCTCGCGTTCCGGCTTGTCTCACGCAGGCATGGATCTGGGCGAACCGCTCGAAGCACGAGCCCGCCGATCTCGGTCACGAAGGGCTTGCGGTGGCTGCTCGACCCATGAAGGTCGCTCTCGAGCGTGCGCTAAGGGGCTAGTGCTCTCGACGATCAGGGGGACACGCTGTCGGCTTAGGTTTGCCGTGTAATCGGCGCCACGCCCGGTTACCCGGACGTGGCGCCGTGTTTGCGATGACGTGATGTGTTAGGGCGCCTCGACGATCTGGATCTCATCCAGCTCGTCGGGTGCGTACTGCTTGACGATGCCGAGGATCCAGGCGATGACGGCCTCGGTGTCGGTGCGGAACGCGAAGCCGGTTCCGCCGCAGGTCTGGCGGTTGAAGCCGAAGAGCCACGAGTTGACGCCGACGATCACGTTGGAGCTGTACCCGCCATAGAACGTGGGGCCTCCGGAGTCGCCGAAGCAGGTGCCACCACGACCGCCGCCGGGTGCCGAGCTCAGCTGTAGGTTGAAGCCGGCCGTGTTGCGGCTCTGGTTCAGGTTCTGATTGGTGAGCTGCGTCAGGGCCATCAGCCGCTCGCGGAACGAGACGGTTTGCGCGGGGTTCGTGCGGCTAACGCCGTACCCCGCGACCGTGAACGTGGCGCCCTTCAGCACGCCCTCGGCTGCAAGCGTGTCCAGGAAGCCGGCCTCGGCCAGCTGCCCGTACTCTGGAAGTTCGACCGCCTGGTCTTCCGGCAGGATGATCAGCCCGACGTCGTGGATGTTCGGGAAGCCCGCGAAGTTGTCGAAGCCGAAGTCGAAGAGCAGCGTCGACTCCACGCACAGCGGATCCCCTTCCAGGCACCGGTTCGGGTAGCCCGTGTTCGGGTCCTCGGCCCCCGTGACCGGGTCATAGGCACCACCGGCGTTCTGGTGGAACCAGATCCGCGCCATCACGGGCGACTCCTCGGCGTCCTGGTCGGTGCAGTGCCCAGCAGTCAGGAAGACGCGATCTGTCAGAAGTGATCCCGAGCACCTCCACATGAAGGTCCCGTCCTCGTCGTAGAAGGCAACCAGCCCGACGTACGGGTGCTCGAAGTCCTTGACGAAGTTGCCTGTGACCGCGCTTGCCGGCGTTATGGCGATGGCCAGAGCGCCGATGAGCGCGGTGACGAGCAGCAACAGCTTGCGCATGAATCCCTCCCCTCGTATCGGAGTGATAGAACGAATTCGGACGTATCCATTGCGGTATCCATTGCAGGGAGGCTCAAACCGCTGGGCTCGGCATCGTCGGAAAAGGTTGCTCATTCGCCCCTCTTTCCTGCCGGCAGCGGCGAACTCCGACTGCCCCACCGCCGGGGGTTCGGCGGGCTCATCACGCTCACCGGCGTGACCGACCAGTACACCGCCAAGCACAAGGCCGACACGGAGATCCGTTCCCCTCGCGCCCTGCTCGGGAGAGAGGGCCGCAAGCGATCCTGCGGCTGGTGGCAGTTCCGATCTCGGAGAGCTACTCGACCAGTCCCAGACAACCCTCAAGACCGGCCGCGGTTCGCGGTCGCCTGAACTTCTCACCCCGGAGCGAGGAGGTGTTAGCGTCGCCGCTCGTGGGGGAACACGCGCCGCCCATTGTTCTTCGCGAGGTCGAGGATCGGGATCTGGATGTGTTGTTCGAGCACTGGACGGATCGCGAGGCGATCCGGATGGCAGCGTTCACGTCTCCGGATCCCGACGACCGTGGCGCGTTCGATGCACGCTGGGCAAGGCTGAGACGCGATGAGAACACGACGAACATGGTCGTGGAGACTGAGGGCCGAGTGGTGGGTCACATCGCGAGCTTCGACCTCGACGATCGGCGCGAGGTGACGTACTGGATCGGTCGGCAGGACTGGGGCCACGGGATCGCGACTCACGCGCTGCAGGAGTTCCTGGCGAGGATCGAGATGGCCCGTCCGCTCTACGCCCGCGCGGCGAGCGACAACGCCGCGTCCATCCGCGTCCTCGAGAAGTGCGGCTTCACGCGCGTGGGAGATGCTCGTGCCTTCGCACACGGACGCGACGAGGAGGTGGAGGAGGTCGTTTTCCGACTCGACGCTCCTCCGGACACCTAGAGCGGTGTGGCTCGCGCCGGGCACGAAGTCGGCGCGGTCCGGTTGTCCGGTGTCAATGGGCGGTACTGGGCTCGAACCAGTGACCCCCAGCTTGTCGAGCGAGGGCGCCGATAGCCGCAGGCGCCCTCTTTTTTGCTCATGGTTGAGCCCAATCCTGCATCTTCGACAGCCTCAGCGCGTCTGTTGAAATAACCCCGATTTCCCGCCGATTCGGCGGGGTTTGGGCACTCATTCTCCATTTGTGCCTAATCAGCGCGGAGTTGCTCGCGCCGCCAACGGCGCGACCCAAAGTTCCGCTTTCGGCCCTGTCCCATTGCGGCCGGGTTGCCAGCGATACGACTGCTCGGCTCGCAATCGACGTCCGGAACGCGCCCGAATCAACCGCCGGGGCGTCGAGGATTTCGGTCGAGCTCGTCGACAAGTTCTCGCCGGGCGAACTCGCCGAAGTCGACGAGATCGCCGAGAACCTGCGCGAGCTCGTGCCGATCTACGGCGTGGCTTTCGAGCCTCAGATCCAGGCGACGGCGGCGCGAATCTGGCGCTGGCGACGCGTCTACGCATACCTAAACGAGCACGGTGAGGATGCGAGCGGTTCGTTGCTAAAGAACCTCGACGTTCTCGAGCGGACGTTGCAACGCGATTTCGACGTCTTTGGTCTCAACCCGCGCTCGGCGACCGAGCTCGGTATCGACCTGGCGCGATTGCAATCCGCGCGGACCGAGGACGAGGGGCGCATCGACCTCGATCGGCTCAAGAGCGAGGAGCGGGCGACGTTCGCGAACCTGCTTGAGAAGGCGAGGACGAACGATGATGCCGGCTGATCGCGACCTGGAAACCTTGCTGGCCGCGTTTGATCGCGACTGGTGGCACTACCTCCCCTGCGGCGAACTCGAGGTCCTAGACCTCATCCTCGGCGAAGCCGAAACGGCGGTGCTCGGAGAAGGGCAGATGGACGCGATTCGCAAACTCAAGGAAAAGGCCCGCGTGCGAATGCTGCTCGGACTGTCGAGGAGCGACTGCGGCGCAAGGCGCGAGAATCCTGACTGCCGCTGCTTGACGGAGGCGCTGGAGGAGCTCTCGGCAGGCGGCGAACTACCGAACGCCGATACTGTCCGCAAGCTCGGCCAGAAGCGTCACAGGCGCCGCAAGCCACTTCGGACTCCCTGCCGCCTCTCACCCGTCAAGCCCGAGCCAGCGCCTGTCGCTCAGGTTGAGCCGTCTCCTCCACCACTAACCGTCACTCGATACGCCCACGCGGCGTGGTTTGCGGCCGCGCTTCCGTCGCGGCGAACCGCCGCATCCGCTGTCAATCGAAGCGTTTAGACGCTCCCAGGAAGGCCCGACAACTCGGGGTCTTCTCGACCAACGCTGGTAACTCCCCGAAAGGACTTAATGAAAGCTCGCAGTTTTGGCAGCCACGCTCGGCCTGCCAGGGAACGCCGACCGAGAGGCGGTTTTCGCCACCCTCGAGCGGCAGAAACGGGCGGCCGAACGAGCTCGTGGTTCCGCTCGCGCGGGTTGAGCTTTTCTTTTTTCGCCACGGATCTTGCCTGACTTGCTCTTGAAGGCCGGGGTTTTCGGCCACCATCTCTGCCAGCTCCGCCGAGGAGCCTGTTCGCTCTGGTTGGCCACGTGGATCTCCTCCAATCCGCCGCAGCTCGAGCTTCACTGTCCTGAAAACTCTAACGCCGCCGCGCCGGACGACGCTCTAGATTTCGGAGGATCGGCATGCCATGAGCAGGGACTCCCACAG
>JBKPOY010000011.1:0-14768 GCA_046733295.1 Actinomycetota bacterium | reverse complement strand
ACCACCGAGATCTACACTGGCTCGCAGTCGTCGGCAGCGTCAGATGTGTATAAGAGACAGGTGCGAGACACCCCGGTGCCGCTCGCGCGCATCGCCGCTCGAGACGCGCACGGCCAGCACCGCCGAGCCCCCGAGGGCGGCAGCCGTGTTCGCGGCCTCGGCGGCGGCGAGGCCGCCGTGTCCGAGCCGCGACGCGGTGCCGACGATGCCGGGCCCGATCGCGCACACGACGGCATCGTGACTCTCGGCCGCCCACGCGAGCGCCGCGGCCGCGGTCACGCATTCGACGTCGCCGCCGAAGCAGGCGCCGGCCGATGCCGTGGCCGCGACCAGCCCGCGGTCTCTCAGCGCGCGGATCGTGTCGGACAGCGCGAGCGGCAAGGCACCGCCCGCCAGCTGCACGTAGGCGACCTGGAGTCCTGCGAGTGCGGCGCACACCGGCGCCACCTGGCTGTGGAGCGAGCAGCACACGACGGGTTTCGCCTCCAGCCTCTCCGGCAGCGCGCCGCCCTCCTCGGCGTGGCGCGCCGCGAACTGCAACGGCGTGTACGGCAGCTTCATCACGTGGGCCCCGGCCGCCGGCGCGAGGCCGACCCCTCGCGTCAGGTTCGCGTGGACGACGTCGAAGCCGCCTGAGCCGAGGCCGAGCTCGCGCGCCTGCACGTTGACGACGACATCGTCGCCGAGCGCGACCGGTCCCGTCACCTCCGGATAGGCGATGCAAGGCTCGCCGTCGACGCGGCAGCGGACCAGCCCGTCGTGGCGCTCGTCAACCGCAGTGACCGTCCCGCGGCGAAGGCTAAGCGGCACCGTGGGCGGTCTCCACGAGCGCGAGCGTGACGTCGACCATCCGCTCGAGGTCCTCGACCGCGATCCGCTCGTCGGACGTGTGGATGTCGGTCATGCCGTTTGCCAGGTTGAGGCACTGGAGGCCGCGCTCGTTGAAGACGTTGGCGTCGGCACCGCCGCCGCTCAGGCCGTAGCTCGGGCTGAAGCCCGCGCGCTCGAGCGCCGCAGCGGCCAGACGCACGGGCACGTCGTCCTTCCGGAACCGATAGCCGCGCGCGCTGGCTTCGCTCTTCGTCTCGACGTCGCACTCAGCGAGCTGAGCCGCGAACGTGATCGTCTCGAGCATCTCCTGGATCAGGTCGGCGAGCTTGCGCTCGTCATGCGAGCGAGCCTCGGCGATGAACGAGCAGTGCTCGGGGACGATGTTCCGCGCGGCTCCGCCCCGGATCTCGCCCACGTTCGCGGTCGTCTCCTCGTCGAGCCTCCCCAGGCGCAGGTCGGCGATCGCGCGGGCCGCCGCCGCGATTGCCGAACGGCCCTCCTCGGGATACATCCCCGAGTGCGCGGCGCGTCCGTGGAAGGCGACATCGAGCTTCGACTGGAACGGCGCTCCGAGGATCACCTCTCCCACCGGCCCTGCATGGTCGTAGACGTAGCCGACCGTGGCCCGCAGCCGCTGCTCGTCGAACGCGGCGGCGCCCCGCAGCCCAACCTCCTCCTTGGGAGTGAACAGCAGCTCGATCCCGCCGTGAGGACGGCCCTCCGCAACGATCCGCCGCGTCGCCTCGAGCATCACGGCCACCGCGGACTTGTCGTCGGCGCCGAGGATCGTCCCGGCACCGTTGCGGATCACACCGTCGTCGAGGACCGGCTCGATCGGGCCATCCGGCGGGACCGTGTCGAGGTGGGCGCAGAAGAAGAGCGGCGTGCCGCTGCCTTTGGCCTCGATCCGGCAGAGCAGGTTTCCAATCGTCGAGTCGATCCGGGCGCCGGCGTCGTCCTCGTCGACGTCCAGCCTGAGGTCGCGCAGATAGTCCGCCACACGATCCGCCACGACACGCTCACTGCCCGAAGGGCTCGGCAGCGCGGCGAGCTCGAGGAAGAGCTCCGCGACCTCTGGCAGCCCCCCTTCCACGCGGCAAGCTTAGAGCGTAAATTTGCTGCGATGAGCATCGCCGAGCCGAACGTCCAGAGCATCCTCCTCGGCGACGCGATCGAGCATGCCCCGGCTGCCGTGATCGTCGCCGACGACGACGGCCGCTACGTCGCCGCGAACGAGTACGCGTGCGAGATGCTCGGATACGACCGGGCCGAACTGGTGCAGCTCAGCATCTCGGACGTGGCGAAGTACCCGGAGGCGCAGCACGAGTTCGCAGAGCTGATCGGTGTCCGAAACCGATCGGGCACGTCGATCCTTCAGCGTAAGGACGGCAGTGAGCTGACGTTCGAGTACCGCGCCGGCGAGACGAAGATCGCCGGGATGGCCTACTACGTCGCGGTCGGCTGGCCCGCCGAGTAGACCGCGCCGAGCCGTCCGCGCGAGCGCTCGAGCGCCGCACCGACGAACTCGCGGAAAAGGGGCGCCGGCCTCGTCGGCCGCGACTTGAACTCCGGGTGGAACTGGCTCGCCACGAACCAGGGGTGCTCGGGTAGCTCAACGATCTCGACGAGCCTGCCCTCCTGGAACGTGCCGCTGACGACGAGGCCGTCCTCGACCAGCCGCGGCCGGAAGTGGTTGTTCACCTCGTACCGGTGGCGGTGGCGCTCGTGGACGACGGGCTCCCCGTACGTCGCCTGCGCGCGCGTCCCCTCGGCCAGCTCCACGGCCTGAGCGCCGAGCCGCATCGTCCCACCGAGATCCTCGATCTCCTTCTGCTCGGGCAGGAGGTCGATCACCGGATACGGCGTCTCGGGGTCCATCTCCGTCGAGTTCGCACCCTCGAGACCGACGACGTGGCGAGCGAACTCCGAGACGGCGACGTGCATTCCGAGACAGATCCCCAGGTAGGGGATCCCGTGCTCGCGGGCGACGCGGCACGCAAGGATCTTCCCCTCCCAGCCCCGCGACCCGAATCCGCCCGGGACGAGCACGCCGTCCACCTGCTCGAGCTCCGCCTCAGCCTCCTCGAGCGACATTCCCTCGGCGTCGACCCAACGGACGTTGACGCCGCACCCGTGGTGGACGCCGGCGTGGTTCAGCGCTTCGTGGACGGAGAGGTAGGCGTCCTGCAGCTTCACGTACTTGCCGACGAGCGCGATCTCGACCGTACCCTCGCGCTCGCGGATGCGCTCCGTGAGCTGCAGCCACTCGCCGAGGTCGGCCTCCTCGGCCGGGAGGCCGAGCTTCTCGCAGACGAGCGTGTCGAGGCCCTCCTCCTGGAGCGCGGAGGGAACGAGATAGAGGTCGGCGACATCCTGGTTCGAGATCACCGCGCGCGATTCGAGGTCCGCGAAGAGCGCGATCTTCTCCCGGATGTCGGCCGAGATCGGCCCACTCGAGCGAGCCACGAGGACGTCGGGATGAATACCGATCCGCCGCAGCTCGTTGACCGCGTGCTGGGTCGGCTTCGTCTTTAGCTCGCCCGCCGAGTCGATGAACGGCACCAGCGTGACGTGGATGTAGCAGACGTTCTCGGCCCCTGCCTCGCGCCGGAACTGGCGAATCGCCTCGAGAAACGGCAGCGACTCGATGTCGCCGACGGTCCCGCCGATTTCGGTGACGACCACGTCGCAGTCGCTCGCCTCCGAGGCGCTGCGGATCCGCTCCTTGATCTCGTTGGTGATGTGCGGGATCACCTGAACGGTCGAGCCGAGGTACTCCCCGCGGCGCTCCTTGCGGATCACGCGCTCCCAGATCGAGCCGGCCGTGTGGTTCGAGTTCCTGGAGAGGTTCTCGTCGATGAACCGCTCGTAGTGGCCGATGTCGAGATCGGTCTCGGCTCCGTCCTCGGTGACGAAGACCTCGCCGTGCTGGAACGGACTCATCGTGCCCGGGTCGACGTTGATGTACGGGTCGAACTTCTGCACCTGCACCTTCAGCCCCCTCGCCTTCAAGAGACGGCCGAGCGATGCGGCGGTGATGCCCTTGCCGAGGGACGAGACCACGCCGCCGGTGACGAAGACGTACTTCGGAGGCCGGGCCGCTACGGCTGCCTCCCGAAGCCGTCGAGCTCGCGCAGGAGCGGCGTCCCCTCGATCAGCCCGCCGAGCGAGCGCTTCTCACCGAGAGCTGTGAGGGTCGCCAGCGCGCCGATAGCAAGCCACTGCCGCCGACCCCGTGAACGCATCACGGAGTTAAAACCTAGCACGGCGCCCAGCGCATTCGACCCGGCGTCTCCGAGCATCGTCATCTCGCGAAGATCGTACGGCGCAAGCAGGACGGCAATCGCCGCGTACGGCAACGCGTCGCCGCGAACGGCCGTGCTGCCGAGAAGGAAGGCCTTGAGCGCGCGCCCGGGCCTGGTGTCGAGCTGGTTGAGGAAGTTCGCAGCGAGCGAGACCGAGGCCGCCGAGCGCAGTGAGCGCGTCGCCGCGAGGGCGACCAGTGGAATCCCGACGAGCTTCAGCACACCCGTCGAGCGGCGTGCCCGGAGGTGGCCGCGAAAGCCGCGCGCCTCGCCGCTCCAAAGGTCATCGGCGAGCCCGATCGCCGCGACGGCCCGCACGGGCCAGGGCCCCCGCACGGCGAAGAGCCAGCCGACGAGCGGCAGCCGGAGACCGCGGTGGTTGACCGCGGTCGGCCCGCAGGCGAGCAGTGCGTCGCCGAGCTGGCGGGCCCGATGCGCGAAGCCGGCGACGTCGCGCCGGGTGGACCGGTGACGGAGCGGCAGCTCCTGTTCCGAGACCCGCAACCCGGCCCTGACCGCGTCGATCGTCATCCTCACCTCGCACCCGTAGCCGGCGGCGAGCGGAAAGCAGGCGTCGCGCGCGATCTGCGACAGCGAGCGCTGCCCCGAGAGCGGCTCGCGCGCCTCGAAGCCCGAGAGAGCCCGAATCAACAGTCCTCCTGCGCGTTTGGCGAGCCCGAAGCCGCCCCCGATCCGCTCCGCGAAGACGGCGATCGCGACGTCGTCCTCGCCCGCGGCGAGCGGGGCGAGGTCGCCTTCGAGATCCGCGTCGGCAAGCAGGATCAGCCCGGGCGGAGCTTCGCGCTCCGCAATGGTCAGCGCCTGGCCCTTTCCTCGCGCAGGAAGGCGCAGCACCTCGGCGCCGGCGCCCTCGGCCGCCGCCGCGGTCGCGTCGCCCGAGCCGTCGTCGGCGACGATGATCCGCGCGCGCGGGAACGCTGACCGGAGCGCCTCGACCGCGTGTCCGATCCGGCCCTCCTCGTCGCGTGCGGCGACGAGGACGGCGACGACGTCACCCACGCGGAGCGGTCTCGAGCGGCGGGACGACGCCGTCGGTCGCGGTCGGCTTCAGACCGTAGTGGCCGGCCTGGGCGCCGGCGAGGAGAAGCGCGAGCGCGACATGGCCGATCGGCTGGTCGACGTCGTCGACGCTCGAGATCCCGTTCCGCTGGAAGGCGGCAATGGTCGAAGGGTTCGCCTCGGCGCCCTCGACGCCGACCACCGGCACCGGCGCCGCGATCAGGCCCTTGTAGAAGCCCTCGAGCAGGCGCGCGGTTCCGTCGTACTGCTTCCCCGCGGTGCGGACGACGATGACGCCGTCCGCCGGTGGCCGCTCCGCTCCGGCCCGCTCTTCCACGATCTGCTCGGCGAGCGCCGACCAGAGCGGCGTCTCGCCGCCACGTGCGAACTCCTCCGCGAGCGCCTGGCCGAGGGCAGGAAGGGCCGAGTCGCCGACGTACCGCTCGAGGCCGGTCTGGGCGGCGAGCTGCTGGTCGATCGCGGGCACCTCGAGCGGCAGCTTCAGCGCGCGAACCCGGACCCATCCGCGGGCCCCGGCGTCGGCGAGCGCGCGGTCGAGCGTCATGCGAACGCTCGGGTTCGCCGGGCCGAGGAACACCAGCGCGATCCGCTTGCCCCGAAGCCGGTTCGCCATCAGGGCGGGGTAGGTGTCGTTGATGAACGCCTCGGCCGCGCGTTGCTCGGAGCGCAGCTGTTGCGCACGTTTCTGCGCACCGCCGAGATCCTGCTCGAGCTGGCTGATGCGCTGCTCGAGCAACCCGCGCTCGGCCTTGTCGACGAGCCCGCGGTCGGACAGCCCGACGCCCACAAGGATTCCGATCACGAGCGCGATGAAGACGGCGGCGAGCGAGGCGACGTGGTAGCGGAGGTCGAACATCGCTAGGCCTCGGCTCCAGTCTGGCACAGCGCGTGAAGCCGGGTCAGCGCCCGCTGGGGCAGCTTCCGGCTCAGGCCCGAGAGCCAGGGTGCGCTGACGGTCAGCTCGGCCGTCGTGCGCTCGGGAGCCGACTCGGCGAGCCGGAGCTCGACGTCGACCTTGCCGTCGACGAACTGCCAGGTCGCGAGCTCGGGCTTCCGCGCCTCGAGCACGACGATCATCCCCGTCACGTCGAGCTTCGGCCCGACAATCGGGTTCGGCCGTCCCTTGCCCTGGACGCGCCAGCGCGCACCGGGTGCGAGCCCTCGCCGATCCGCGTGGACTCCGCTGAGGCCCGGCCACCAGTCGGCAAGGCGGGTCGGCTCCGCGAGAAACGCCCATACGGCGTCGCGCGATGCGAGCAGCTCCCGCTTTGCGGTGTAGGTCGGCATCCGCGGAATCGTTGCTGTTTTGCCCCGAACGCGTCAGGGACGCATGCGATTCGAGGCGTTAGGCTCGGCCTCGAGGGCGGCGGGCCTCCCCACCCAAAGGGTGGGGGCTTCACGCGCGGGCGCGCGTGAACCGGTAACGACGAGCCGCCCGCCGGGTCCGTGACGAGGGGAACCGACGGTCAGCCCAGGCCCAGGAGGTCCCGCACCCTCGCCGTGAGCAGGCTGATCAGGCGGCGCAGCGTCGGCGAGGCGACGATCGCCACGACGATCGCGGCCAGCCCGGTCAGGGCGAAGGCGGCGAGCGGCCAGGGGCCAACCCGGCGGGAGACGAGTCGCGACACGCCCTTCGCGTCGATCAAGATCTCCCCCACCTTCAGCCTCGTCACGAACGTGGACGACATGCCGGCGCGGTTCCGCTCGAGGAACTCGATCAGGTTGAAGTGGGTGCCCACGGCGACGATCAGCTCGGCCCCCTTCTCGTAGGCGAGCAGGAGCGCCACGTCCTCGCTGATCCCGGGAGCGCCGACGGTGTGAAACTCGAGGCCCAGTCGTTCCAACCGATCGCGGCCCGGGGCCGTGCCGTCGCTGTAGGCGTGGACGACCTTCTCGGCGTCCGACCTCAGCGCCCGGTCGGAGACGGAGTCCATGTCGCCGACGATGACGTCCGGCCGGTAGCCGGCTTCGAGCAGGGCGTCCGCGCCGCCGTCGACGCCGACCAGCACCGGCTTGAAATCACGGACGTAGGGTCGGACGATCGCCAGGTCGCGCTTGTAGCCGGGCCCGCGGGCGACGACGAGGGCGTGCCGGTCGCGAAAGCGCGTGCTCAGGGTCGGGAAGTCAATGCCCTCCGAGAGCAAACGGCCCTCCTCGCGCAGATAGCGGAGCGTGTTGTCGGCAAACGCCTCGAGCGCGTCGGTCACTCGCCCGCGCTGCTCCGCGATCGTTCTGGCGAGCTCGTCGGCGCCGAGGGAGCGCCCCGCGGCAACGCAGTCGCCGTTGCGGAAGACGCTCGCGCCGCGCACGGTCACGAGTTCGCCCTCGGAGAGCTCGTCGAACAGCCTCGCGCCCGGTGCGTCGATCAGGCGCACGCCGCCGCGCACGAGCAGCAGCGGCCCCGGGTTCGGGTACCGGCCGCTCTGGGACGGCGACACGTTGACGACGACCCGCACTCCCGACTCGAGCAGCTCCTCGGCCGAGACGCGATCGATGTCGGTGTGATCGATGATCGCGACATCGTCCGGCCCGAGACGCTGGACGAGGTTCTTGGTGCGCCGGTCGAGCTTCGCGGCGCCAGTGAACTCGACGAAGCTACTCACTCTGCACGGCGGACAGAAACTCCTGGCCGCCGAGCATACGTTGGATCTCCTCGCGCCGCTCCGATTCATCGAGCTGCTCGATGCGCGTATGCGTGGGGTCGCCGGCCACCTTCTCGACCCGGAAATGGCGACCGCCGCGGCTCGCGATCTGCGGCAGGTGCGTGATCGTCAACACCTGAGCCCGCTCGCCGAGCCGCTCGAGGGTGTCCGCGACGGCGTGCGCCGTTCGGCCCCCGATCCCGGCGTCGATCTCGTCGAACACCAACGTCTCGCCCCCGGCGACAGCAGCGATCGCGAGCGCGATCCGCGAAAGCTCCCCACCCGAGGCCGTTGCCGCGACCGGTGCGAACGGCAGCCCTGCGTTCGGGCGGATCAGGAACGCGACCGTGTCGGTACCGGCCGCGCCCGGCTCGCGCTCCGCGAGCTCGACTCGGAACTCCCCCTCGCCGAGGCCGATCCCGTCGAGCTCGCCCGCCACCGAGGTTGCGAAAACGCCAGCGGCGCCGCGGCGCGCCTGCGCAAGCCCTTCGGCGAGCTTCCGGACACGCCGCTCGGCCTTCTCGACCGCCTGCGCGGCCGCGCCGACCGGGTCGAAGCCCCCCTCGAGCGCGTCGAGCTCGCTCTGGGCCTCCGCCGCACGCGTGAGCAGCTCCTCGTAGGTGGTGCACCGAAACCGCCGCTTCGCCTCGGCGATCCGGTCGAGCTCGGCCTCGATCTGCTCGAGCCTGTCGGGCTCGGCCTCGAGCGAGGCGAGAAAGCCGCGCAGCTCCATCGCCGTCTCTCGCAGCCGGAGCTCCATGTCGCGGAGCTCGTCGCCGGCGCGCTGGAGCTCGGGCGCGAGACCCTCGAGCGGCGCGACCGCCCGCTCCGCCAGGGCGACGAGCGAAGCCGCCCCGTCGCCGTCGTCGGGCGAGAGCGCTTCGCCGGCCGCCCCCGCGCCGGCCGCCAGCTCGGTGACATGGCGCAGCCGCTCACGCTCTGCGCGGAGGGCGTCCTCGGCCTGCGGCTCCATCCCGAGGGTGTCCTCCACGAGCGCCCTCAGCTCCGAGACGCGCGCCTCCGCAGCCGCGGCGCCACCGCTCACCTCGTCGTGCCGCCGGCGCGCGGCCTGCAGCTCGCGCCAGGCTGTCGCCGCCTCGACCCTGCGGCGCAGCTGCTCCTCGCCGCAGAACGCGTCGAGGACGTCCAGCTGGTACGACGCACGCCCGAGCCGGCGCTGCTCGAACTGTCCGGACATCGCGATCAGGCGCTCGGCGGCCGTCGCGACGTCGCCGCGCGCCGCGGCCCGGCCCCAGGCGTAGGCGCGCGTGCGTCCGTCGGCGAAGACCCTCCGCGCCAGCACGAGCCCTTCCTCGTCCTCGGGGCGCAGCTCGGAGAGAGCCTCGAGCCCCTCCTCCTCGAAGATGCCGTCGGGAGCGTCGAGCTCGGCCTCGACGTAGGCCTCGTCGCCGTCCGGCCCAACAAATGCCGGGTCACCGCGGGCTCCGAGCAGGAGGCCGATCGCCTGAGCGAGAATCGTCTTGCCGGCGCCGGTCTCACCGGTGATTGCGTTCAGGCCGGGGCTCAGCTCGAGCTCAGCGTCGCGAATCAGGACGAGGTTCTCGATGCGCAGCCGGCGCAGCACCCGCTCGATGGTACGCACGCCGTCGGCGTGCGACTACGGCGTTTCGGGCCGTGGCTCAGGTCGTGAAGGTCTGCCTGTACCGGCTGAAGAACGTGCGCTCGGGCAGGGTCGCAAGCAGCGAGCTCTGCTCGGCGAGCGCGACGTCGACCTGCTCGCCGGGCTCCAGCCCGCCGACTTCCCTCCCGTCCACGATCACGGTGACGCCACCTTTCGTCGTGCGGTTCCACACCGTGAGGCCGCGGGTCCGCGGCACGACGAGCGGCCGCGCGTGGAGTGAATGCGGGGCGACGAAGGTCAGGGCCATGGCGTCGAGCCCCCAGACGAGGACCGGGCCGCCGTTCGAGAGGTTGTAGGCGGTCGATCCCGACGGCGTGCAGCAGATCACGCCGTCACAGCGGAGGGAGCCGAGCTTTTCGCCGCCCACCGCGTACGCAAGCTCGACCATCCGCCCCGGTGTCGCGCTCGTCGCGACGATGTCGTTGACGGCGGGCCAGGTCTCGCCGCCGATCCGGACGTCGAGTGTGGGCAACTCCACGACCGTGTACTCGCCGGCGAACGCTCGCGCGAGGCCGGATTCGAGCTCGTCGGCTTCGACCGAGGTCAGGAAGCCGACCCGCCCGAAGTTGACGCCGATCACCGGCACCCCCGTCCCGAGAAATCGATGGAACGCCCGCAGCATCGAGCCGTCGCCCCCGAGCGTCACGGCCAGATCGGGCTGCGCGTCGTCGGTCACGTCGACGCCGTGCTCGCGAGCCAAGTCCTCGAGGCGGGCCACCGCCGGGGTCACGTCGGCGGACCCCCCGTTCGTGACGACGGCGATCCGCTCGACCCGCTTAGCCAACGGCGCGCTCGATCCAACCGTCGAGCTCTGGGGAGAGCTTCGGGCGTCCTCGCTGGATGATGTGTAGGAAGAACTCACGATTGCCTTTCGGTCCCGGCAGCCCCGAGTCTACGGCTCCGATCGTCTCGCCTCCCCACGCGAGGGCGGCCTCCGCGACCTCGCGCAGGACGCGGACGTGCACAGCCCGATCGCGGACGACGCCGCCCCTGACGTCCGCCCGGCCCGCCTCGAACTGCGGCTTGACCAGCACGATCGCCTGCCAATCCGGCGCGGCGAGCGCGAGCGCGGGCGGCAGCGCCTTTCGCACGCTGATGAAGGAGACGTCGGCCACGACCAGCGCCGGCGGAAACGGGAGCTCGGTCAGCATGCGGGCATTCACCCGCTCGAGCACCACCACCCGTGGGTTCTCGCGAATCCGCGGGTGAAGCTGGCCATAGCCGACGTCGAGGGCGATCACGCGCGCGGCGCCCCGCTGCAGGAGCACGTCGGTGAAGCCCCCGGTCGAGGCGCCCACGTCGAGCGCGTCCACGCCGGCCGGGCGAACGGCGAAGGCGTCGAGGGCGTTCGCGAGCTTGACACCGCCGCGCGAGACGTACGGGTCGGGCGCCGTGACCTCGAGCGGCGCGCCCTCGTCAACCTGCTCGCCCGGCTTGTCGTGGCCGGCGACGCGTCCGGCGAGCACGAGCGCCTGAGCGCGGGCCCGCGTCTCGGCGAGGCCACGCTCGACGAGGAGCACGTCGAGTCGCTTCTTCACGCTCATATGATCGCCGCGTGGTCGATGTTCCCGAGCTGCAGGGGGAAAACGTGCGTCTGCGACCGCTCGGGCCCGGCGACGTCGAGCGGCTCACCGAGATCGGCGCGGAGCCGGAGGTTGCCCGCTGGTGGGGGGAGATCACCCCTGAGAGCCTGCGCGAGAAGGCGGAGGGCCGCGACGAGGCCACGGCCTTGGCAGTCGAGCTCGACGGCGAGCTGATCGGGCTCGTCGAGTTCTCCGAGACCGACGAGCCCGACTTCAACTCCGCGAACATCGACCTCTACCTGACCACTTCCGTCCACGGCCGAGGCCTCGGACGGGACACTGTCCGCACGCTTGCACGCTGGCTCGTCGCCGAGCGAGGACACCACCGCCTCACGATCGATCCGGCGGCCGACAATGAGCCGGCCATCCGCTGCTACGAGGCGGTCGGGTTCAAGCGCGTCGGCATTCTCCGGCGCTACTGGCGCGACCCACGAGGCGAGTGGCGCGACGGCCTGTTGCTGGATCTCCTCGCGGACGAGCTCTAGGACGTTCGCGTCGCGAGCCCGGAGACGATCTCCTCCAGGACGGAGGTGTCGGCCTCGATCTCCGCCAGCTTCCCCGAAGCCCGCTCCGCCGCCTTGCCCGCGATCCGGCGCGCGCCCTGCTCCCCCTCCCGGAGCACGTAGCCGTCGCCATCGAGGATGTCGTCAACGACCTGGAAGAGCATGCCGAGCTCCTCGGCGAAGGCGCGCCAAGCGCCCTGCTCCCGTTCCGGGACCTCCGCCACCCAGAGGGCACAGCCCACCGACGCGTAGAAGAGACGGCCCGTCTTCAGGCGGTGCACCGCTTCGAGGTCGTCGCTGAGGCCTTTGGTGTCCACGTGCTGCCCGCCGATCATCCCGAGAGTCGCCTGGACGAGCTCACGCGCGACCAGCGGGGTGGGATACGAGAGCGCGAGACGCAGGGCCTCCGCGAGCAGCGCGTCGCCGGCGAGGATCGCCGTCGCCTCGTCGAACTGCGCCCAGGTGCTCGGCCGTCCGCGGCGCAGCTCGTCGTCGTCGAGCGCGGGCAGGTCGTCGTGCACGAGCGAGAAGCTGTGCACGATTTCGAGCGCCGCGGCGGCAGGCAGCAATTCCTCCGGCTCGCGACCCGCCGCCTCGCCCACCGCGAGGCAGATCAGCGGCCGAACGCGCTTCCCTCCCCCCGCAAGGGCATATCTGACCGGCTCGGCCAGCTCGCCCAGCTCCGGGGTGAGGGCAAGTTCGTCGAGATAGCCCTCGATCAGGGCGAGCAGATCGTCCTGCCTTGTCATGCCTCCGCCTCCCGTTTCGCCTGCTCGAGCGCGGCCTCCACCTCCTTGGCGATCTCGGCGAGCTCCGAGAGGACCTCGATCGCGCGGTCCGGGTCCTGGGTGGACTCGAGCTCCGCACGCGTTTGCTCCAGTCGCCCGAGCAGCTCCTCCGCGCGCCGGAGCGATTCCTCCGCGCTCACGCTACCTCCTGTTCCCTGGCGATCCTGCCGAGAATGCCGTTCACCAGCCGACCGGCCTCCTCTGTCGCGTAGCGCTTGGCCAGCGTCACAGCCTCGTCGATCGCCACCTCGAGCGGCACGCTCTCCTCCTCGAGCTCGTGCACAGCGAGCCGGAGAATGTTGCGCTCGACCGCACCGAGGCGGTCGGCGGTCCATCCCTCCGACGCCGCTGTGATCCGGCGGTCGAGCTCGTCGACGCGCGCCGCGACGGCCTCGGCTGTCTCGCGGGCGAAGGTGTCGACCTCTCCCTCGTAGAGCGATGTGAGCGGCTGACCCGTGACGTCCCACTGGTAGAGGAGGAAGAACGCGGTGCGACGGGAGGCGCGGCGGCTGAGCGTCATCGCTCCACGAGCTCCTCGACGGAGACGTCGACCGTTCGCACTTTCAGACCACAGAGCCGCTCCACGGCACGGGCGACGTTCGCCTGGACGGTCTCGGCGAGCGCCGGCAGGACGGTTCCGTAACGCACCATCAGCTGCAACGAGATGGAGGCGCCGGCGCCGCTGACATCGACCGCGACGCCGCGTCGCGGCCGCCGCACGCGCGCGCCGTCGGCCGTCTCGGCCGCCGCGACGACGATCCGGTTCAGCGTCGCGGCCGGGACTGTGATCGTCCCGGCGGCCTCGGTGAGGACGAGCTCGTCGCTCATTCCATCGCTATCGAGGCGAGGCGCCGCCCCGACTCCTCGAGGAACGACGTCGAGTACCGCCCCGTCGAGAACTCCTCCGTCCTCAGGATCTCGATCGCCGCCTCGCGGGTTGTCGGCACCCCCTGCACGACCAGCTCGCCGAGCGCACACAAGGTCCGGGAGATCGCGCTCGGCCGGTCTTCCGCCCAGACGACGAGCTTCCCGAGCAAGGAGTCGTAGAACGGAGGCACCGCGTACCCGCTGGAGACGAACGTGTCGAGGCGCACGCCCGGGCCGAGCGGTGGCGCGAACGCGTTGATCAGGCCGGGCGCCGGGGCGAAGTCGCGGGCCGGGTCCTCTGCGTTGATCCGGATCTCGATCGCATGGCCGCGCCGGGAGGCGCGGCCGGTCGCCGGCAGCCGCTCTCCAGCGGCCACGCGCAGCTGCTCGCGCACGAGGTCGATCCCGGTGACGAGCTCCGAGACCGGGTGCTCGACCTGCAGCCTCGCGTTCAGCTCGATGAAGTAGAAGCTCTGGTCGGGGCCGAGCAGGAACTCGAACGTGCCTGCGTTCCGGTAGCCGATCGTCCTCGCAGCGCGCTCCGCGGCCGCTTCCATCGCCTCGCGCGTCTCCGGTGTGAGCGCCGGGGATGGCGATTCCTCGATCAGCTTCTGGTGCCGACGCTGGATCGAGCACTCGCGCTCGCCGAGCGTCAGGACGCCGCCGTGCGAATCGGCGAGCACCTGGATCTCGACGTGGCGCGCCGGCCGCACGAGCTTCTCGACGTAGAGACTTGCGTCGCCAAAGGCCGCCTGCGCCTCGGCCGCGGCGGTCTGGAACTCCCCCTCGAGCTCGTCTTCGCTCTCGACGATGCGCATTCCTTTGCCGCCGCCGCCCGCCGAGGCCTTGAGCAGCACGGGGTACCCGAGCTCGTCGGCGACGGATCTTGCCTCGGCGGGCTCCACGGCCGCGTCGCTGCCCGGCACGAGCGGCACGTCCGCGCGCGCCATCTCCCCCTTCGCCTGCACCTTGTCCCCCATGCGCGCCATCACCTCCGCGGGCGGCCCCACGAAGACGAGTTCGTTGTCCTCGCAGGCCGAGACGAACGCCGGGTTCTCGGCGAGGAATCCGTAGCCGGGATGCACGGCCTCGCAGCCGGTGATGTTCGCGGCGGCGACGACCGACGCGATGTTGAGGTAGCTCTGCGCGGATGGAGGCGGGCCGATCGCCACGGCGCGGTCGGCCATACGCACGTGCGGCGAGTCCTTGTCGGCCGTCGAGTAGACCGCCACCGCCTCGATCTCGAGCTCGTGCAGCGCCCGGATCACCCGCACCGCGATCTCGCCGCGGTTCGCTACGAGAACCCGCGAGAACACCGCTCAGCCGGCGAGCCGAGTCATAGGCCGAGCAGCCGTCCGTTGATCGGTTCCAGCTCGAACCGAGGCGTCGCTTGCGATGCCGTCCAGAGGCGGTGCCGGCTTTGCCGGCGCTGCCGTCTTCACCCGAGTCATAGGCCGAGCAGCCGTCCGTTGATCGGTTCCAGCTCGAACCGAGGCGTCGCTTGCGATGCCGTCCAGAGGCGGTGCCGGCTTTGCCGGCGCTGCCGTCTTCACCCGAGTCATAGGC
>JBKPOY010000010.1:0-29117 GCA_046733295.1 Actinomycetota bacterium | reverse complement strand
TCGAGGCTCGTCGCCGTGCAGGTAAACGTCGTTCCAGGCGTATCCGCGGTGAGCGTCGTGTTCGAGCAGCCGGTCGACGAATAGAGGGGCCCGCTGAACGACCAGTTGAGCGTGACGTTGCTGACATACCAGCCGTTCTTGCCGAGCGTCCCGTACACGCTCAGGTTGACGAGCGGCACGTCGCCCGTCGCGCCCGGTGCGAGCGCCAGCATTGCGACCGCGGCGACAGCGACGACGACGCGACGGCCGACGAATGTCTCCGCTGCCGCGAAACCTCGTTTGAACCCGGCCCTACCCCCGTAGCGCAGCAATTCCGGGATCGGAATTCGTCGCATCGACGCCCCCTTCCGTCCCTCGTCGCGTCTAACGCGATTCGACGCTACTACGCCCTTTCGGGCGTGTCAATTTGCGTCTGGCCTACGATCGATCGTCAGGCCACGACTCGAGAGAAGGCTTTCACAGAGTATTAGCGCGTCGCGACCGAATAGCTCCGCTTCGACGAACAGGACGCCCCAGCGAGTCTTGGTCGGCGCGCAGCGCGGCCTCGCGCCATCGATCAAGGCGGTGATCTCGGCGCTTACCGGTGAGGATCTTGCAATCGAGGAAAAAGGGCGTTTCTGGTCGTTTGTGCTCGTGAGTGCTCAGTCGGCGACGTCAGGCCGAACGTAGTCCAGTTCTGGATCTCTTAGGTCGGACACACGTCCGTACTGACCAACTTCGATGAATCTGCGGCTCAGATGTTCTGGGCCCTCCTCGCGATAGACGAAGTCGGTACGCCAATCAACGCCGTTGACGTCTTCGTAGCGCAAGAACCCACGGGCGTCCGCCCATGATCCTCCCCGGGCCTCTCCCGCCCAGTTAAAGCGAACGTCTTGAGTGTCACCAGGCGCGATCGTGATTGAGACTAATTCGATGTACGCGCCGTCCGGGAAATGCAGTCTTCCCGTGACGTTCCGCGCGATCCCCAGACCACCGTTTTTTAAAGGGATGACTTCGTTCCCCCGCCCAGCGTATGGACCTGCACCGTCGCTCCAATCAATTGATCCGGCAGGGAACACGTTAGGTTGCTGGGCTGCTTCGATCCGCTCTTTTTCCAGCGCGACTTGCGCTCTGGACTGGCGCGCCATGAAGAAGGTCGCCAGCGCTAACAAACCAGTTAGAACCGCCAAGGCGATTGTTGGGGCACCGATCGCCCAATCGGTTGTCTCAACAATCAGCATTGGCCTTTGGAAGGGATTGTCGACACGGTCGACATTTTCACTGCTTTGGCGACGGCTTGTTGGGCCGCGCTGCCGGGCCGAACTTCTGCCCGAACTTCTGCCCATCTGAGACGAATGGATCCAGCCCGAGTCGAAGCTGACACGCTCCAATGAGGCGCCGGCGGGGACTCTAGATGGAGGCCTATGCCGACTCGATTTCGACAGGGTGCTCTGGATTCACGATCTGCCAGATCCGGACGAGCAGCGACACTTCCGCGAGTTGCCGGTCCGGCGACAGGTGTCGCGAATCGATGACGACCTGGTTCCCATCGAGGATTGCGCGAAGCCCGTTTCGCTCGACGAAGTCAACTAGGTTCGATCCGACGCACGGATCGGTAAGCCGCAGTTTGACTGCCATGGCCGCAGTTGAGGGTGTGTGCCCTCTGTCTCGCACTGTGCCCGAACGAGCGCGGGCCGCAACCCTTGATCGACAGCATCCCTCTCTCGGGGGAACCGTCGACTAGATCACCCAGCCGGGGGACGTGATCCGACCGAGCTGCCGTCATACCGAGTCAGCGGTTACGCGAGGAAAGGGATTCGGTTCATGCGGCATCACTCCTGGAGGACTCTTTTTGCTGGTCTGCTGGCGCTAACGCTGCTTGCGATAGGTGGGACCAACGTCGGTCTTGCTCGTGCGGCTGGGTCGTCTGACCGACGGATAGCTCCCGGTTTGGCGACGATCGCCGCGCAGACGCCGAATGAACAGGTACGGGTGCTTGTCGAGGGAAATGGTGCGGCAGCTGCGGCGCATGGCCATGTCGTCAGGAAGCTCGCGCTCGTTGATGCGGTCGCGGCGACCGTCCGAGCCGGCGACCTGCCCCAGCTGGCGGCACGGCCGGGTGTTTCGTTCGTCGCTCCGGACGTGCCGGTTCAGCTCGACGCCACCGGCAGCGTTTCGGCGGCTTCGCTCGCGACCATCTATCCCGGCCGCGATTCAGCGTCGAATCCGTGGTCGGCTGGAGCCACAGGGCGGGGAGTCGGAATCGCGGTCATCGACAGCGGCGTGACGCCGTCGGCCGACTTCGGCTCGCGACTCGTCCAGGTCGCGCTCGACGGCCAAGGCCAAGCGTTGGACGACAGCATCGGCCACGGCACGATGGTCGCCGGCGTCGCGGCGGGAAACAGCCCCGACGGCCGCTTCATCGGCATCGCGCCCGGCGCGAACGTTTATGCGATCAACATCAACCGGGACACCGGCGTCTACACCAGCGACGTGATTACGGCTCTCAAGTGGGTGTTCGACAACGCTCATGCCTACAACATCCGCGTCGTCAACCTCTCCTTGACCGAGACGGTGCCGAGCTCGTACAAGAACAGCCCGCTGGACCTCGCGGTCGAGCGGCTCTGGGCCAGCGGCATCTTCGTCGCGGTCTCCGCGGGGAATCGTGGGCCGGGACACGCCGACTATGCGCCCGCGAACGATCCGCTCGTATTCACCGTCGGCGCCTTCGACACGATGGACACGAGCGGGCCTGGTGATGACACGCTCTCGCCCTGGAGCTCGAGCGGCACGACCCTCGATGGATTCAAGAAGCCGGACCTTCTCGCGCCGGGCCGCCACATCGCCGCGCCCCTTCCGACCGGAACCGTGCTGGATATGGAGGCGCCGAGCGGTAACCGAGTGTCTTCCGGGTACGCCTCGATCAACGGAACGTCTTTTGCGGCGCCGCAGGTCGCCGGTGCGGCCGCGATCATCTTCCAGTGGCACCCCGACTACAGCCCGGACAACGTCAAGTGGGTGCTGATCGCGAAGCAGGGAGCGAAGCCCAAGAACTCGAAGATTGGCGCCCTCAGCCTGAGCTCCTCGTACAACCTCTCCGGCGCGCCTGGGCGCGCGAATCAGGGTGTCCCCGCGCTGGTGTGCGCCCCGGGGACGACGTGCCTCAGCGGCAGCACGCTCGCATCGAGCTGGGACTCGTCGAGTTGGAACTCGTCGAGCTGGAACTCGTCGAGCTGGAACTCCTCGAGCTGGAACTCGTCCAGCTGGAACTCGACGGCTGACTGGAGTTCATCCAGCTGGAACTCCTCGAGCTGGAACTCCTCGAGTTGGAACGCGACGTCGTGGACCAGCGACCCGACGACCGGCTTCGACCTCTGGCAGTAGCCCGCGGGGCATCGTTGGCTTCGACGCTTGCTCGCAGGCCCCTCGACACTGGCCTCGGCGCGCTGATCGCCGCGATGGCCGCAGCTGCGGGTGCGGCCGTCGCAGTCGAGTCGGGAGCGATCGTCAGCAGCTTCTCGACAGAGGCTGGGCGTCTCGGAGCGGTGGTGGCGTTGACGCTCGTCCTGCAGCTGTTCTCAATCCGCGTCTACGACCGGGGCAGCGTCAGCGTCTCGGCAATCGGGATTCTCGCAGCAGTCTTTCTGCTGGACGGCGGAGCGGCGATCGCCGTCGCAGCGCTTGCGGCGCTGGCGCAGTGGGCCCGGAGCCGCGGCCAGGCACACAAGGGAATCTTTGACTGCGCGAATTATGCGCTTGCGGCCGGTGCTGCGGCCCTCGCCTACCACACATTTGCAGATCAGTCGCGCTTGCTCGCCGCAGTCCTGGCCGGGTGCCTTTATGCCGGACTGAACAACGGTCTTCTCTGCCTGGCGATGAGCCTCGCGGAGCAAACACCATGGCGTCGTCTATGGCTGGAGCGGTTCCATTGGGCGCGCTACCACTTCCTGCTCTTCGGACCGCTCGCACTGGCGGCTGCGGTCGCCTACGAGCAGATCGGAATCGTGGGACTCGCCGCCTTCGCGCTTCCGCCGGCGCTGATGGTTCTCTCCGTTCGGCAGTACCTCGAGCGCACTACAGCCGCCGTTGAGGAGGTTCGCGATGCCAATGCGCGCCTTCGACGCGCGCACCGCGACACGATCGCGGCCCTTTCGCGGAGCATGGAGGCAAAGGATCTTTACACGGGCGGACACACCGAACGTGTCGCCGGCGTCGCCGTCGCTCTCGCGACACGGCTCGGCTACGACGGCGAGCAACGGGAGGCAATCGAGATCGGCGCGCTCCTGCACGATGTGGGCAAGATCGGCATCCCGGAGAAGATCCTTCGCAAGCAGGGACCGCTCGAGGCCGACGAGTGGGCGGAGATCAGGCGTCACCCGGTCGTCTCGGACTACATCCTCTCCGACCTCGATCTCGACCCAATCGTTCGCCAGTGCGCCAGATGGAGCCACGAGCGGATCGATGGTCGAGGCTATCCTGATGGGCTGCGGGGCGAGCAGATTCCGCTACCGGCCAGGATCGTCTTTGTCGCCGATGCACTCGATGCGCTCACGAGCGATCGCCCCTATCGCGCGGGCAGGAGCGTGATCAGTGCGCTCTCTGAGATCGAGGAGAACGCCGGCACGCAGTTCTGCCCCCAGGTCGTTGCCGCCTTGCGAGCGATCTGGCGCACAAACCCAGAGCTTCTCGCCGTAGAGCAGCCGTCTCAGCTCGATGCCGCGTGAACACTTATCCGAACCGAAAGAGAGCGGCCGGAAAGCTGAAATTCAGCGCACCCTGAAAGTGCCTTGCCCGAGCAGTTGCCCGTACCGACCCTTGGAACGCAGTCCGAAACCCGGCCAGACGTACCATCTGTACGGACCACTCTTCAGCAGGAAGCGGCGGCCGGCATAGACCCAGCTCCGCTTCACGGCGAGCTTCTCTCCGTTAGGCCAGGCGCTCAAGACCTTCTGCGTCCCGTGGTATAGCTGGACGTTGTAGTAGGTCGCCCCCGAGATCGCATTCCACCTGAGCAACGGCGGCCCCTTCACGACGCCCCCGTCCCGCGGGGAGCGCAGGAGGGCGCTCGGCGGGACGACGACCGTCTTGCCACGGGAGGCGTTCCTGGCGCGGTCGTAGCTAACCACCGCGTAGCGGTAGTAGAGCCCGTTCTTAAAACGCTTGTTCGTGTACTTACCGCCCCTGCCCTTGTACACAACCGTTCGCGGCTGGCTCTTCGCGCTCGTCGAGACCAAGACCTCGACATGGTCGAAATCCGAATCGGGCGGGGGCATCCACGCGAGCTGGAGGACGCGGTAACCGACGCCACGCTTCAGGCGCGTGACGTTGCCGGGCGGGGTGTGATCGATCGTCTCGGGCCCGACGCCCGCAATCTGCCACGAGTACGAGGCCGGGTGCGCATCGACGTTTCCGGCCGCGTCGACAGCCTGCACGCGGAACCTGTGGGCGCCATCGCCGAGCCCGGCGTAGGCTTGCGGGGAGGTGCAAGGCGAGAAGCCCGCAGCGTCGAGGCTGCAGGCGAACGTCGATCCCGCCTCACTGCTGCTGAAAGTGAAACTCGCAGTTGCACTGGTACTGGTCGCCGGGGGAGTTGAGGCGATGGCTGTCTCCGGCGCAACCGTGTCGATGATCCATGCGTACGACGTCGCCGGGCCCGTGTTGCCAACCGGCGAGCTGGCACGTACGGAGAACAGGTGGGACCCGTCGGTGAGGCCGGCGAAGACCAGCGGGCTGACGCAGGAGGCGAAAGCGCCTCCGTCCCGAGCGCACGCGAACGTGCTGCCGGCCCTCGACGTAAAGCTGAAGCTCGCCGTCGTCTGATTCGTGAGCGACGGCGGCTTGTCGCCAAGCGTGACGATGGGATTGACGGTGTCAACAGTCCAGCTGTACGGCGCAGACGGCCCGCTTGCGTTGCCCGCCGCGTCGACGGCCTCGACAATCAGCGTGTGGTATCCGTCGGCGACGGCGTAGTCCTGTGGGTTCGAACAGGGCGAGAAGGCCCCGCCATCCAGCTGGCACGCGAAGCCCACCCCCGCCTCTGCATCCGAGAAGACAAAGTGCGCGTTGCCCGAACCGCTGGGATTCGCAGGTCCGGTGGAAATCGTCGGTGTCGGCGGAGGAGTGGTGTCGATCGTCCACGAGTAGGAAGCGACCTCACTCTCGGTTCCAACGGCGTCGACGGCTTTGACGTAGAACGTGTGCGGCCCCTCAGCAACGCTCGAGTAGGCCTGGGGGCTCGTGCATGGCGGGAATGCCCCTTTGTCGAGGCGGCAAACGAAGGTGACGCCGGGATCGGCGTCCGAGAACGCAAAGGTAGGACTGGTGTCGTTGCTGACGAGCGCCGGCGCCGCGTCAATCGTCGGTTTCGGCGGAGGCGCCGCATCGATCGACGAGCTGATGATGTTCGACGCCGGGAGGTGATCGGACCCTGCGCTGGAGGCAAGCGGAACGCCGATAGCAAGCCCTGCGAAGATGATTGCCAAGGGGTAAACGCAGATCATGAGCCGAGAACGACGGCGAGGAGACACGCGAACGCGACAGCGCGCGGACGACCGACTGGTCGCCGCCGATCCACCAGCGGATTTGTATCCCCCCTCTTGTCTCACGGGTAGCTGCCCCTCCCCGGCGCCGCAGGTTGAAGCCTCCCGAGAGTAACACCATTTCGCATAACGCGGAACAGGCCCCCAAGGCCGCCTGAAACTGGCGGCCTACTGGCGCGTCACACGTCGAGCGGCCTCCCTTCTCGCTAGTGGAAGCAGACGGGATGGGGAGGCGATCCTCCCCATCCCTTGCCTGCTCTACCTCAGCCGGTCGTATAGGACCAGATGTCCGTTTCGCCGAAGCGTGGCGGACATGCGTCGAGCGGGTTCGGCGGGTCTCCCGCATCTTCCTCGGTTCGAAGGTCCGTACGCCACACGTTGATGGCATCGCAGACCTGGCCGTCGCGGACGTCGTTCCAGACACCGATGCCGTAGGTGTTTGTCGTGTCCGCATAGACGTAGTCGCCGAGGAACTCGGCCTGCAGGTTGTCTGGCTCGACCCTGGTCAGTGACGGGAGTCCTGGCGCGGCCGAGACACGAGGTTTCTCACTTGGCGCCAACGGAAAATGTTGTCTCGGCGGCTATCTGCGGCCTGCCATGCTGCGGACACCCCGACCCGTGTCTGCTGCGGCGCGAATCGACAAGGGTAGGAGGAGAGCACCTATGGTCAAGGGTCTGAACAGGCGCCGGTGGGCATCCGTGGCGCTCGTGGCGGTGATCGCCGGTTCGGTCGCGGCGTTGTCGCTCTCGGGAGCACAGGCGGGCACCAAGACGGCGCACTCGAAAGGAACGCCGCGCGTCATCAGCCGCTCGGCGCTCGCGTTCCACGACAGCATGCGCAAGCTCTGGGAGGATCACATCACCTGGACGCGCAACGTCATCATCAGCTTCGAGGTCAACGAGCCTGATCCGAGCGTTGTGCTACCGGACCTGAACGCGGCACTCGGCCGGCTGCTTCGGAACCAGGTCGACATCGGGAACGCGATCAAGCCGTACTACGGAGATAGCGCGGGCAACCAGCTGACGGAGCTGCTTCGCGAGCACATCCTCATCGCGGGCGAGATCCTGCAGGCAGCGAAGACGGGCAACGCGGCGGCACTCGCGGACGCGCAGAAGCGCTGGTACGAGAACGCGCACGACATCGCCGTCTTCCTGAACGCGGCGAATCCCCGCAACTGGCCGCTGGCCGAGATGGACCAGATGATGAAGGACCATCTCGACGCCACGACCCGGGAAGTCCTGGCTCGCCTAAACGAGAACTGGGAGGCGGACGTCGACGCCTACGACGCCGTTCACGAGCAGGCGCTTGGGATGGCCGACATGCTCAGCAGTGGCATCATCGCTCAGTTCCCGAGCCGTTTCCGGCCGTAGCCGGAGCTCGTTCCTTTGGCAGGTGCGGCGGCTGCGGCCGGACGGCGGGCCGCAGCCGCACCGCCTGCGATCGCGGCCCAGTCGGCGATGCGCGGCTGTTCGTTGGACCTTTGCGCCGCTCCGTCAGCCGTTAGCCGAACGTGAACGCATAGGCCTCGACGCCGGACGCGCCGAAGGTGATTTCGAAAGTGCGGTCGGTGATCGATCCGGGCTCGCGAATCAGCTGGTAGAGGCGCTGCTGGACCAGCGTTCCGTGACCCTCATCGTCGACGTCGAGGCCGTGAGCGTCGCGGGGTGGCTCTCCATCGAGGAGCACGCGGAATGGCACGGACGTGCCTCGCGGACGCGGTCCCATGACGAGATGGACGTCGCGGGCGTGGAAGCGGAACGCGATCCGCCCGTCGGCTCGGTTCAGCACACTCGCCCCCCGCTCGATCGTCCAGTCCCCTGAAAGAGCCCACTCGTTGAGCCTCAGCGCATCCGGCACGGCATACGTACCAGGTTCGTCGAGCTCGGGCCCACCGGGGGAAGCGAAGTTCTGCGCTTGCTCGTAGCCGAGGTACGTCTCCGGGGTCTCCAGGTTCGACCAGTCGGCCTGAGCCTCGAAACCGTCGCCGGCGCCGGCGACGAAGTCGTCACCCACGCCTTCGCGGCCGGCCTCGCCCAACAACCGTTGAACGACGCCTTCGCACTCCTCGTATCCCCCCTCGCCGAATTGGTGGTGCCGGATTCGTCCTTCGGCGTCGGCGATGTACACGGCCGGCCAGTACTGGTTGCTGAAGGCGCGCCAGACGGCGTAGTTGCTGTCGAGCGCGATGGGGTACTCGACCCCCATCTGCCTTGCGGCCTCGCGCACGTTGTCGATGTCGCGTTCGAACGGGAACTCGGGTGTGTGAACTCCGATCACCACCAACCCGTGGTCTTCGTACTTCTGCGCCCAGGCCCGGACGTAGGAGAGTGTCCGCAGCCAATTGATGCAGGTGTACGTCCAGAAGTCGACCAGCACCACGTTCCCACGGAGGCTCTCGGGTGAGAGCGGCTCCGAGTTGAGCCAGCCGGTCGCACCCTCGAGCGAGGGCAACCTCCCTTCGCTGGACGGCTCGACGATGAGCTCTTTCCCCTTCATGGCTAGCGCCTCCCAGCTGCGACGGGCTCGGCGATCGCGGCTGCCGCGGGCAGGATCACCTCGGCGACGGTCGCGTACCGGCTGGTGAAGGTGTCGCTGAAGCCGTCCGAAAGGTTCGGCGCTTCGGAAACCGAGCCCCGGCCTTCGGCTTGATTGGGCACGGTCGTGGACATGGGACGCTCCTTTCGCCCCCTCTCGTATGGGCTACCGCAGCGATCTGAAGGCTGCTTGCACCTCCTCGGAGAAGAGCTCCGGCTCCTCCCAGGCGGCGAAGTGGCCGCCCCTGTCGGCCTCGTTGAAGTAGGCGAGGTTGGGGTACCCCTCCTCGACCCAGCTGCGCGGGGCCCGGAAGATCTCACCGGGGAACGTGGTGTAGCCGACCGAGAGCGAGACCTCCGGAGGAGCCTGGCCGGCCGCAAGCTCGGCAGCTCGTCCGTCCTCCCAGTACGACCGCGCTGCCGAGGCACCGGTGCCGGTCAACCAGTACAGCGTGATGTTGTCGAGGATGTGGTCCCGCGTCAGATTGCCCGAGGGCTGCCCGTCGACGAAGGCGCTGGAGATCTTGTAGTAGGCGTCCGTATCGTGGTCGAGCATCCAGGCCGCCAGGGCGACGGGTGAATCCAGCAGGGCGTAGCCGATCGTCTGCGGCCGCGTCGCCTGCTCCAGGAAGTAGCCAAAGCCGCTCGCCTTGAAGGTGTTGACCTGGTCGAGCGCGGCGCGTTCCTCCTCGGATTCCGACGGCAGGGGGCCGCCGGCCAGGATCGTCACGAGCAAGTTCATGTGGATGCCGAGCAGCCCCTCGGGTGCCTGGCGGCCCATCGCGTCGGTGACGGCGGCGCCCACGTCGCCACCTTGCGCGACGTAGCGGGTGTAGCCGAGGCGGCGCATCAGCTCCGCCCACGCCAGCGCGACGCGGCCGACGTTCCAGCCGAGCTCCGTCGGCTCGCCGGAGAAGCCGTAGCCCGGCAGTGACGGGAGCACGAGGTCGAACGCGTCCTCCACGGTTCCGCCGTGCGCGGTCGGGTCGGTGAGCGGGTCGACCGCCTCGAGCAGCTCGATGACGGAGCCGGGCCAGCCGTGCGTCATGATCAGTGGCAACGCGTTCTCGTGGGGCGACCTCACGTGGAGGAAGTGAATCTCGAGCCCGTCGATCTCGGTCGTGAACTGCGGGAGCGCGTTGAGCTTCGCTTCGGCCTTGCGCCAGTCGTAGTCGGTCTCCCAGTAGCTCGCCAGCTCCTGCAGCGTCGTCAGCTGGACGCCCTGAGACCGATCTGCGACGAGCTCCTTGCTGGGCCATCGCGTCGCCGTGATGCGCCGGCGGAGGTCGTCCAGCTCCCCCTCCGGCACGTCGACGTGGAAGGGCCGGATCTCGGTTGCGCTCTCGACGGTGCTGCTCATGTCGGCCTCCGGTGGGTTCGGGGGTGTACGAAATCCGCAAGCCGAGGTTGCAAGAACCGTGCCGCCTTCGATGATTGGCGGCCGCCTGCGTCGGTGGCCCATCGACTCACGATCATCCGGCTGTATGCCGCGGCTAATGCCGCCCCGGCGCTGGAACTTTCGCGTGCCGGAGGTCGCTCGGCATCACCCTGTCTGGATGAATCCGCAGTGCCCCCGCTTGCTCCGAACCAGCCGCGGTAACGTTGGAGGATGGATCCGGCCCGCGCACGTGAGCTCCTGAGCGCCGAACGCGCCCGCATCGAGCGGAGCCTCGGCGAACTCGGGCACGTCGACAGCGGTGAGCCGGACGACTACGTGGACGATCCCGGGAATCTCGCTTCCGAGCTGTACCAAGACGAGCTCGACGAAGGCCTCGGCGACGACCTGCGCCAACAGCTCGCCGCCGTCGAGCGGGCCGAGGCACGTCTCGCGGCGGGCACGTATGGGCTTTCGGTCGAGAGCGGGAAACGGATCCCCGACGAACGCCTGGAGGCGGTTCCGACCGCTGAGCGCACCGCTGACGAAGAAGCAGCGCGCCGGTAACCCGAAGTAGCCCCGCGCCTACACTCGGGACGTGGCGGTCACGATTCGCCAAGCCCGAGAGGACGATGCGCCCGAAATCGTGCGGTTGGGCCGGGAGAACAGCGCCTACTACGCGCAACTCGCACCCGAGCACTTCCGGCTGCCCGACGAGGAGGGCTTCGTCGAGTTCATCGAGAACGATCGCGAGTGGCGCGAGGGGCCTGACACGCTGGCACTCGTCGCCGAGGACGACGGCGCGATCGCGGGATACCTGGAAGCGAGCCTTCAACGTCCAGACGAGACGTCGCGCTGGCAGGGTCAGCGCGACCTTTCGAAGATTCGTCTCTTCATCAACTTCGTCGGTACGGCCAACGCGTACAAGCGACAGGGCGTTGGGACGAAGCTCGTCCAGGCGGCCGAGGATTGGGGGCGTGAACGGAACGCGGTCGTTGCCCTCTGCGACACCTTCATCGACAGCCCGTTGTCGGTTCCGTTCTGGGAGCGACGGATGGGCTACGAGCGGCGCGCGATCGTTTTCCGGAAGCGACTCGACTAGCGCTCGAGCCCGTAGGCGCGAACAGCCTCGCGGCCGACCCGACGGCCAAGAGCGAGCCCGACATCGTTGTCGCTGCGGAAGTGAATGCCGCCGTACAACCGCGACAGCGCCGCCTCCTCGGCCATCGCCGAGAGCTCGTCCGCCCGTCCGGGGAAGAACGCGGCAAGCACCGTCGACGCCGCGCCGGAGGTGGTCGAGTGTCCCGAGACGTAGGAGGGAAACGGCGGCGTCACGATGTAGGAGAGCCAGCCGGGGTCGATGAGCCTGCGAATCGCGGTCACCGGGCGAAGAGACCAGTACGCGTACTTCGCATCCCAACACGCGATGAACGCGTCGGCCTGGGCCGTGTTGAGCGCGGCGAACAGCCAGGCGGCGCGGAGCGTCGACCAGCCGGCGCCGCGGACGAGGTCGGCGGCGATCGCGTTCCAATGGCCCGGAGGCGTCACAGTGCCCGCTCCGTCCGCCCAGTAGTCGGCGATCCGTCTCTGCTCGTCGGTCAGTGCCAGGGAGGTCGCGTAGACCTCGTTCAACTCCGCGAGGAACGGCAGGCTGCCGTACGCCGGCGGCGGGCCGGGACGAAGCTCGTCGCCCGTGGCGAGGTTCCAGGTCCGCCAGGTTCCGGCGAGCGGCTCGAGCGGCGGATAGACGAACGTCAAAGGTGTCGGAACCCAGAAGCCTGGTCCCGGAGGAGGCGTTGCGGTCCAAACCGCGTCGGCTCCGTCGTTCTCGCCCCGGATGACGAGCAGGTGCCCGACGAGGCTCCCGATCTGGAACGCCGGGCTGCGGGTGTCGGCGAGCTCCTCGGCGAGCGCATCGATGCGAGCAGCCTCGTCGGGGTGAAGGTAGAGAAGGACGATCGACGCCGCCCCGGCGGCGGCATCGTCGCGATCGCCGCCTGCCAGGGCGCCCAGATACATCGCGCGGCTGACGTAGGCAAGCTCGCGTGAGGCCCGTGGCGGGTTGACGCGGTGTCCGGCGATCGCGTCCAGCTCGAGCTCGATCCAGGGCGTGACGGTGGAGCCCTCGGCCGCGTGGGCTCGTCGCGGCGAGGCCGTGCCGAGCAGCATGCCGACGACGGCTAGCACGAGCAGCGTGCGTCTCATCAGCTCTTCGGCGACCCCCAGGCGACTGCGGCTTACGCTCGCGGAATTCTAGACGACCGGGAAAAGCGCGAAACACTCCCCTCCCCGGAGGTTTCAGGCAGCGAGCCATATGGGCCGCGCGCAGCCATGCAGGCCGCGCCGCAACGCGAGCCGAGCTCTAGCGCACCGGCGATCTCCATCCCGCTCCCCAGTCCGAACGTGACGCCGGCGGCGAAGCAGTCGCCCGCGCCGTAGGCATCGACGGCGGGCCCCGGCATCGGGGCCGGCGCCCACCTCGCGGTCGTACCGTCGGCGGCCTCCAGCACTCCGCCCTCGGCGCCCTCCGTTCGCGCGACGAACCGCGGCGCCGGCTCGATCTCCCCGCGCTCATATTGCTCGCCCTCGTCCTTGGCGCTGGCGACGAGCACGTCGAGCTGGACGCCGGCGACGGCGAGGGTCTCCCTCGCGCGCGTCGTCGCCACCAGCTGCCGCGCATCCCGCGCCGCCTGGAGGGCCGGGGCGTCCCCGGCCGTGAAGTAGACGGCGTCGCAACCGCGGAGCTCGGTCCAGGGCAGCGGATCGTCGCCGCTCGGCCCGAGCCGCTCGCCGATCACGGTGATCGTCCGCTCGGCGCCTGCGTCCAGGTGGACGAACGCGCGCCGTTGCGGCTCGTCGCGCCACGCCGTGGAGACGCGCACCCCGAGGCGTTCGAGCCCCGCCGCCGCGCGCCGACCGAGCTCGTCGTCGCCCAGCGCGGTGAGGAAAAGGCAGTCGCCCGCGAGGCGGGCCAGCTGAACCGCGGCGACCGCTCCCCCGCCGGCCGGCTCCTCCCACGTCTCGAGCGCGTGGACGATCTCGCCCGCCGCCGGCATCCGTTCGACACGCGCGAACTCGGCCCACTCGACGTGCCCGACGACGGCGACACGCATCGCGGCGAGTTTACGAGCGTCGAGCGGCCGGGTAGATCGGCCTCGTGACGACGACGGAGGCATCGGAGCTCCTCGGCCAGGCGACCAAGCACGGTCGCGCCGGCTGGATTCGAGTCCTCGGCCGCGTCGGCCTTGTCGCGAAGGGTGTGTCGTACGGCCTCGTCGGGTTCCTCGCTCTGAAGCTCGCTTTCGGCGCGGGCGGCACGGCGACGAGCCGCTCGGGCGCACTCGCGACGATCGCCGACGAGACGTGGGGGAAGGTCGTGCTCATCCTGCTCGGGCTCGGGTTCGCGGCCTACGTTCTCTGGCGCATCGCCGACACGATCTGGCCCGATCCGGAAGACGACGAGGCGAAGCAGCTCGCCAAGCGCGCCGCCTCCCTCGGTCGCGCTGCGATCTACGCCGCACTCACGTACAGCGCCTTCAAGATCGCGCTCGGCTCCCATCAGGAGTCGCAGAACGAGAAGGCGCACAAGGCGACGGCGCACGTGCTCGGCTGGCCGGGCGGTACGTGGATCGTGGGCGCCGCCGGGGCCTGCATCATCGCCGCCGGCCTCTACAACGCCTACCGGGGGGTGACGACTAAGTTCAGCGACCGGTGGAAGACGACGGCCGGCGAAGTCCCTCGTTGGGGCGAGCGAATCGGCGTAGTCGGTCTCGTCGCGCGCGGAGTCGTCTTCACCCTGATCGGCGCGTTCTTCATCAAGGCCGCGGTCGACTACGACCCGAGCGAAGCGGTCGGCTTCGACGGCGCGCTCCAGAAGCTCGCGCAGGAGACCTACGGCGACTGGCTACTCGGCCTGACCGCCGCCGGGCTGATCGCCTATGCGATCTTCTGCTTCATGGAGGCGAAGTACCGCCGAATCTGACCGTGGCAGCACAGATCCGGGTCGGCGTCTGCTCCTGGGCGGACGAGACGTTGACGAAGGTCTGGTACCCGAAGGGCGTCTCCTCGGGGGAGGAACGCCTCCGCTACTACGCGGATCGCTTCGACGTCGTCGAGGCGAACTCGACCTACTACCGCCTGCCCGATCCCTCGATGGTCGAGAACTGGGCGGCTCGAACGCCCGACGGCTTCACGATGCACGTGAAGGCGTTCGGGGTCATGACCCGCCACCCGGTCAAGCTCGATCAGCTTCCGAACGACCTGCGCGACGTCGCGACCGACGCCCGCGGCCGCGTCGACCGGCCGCCGCGTGAATACCGCGCCGAGGTCTTCCGGCGGTTCAACGATGCGCTCGAGCCGTTGCGCTCGACTGGCAAGCTCGGCGGGATCCTGATGCAGTTCCCGCCGTACGTCGTCTTCAAGCCGCGCTCGTTCGACTATCTCGAGTGGGCGAGGGAGCAGCTTGACGGCGACGAGATGCTCGTTGAGTTCCGCCACGCGAGTTGGCTCGACGAGGGGAACCGAGCCGAGACGCTGCGCTTCCTCGAGGAGCACGGGATGACGTACGTGATCGTGGACGCCCCCGAGACGGGCGGCAAGAACGTCTTGCCGACGATCGTCGCGGCCACGTCACCCACCGCGTACGTGCGCTTCCACGGCCGTAACGCGTCGACCTGGAACAAGCGCACCGGCAGCGCGGCCGAGCGCTTCGACTACCTCTACTCCGAGGAGGAGCTACGGGAGTGGGTGCCGCGGCTGAGAGAGCTCGCCGGTGAGGCGCAGACGGTCTACGCGATGTTCAACAACAACGGCCGTTCGGCCGTGCCTTCGCCGCCTCTGCAGGCGGCCGCCCCGGAGTTCGTGGCGCAGGCGCCGACGAACGCGCAGATGCTCAAACGGCTGCTCGACGGCTAGGAGCCGGAGGCGTCTCGCATCGAGACGACGCTGAAGCCGTCATGCTGTCCGACGGCGCGGCCCTCCGCGCTCGGATGGCCGTCCAGGACCAGGAAGACCTCACCGTCCCGCTGGAACCCGGCGTAGTCCGCCCCACTGAGCGGGATGCGGCTTCGGCACTGGTCGTCTGCGCACTCGCAGAGAAACGGCAGCAGCTGTCCGTCCCCATGCGCCCCGGACGCCAGCCTCAGCGAGAGTCGCTCGTTCGCAGAACGGAACAAGCGCTGGATCTCGATCGATCGCCCGTCCCGGGTCACGCTGCACGCTCCTCGTTTCTGCAGGTGCCGGGCGGAGACCTCAAAGCGCCGCCAGCAACTTGCCTGTTTGCGCGAGGAGAGACGAGAGACGCCAGAAGGGCGTCCGGCTTGAATACCCAGGCTAGCACCGATTTTCGCCGACCTCGGCCACGTGCTGCCGGGATTTGCCAGCGCCCAGTAGCCTTTTCCAAATGCCAGGGGGGAGAACGGACTCTCGCAGGTCCTCGTGACCGACGCCGCCCCATTCGAGGAGATCCTGAACCGTCTTCCGCACGGCGTGCTGGTCGTCGACCGCGAGCTCGTGGTCGAATACGTGAACCCGGAGGCGGTGCGGCTCCTGGGCGATGAAAACGGACTCGGGGCCGGCAAGCCCTTCGGTCTCCAGTTGGACGGACTTGCCTTCCGTCCGCTCGTGGAGAGCCTGTTCACGGCCGACCCCGACGCCGACGGGCACCTGGTCGTCCGTGACCACAAGACCCTTTGCATCCAGGGATTACCGGCGATGAATGCCGGGAGCGCGATCCTGACCGTCGAAGACGTGACCGAGCGCGAGCGGATGCGCCGCGCCGAGCGGCTCTTCGTGGAGAACGCCGCCCACGAGCTCCGTACGCCGCTGGCCGCGATCATCAGCGTGATCGAGGCTCTCGAAAGCGGCGCCAAAAACACGCCGGCAGTTCGGGACCGCTTCCTCGCGCATCTGCTCGCCCACAGCGAACGCCTGCGGCGGCTGGCCACATCGCTGTTGATCCTCGCCCGCATCCAGACCGGTCAGCAATCGCCCAGTATCGAGTTGGTGCGGGTCGAACCGCTGCTGACGCAGGTTGCCGAAGATCTCGATGCACCACCGGCGGTCGAAGTCGCGGTCCGCGCGCCTGCTGAGATCGCGACGCTCGCCGATCGAGAGCTCCTGCACAGGACGCTCTCGAACATCGCGGAGAACGCTGCCAAATACACGTCGGAAGGCGTAATCGCATTCGAAGCGCGTACCAACGGGAGCAGGGTGGAGATCGACGTCCGCGACACGGGCTGCGGTATGAGCCGCACCGATCTCGCGCATGCCTTCGATCGCTTCTACCGGGCGCGAGGTCGCGGCCGCGACGGATACGGCCTCGGCCTGTCGATCGCCGAGGAGGCGGTACACGCGCTGGGCGGGACGTTGACGCTCGAATCGACGCCCGGGGTCGGTACCCGCGCCCGGATCGAGCTGCCGAGCGCAAGGCTGGTGAGCTGATGTCGCGGCGGATTCTTGTCGTCGAGGACGAAGCCGCGATCGCCGAGGCTGTCGAATACGCCCTCGAGGGCGAGGGCTACGACGTCGAGGTTGCAGCGGACGGCGCCACCGGGTTCGAGTCGGCAAGAGGGGGTGACTACGACCTGCTCGTCCTTGACCTGATGCTTCCGCGAATGTCGGGGCTCGAGGTCTGCCGGCGCCTCCGCGCCGAGAGCGCAATCCCGATCTTGATGCTGACAGCGAAGGACGCCGAGATCGACCGCGTCGTCGGCTTGGAGGTCGGCGCGGACGACTACGTGACGAAGCCGTTCTCGATGGCCGAGGTCGTCGCGCGCGTGCGTGCCCTCCTCCGTAGGCGTGAGCTCGATGCGGGCGCCGGAGGCGCGAAGCTCGTCGTCGGCGACCTCCTGGTCGATCTCGTGCAGCACCAGGCGACGGTCGCCGGGCAAGTCGTCCCCCTGACCGCCTTCGAGCTGAAGCTCCTCGCGCTGCTCGCAAGCGACCCGGGACGCGTTTTCTCCCGGCGCGAGATCATGAAGCATCTCTGGGACAGCTCGTACGTCGGCGACGAGCGCGCGTGCGACCTCCACGTTTCGAACATTCGCCGGAAGATCGAAACCGATCCTGCCAACCCGCAGCGTCTCCTGACCGTTCGCGGCGCCGGCTACAAGCTTCAGCCCGTGTAGGCAGAAGCACACGAAACGCGTGTTCATCGCGTAGACCGAGCGTTCTACTCTCGTCCGCGTGTCCCTGGACGACTTCCGCGCGACCGTCGCAAGCCTGACGGACTCGCTGGCACTCGTGTCGGTGTCGGGCGAGCTCGACCTGTTCACGGCCGGGCGGCTCCAGCAGGCGATCGGCGAAGCGACTTCCGTGGGGGCGGACGAAGTCCTTGTCGACTTGTCCGGTGTCGGCTTCATCGACTCGACGGCGCTCGGTGTGCTCGTCCAGGAAACGAAGCGTCTGGAGGGTCGCGGGCTATCCCTGATCCTGGTGGCGAACGACCCTCGAGCCCTGCGGGTGTTCGAGGTCACGGGGCTCGACCGAGTCCTGCGCCGGTTCGCGACCCTCCACGACGCGCTCGCGCGCCTCCTCCCGGAGCCGCAGGGCATCGTGGCTGCGGGACGCTGACGATGAGCTCCGCTCCCGCACCCGCGACGGACCAACCACGGCTCGTCTTCTTCCAGTCGAAGTCGTCGGGCCGATGCCGACGGGTCGAAGGCTTTCTCGCGCAGGTCCTGCAGCGCCGCTCCAATCACGAGACCTTCCGGATCTACCGCGTGGAGGCCGAGGACGAGACCGACCTCGTCGACCGTTTCAAGATCGAGACGATCCCGACCCTCGTCGTCGTCAAGGACAGGCAGGTGCAGGCGCGGCTGGCCGATCCGCGCGGCTGCCGGGAGATCGAGAAGTTCCTGGCCCCCTGGCTCCACTGAACAGGGAGGCTCGATCTCCGCAACCGCGGCTATCCTCACTCCGGCCGTTGTGCAGGGGTCGATTCGAGAACCTGGATTGATCTTCTTCTCGTCGGGGTCGGACGGGCGCTCGAGGCGCGTCGAGGGCTTCCTCGCCCAGGTGCTCCAACGCCGCCGGAACCACGAGACGTTCAAGCTCTACCGCGTCGACATCGACGAGCATCCCGAGGTTGCGGAGCGGTTTCGCGTCGAGGGGGTCCCCGCCCTCTTCGTCGTCGAGGACAAGCAAGTGCGCGGCAGGCTCGAGCAGCCGCGCAGCTCGCGCGAGATCGAGACCTTTCTCGGTCCCTGGCTTCGCTGACGTAGGCTCGCGACGATGCTGCCCTGGTCGATCGACTTCGCCGGCCGGCTCGACGAGCATGTCTTCGAGAGCACCGTGCTGCAGGGCAACCCGCTCGGCGACCCGCACGAGCGACCGCTCTGGGTCTACGTCCCGCCCGGTTACGACGAGGAGCTGGAGCGGCGCTATGCCTCCATCTACCTGATCCAGGGACTGACCGGCCAGCTTGACATGTGGCGGAACCGCTCGGCCTTCCGGAAGAACCCCGTCGAGCTGATGGATGAGCTCTTCGGGCAGGGCGAGTCGCCACCGGCGATCCTCGTCTGGGTGGACTGCTGGACCTCACTGGGAGGGAGCCAGTTCATCGACTCGCCGGGGACGGGCCGCTACCACACGTATCTCTGCGACGAAATCGTGCCCTGGGTCGACGAGCGCTACCGCACTGTTCCCGAGCCGGCGAACCGCGGCATCGCGGGGAAGTCGAGCGGCGGCTACGGGGCGATGGTCAACCCGATGCTCCGGCCGGACGTCTTCGGCGGCCTTGCGACGCATGCCGGCGACGCGCTCTTCGAGACGTGCTACGAGCCAGACTTCCGCGTCTCGGCCCGAACGCTGCGCGACTCGTACGAGGGCTCGTTCGACAAGTTCTGGGAGGACTTCCGCTCCAGGCCCGCGTTCTCGAAGAAGACGGATCACACGCTGCTCAACGACTGGTGCATGGCGGCCTGCTACTCGACCGACGAGGACGGCACCGTGCACCTGCCCTACGACACCGACACGGGCGAGCTCAGGCCCGAGATCTGGGAGCGCTGGCTCGCGTGGGATCCGATCCGGATGGCGCCGCGCCACGCCGAGGCGCTGCGCTCGCTGAGGGCGATCTACATCGACGCGGGCAATCGCGACGACGTCTATCTCGATCTCGGGGCAGAAGCGTTCCGGCGCGCGCTCGAGGAGCTCGGGATCACGGACGTGAAGTTCGAGCTCTTCGACGGCACGCACATGAGCGTCGAGTACCGCTACCCCCTCGGGGTCAAGTACCTGGCCGAGCGGCTCTCCCCATGATCGTCGCGACGCCGCCGCTCGTCTGCCTCGATCCGGGGCACGGGACCCCGCCGGCGATCGGCCGGCAGACAGAGCCGATCGGGCCGGGCTCGCGGACACTGAAGATCAAGGACGGCGGCGGCGCGGCCGGGGAGGCGGCGGTCGCGCTCGCGATTGCCCGCAAAACGCGTGCGCTCCTGCTGCGCCGGGGCTACCGGGTCGCGATGACGCGGACCGGCGCGACGTTTCGCTACGGCAACGGCGGCAACATCGCCCGCGCGCAGTTCTGCAACCGCCGCCGGGCCGCGCTGATGATCCGCATCCACGCCGACGGGTCAGCGGACGCGTTGAAGCACGGGTTCTCGACGCTCTACCCTGCTCTGCACCGCGGCTGGACCGACGACATCTACGCAGGAAGCCGGCGCGCGGCGAAGGCCGTCCAGGCCGCGGCGGTGCAGACCACCGGCGCCCGCGACCTCGGACTCGTGCCGCGCAGCGACTTGACCGGGTTCAACTGGGCCAACGTCCCGGCGATCCTCGTCGAATGCGGGTTCATGTCGAACGCCCGCGAGCGACGCCTCCTGCAGTCCGCCGCGTACCAGTGGAAGGTGGCGCGCGGCCTGACGGCGGGCGCCGGTGCGTTCAGGCGTCCTCGGTAGAGCTCGAGCCGCCCATCTCGCGCGCTGTGGCGCGCCCTCGCTGGTGGGCCGCCGCCCGCTTTTCCTCGACGCTCGCCGGCTCCGCCCGGTCGATGGTCGTCTCTCCGGCCTCGAACTCGTCGCGTTCCTCGGCGAGCGGCTTCGACTCGTCGAGCTTGCGGCGCAACTCGTCGGCTCGCGGGTCCGCGGCCGGCTGCGGCGCGGGCCGGCGGCGAAGTCCTCTGTAGGCCACTCCCACGGCGCCGAGCGCGCCGGCGATCCACGCTGCGCGGTTTCGCACGGGGGCGATGCTACTCTTCCGCGGACTTCCTGCCTCGCCCTCGCGCCGTACCCCTCGAAGCGGCGCCCGCAGGCGAGGCCGACTCAGACCGTGGGAAGGAGTGATTCGGGGACGTGATCGACTACGAAATCCTGCTCATGCTCGACCCGGAACTGCCGGACGAGCGCCAGAACGAGATTGTGACGCGCGTGCGCGAGAACATCGAGCGCGCCGGCGGCAGCTGGAGCGCTCACGACGTCTGGGGTCGCCGCAAGCTCGCCTACGAGATCGACCACAAGACGGACGGCGTCTACCACCTGCTGACGTTCCGGTCGGACCCCGAGGCGCTCGAGGAGGTCTCGCGCGTGCTCAAGATCACGGACGGCGTCATGCGGCACCTGGCCGTCCGCCAGGCTGCGCGTTCGACGAGTCCCGCCGAGCCAATAGGCAGGATCGAAGAGTCAAGGCAGGATTCCGAAGAGCAAGCAACACCCGTCGAGTGAGGAGGTTTTCGATGGCCGCCAACATCAACAGAGTCGTGCTCGTGGGCAATCTGACCCGCGATCCGGAGCTCCGGCACACGCCGAGCGGAACCGCGGTCTGCAGCCTGCGGCTCGCCGTCAACACGCGCCGGAAGGACGGCGCGACCGGGGAGTGGACCGAGAAGCCGAACTACTTCGACATCACCGTCTGGGGCAACCAGGGAGAGAGCTGCGCGCAGTACCTCTCGAAGGGCCGCCCGGTCGCGGTCGACGGGCGCCTCGAGTGGCGCGAGTGGGACGCGCAGGACGGCACGAAGCGCCAGGCGGTCGAGGTCATCGCCGACAGCGTCCAGTTCCTCGGCGGCCGCGGTGACGGCGAGGGCGGCCAGAACCAGTTCGTGCCGGCCGGCGCGTCGGCCCAGGCCGAGAACGCTGACTTCGGGGCGGGCGGCGCCGCCGACGACGACATCCCCTTCTGATCGCTGATGGCCCAGCAGAAAGACCGACAGCAGCAACGGCGCCGCGGAGGCGCGTCGGCGGGCCCGATTCGGAAGAAGAACTGCTGGTTCTGCCGCCAGAAGATCGAGGAAGTGGACTACAAGGACGCGAACCAGCTGCGGCGCTACGTCTCCGAAAAGGGAAAGATCCGTTCCCGGCGGATTACCGGCGCGTGCCGGCGGCACCAGCGACAGGTCGCCGTCGCAGTCAAGCGCGCCCGCGAGATGGCCTTGCTGCCGTACGTCGCCGAGGGACGCGAGGAACGGCCCGGCCGTGGTGACCGAGGCGATCGAGGCGATCGGGGAGATCGGGATCGCTGATGCAGGTAATCCTCCGCGAGGACATCGAGAAGGTCGGACTGCGGGGTGAGGTCGTCGACGTGGCGGCCGGCTTCGCGAGGAACTACCTGCTGCCGCGCCGCCTGGCCGAGCCGGCATCCGCGGGCCGCGTTGCCGAGCTCGAGCGCATCGCCGCGAGCCGCTCGCGGCACGAAGCGCAGAGCTTCGAGCAGGCGCAGGAGCTCGCCCAGAAGCTCGAGGGCGCCCAGCTTCGGTTCGATGTCCAGGCGGGCGAGACGGGCACGCTCTTCGGCTCCGTCACGGCGACGGACATCGCCGAACGGGTCTGGGAGGAGCATCGCATCCGGATCGACCGCCGCAAGCTCGAGCTGCCCGAATCGATCAAGCGCATCGGACGCTACGAGGTTCCCGTCGAGCTCTTCACGGACGTGACCGCGACGCTGAGGCTCGCCGTCGTCCCCGAGGGCGGTGAGCTGCCGCCCGAGGAGGAGCTGCAGGCCCTCGACGCCGCCGCCGCGCAGGAGGAGGCCGCGGTGGAGGCGGAGCTCGAGGAGGCGCGCGCCGCCGAGGCCGCGGCGACCGAGGCCGCCCAAGCCCAGGCCGAGGCCGAGGCCGAGGCTCGAGCGGAAGCGGAAGCGGAGGCGGAAGCCGCAGCGGCCGGCCAGGTCCCGGAGGACGCCTTCGACCGGTCGGCGGACGCCGCCGTCGAGACGCCGGCGGACGGCGAGCGGGAAGCCGAGTCCCCGACGTCGTAGGCCTTTTTCCCCAGCGCTTTCCACGTCTGGGGATTGCCGTACGAAGTTCCCGCTCCTAGCGGGAAAACTTCCCACAGATCTGTCCGGCCGATCTGCGAACATACGTTCTGTTATGCCTGCAGGTCGGCCGAAAACGACTAGTCGAAACGGGCCTGTCAACACCCTTGCAGAGGGCGGCGTGGCCCGTCATGACTACGCCCCGATGGCCCAGGTCGCCCAGTTCGCCCAGGTGTCGCCGCACTCGCAGGCCGCCCCGGTTCCGCCCCAAAACCTCGAGGCCGAGGAGTCCGTCCTCGGCGCAATGATGATCTCCCCCGGGGCAATCGGGGCGGTCAGCGAGGTCCTGGACGCCTCGGACTTCTACCGAGAAAGCCACGCCAAGATCTACCGGGCCGCCCTGGCGCTCTACGCCAAGGGTGAGCCCGTCGACGCCATCACGCTTCTCGACGAGCTCGAGGAGCGCGGCGAGCTCGAAGGCGTCGGCGGCAAGGTTCGAATTCACGAGCTCGCGGCGCTCGTTCCAGCAAGCGCCAACGCCGGCCACTACGCGCGGATCGTCCGCGAGATGGCCACTCTCCGCGGTCTGATCCGCGCCGGCGGCGAGATCGCACAGCTCGGCTGGGAGCGTCCCGGCGATGCGGTCGATCTCGTCGACAAGGCCGAGCAGGTGGTCTTCGACCTTTCACAGGCACGCGTCTCGAGCGAGTTCTCCCACATCGACGAGCTCCTGAAGGAGGGCTTCGAACGAATCACGGCCCTCTATGAGGCCGGCGCCGACATTACCGGTGTTCCCTCCGGGTTCCGCGACCTCGATCGGCTGACCTCCGGGTTCCAGCCGGGAAACCTCATCATCGCGGCAGCCCGCCCCTCCATGGGTAAGTCGGCGCTCGGCCTCTGTATGGCGGCAAACCTCGCCGTCCGTCACGAGACGCCCGTTGCGCTCTTCACGCTCGAGATGTCGAAGTCCGAGGTCACGCAGCGGCTGATGTGCAGCGAGGCGAAGGTCGAATCGAATCGCCTCCGCACCGGGAAGCTCGGCCCCGACGATTGGCCGCGCCTGACAGCCGCGTGCGACAAGCTCGCGAAGGCGCCGATCTACGTCGACGACACGGGCTCCATCACGATGATGGAGATCCGCTCCAAGGCCCGGCGGCTGAAGACCCGTGAGCCGAATCTCGGGTTGATCGTGGTCGACTACCTGCAGCTGATGACCTCGGGCTCGACCGCGGAGAACCGCGTCCAGGAGGTCTCGCAGATCTCCCGGAACCTGAAGGTGCTCGCGCGCGATCTCGACGTCCCGATCCTGGCGATGTCGCAGCTGTCGCGTGCCGTCGAGCAACGCCACGACAAGCGTCCGATCCTCTCCGACCTCCGCGAGTCCGGCTCCATCGAGCAGGACGCGGACCTCGTCATGTTCATCTACCGCGACGAGTACTACAACGAGGAGTCCGACCAGCAGGGCCTCGCGGAGGTGATCCTCGCGAAGCATCGCAACGGGCCCACCGACGCGGTGAAGCTCTCGTTCCTCAAGCGGTACGCAAAGTTCGCAGACCTGGCAGCGGCGGCGGCATAACCTGGAGGTGACCTAGTTGTTCGAGCAGACAATCGTCCTCCTTGGCTCGGCAACTGAATTCGCCGTCGTCTGCCAGGCCTGCGAGAGCCGGGGCCTCGGCTTCGGTGAGGAGCAGCCCGCGCTCGTGCGAGGCAAGCTCGGGCACGGACACGACCTCAGCTGGACCGAGTGCCCGCGCGGCCACCGGATCCGCGCGATCCGCGCCGGGCGCGACGTCCACGTGGAGCTCACCTCGCCGCTGTGGTAACGGTCGCGATCACCTACGAGGAGCGCTCCGTCGCCGTGGAGGCGATCACGTGCGCGATCGCAGGCAACAGCGTCCGCATCACCCCGAATCGCCAGCGGAGCGCACGCGAGATCAGCGCGATCCTCGAGCTCGTCGCCGACGACCTCGACGCGAGCGTTTTGATCACGGCTCGTCCGGACGCCGTCGAGATCGCCCCGCCGCTCCGCTAGCCGCGACTTTCGGCACACTCAGCGCCGTGCCCGCAACCGTGATCGTCGGCGCCCAGTGGGGCGACGAGGGAAAGGGAAAGATCGTCGACCTGCTGGCCGAGGACTCGGATCTCGTGTGCCGCTACAACGGCGGGCCGAACGCGGGGCACACGATCGTCGCCGACGGCGAGACGTACAAAGTCCGGCACATCCCCTCCGGGATCCTGCGTGGCAAGGAGTGCGTGATCGGGGCGGGCTGCGTCGTCGACCCGGCGGTTCTCGTGGAGGAGCTCGACGAGCTCGGAGGGCGCGGCATTCCGGTCGACCGGCTTCACCTCTCGACCAATGCCCACGTGATCATGCCGTGGCACGTCGCACTCGACCAGGCGAGCGAGCGTCGGCTCGGCAAGCTCGCGATCGGCACGACGAAGCGCGGCATCGGCCCGACCTACGCGGACAAGGCGTTTCGGCTCGGCATCCGCGTCCAGGATCTGTTCGACCCGAAGATCCTGCGCCAGAAGCTCGAGGTCGCGCTCGCGGAGAAGAACGTCTGGCTGGAGCGGGTCTACGGTTCGGAGCCGCTGGAGCTCGAGGAGCTGGCGGCGCGCTACGAGGCCTACGCCCAGCGTCTGCGGCCCTCCATCACCGACACCTCGCTCCTGGTCGATCGGGCGCTGCGCGACGGCAAGAGGGTCCTCCTCGAGGGAGCCCACGCCACGCTTCTCGACCTCGACCACGGGACGTATCCCTTCGTGACGTCCTCCAGCACCGTCGCAGGCGGCGCCGCTCCCGGAATCGGGATCGGCCCGACCCGCATCGACGAGGTGATCGGCGTCGCGAAGGCGTACGTGACGCGGGTCGGCGAGGGGCCTTTTCCGACCGAGATCGAGGGCGCCGATCAGGCGCGGCTGCAGGAGCTGGGAGGCGAGGTCGGCACCGTCACCGGCCGCACGCGCCGGTGCGGCTGGCTCGACCTCGTCGGCCTCGGCTACGCCGTCCGGCTCAACGGGATCACCTCGCTGGCGCTGACGAAGCTCGACGTCCTCTCGGCGTTCTCGGAGCTGCCGGTCTGTGTTCGTTACCGGCTGCGGGACGGCACCGAGACGGAGGAGTTTCCGGCGCATCAGTCGGACTTCCACAACTGCGAGCCCGTCTACGAGACCCTGCCGGGATGGAACGAGCCGCTCGACGACGTCGCCTCTGTCGGTGACCTGCCGAGGCAGGCTGCGCGGTACGTCTCGTTCGTCGAGGATCGGCTTGGCGTCGAGGTCTCGCTGATCGGCACGGGCCGGGAGCGCGAGCGCGTTCTCGACCTGCGGGCCGAGGCCCTCGCTCCCTAGCCGCTCGCTCTCACAGCGCAGCCAGCTGTTCGGGCTCGTTCACGTTCGCGAGCAGCCTCGGGTCGAGCGGCACGATCGCCGTCAACAGCTCCTCGAGCGCGCCCCGCAACGAGAGCCGGTGCTCGGTGAGCCGGCGCTCGAAGACCGGCAGGGTGCTACGGGCGTACGCGCCCGGCAGCGGCCCGCACTCGGGAACCGCTGCCTCGCGGCACGAGTCCCCGAGTCGGCGCAAGGCCTCCGGCGTGACGAGCGGCGCATCGACGGGCAGGAAGACGCAGATCTCGTTGCGAGCCGCGCGGAGGCCCGCGACGACCCCGGCGATCGGCGCGCGGATGTCGATCCCGTCGTCCTGAACCGGGAACGGCAGCCCCAGCTCGTCGCGTGCCTTGCCCAAGGCGAATCGCTCGTCGCAGGCCTTTCCGAGAACACCCCAAGCCCGCTCGGCGAGCGTCTTGCCGTCGTAGCGTGCCAGCGCTTTCGGAGAGCCGAAGCGCCGGCTCGCGCCGCCCACCAGCAAGACCCCCGTCAGCCCTCGACTCGCCATTCCTCGCTGTACACGTTGACTCTCCCACCCCGCACGAAACCGCAGAGCGTGACTCCGCGGTCGCTTGCGAGATCGACGGCCAAGCTCGACGGCGCGCCCACCGCGACGAGGATCGGGCAGCCCGCGACGGTCGTCTTCTGCACCAGCTCGAAGGACAGGCGGCCGCTGACGCAGAGGATGCATTCGCCCAGGGGAAGCATGCTGCGAGCGAAAGCCCAGCCGACGACCTTGTCCATGGCGTTGTGACGCCCGACGTCCTCCCGGAGGCAAAGCAGCTCCCCGCGCTCGTCGAAGAGCCCGGTCGCGTGCAGCCCGCCGGTCTCCGCGAACGCGGCCTGACGCTCGCGCAGGCGATCGGGGAGCCGCGCAAGCAACGGCGCCGGCACGGTCAGTCCGCTCTCGACGCGCGGGGCCTCGACCGCGACCGCCTCCAGCGCGCCCTTGCCGCAGACGCCGCAGGACGAGGACGTGTAGAAGTGCCGCTCGAGCGAGGCCGGGTCGAACGCCGAGGCATCGACCTCGATCGTGTTTGCCGCAAGGTCGACCGACGGCGCGGCTGCGTTCGCCTCGACCCCCTCCGAAAGAAGGAAGCCGATCGCGAGCTCCTCGTCCTGTCCCGGGGTCCGCATCGTGACCGCGACGGGCTTGCCGTTGACCCGGATCTCGAGCGGCTCCTCGACCGCGACCGAGTCGCGCTCCCGGCGCCCCTCCGGCAGCCGAACGACCTCGACGGACGCCGCGGAGTAGGGCGGAGCCTTCACGGCAGCAGTCTAGGGCGCGAGTCGATTTTCACGCTCTTGTCACACCGGCGTCGGCCCCGCGACGAAAAGCGAGCGGTACGCTCGCCGCGGGTGGCGGGTGGACTCTCATCCCCACCCAGGGTGGGGCCGCGGTCCGTGTTGCTCCGCGGTTACGGCGCGCGCTGCTCGGCCAGGAGGAACTCGTACAGGTTTCGGTAGCCGGTGATCGCGGCGCCGACATCGCCCGGGTCGACCGGCTCGCCGGACTCCAGGAGCCTGGTGACCCGCCTCGCTTCGAGAAACTCGGCGACGACCTCCGGCGCCGAAGAGTCGCGCGCCTGCGCCTCGTCGACGGGGTAGCCGCGCTCCTGCATCATCCGCTCGATCAGGCCGTCGACCTCCGGAAGTGCCTCCGCCGGCGAGTCGACGACGAGCGGCTCGAGGCCCTGCCACTCGGTCTCCCAGTCGTGCCGATCGAGGCCCGGTTCGACCACGGCCTAAGGATGCGCACCCACGAACCCTTTGAAACACTGCGGCCGTGAAGGTTCTCGTCGCGGGGTCGGGCGGGCGGGAGCACGCGCTCGCCTGGAAGCTCGCCCAGAGCGAGCGCTGCGACGAGCTTCACGCAGCGCCCGGAAATCCCGGGATCGCGAAGATCGGGCGCTGCCACCCGGTCCGGGCGGAGGACGGCGAGGGCCTGCTCGCCTTCTGCAGCGAGCACGAGATCGATCTGGCCGTGATCGGGCCCGAGGCGCCGCTCGTCGCCGGCGTCGGCGACCAGCTTCGGCACGCCGGCGTCGCCGTCTTCGGGCCGAGCGCCGAGGCCGCCCGGATCGAGGGCTCGAAGCTGTTCGCGAAGGAGGTGATGGCGGCGGCCGGCGTGCCCACGGCCGAGCGGCTGCCCGTCGCGCGTCCTCCGTGCGTGGTCAAGGTCGACGGACTCGCTGCGGGGAAAGGCGTGTTCGTCTGCAAGACCCGAGACGAGCTCGACGCGGCGCTCAAGTCCGTAGCGGCCCACGGCGACGCCGTCGTGATCGAGGAGTTACTCGACGGCGAGGAGATCTCTGTCTTCGCCGTCTGCGACGGGCGGAACGCGATCGCCCTGCCGCCGGCGCAGGACTTCAAGCGCGTGGGCGACGGGGACACCGGAGCCAACACCGGCGGCATGGGCTCGTATTCGCCCGTGCCGGCATTCGGCCCGGCCGACGTCGAAGATCTGCTCGCGACGGTTCACCGACCCGTCCTGAGCGAGCTCGCACGGCGCGGCTCGCCCTTCGTCGGGCTGCTCTACGCCGGCCTCATGCTCACGGAAGCGGGACCGCGGGTGCTCGAGTTCAACTGCCGCTTCGGAGATCCCGAGACACAGTCGATCGTCCCGCGCCTCGGAAACGACCTCCTCGAGACGCTCTACGGCGCCGCGACTGGTGAGCTCCGCCAGGAGACGGGCTCGCTCCAGGACGCAGCCGTGACCGTCGTGCTCGCGGGAGGCGACTACCCCGAGCGAGGCGACACGGGCTCGCGCATCGAGGGCGTCGAGGACGCCGAGGCGGCGGGGGCGCTCGTGTTCCACGCCGGGACGGCGGTCCGCGACGGGAGCCTGGTCACAAACGGGGGCCGGATCCTGAACGTGACCGCCGTCGCGAAAGACATCTCGACCGCCCGCGCGACGGCGTACGACGCCGTCGGCAAGATCTCGTTCCCGGGGATGCGGTACAGACGTGACATCGCGGAGCGGGCCGAGACGAATGCCGGCTGAGACACCTCTGGTCGGGATCCTGGTCGGCTCCGAGTCCGACCGCGAGCGCATGCAGGCGGCGGTGGACGAGCTCACCGAGCGCGGCATCGCCCACGAGTTCGAGGTGCGCTCC
>JBKPOY010000009.1:0-9207 GCA_046733295.1 Actinomycetota bacterium | reverse complement strand
CGATCGGCACTTGGGCGACCACGACCGTTGCTGCGTTGGCGAACAGCAGCAACCCGATCAGCTGGGCATCGATACCGAGCTCGCTCTTCGCGTACGGCGGCACGAGCCACGTGAAGACGCCCCAGCCGACCCCGATCATCGCCACGTTCGTGAGGGCAAGATGGATGAAGGCTCGGTCACGAAGGACGAGCCGATATCCGCCCGCGATTGGCTCGGGTCGCGCCCCGTCTCGTACGACCGCGACCAGGACGCACACGTAGACGAGGTAGGTGAGGGCGTTGGCCAGGAAGAGCAGGACGAACCCCGTCAACCCGTAGACGGCGACGAGACCACCGAGAGCGCCGCCGGCTCCGGCCCCGGCGTTCGCGGCCACGCGCGAGACGGCGGTTGCGCGATGGCGCAGCTCGGACGGGGCCAGCGTGGCCAGCAAGGTCGACTGGCTGGGAATGAGCGCGCCGTTCCCGACGCCCGCCAGCAGCGCCGCTGCGAAGGCAGCGGCAGGGGAGTGTGCGAAGGCCAGGCCGGCATACCCGGCGGCGAGCGCAATGCCGGAGGCGGCCGCGGTCCCGCGGGCGCCGAAGCGGTCGATCAGCGGGCCCGCGAGCGGTGCGGTCGCCACCGCGGCGCCGGTGAGCGTGCCGACCACGAGACCGGCGACGCCGAGGCTGAATCCGCGCGCGTTGTGCAGGTAGATGATCTCGAAGGGGAGGACGGCGCCGTAGCCGAGGTAGTTCAGGAAGATCCCGGCCTCGACGAGCCAGAGCTCGCGCGAGAGGCCCAAGCCTAGCCGTTGTGTGATATCTTTGTTATAGTACACAATGGGATCTTCACTAGTACATAATATCGCACGCGGTGCCGGCGCGGCGACGATCGCCGCGCGCATCGAGGCCGCGGTCGCAGCAGGCGAGCTCGAGCCCGCCGCGCGGCTACCGGCGGTTCGGGACCTCGCGAGCGAGCTTCAGGTGAGCCCGGCCACAGTGGCGGCCGCCTATCGCACGCTCAAGCAGAGGGGCCTGGTCAGCGCCGATCGCCGGCGCGGAACCGTCGTCTCGGCTCAGCCGCCGCTGCGGGTTCGAGGCGGACAGCCCGTGCCACCGGACACGCGCGATCTCGCCGGCGGCAACCCCAACCCGGAGTTCCTGCCGCCGCTCGGGCCCGCGCTCGCGCGTCTCGATCCCGCGCACAAGCTCTATGGCGGGCCGAACAAGCTTCCCGAGCTCGTCGAGCTGGCGGAAGCCGACTTCGCGGCCGACGGGATCGACGGCGACATCGCCGTGGTCGGCGGCGCCCTCGACGGCGTCGAGCGCCTACTGCAGACGGAGCTCCTGCCGGGTGACCGCGTCGTCGTCGAGGACCCGAGCTGGCCGAGAATCGCCGATCTGGTCCGGGCCCTCCGGCTTCAGCCCGAGCCGGCCGGAGTCGACGAGCTCGGGCTTGTTCCCGACGAGCTCGAGCGAGCGCTCGACCGCGGCGCGAAGGCCGTCATCGCGACCCCGCGGGGGCAGAACCCCACGGGGGCGGCCGTGGACGCCGAACGTGGGCGCCTCGTGCGCGGTGTGCTCGAGCGCCATCCCGAAGCGCTCGTGGTCGAGGACGACTACGTCGCGGCGGTGGCCGGCGCGCCCTATGTCGGCTTGCATGCGTCGAGCCCGCGGTGGACGGTGATCCGCTCGCTCTCGAAGGTGCTCGGCCCCGATCTCCGCGTCGCCGCGATGACCGGCGATCCGCTGACGATCAGCAGGGTGGAGGGGCGACAGCTGGTCGGCCCCGGCTGGGTGAGCCACCTGCTCCAGCAGACGACGGCGCGCCTCTGGTCGAGCGCCGCGACGCGGAAGCTGCTCGCCCGCGCCGAGCGCACCTATGCCGACCGCCGCGCGGCGCTCGTCGAGGCCCTTGCCGGTCACGGAATCGCCGCGCACGGCAGCTCGGGCCTCGGCGTCTGGGTCCCGCTCGCCGAGGAGGCGGCAACCGTGCAGTTCCTGCTCCAGCGCGGCTGGGCGGTGAGCCCGGGCGAGCGCTACCGCTTCAAGTCGCTGCCGGGAATCCGCATCACCACGACCGGCCTCGAGCCGAGGGAGGCCGAGGAGCTGGCCGCCGCGGTAGCCGAGAGCGTGTCCACTCCGGGGGCGGCCACGTACGCCGGGTAGCGAGGCCGCTCGGTGCGGGTCGCGTTCGAGCTTCGTTGCGCTTCAACCCCGGTGTCCGACACCGCCGTGAACCGCTGGGTTTGCAGGCGCTTCGGCCACCGCCGTCACACTTCCGTAACGGTGTCCGACGTCGGGCGAGGTCTGGTCTAGCCACGGCCAGGCGCAGCACCTGCGCTTGCACGCCGCTCCCCGCCCCGCGGACGTCGGACATGGGCTTCTCGGCCAGCGCCGGCGCGGGCTACGCCGACGGCACCACGCAGGTGTCGTTCGCCGCGGGGCAGGTGTAGATCCGCGTGTCGCCTTGCCTCAGCCAGATCTCCGGCGTTGAGAGTGGCACGAAGAACCGGTCGGGCCCCGTGTCCTTGATGTTCGGGTCGGTGGCAGGCGGCCTGCCGTGGACGATGAAGCCCACGCGCTGCGTGTCGTCGGTGAGCGTGATTCGATGCACGGCTCCGTAGGCGTCGGTGCTTTCGAAGGGCGTCGGGCTCGTCCACTCGGCCGTCGCCTCGCCGGGGGCGAGGCCGTCACCCCACAGGTGCAGCCCCCATGCGGCGTAGTCGCCGGCGGGCCTGTTGTAGTGGATGACCGCCGTCGTCACCTGCGCCTGGACGACCGTGACCGTCCGGGGAGCGCTGACGACGCTTTTCCCGGGCGCGTAGGTCAGGACGGCCCGATAGGTCACGTGCCCGCCGTCGGCGACGCTCGACGTGTCGTCGAAGACCGTGTAAACGGGCGAGGAGTCGTCCATGCCGATCTGCGTGAACGGACCCCCGTCGATCGAGCGCTCGAACGCAACGACGTAGTTCGAGTGCTCGGGCGTGGCGGTCGCGCGGACCTCGACAATGCCGCGCACGCGCTGGCCCTCGTTCGGCGCCTCCAGGATGATCGCCGGCGGAGCGACCGTGGTGCTTCGCACCGCGCTCGAGCGCGTGTGATGCGCATTGTCGAGCACGACGGCGCGGTACTGGATCGTCGTCCCGGGCGCGACGTCGGAGACGTCGTGGAACACCCGGTACGGCGCGTTGTCGTCGGTGCCGATGTCGCGCCACGGACCGTCGCCCACCCTGGCGAGGAACGTCACCTCGTAGAAGGAGTTGCCCGAGACATCGGCCCGGACCTCGAGGCGGTCGCGGCCCTCGGCAGGCACCTGAAGCGCGATCGGCGGCGCCGCCGCGCTGCGCGGGATGTGCTTCTTCGCCTTGTACACGACGGTCGAGAGCGGCCCGACCTGGACGTCGAGCTGCTTGTCGCCTCTGCTGCGCAGCCACCTGGGACCGTCGCCGTAGACCTTCACCCAGCGACTGCGCGGTACGAACGTGGGAATCGACGCCGAGGCGGCCTGCTCGGAGTTGTTCAGCGCCACCACGTACTCGGTGCGGTGACCGCGGTCGATGCGGGAGAAGGCATAGATGCCCGCGGACGCCGACGAGTAGCGGCTCTGCTGCGCTCCGTCGCGGAGCGCGGGATTGCGGTCGGTGACCGCCGCGAGCCTCGCGAGCTCTTGGTAGAGCGGGTGCGAGGGGTCGAAGTTGTCGTCCATCGGCGTCGCGTCGGAGCCGATGTCGTCGTTGTTGCCCGCACCGTCGTCACCGGGGATCGGGTCGCTGAGGTTGTTGTACTGGAGGGACTGCGACGGGAACATGTCCTGCCGGGCGTCCTGGTCGCCGCCCGCGCCCGTGAAGCCCTGCTCGTCGCCGTAGTAGACGACCGGGTCGCCGCGCGAGAAATACATGAGTGCGTGTGCCAGCTCGTCGCGCTGGAGGAGCTCCGCCTCGGCTGCCCCCGGGTTGGCGTTGCGCACGAACATGCCGATGCGCCCGCGGTCGTGGTTGCCGAGGAAGGTCGGGAGGTTGTAGACGTTCGAGTCGCCGTCGGTGTACCAGTCGTCGTCGACGAAGAAGTCGCGCAGCTCGTCGGTGGGTGCCGAGCCGGCGGCGAAGCGCGTCGCCGCCGTCTGGAACGGGAAGTCGAGGACGCCCTGGACGTCGTCGTGGGTCGTGTAGTGCGAGGTGATCGGCCGGCTCGTGTCCTCGGCCACCTCACCGAACATGTAGAAGTCGCGGATGCCCTGTGATTCCGCGTAGCGCTGGATCACCGGCGCGAACCTCTGCCAGAACGCGTCGTCGACGTGCTTCATCGTGTCCATCCGGAAGCCGTCGATGCGGAAGTCGCGGATCCAGGTCTTGTAGATGTCGATCATCCCGTCGACGACACGCGGGTTCTCGGTGAAGAGGTCGTCGAGCCCGAAGAAGTCGCCGTACTGCGAGTTCTCGCCGGAGAAGGTCGTGTCGCCACGGTTGTGGTAAAGGCTCACGTCGTTGAGCCAGGCCGGAACCTTGCTGTCCCGCTCCGCGTCCGGCACGCACGGGTGGTACGGGAAGCTGCTGAACGGGGCCGGCGGGCTCGAGCATGACGGCTGGCCGGTCGGTGCGAGCGCGGGGAAGAAATTCGTGCCGGCGAAGTCGCGGTCGTCGAACGGCGTCCCGGAAGCCGTGCGATACGGCGAGCGGTCCTTTGAGACGTAGGGCCTGCGGCCGCCCTCCGTGTACTCGATGACGTCCGCCGTGTGGTTGGTGATGATGTCGAAGTAGACCTTGATCCCGCGCGCGTGGGCCGCGTTCACCAGCGTCCGCAGATCCTGGTTCGTGCCCAGGTGCGGGTCGATCTGCGTGAAGTCGGTGATCCAGTAACCGTGGTAGCCGGCGGAGTTGTCCTCCGGCTGCACCGCTTTGTTCTTGAAGCTCGGCGTGAGCCAGATGGCGGTGGTGCCGAGACGCTTGATGTAGTCGAGCTTGGCGGTGAGGCCCTTCAGGTCGCCGCCGTGATACCAGCCCTTTCCGGTCGGGTCGAATCCCGACTGCCCCTCACCCTTGCCGGGGGGCAGGCCGCCGTTGTCGTTGGCCGTATCGCCGTTGTTGAAGCGGTCGGCCATGACGAAATAGAAGCTCTGGTCGGTGACCGGCTGGCGCAGGCTGTGGTGGGCCGCGGGATCCGCATGCGGCCTTCCGCGATCGTGGCCTGAGTGACGAGGGCCCTGCCCGAGCGCGGTCGCCGGGCCGACGGCAAGGATCGCGAACGAGAGCAGTAGGGCGACGCGACGGATGACAGACATGCGCTGGTCTCCTCTCCCCGGCGGCCGCGGCCCGGTTCTGACGGCGTAAGAACCGCAGTTCTAACGCATAGCGCACCAGCTTGCACGCCGCCCGTCGCCGGGCCGCGACCTCGGCGCCGAAGCCTCTAGGCGGTCGTGGTCGACGAGGCGAGTGCGGCTTTCGCCGCCGCCACGCGTTCGCGTCTCGCCTTCGTCAGCTCACGCACGAAAATCTGGATCGTCGCCGCGAGCGGCACGGCGGTCAGGGCGCCGAGGACACCGAGCAGCGCGCCGAAGAGCGTCACCGAGACGATGATGAAGAACGCGGAGAGGCTCACCGCCTTCCCCTGGATCTTCGGGGTGAGGATGTTGTTCTCGAGCTGCTGGTAGACGAGGAGGACGACGAGCATGATCACCGCCGCCGTCAACCCTTCCTCGGCCCACAGCGCGGGCACGAGGATGAAGCCGGCGATGGTGGCGCCGATGTTCGGGATCATGTCGAGGAGCCCGGCGATGACGCCGAGGCCGACCGCGAAGCTCGAGCCGAGCACCCACGCGGTGACACCCTGAACCGTTCCGGCGATGGTCGCGATCACGACGACGCCGATCGCCCAGCGCGACACCGACGCCGTCACTTGATCCCAGACGCCAAGCCACTGTTCTTCCTGGCGGGGCATCAAGACGCTTCCGAGCGCTTCCTTCAGCCTGGCGATGTCCGTGAGCAGGAAGAGGCAGATGAAGAGAATCGAGAACAGAGCCAGGAAGACGCCGAAGAAATCGCCTGCGATCCCGAGCACGGACGAGATCGCGTCCGGCACCGACGTGGAGACGTGCTGGGCGCCGTCCTGGACGTTCTTCGCGGCGCCGGAATCGCCCAGCCACGAAAGCTGATCCGAGTCGCGAAGTTCCTGCACCGTCTCCGGGAGCTGCTTGAGGAAGTCGCGCACGCCGCCGACGAGGGGGACCAGCAAAAGCAGGAACAGCGCGGTGACGGCGACCGCGCTGCCGAGGACGGTCACCGTCGCCGCAAGCCCGCGCGACATGTGCGTCTTTGCCATGACGTACCGCACCGGGTACTCGAACACCAGGGCCAGGAAGACGCCGACGAAGACGATCAAGAACGTGTCGCCGATCGCGACGAACGCGGCCATCACGGCGACGGCGGCGGCAACAACGAGCAGCGTGCGCATCGGCAAGAAAAGCTCGACCCGCCGCTTCTGTGGTTGTTCCACTCGGCGAGTGTAGAAACGCGACCGGTCGCCTAACCGGTCGAGAGACTGCCGCTCTGGTGACTAGCCCTGCAAATGCGCCTCGACGAACCAGAGGTGCTTGTCGATCGCGCGTGAGACCTCGATGAAGAGGTCGGCCGTGTCCTGATCGTCGAGCTCGAGGGCGGTCTCGATCGCGCTCCGGACGGAGGCGGCGTAGGCCGCGAGGCGGTCTGCGATCGCCTCGACCGTGTCCATGCCGGCGACTGCGTCGAGTGGATACTCGTCGAGCGTCGTCGCCGCGGCGGCCAGCCTGACGGTGCCGAGCGCCAGCCCGCCAAGGGCGGTCCCCCGCTCGGCGATCTCGTCGACATGCTCGAGCACGTCGGCCGCAATCTCGTCGTAGAGCTCGTGGAGCTGGATGAAGTCGCTGCCCTTGACGTTCCAGTGCGCCTGCTTCAGGTGTGAGTAGAGGTCGAACGTGTCCGCGAGCCGTGCATTCAGGAGCTCCACGATTTTCTCGCGCGAGGCCTCAGGAAGGTCGATCCGCGTTTCGAACGTCCGCGTCGTCTGCGTTGCCATGGCTTCCTCCTCTTCCCGGCGATTCGAGTGGCGATGCCTTCGTGAGACAGTAGCGCGGGTGCGGAGGCTGTCCCTCAATGAGGCGCGGCGGCTCGCGGTGCGGGCGACGCGGCTCGACTCGCCGCGTCCGAAGAGCATCCTCGACGTCGTGCGCGAGACGGGTGCGCTTCAGCTCGACCCGACGAGTGCGGTGGCACGGTCCGAGCTGCTCGTCCTCTGGAGCCGGCTCGGACGCTATGCCGTTCCCGAGCTCGACCGGCTGCTCTGGGAGGAACGGGCGCTGTTCACGTGGCGGGCGTTCCTCTACCGCCGGGAGGACTGGCCGCTCGTCGCCGCAGCCGGCAGCCGCTTTCCGCGGGATGACCACCGCGCCGCCTGGCTGCGCGACAACGCGGCGTTCGAGCGCTACATCCTGGCGACGCTGAAGCGCAAGGGCGCGACGCCGCAGAGCGAGCTGGAGGACCGTTCCGTCCGCCCGTGGGAGTCGACCGGCTGGACGCACGGCAAGAACGTTTCCCAGCTGCTCGAGTTCCTCTGGGCGCAGGGGAAGGTGCTGGTCTCCGCGCGCCGAGGCCAGGAGCGCGTCTGGGATCTGGCGGAGCGTGTCGTGCCGGCCGCGCGGCCGCTCTCGCCCGATGATGCCGCGCTTACGCATCTCGACCGGCGCTTCCGGGAACTCGGCCCGATGACGCAGTCGGGCTGGAAGAAGGTGCCGGCGCTGCTGGGGTTGCCGCTCGAGGAAGCGTTCGAGCGGCTCGTCCGCGACGGCGTGCTCGTCGAGTGCACGATCGACGGCGTGCGCGGCACCTGGTATGTGCACCGAGAACTCGTCGAGGCTTCGCGGCCGTTTCGCGGGCGAACGACGCTGCTCTCTCCGTTCGACCCGCTCGTGTACGACCGCCCGCGCGCACAGGCGCTGTGGTCGTTCCGGTATCGGCTGGAGATCTACGTGCCGGCGGCGAAGCGCGAGTTCGGTTACTTCGTGTTGCCGATCCTGCACCGCGACCGACTCGTGGGGCGGATCGACCCGCTCTTCGACCGCAAGGCGGGCGTGCTGCGCGTGAACCAGGTCTATGCCGAGGACGGCGCACCTGAGGCCGCGGGCGCCGCGATCGGGAAGGCCGTCCAGGAGCTCGCACGCTGGCTCGGCGCGTCCGCTGTCGAGTACGGCCCCGTCCCGCCCGTCTGGCGGCGCGGGCTCGGCTGATGGCTGCTCTGCGCCGCTGGGAGATCAGCGCGAACCTCGGTAGGCACGCGCGTTCCGGCGCCGACGCCAGCGGCTGGCTCTGGAAGATCACTCGTGGCGACCAGGCTGCCCCCGTCATTCGCTGTGGCTCGACCCGAGGTGGGGCGTCGAGGAGTCGATCGCCTGCCCCCTGCCTGGCCGCCGGCCGGTAGCGAAGGCACTAGTTCGCGTCTGGCGGGCCGCGATTGACCGTCGTCGTCGACATGGCTAACGTCGCGGCGCCGCGCGATCGGGTGCGGCTATCGCGCGCTTTCGACAGCAGACGACCACACGGTGACGTAATCACATGGCCGAGGCATTCGGCTGGGGAGCATTCGGCGCCTCGGCGCTGCTGGTCGGCGCGCTCGTCGCCTACCTCTTCGCACCGGGCCGACGGCTGATCGCGTGATGGCACTCGGCACCGGCCTGTTGATCGGGTCGGTTTCCTTCGAGCTGATCGACGAGGCTCTGAAGACATCGACGGTCGGCTGGGTCGGACTGCTCGTCCTCGTTGGCGCCGGGGTCTTCGCACTCGGCGACTGGATGCTCGACCGGCGCGGCGCCTCGCAGCGCAAGGATCCAACGGGTGCCCAGGCAGAGGGAGCACCGCTGGCAATCGTGCTCGGCTCCGTGCTCGACGGGATTTCCGAATCGTCCGTGCTCGGCCTCACCGTCCTCCAGGGCGGGGTCAGCCTGCCTCTGCTCGCCGGCGTCTCGCTGTCGAACCTGCCCGAAGGCATGTCCTCGTCCAGCGGTCTCAAGGCCGCCGGCTGGCCGAGACGACGCGTGCTCCTGATGTGGCTCGCGGTCGTTGCCGTCTCGGCCATCTCCGCCGCCGCAGGCTACGTCCTTCTCGATCCGGAAAGCGGTCGCACCGGCGCGCTCGTCCAAGCCTTCGCCGCCGGCGCCCTCCTGGCCATGCTCGCCGACACACTGCTGCCCGAGGCCTACGAG
>JBKPOY010000008.1:0-25942 GCA_046733295.1 Actinomycetota bacterium | reverse complement strand
CGATATAGCCGGTCAGCGGGCCGTGGCCGCGCGTCCCGACGACGATCACGCCCGCGCCGACGTCGCTCGCGATCGTGGCGATCGCGTGGGCCGCGTGAGCGGTCGTGCCCGTCGCGAGATTGAGCGTTGCGTGGTACCCCTCCGTCTCGAGCTCGTCGACCTGGCCGGCGATCTTCGCCTCGACGTCGCTCTCGTCGGCGTAGGCCGGCAGTCCCGCAGCTCGGCCCGTGTAGAGGGGCTCGCGCGTGTGGACGACGACGAGCGCCCCGCCGCCGCAGGCGGCCAGCGCCTTGGCGAAGGGCAGAGCCTCGTCGGCGGCTTCCGACCCGTCGGTTGCCCAGATGATTGTCTCGAACATCGTGAGCCTCCTTTCGCCCTGAGCTGTTCTCGACTGCATCGTCGCGCCGGTGTTGCCGCCAAGCATCGTGGTTTGCGCCCATCGGCGCGCGTAGGAAGTACGGATGGGGAAGGTGAGGGCATTTGCCCGACGGATTACTCTGGCGACCATGGACGCGGTGTCGTCGAGCGAGAGCCGTCTGAGGGCCCTGGTCGAGACAGGTGTCGCGATCACGTCCGAGCTTTCGCTCGACGCGCTCCTGCAGCGCCTCGTCGAGGCCGCGGCAGACCTGACCGGCGCTCGCTATGCGGCCCTCGGTGTGATCGACCGCGAGGGGGCGGGGCTCGAGCGCTTCCTGACCACCGGGATCGATGCAGAGACCCATGCTGCGATCGGCCCGCTGCCTCGGGGCCGCGGCATCCTCGGCGTCCTCATCACTGAGACAGAGACGCTGCGGCTTCACGACCTGACTGAGGACCCGCGGTCGGTCGGCCTTCCGCCGAACCATCCGACGATGCGCACGTTTCTCGGCGTTCCGATCCGCCTGCGCGGGGTCGCGTACGGAAACCTGTACCTGACCGAGAAGGCGGACGGCGACGACTTCAGCGAGGAAGACCAGGAGCTCGTCGAGCTCCTCGCGGCGCAGGCCGCGGTGGCGATCGAGAACGCCCGTCTCTACGAGGCCGCGACCGCGTGGTCGAAGCAGCTCGAGTCGCTGAACGAGGTCGGGAACGCCCTCGCGACCGAGACCGACCTCGACCGGCTTCTCGACCTCGTCGCCCGCCGTCTTCAGGAGTTGCTCGGCGCGCGGCTCGTGACCGTCGTCCTGCCGGCCGGCGGCGACCGGCTTCGCTTCGCGGCGGCCGCCGGCGAGCAAGCCGAGGAGCTTCTCGGGCAGACGATCTCGCGCGCTGCGTCGAAGAGCGGGCGCGTCCTCGAACGAAGGCAGAGCGAGCGCGTCGACTCCGTGCTCGACGACCCGGACATCGACCACGAGGCCACGCGCCTGATCGGCGCCCGCAGTGGGCTCTGGGTGCCGCTCGTCGCGCGCGGCCGGTCGATCGGGGTGCTCGCCGCCCACGACAAGCTCGGCGACGACGTGCGGTTCTCCGACACGGACTTGCGACTGGCGGAGACGTTTGCTCCGCGTGCCGCGGTCGCCGTCGACTTGTCCGAGCGGATCGCCCACGACGCGCTGCGGCGGGTCGTCGAGGCCCAGGAGGTCGAACGGCGCCGGCTCGCGCGGGAGCTCCACGACGAGACCGGGCAAGCGTTGACCTCGATCCTGCTCGGCCTCAAGGGACTCGAGGAGCGCCTCGAGGGCGAGCAGGCGCTCGAGGCCGCGCGCGAGCTCCGCGAGCTCGTCGTCTCGACGCTCCAGGACGTCCGCCGGCTCGCCGTCGAGCTCCGGCCGACCGCCCTCGACGACTTCGGCCTGGTGGCCGCGCTCGAGCGCCTGACCGAGTCGTTCGGGAAGCAGACCGGGATCCGGGTCGACTTCGAGGCGGCGTTGCCGGACGAGCGCCTCCCCGCGGAGCTCGAAACCGCGCTCTACCGGATCGTGCAGGAGTGCCTGACGAATGTCGTCAAGCACGCCCAGGCCACCCGCGTGAGCGTCCTGCTGACGAGTCGCGACGGGATCGCCAAGGCCGTGGTCGAGGACGACGGTCGAGGCTTCGGCTCCGAGACCGTTCGTGACGGTGGCTTCGGTCTGATCGGAATGCGCGAGCGGCTTGCCCTCCTCGGCGGGCGGCTCGAGATCGAGGCCAACGAGACCGGAACGACGATCGCCGCCGAGGTGCCGCTCCGGTGAGCGTCCGCGTGCTTATCGTCGATGACCATGCGGTCGTCCGAGCGGGGCTGGCGATGCTCGTCAACGCAGAGCCCGACATGGAGGCTGTCGGGGAGGCGGGCAGCACGCGCGAGGCGATCTTCGAGGCGCGGACGACGAAGCCCGACATCGTCTTGATGGACGTGATGATGCCGGAGCAGAGCGGCATCGAGGGGGTCCCGCAGCTCCTCAAGGAGCATCCCGAGGCGAGGGTGCTCGTGCTCTCGATGCAGGATGACCCGCGGTACGTGCGGGAGGCATTCGAGGCGGGCGCGAGCGGATACGTGCTCAAGGAAGCCGCCGACGCGGAGGTGGTCGCGGCGATCCGCGAAGTCGCCGGCGGCGGCCGCTACGTTCATCCGGAGCTGGGCGCTCGGCTTGTGGCGGCCGAGTCCGCGGAGCGGCGGCGCGCCGAGGAGGATCCACTCTCCGACCGTGAGCGCGAGGTGCTCCGGCTGCTGGCTCTCGGCCACACGAACCAGGAGATTGCGAAACAGCTCTACATCTCGGTCCGCACGGCCGAGACACACCGCGCCCACATCATGCAGAAGCTGAGGCTCTCCACGCGCGCCGAGCTCGTGCGCTACGCCCTCGGGGAGGGCCTGCTCGAGGGCTGAGCCAGCGAAACGGGCCGCCCGGAGGCGGCCCGTTTCCGGCACGACGGAGGATCCGTCTATGTGTGGGCGGCAGCGGTTGGCTGCTTTCGCACGAAGCCCAGAGCCGTCTCCGGGTTTCGCAGCGCTCCGCCGATCGCGAGGATCGCGAAGCCGATGCCGCTCAGCAGCAGGGCGAAGCCGACGACCACTCCGAAGAGCGCGATCTTGTCGGCCATGTAGCTCGCGTTCAGGGCGGTCGAGAGCGCGGTCTCCGTGACCCACACGTTGCGCCTCGCGTTGTCCACCGGGCGCTGCGTCTTCGGATCGAGCACCGCGTACTTCTCGTCGCTCGTTCCACCGAGGCCGTCCGTGAACTGCTTCGGGGTATCGGGCTTCGCCTGGAAGCGGCCCATCTCGGCGTAGGTCAAGCCCTGTGTCGCCTCGAGCGCGTGGATGCGCATGTATCCGGCGAACGCGTGCGCGCGGTCTCCGTTGTCGATCGCCTTGCCGGCGACCGCGAGGGTCGGGAAGTTGATCTTGTCGACCGCGAGGCCCGCGTCCTTCGCCTCGGCCTTGATGGCCGCAGGCGTCATGTCGGGCGAGCCGACGATCTTTTCCTGCTTGAGGCTGTCCGTGACAGTCGAGCGGCCGTTGAAGCCCATGATGATCGCCGTGATGCCGAACGCGATCAGGATGGCGGCTGCGACCACTCCTCCGATCTCGAATAGCTTCCTCACGATTCTCCTTCCGTCGCGCCGGGGCTTCTTCTCTTGCCTCGACCGTCTCCCTGAGTTTCCTGCAACGCGAGGCCCGCTGCCATCCGGACGCCGCCGAAAGGTTGCTGCGGCGATCCCCCGCACCGGTTGCGGGTTTCCCGAAGCTGCCTCAGACGAGGTGCTGCAGGAGGCGGCCGTACTGCTCGAGGTGCCGGTCGCCGAGGAACTCGGCGCCCGCGCGTGCGCGGGCGGCAGAACCGAGCCTCTCGGCCCGCCCGCGATCGCGCAGCAGCGAGTCGACGGCAGTCCCGAAGCAGGCAAGGTCTGTCGGGTCGCCGACCAGGAGGCCGTGCTCGCCGTCCGCGATCTGATCCTTGATCCCACCCACCGCGGCCGCGACGATCGGCCGCGCCTTCCACATCGCTTCGGCCACCGTCAGGCCGAACCCTTCCGCGGTGCTTTTCTGCACGACGACGGCGGCATGTCGTTGCAGGGCGTTGACGATCGCCGCCGCCTCGTCCGAATCCGCCATCGGCGTGCAGGCGAGATGCACGCGACTCCGCGCCGCGTGGGGTAGATCGCGCCAGAGGGCCATGCATTCTTCGAGCACCTCGGCCGCCTCGGGGTCGTCGGCGACGCCGCTGACCGCGGGACCGCTGAGCAGGAGGTGCGCGCCGAGCCCGTGGTCGACGTGCTCGACGAACCCCGTCATCACGCCGGCCATGTCCTTCAGCCGGTCCCACCGCGAGACCTGAACGACCAGCGGCGAGTCGGGCGGTGGGGGTGGCCCGGTTTGAAGGACGTCCACCCGCCGGTCGATCCGTCCAGGCGAACCGTCGCGGCGCGTGAAGGGCACCGCAGGCACCGCGCCGTCACCGCCCAACAGGCCGACGTAGCCGAGGATGAGGCGCACATTGCGACGCGAGATCGGCTCGTTCTTCGCCGAGAAAGGATCGATCGACGGCGGGATCACGTGCGTCTTCGCGGGATTTACCCAGGACGGCGCGAAGTCGCGCCGAGAGAAGACGTATCCCTCGGCGTGCTCAAGATAGGGTCGGAGAAAGTCCCAGGAACGTTGTGTCCACTCGTTTGGGCGATCGGCGCCCACATGGCACCGCCAGATGACGTGCGCTCCCGCCGCCGTGAGCGCGGGCGCAAGCCCCGCCGGCTGAGGATCGTGGATCAGGACGACGTCGCCCGGGCGGACGAGCGCGAGCAGCTCCCCGACGTTGCGTCGCGCCACCTCGTCGTACCGGTCGCGCTCGCTCGCTCCCAGCGGACCTCCATCGCCGCGTGACCCGTAGAGGCCGTTGTGGATTCGCTTGGTGATCTCGAAGAACTCGGCGTCGCCCTCGATCACCAGCCAGCGGACATCGAGGCCCGCTCCCCGGCCGTAAGCAAGCAGCGTCTGCAGCATCTCGGCGACGCCGCCGCCGGTGGCGGTGGAATTCACGTTGAAGACGGTTCGACCGGCGAGCCGGGCCTGGGTTGCGTCGGCGATCGCCTCGTACCGCGCCATCCGCTCGGGGCCGATCAGCGGCTCGAGCCTCGCGGCGTCGAGCGCCTGGACTTCGACTTCCTCTACGCGGGTGGGCGTCTTCGTCGCCATACGCGCCGCTCACATGCCCGGCGCGTGCGCGAGCTGTGCAGGGAGCCGGGCGCCGCGCACGACGAGGATTGGACGCTTCGCCTCGTGGAGGACGGCGCGCGAGACGCTGCCGAGCAGGGCGCTTGCGATGGCCCCATGGCCGCGCGACCCGACCACGATCAGGTCGGCGTCGACGTTGTCGGCGTAGGCGACGATCTCATCGGCTGGGTGTCCCGTGAGGAGCTCCGTTCGAATCTCGACTCCTCCGTCTTCCGCGAGCACGCGCGCCTCGACGAGCGACGCTCGATCGTCGTCGGTGAGTTGATGGGGGGTGGCGCCTCCGGGCGCGAAGCCGGTACCGGGCAGGACGTCGAGCGCGGGTGCGACGTGCACCACGGTCGCCGCTGCACCCTGCTCGCGGGCGAGCTCCAGCCCGAACTCAAGCGCTTCGCGAGCCGAGGGCGAGCCGTCGGTTGCGATGACGATGGTCTTCATGGTGTCCTCCTTCGTGTCCCAGTGGTAGGCCTGGTGCGCGATGTGAGGCGGCTCCTCGAGGAGTGGCGCCCATGGACCAAACGACGAGGCCGCGGCGCGATCGTTGAGCAAATCGGAGAGGCGGCGCTCGATGCCCTCGCCTTCGAAGACGAAGAGGACGAGGGAGCGGCCTAGGAACACGTCATGCCTGACGAGGCCCACGCCGGCAGGGCCGAAAGGGGGGCCCGCGGCGACGAGCTCGCGTGCACGCTCCTCGGTACCGGGGCGAAGCTGGGCCGTGATCGCGATCCGTTCCATCGACGCGATCGTGCGTCGCACGCCGGCCGCGGGCATCGGGTTGATCGCCGATGCGATGCGCGGACAACTACGCATTCGGTCTGCGCCGTGCTCCGATGGCGGTTGGCCGACGGACCGCTTTGCTGGCGGCATGGCAAGCTCGGTTCTCGAGCAGGATTGGCGTCACGCCCTCGACGTGGCCGACGAGGCGGTCGAGCTCGCCGGCCGCGCCCACGCGCTGCCGCCGCCGGAGTGCAGGCTCCGGCGGCGCTCGATCGCCGAGGAGCGTGCCTGGCTGAACCTCGCCCGGTTGCCGGCGTTCGATCCCGAATCGGTAGAAGCCCGCACTGCTATCAGCGCCGAGCCCGATGGCGTGCCGGAGGCCCCGGCGCACACTCGGCTCGTGAGTCAGATCCAGCCAGAGACCTGCAGCCTGCGACTCGCCGCCGACGGAGTCGTCGAGTCATGCCCGCGTGACCGTTGCGGCTTCTGGGAGCCGGGTGGCGGTCCGCTTCCGGGTGACTGCGTGCTGAGTCGTTTGGGTGTGGATCTCACCCGGCCCGATCTGGCTGCGTATCTGCTCGAGGTGCGGACCACGCTCGAGGAGGCGCGAAATCTGGCCGAGGCCGAGAGGGGGCACCGGGAGTTCTCGCGCCGTCTCGGCCGCGAGCTTTGACGAAGGGAGGCGCGATGAGCGCAGCACTGCTCGAGAAAGAGATCGCGACGCCTGCGACGAAGACAATGCATGCGGTCGTGGTGCGCGGATTCGGCGAGCCGCCGACGGTCGAGGAGGTGGCGAAGCCGGCGCCCGGCCCAGGCGAGATCCTCGTCCGGATCGAGGCCTCGGGACTGTGCCACACGGACATCCACGCGGCGCACGGCGAGTGGCCGGTGAAGCCGAAGCTTCCGTTCACGCCCGGCCACGAGGGCGTCGGGATCATCGAGGAGATCGGACCGGGGGTGACCGAGGTCGTCGTCGGCGCCAGGGTCGCGATCCCGTGGCTCGGGTACGCGTGCGGGACGTGCGACTACTGCGTGTCAGGCTGGGAGACGCTTTGCGAGTCCCAGCTCAACACCGGGTATTCGATCGACGGCGGCTTCGCCGAGTATGCGAAGGCGTTCGCACGGCACGTCGTCAAAGTCCCCGCAGGGCTCGACCCCTTCGACGCTGCGCCGCTCACCTGCGCTGGTGTCACGACCTACAAGGCCGTCAAGGTCGGCGGCACGAAGCCTGCCGACCTCGTCGCGGTCTGGGGCATCGGCGGGCTGGGCCACCTCGCGCTTCAGTACGCGCGGATCGCGGGGGCGAACGTCGTCGCAGTCGACGTCGTCGACGAGAAGCTCGACCTTGCCCGCGAGCTCGGAGCCGAGTTCACGGTCAACGGAGCCGCGGAAGACCCCGTGGCCGCGATCAAGCGCCTGGGCGGCGCAGACGTTGCCGTGGTGCTGGCCGCATCTCCGAAGGCGTTCGAGCGGGCGTTTGCTTCGCTGCGCCGTGGCGGGACGATGTCGCTGGTCGGCCTGCCGGCCGACAACGTGATGCAACTGCCGATCTTCGAGACCGTTCTGAACGCGATCACGGTTCGCGGCTCGATCGTCGGCACCCGAGTCGACCTTCGCGAGGTCTTCGAGCTCCATGCGGCGGGCAAGACCCGGGTCATCCGTGAGGAGCGGCCCCTGGCCGAGGTCGCCGCTGCGATGGAAGACGTACTCTGCGGCGAGGTTCCGGCGCGGATCGTCCTACGCCCGTAGGCGGAGCGGAGAGGGCGGCCGCTCTGAAGCGCCCGCCCTCTCGCTAGCGCGCCGGCAGCACGAAGAACGCGACGGCGACGTACTGGCACGCAACCGCCGCGATCACGAGCGCATGGAAGACCTCGTGGTATCCGAACACGTTGGGGTACGGGTCCGGCCGCCGGAATACATAAACGAGCGCGCCCGCCGTGTAGCCGACGCCGCCCGCCACGACCAGCAGCGAGCCACCCAGCCCAAGACCCGTGACCAGCTGGGGCGACGCAACGACGCCTGCCCAGCCGAGCGCGACCGCGGCCGCGACCGACAACCATTTCGGCGCGTCGATCCAGACGAGCTTTGCGAGCACCGCCGCCGTCGCTCCGGCCCAGACGATCGCGAGCACGACCCAGCGCCAATCCCCCCGGAGGATGACGAGCCCGATAGCGGTGTAGGTGCCGGCGATCAGCGCGTAGATGCCTATGTGGTCGAGCCGGCGCAGCAACCGTCGCCGGGAGCTCGACCATGTGACGCAGTGGTAGAGGGCGCTCGCGCCGAACATGAGAGCGACGCTTGCGGTGAAGATGGTCGCGGCCGTGCGCGCGAGCCCCGTTTCCGCCTCGAAGGAGAGCAATGCCCCCAGCGGGAGTGCTAGGACGAACGCGATCCCGTGCGACACACCGCGCAAGCGAGGTTTGAGGACCAGGGCAGCGCCATCCGCATTCATTCGTCCACCCTAACCTCGACAGCGGCTGCGCTCGACCCCGACGAGTCGGCCCGCTTGGCGACTGCTACGGTGTGAGCACGGGTCGGCAATCGCGCCGCCCGGTGAGATGAGCTTCTCGGTCCTCCTTCGGGTGTTTCGAGGTAGGCAAGTCTCGAACCCGAATAGGAGTCGAACAACATGTCTCAGCAATCGTTCCGCGAGCTCGGCGTGTCGCAGCCCGTCGTCGACGCGCTCGCCGCTCGCTCCATCGTCCGTCCGTTCAAGATCCAGGGGCTCGTCCTGCCGGACGCGCTCGCCGGGTTCGACATCCTCGCGCGCTCGCCGACGGGGTCGGGCAAGACGCTCGCCTTCGTGGTGCCGATCGTCGAGCGCACGACCCGAGCCGACACTCGCCCGTCGGCGCTCGTCCTGGTGCCCACCCGCGAGCTCGCGGCGCAGGTGACGTCCGAGTTCGAGCCAGTCGCGAGGGCTCGAGGGCTCACGGTCGCAGCGGCGTACGGCGGCGTCCCGCTCCGCTCCCAGGCAAAGCGTGCCCAGGGCGCCCACATCGTCGTCGCGACGCCGGGCCGGCTCGAGGATCTCGCCTCCCGTCGGCTCGTCGACCTCTCCGGCGTCCGCGCGTTCGTCCTCGACGAGGCCGACCGGATGCTCGACATGGGCTTCCAGCCCCAGGTCGACCGGATCGTCCGGCGCCTGCCGCGAAACCGTCAGACGATGTTCTTCTCGGCGACGCTCGACGGCGAGGTCGGCGAGCTCGCCCGTGCGTACACCAACAGCCCCGCCCGGATCGAGGGCGAGCTGACGACGGCGCAGCCGGCGGCGATCGAGCACCGGTTCGTTTCGGTCACGGTCGACACGAAGGTGGAAACCCTCGTCGAGCACATCCGCGGCTCGGCCTCGACGCTCGTGTTCGTGCGGACGAAGCGCGGAGCCGACCGCCTCGTCCAGAAGCTCGCGCGCCACGACGTGCGCGCCGTCGCGATGCACGGAGACATGACGCAGGGCGCCCGTGAGCGGGCGTTGAGCAAGTTCGAGAGCGGCAAGGTCGGGACGCTCGTCGCGACCGACGTCGCCGCCCGCGGCCTCGACCTCGAGGACGTCACGCACGTCATCAACTTCGATCCGCCGGAGGAGGACAAGGGCTACGTCCACCGCACCGGCCGCACCGGCCGTGCGGGACGCAGCGGCACCGCCGTGACGTTCGTCCTGCCGGAGCAGCAGGCCGAGACGAGCCGCGTCGCACGCCGGCTCGGCCACACCGAGCAGTTCGAGGAAGCCGGGATGCGCTCCGCCCCCGCCAAGCTCGTCTACACGAGCCGCCGGGGCCGCCGCTCCAAGTGGTAAATCCTCCTAGTTGATCGAGACGACCCGCGCGCGCCACGTGCCGCGGGGGGCTTCGATCTCCACCTCTTCGCCGACCTTGGCGCCGAGGAGCGCCCGCCCCGCGGGAGACTCCGGCGAGACTCCCCCTACGCTCGAGATCTCCATCTCGCTGCGCTCGCCTCGCTCGTCCTCGATCTCCACCTTGGAACCGATGACGACGGCATCTCCGGCGCTGTCCTCCTCCACCAGGACGGCCCGGTCGAGCCGGTCGCGCAGCATCGTGATCCGCCGTTCGAGCAGGCCCTGCTCGTTCTTGGCGGCGTGATACTCGAAGTTCTCGGAGAGGTCGCCGAAGCCGCGGGCGGTAGCGATCGCCTCGACGGCCGCGGCGCGGCGCGGGCCCTCGAGCTCGGCGAGCTCCGCCTCCAGCTGAGCCTTCTGCGCCCGGGTCAGCGGCTCGGGCTTCTCGTTCGGCATCGCGGGAGCCTAAGCGATCATTCGCCCGGCGGGTTTTCGTGCAACCGGGCGGCGTGACCGGCGCCGTGGCGAGCGGTCGCGCCCAACGCAGCACACGTTGCGCCCCCCTGGCGGCGTCAGCGGCAGGCGCGACGCCGCGGCGAACGCGCCTGCCAGCGCGAGGCCACCGGCTTCGCGAGCTCGAAGCCGAGCGCGACGTTCAGCCCGGCGGCGACCAGGACGAGCCAGAAGTGGGCCGCAACCCAAACCCTCGCCCGCCCGGGTGGCATGCTTGTAACCAGTGAGAGCGTTTCGCCGGTTTTCCTTTCCCGTCGGCCTCTCGGTCACCCTGCTCTCGAGGAGGCTCGGCCGCGTCCTGCTCGCGGCGGCCGGAATCGCGGCCGGAGCCGCGACCCTCGCGCTCGTGCTCGGCGCCGGCAGTATCGCTCAGGACCGGAGTCTCGGGCGCGCGGTTCGGGCGCTGCCGGCCGAACAGCAGACAGTCCGCGCGTCGTGGTTCGGGACGGCCGTGGATCCGAGCGGCTTCCGCGAGCTCGACGCGGGCGTCCGGACGGCGTTCCGCGGCATCGGCTCGGAGGCGCCGATCCGCGCCGTGCTGTTCAGGCAGACGAACATCGCCGGCCACGGCTTCAATCTCGGGGCCGCGGAAGACCTGGGGCAGTGGATTCGGCTGCGCTCCGGCCGAGCGCCGCGCGAGTGCACGCCTGTCCGGTGCGAGGTGGTGCAGGTCGCCGGCAGCGGCCCGATCCCGGAGGCGAAAGGACTGCACCTCCGGCGGGTCGGGCGCGCAGACCTCGTCTCGCGCGTCCCGTTTCAACAGACCTCCTCCTACGGCCGGCCGGTCGAGGACATCTACTCGTTCGTGCCCCCGTCGCAGCGGCCGCCGTTCCTGCTGACGGGCGACGTGCGCGGAGCGAGCAGGCTGCCGCTGCTTCGGCCGATCTTCCGCAGCTACGCCTGGATATTCCCGCTGGCTCCTCGCGATGTCCATCCGTGGGCGATCGGCGACCTCTCGCGGAGGATCGAGCGTGCGCGTTCGACCCTGACCGCCAACACGTTCTACTTCGATGTGAGCGACCCGTTCCCCGAGCTGGCGCCCGTCGTCTCGGCGAATCGCGTCACCGCCCGCCGCCTGCTGCTCGTGGGCGGTCAGGCCGCCGCCCTCCTGCTTGCCTTCGTCGTCCTCGTGGCTGCGGGCGGCCGCAGCGAGGCTGCGCTCACGCGGGGGCGCCTTGCGCGCTTCGGGGCCCGCCGCCGCCAGATCGTCTCGTTCGCCGTGGCAGAAGCGCTCGTGGTCTGCGCCGCGGCGACGCTCGTGGGCTGGGCGATCGGCGCTGGAATCGCCGCGGCGATCGCCGAGAAGGCGGAAGCCCCCGCGGGCGGCGTGCTCGCGCACTCGACGCTCGCGGGCTCCGGCGTCGTCCTGGCGCTCGGGCTGGCTGCGGCCGCCGCCGCGATCCTCTTGCTGGCGCTGCACGCGCCCGTCGTCCAGGTAGCGCGTTTCTCGGTCTCGCCGCTCGACGTGACGGCCCTGGCCGCCGTCGGCGCCATCGCACTTGCCCTCGCGCGCGGCTCGGCGGACGCGGACGAGCTCGCTAAGGAGGGCGGGACGGGCGTACTGCTCTTCCTCCTGCCGGCGCTGATCGCGTTCGTCGCCGCCGTCGCGGCCGTGAGGCTGCTCGGGCCGCTCGCCCGCGGCCTCGATCGCCTCGCGAGGCGCCTTTCGGTGTCAGGCCGCCTCGCGGCCCTGTCGCTGGCGCGCGACGCCGGCTACGCGGGCGCGGCCGCGGCGTTCCTGCTCGTCAGCGTCGGCCTCGCCGCCTTCTCGCTCGACTACCGCTCGACCCTCGTCCGCTCGCAGTCGGACCAGGCTCGCTTCGCGACCCCTCCGGACGTCGTTCTGCGCGCGACCGCAGCCCAGCGGCGATCGCTCCGCGATCGGCGCCTCGCCGCTGCGTATGCGGACAGCGCACGCAGCGCCGCTCCCGTCCTTCGCCTCGACGGGCAGATCGGCTCGGGGGCGTCCTCGCGGGCGATCTCGGTGCTCGGCATCCCAGCCTCTGCGATCCGGAAGCCGCCGTTCTGGCGGTCCGACTTTTCTGCCGACCCGCCCTCGGCGCTCGCGGCGTCCGTCGATCTCGGGCGCGCTGACCTGCGGGGGACCCGTTTGCCGCCGAAGGCGAGCGAGCTGCGCCTGCGCGTACGTGAGCTGGGATCTCCGCTTCGCATCGTCGCGAGCATCGCCGCGCGAAACGGGTCGTTCGCTTTCTTCGAGCTCAGCCACCATCCGCCGCTTCTCACTGGGCACATCCCGCGCGCGGGCAGGGGCGGCCTACTCGTCGGGCTCGGCTTCTCGCAGACGGAGCCGGAGGCGCACAACGGCCGGCCGGCTTCCGGAACGCTCGTGCTCGGTCCCCTGAGCGCCCGCGGCACCGGGGGCACCCGCGTTCTCGAGACAGGCTTCGCCGACTGGGTCGGGACGGGGGGCCTACGGGCCTCGGGTCGCCGGGTGGCGTACTTCGTGACGAACGCGAGCGACTCCCGCCTGCGCGTGCGGCAACGAACCGACGAGGCGCACGTGCCGGTCATCGTGACGCCACGGATCGCCGGCGCGGTCGGCCGGGGCGGTCTGCTCCCGATTCGGGTTGGAGACACGACGCTCGTGGCGCGCGTCGCCGCCGTCGCGAAGCGCTTCCCAAGCCTCTACGGAGATTTCGTCGTCGCCGACCGGGACGCGCTCGCGACGGCGCTCAACTCGCTCGCGCCGGGATCCGCGATCACGAACGAGGTCTGGCTCGACGGCGTCTCGGATCGTCACGCCCGAGCACTCGCCTCGGCGGTCGGCAGACCACCGCTCCAGGATGTGCACGCGACGTTTCGCAGCCGTGTCGAGACGAGCCTCCGCGACGATCCCCTTGCCCGCGCGGTGCTGTGGACGCTGGCCGGCGTCGCGATCGTCGGCTTCGCCCTCGCGCTCGCCGGGCTCGGCGTGGCGCTCGCCGCCGACCTGCGCGACGAGCGCGGAGAGCTGTTCGACCTCGAGGCGCAGGGGGCGCCGCCGTCGCTATTGCGCCGTCACGTGCGTCTCCGCTCCGCCGGCGTGCTCGCTCTCGGAATCGCCGGCGGCGTCGTCGTCGCCGCCGTGCTCAGCGTCCTCGTGGTCGGCGTCGTCCTCGTGACGGCGAATGGTCGGCTTCCCGAGCCGCCGCTCCTGCTCACGGTCGACTGGCGCCTCGTCTTCGCCGGGCTGGCGGCATACCTGCTCTGCGCGGCCGGCCTCGTTTCCCTCGCGACGAGGAGCGCTTTCCGATGAGCGCGATCGAGCTCGACGACGTCTTTCGCGTCTACTCGACCCCTGAAGGTGACGCGGCGGCCCTGCAGGGCCTGTCGCTCCGCGTCGACGAAGCGGACGTCGTCGTTGTTCTGGGGCCGAGCGGGTCGGGGAAGACGACGCTGCTGCGGCTTCTGGCCGGGCTCGACCGTCCCTCGGCGGGAAGCGTCCGCGTCTTCGGTACCGATCTCGCGCGGCTCCCGTCGCGTCGTCTCGACGCCTACCGTGCCGAGACGGTCGGCTATGTCGACCAGCATTACGTTCGGTCGCTCGCCCCCGAGCTCACCGCCTCCGAGCTCGTCGCGCTGCACCTCGGCCTCGCCGGCGACGGGCGGAAGGTGCGGGACGAGCGGGCCCGCGAGCTCCTTGCTCGAGTCGGGCTCGCGAGCCGCGTTGACGCGCGGCCGGCCGAGCTGTCGGGCGGCGAGCAGCAGCGTGTGGCCGTCTGTGCAGCACTGGCCCACCGGCCCAGTCTGCTCCTGGCCGACGAGCCGACCGGCGAGCTCGACGCCGACAACGCGTCGGTGGTCTACCGGCTGATCGGCGAGCTCGGGAACGAGCTCGGTTGCACGACCGTGATCGTCAGCCATGACCCTGTCTCGACCCAGATCGCGGATCGTGCGATCTCGATCCGGGACGGCCGGGTCAGCGAGGAGGCTGGACGGCGCGGGTTGGAGGAGCGAATCGTGGTCGGCCGGGGCGGTTGGCTGCGGCTCCCGGAGGAGCTGCTCGCGCGGGCGGGCATCGCCACGCGCGCGACCGCGCGGCTCGGCGACCGCGGCATCATCGTGTCGCCGGTCGGCGAGGAGCTGGCTCGCCGCCTGAGCGAGGCACCGAGCAGGCGGCGTGCGGCGGCCACCACGGCCGAGCCCGTCGTCTCGGTCACTGGTCTTACCAAGGAATTCGGGTCGCGCGGTACGTCGACCCGTGTCTTCGACGGGCTGGACGCTGACTTCGCTCCCGGCCGCCTGCATGCCGTGACGGGTCCATCGGGCTCGGGGAAGACGACGCTCCTCCACCTCCTGGCGGGCCTCGAGGGTCCGACGGCCGGGACGGTCACGGCGCTCGGAACCGATCTCGGCGGCCTCTCTGCCGAGGAGCGCGCGGATTTCCGGCGGCGCCACGTTGCGCTCGTCCGCCAGGAGTCAGGGCTCATCGCCTTCCTGAGCGCCCGGGAGAACATCGAGCTCGCCCTAGCGCTTCGCGGCCGCGAAGGCGACGCGCGACCGGAGGACTCCCTCGAGCTGGTGGGGCTGGGCCCGCGGGCAACACAGCGAGTCTCGCGCCTCTCCGCGGGAGAGCAGACGCGCGTGGATATCGGCCGGGCGCTGGCATGCCGGCCGGCGTTGCTTCTCGCTGACGAGCCGACCGCCCGCCTCGACCAGGCAAACGCCATCGCGGTCACGAACCTGCTCGCCAACCTGGCGAGCGAGACCGGCGCCGCCGTCATCTGCGCGACACACGACGCGATCGTCAGCGAGCAGGCGGATACCGAGCTTCGTCTCGCTGCGGCGCCCGCCGGGGAGACCTCGGCCGCGGCGCTGGGCAGGCCGTAGCCGCCGCTACGATCGGGTTGTGGCGGCACCTCACGGTCACGACCACGCGACCGGCGACCGCCGCGCGCTGGGGCTCGCGCTCGCCCAGATCATCGGGCTTCTCATCGTCGAGATAGTCGCCGGGATCGTCGCGAGCTCGCTCGCCCTCCTCGCCGACGCCGGACACATGCTCACAGACGCCGCCGCCCTCGCGCTGGCGCTCGTTGCCGCCGCGATCGCGCGGCGGCCGGCGGGAGGCAGCTGGACCTTCGGCTTCCAGCGGGTCGAGATCCTCGCCGCGCTCGCAAACGGGATCACGCTCGTCCTCGTCGGCCTGTGGATCGTCTACATGGCGATCGCACGGCTCGTCTCGCCGCCCGAGGTCCGCGGTGGGTTGGTGCTGGTCGTCGCGGCGGCAGGGATCGCCGTCAACCTCGCGGCCACGGCGCTGCTCGCCGGGCCGAGCCGCCACAGCCTCAACGTGCGTGGCGCCTTTCTGCACGTCGCCACCGATCTCGCCGCGTTCGTGGGAACCGCGGTTGCGGGCGGGCTGATCCTGCTCACCGGCTGGGATCGCTTCGACCCTCTGGCGAGTCTTGCCGTCGCCGCGCTGATCTTCTGGTCGAGCGCGACGCTACTGCGCGAGTCGTCGCGGATCCTGCTCGACGTCTCGCCGGGGGAAACCGTGCCGCGGGACGTCCAACGGGCGATGCTCGCGACACCGGGTGTCGTCGAGGTGCACGACCTTCACGTCTGGTCGGTCGGCAGCGGCTTCCCCGCCCTGTCGGCCCACGTCCTCGTCGATCCCGACGTCGATTGCCACGAGACCCGCCGCGTGCTCGCGGCGATGCTGGCGGAGCGATTCGAGCTCGAGCATTCGACGCTCCAGGTCGAGCACGGGCGGCCCAGACGGCGCCTGCGGATCGAGCTCCCGCTCGCGCGTCGCTGAGACGTCGCGTCCGGCGCGCCCCTCGTTAGGCTCCCCGCCTTGGGAGCGCTCGACGGCAAGACCGCGATCGTGACCGGCGCTTCGAGCGGGATCGGTGCCGCGACCGCGCGTGCGCTCGCGCGCGAAGGAATGCACGTCGCCGGCGGCGCGCGCCGGGTCGAGGAGCTCGAGACGGAGGTAAAGCTCGAGCTCGACGTCACCGACGCGGCGAGCTGCGGGCGGTTCGTGGAGGCGGTCCTCTCGGAGCTCGGCGCGATCGACGTTCTCGTCAACAACGCAGGCCTCGGCCTCGGCCGCGACCCATTTTGGGACGGAAGCGAGCAAGATGAGGAGACGGTGCTCGAGACGAACGTCCACGGCCTCCTGCGCATGACGCGCCTTTGCCTGCCGCACATCCGGGAGGGCGGTCACATCGTCAACCTCGGCTCGATCGCCGGGCGCCAGGCCTACGAGAACGCAGCCGTCTACGTCGCCTCGAAATACGCGGTTCGGGGGTTCACCTACGCACTACGCGAGGACCTCCTCGGCCGAACCATCCGCGTGACGACCGTCGACCCCGGGCTGGTCGAGTCCAACTTCTCCCGCGTCCGCTTCCGCGGCGACGAGGAGATGGCGAGCGCGGTGTACGAGAACGTCGAGCCGCTGCGGCCGGACGACGTCGCCGAGTGCGTTCTCTTCGCGGTGACGCGGCCGCCGCACGTGAACATCGACGAGCTCGTCGTCAAGGCGCTCGCCCAGACGAGCCCGGTTCGGATCGTCCGCGACTAGCGATGCCTGCCCTGACGATTCTCGAAGGTTCGACCTTCTGCATCTGCGACGACGTCGGTGACATCGACCGGCGGACGCACGGCTTCTACAGCGAGGACACGCGCTTTCTCTCCGTGCTGCGCATGAGCGTCAACGGCGCCCGGCCACTCCTTCTCTCGTCCGGGAAGGTCGAGTACTTCTCGGCTGCGTTCTTCCTCCGCAATCCGCTCGCCGGCGGCCTCCAGCAGGACGTCGTCTCCATCATGCGCGAGCGCTTCGTCGGCGACGCCATGCAGGACCTCATCCTGATCCAGAACCAGAGCATGGAACGGCAGGAGCTAGTCGTCGCGCTCGAGCTCGCGAGCGACTTCGCGGACATCCTCTCCGTCAAGGAGCACGACTTCGCGCTCGGCGACCCGAGGCGGGCGCCGCCGCTTCCCGAGCCGGTGCCGATCAGCTTCCTCGACGAGCACAACGAGTTCGTACTGGAGGATCCTGTCGACGGCGGTCAGACGCAAGTGATCTTCTCCCAGCGCGGGGAGATCGACGACGCGGCGGTGCGCTGGAAGCTCGAGCTCGACCCGCGTGAGCGCTGGGAGCTGCGCGTCGACGTGATTCCGTCGCTCGACGGTGACCACGTCGTGCCGCGTGTCGCCGACCGACGGTTCGGGGACGAGATGACGCGGGTGCGCGAGTCGCTCGCGGCGTGGCGTCTGCGCGTGCCTCAGGTCCGGGCGGATTGGGACGACCTCGGCCACTCGTTCTTCCAGTCCGTCTCGGATCTCGCGTCGCTGCGGATGCGGGGCGGTGACCGGATCGGCCGCTTGCCAGCGGCGGGGATGCCGTGGTTCATGACCGTCTTCGGCCGGGACACCCTGATCACGTGCTACCAGACGCTGCTCTTCGGTCCTGAGCTCGCGCGGAGCGCGCTGGAGGTGCTCGCCGAGCTCCAGGCCACCGAAGACGATCCGGAGATCGACGCCGAGCCGGGGAAGATCGTTCACGAGGTGCGCGAGGGTAAGGCCGCGCAGACGTGGTTTCGCCGGTACTACGGGAGCGTCGATGCGACGCCGCTCTATCTGATCCTGCTCTCGGAGGTCTGGCGCTGGACCGACGACGCGGCGATGGTGCGCGACCTCAAGGAGCCCGCCCTGAAGGCGCTTGCCTGGATCGACGAATGGGGCGACCAGGACGGGGACGGCTTCGTCGAGTACCGGCGGCGCACGAAGCGCGGGCTCGAGAACCAGTCCTGGAAGGACTCGGGCGACTCTCAACGGTTCGCGGACGGGACGATCGCCACGGGCCCGATCGCCCCGTGCGAGGTGCAGGGCTACGTCTACGACGCCAAACGGCGGACGGCCGAGCTGGCTCGGGAGGTCTGGCGCGACAGAGCGCTCGCCGACCGGCTCGAGCACGAGGCCGAGGCGCTGCGGGGTGCCTTCAACGAGCGCTTCTGGATCGACCGCCGCGGTGGGTACTACGCGCTCGCGCTCGACGGCGAGAAGCGGCAGGTCGACTCGCTGTGCTCGAACATCGGCCACCTCCTCTGGAGCGGCATCGTCCCGCGCGAGCGCGTCGACCCGGTCGTCGACGCGCTGATGGCCGAGGACCTCTGGTCGGGCTGGGGCGTCCGCACGATGTCAAAGGCGGACGCCGGCTACAACCCGCTCTCGTACCACAACGGCACGGTCTGGCCGCACGACAACTCCCTGATCGCGGTGGGCCTCGCACGTTACGGGCGCTGGGCGGAGGCGCAACGGATCGTCCGGCGCATGCTGACCGCTGCGCGGCACTTCGGCTACCAGCTGCCCGAGGTCTTCGCCGGCATGGCGCGCCAGGAGACGCCGTTCCCGATCGCCTACCCGACGGCGGCCCGGCCTCAGGCCTGGGCGGCCGGAACGCCGGTGCTGCTGCTCCAGGTCCTGCTCGGGCTGCGACCGGACCGCGCGCGGCATGCGCTCGAGACGCTCGCTCCCGGAGACCTTCCGTCGTGGGTCGGCCGATCGCTGCGGCTCACAGGGGTGCGGGCTTTCGACCGTCAGTGGGACGTGCGCGCTGACGACGGACACGTCACAGTTGAGGAGGCCTGATGCGGATCGCGATCCTCAGTCCGGCGTGGTTTGCCGTCCCCCCGAGCGGCTACGGCGGGATCGAGTGGGTGGTGTCGCTGCTCGCGGACGGCCTCGTCGACGCGGGTCACGACGTGACGCTCTTCGCGTCGGGCGACTCGAGGACGAAGGCGACGCTCTCGTCCGTCTTCGAACACGCGCCGAGCGAGCTGATCGGCAAGTCGATGCCGGAGCTCCTTCACGCGCTCGACTGCTTCACGCGGAGCGGTGAGTACGACGTCATCAACGACCACGCCGGGCCCCTGTCCATCGCACTAGGCGGCCTCGTCGAGACGCCCGTCCTCCACACGGCTCACGGCCCGCTCGACGGGGAGCCGGGTCGTGTGTACGACGGCCTCGCCCGCGTCGCGCCCCAAGTGGGGCTCATCTCGCTGTCGCTGAACCAGAGAAAGCCGCGACCGGATCTGAACTGGGTAGGCAACTGTCCGAACGCGCTCGACCTCCAGCTCTACCCGTGCAAGCCACACCCCGGGGAGTACCTCCTCTTCCTGGGCCGGATGAGCGCCGACAAGGGCGCTCACCGAGCGATCGCGGTGGCGATGGAGACGGGGCTGCCGCTCAAGCTTGCCGGCAAGTTGCAGGACGAGAAGGAGAAGCGCTATTTCTCGGAGCTGGTGGAACCGCACCTCGTCGCGGGGATCGAGTATTTGGGCGAGGTCTCGCACGGCGAGAAGGTGGAGCTCCTGCAAAACGCCCGCGCCACGCTGTTCCCGATCGAGTGGGAGGAGCCGTTCGGCCTCGTGATGATCGAGTCCATGGCCTGCGGGACGCCCGTGATCGCGACCCGCCACGGGGCCGTGCCGGAGGTGATCGAGGACGGACGCAACGGCATCATCGTCGAGAGGTACCGGGAGATGCCGGCCGCTCTGGCACGCGCCGACGCGCTCGACCCGCTCGAGTGTCGCCGCTACGTCGAGGAGCGCTTCGCCCCCGAGCGGATGGTTCAGAACTACCTCCAGGTGTTCGAGACCGCGGTCGCCGGCGCGCCGGCCCCCGTCTGACGAATCCGGCGCCCGCGCCGGCACGTATCCGCCCGTAGTGGCAGGATCGGTGCTGCCAAGCTCGTGAAACTCGCGTCGCTTCTCGCCGCGGCGACCGCCGCCGCGCTCTTTGCCGCGAGCGGCTCGTCGCGGCCGCTCGGCTTCAGCTACGCCTCCCCCTCGTGGTCCCCTGATGGGCGGCACGTCGTCTTCGGCAGCGCCCGGGGGCCGGCCGGGGACGTCCTGGTCGCGCAGGCGAACGGCAAGCGGGTCCGCCGGCTCGCCCGGGCCCCCGTGCTGACCCAGGTCGTCTGGTCGCCCGACGGCAAGCGGATCGCCTACATCTCGCGCGGGCGGATCTTCGTCATCGGCCGCGACGGGAAGGGAAGGCGCCAGGTCGGCAGCGGCGCTGCTGTCGCCTGGTCGTCGGACTCGGCCCGCCTTGCGTTCGACAGCGGCTGGACGGGGCCGATCCGCGTGGCGGCCGCGGATGGCACCTGGGCCCGCGCCGTCACCCACGGCCGTTACGATCGCGCGCCCTCCTGGTCGCCCGACGGGACACGGCTGCTGTACTCGAGCGCCGAGGAGCCGGGCGGCACGGAGAGCCTCTACGTCGTCGCCGGCGAGGGCGGAACGCCGACGGCGCTCGGCATCCAGGGTGCGGACGCGTCGTGGTCGCCCGACGGCAAGCGCGTCGCCTTCTGGCACAAGAAGACGGACGGAGTCGCGCTGGCCCTCGCGAACCTCGACGGCTCCGGTTTCGTGCCGATCACCCGCTCGCTCGCCGCCTACAGCGGGCCGGCGCGCTGGTCGCCCGACGGGAGTCGGCTGCTTTTCACGCCGTGCTCCGGGACCGGGGCATGCAGGGTCGACGTCGGCGACGCGCAGGGCCACGACGTGACGATCCTCAGCTCCGGCGCCGAGCCGAGCTGGGCGCCGAACGGCGTGCGCTTCGCGTTCACGGCGCGCCGCTTCTGCCGCACCTCAGGCATCTTCACCATGAACGCCGACGGCAACCGGCTCGCTCGGCTGACGCCGTGCCGGTAGCCGCCGCAGGTCACGCACGTCGCGGCTGAGCAGCGCCCCGAACACCGAGGCGAGGCCGACGGCGAGGAATCCCCAAAGGGTCTCGGTAAGACCGAAGCGTGTGGCGAGCGGCCCCGCGATCACAAGGCCGAGCGGGATGAAGACGAACGAGCCAAGCGCGTCGTACGAGCTCACCCGCGAGAGGACCTGGGTCGGGATGTGCTCGTGGAGGGCGGTGATCCAGTTGACGCCGAACACCTCGACCCCGAGGCCCGCGAAGAACGCGACGAGGGCGATCACCGCAGTCTCACGAACGCTTGCGTAGCAGGCGATCAGCCCTGCCGTCGGCAGCAGCGCGAGCGTGCCGACGAGAAGCGGCCGCTCCGGTCGCCATCTCAGCGAGATCACCCCGCCGGCGATGAACCCCGCACCCTGCGAAGCGAGGATCGCTCCATAGGCCGAGGCGCCGCCGAGGTACCGCTTCGCGACGAGCGCCCCGAGCACGTTCAGGCTCGCGATCGCGACCAGGTTGCCGACGGAGGCGCAGACGACGACCACCCAGAGCCATTCGCGCGACCGGAATTCGTGCCACCCCTCGACGAGCTCCCGGAGGATGCTCTCGCCCCTCACCGCGACGGCTCCCGCGGCGTCCATCGTCGACAGGACCAGCGCGCTGGCGAGGTAGGTGGCGGCGTCGAACGCCAGCGCCCAACCCGGCCCGAACGCGGCGACGGCCAGGCCGCCGAGCCCGGCCCCGAGGACGTTGCTCGTGTTCTGGGCGAGGCGAAGCAGCGCGTTCGCCGGCTGGAGGAGCTCGCCGTCCACGACCTGCGGGACGACCGACGTGGCCGCGGGGAAGAAGAGCGCGGTCGCGGTCCCGCGCAGGGCCTGGAGGACGGCCAGGTGCCACGGCTCGGCCACTCCGGCAAGCAGGAGGGCGGCCGCGGTGCCCTGCGCGATCCCGCTGAGGACGTTCGCGCCGACCATGACCAGGTGCCGCGGCATCCGGTCGCCGAGCACGCCGCCGACCAGGATGAAGACGATCTGCGGCAGCCAGCCCGCCGCGAGGACGAAGCCGAGATCGGTGGCGGAGCCGGTCAGGTCGAGGACCGCGAACGCGAGCGCGACGGGCGCAACGGCGGTCCCGAGCAGGGAGATCAGCTGGCCGGCGAAGAGGATTCGGAACTGCCGGCGCCGGAAGGGCGCGAGCGCGAGCTTCACCCGCGGGTGCCGGACGTGTCCGCCTGCGCGGACGAAAGGTAGCTCTGGTGCACGTAGACGAGCAGGCTGCGCATCGGCTCGATCTCGCCTAGCTGCGGGGCCGGAATCATCTGGCCTCGCGACGCTTGTCCCGGTACCGCGTCAGGCCTGCGTACGACTGCCAGAACGGCATCGCCTGCTCGTACTCGGGGGCGTCGGCGCCGAGCTCGGCGCGGGCACTTTCCGCAAACTGCTCCTCGGTCGCGCCGCCCTCGACGAGCGCCGTCCACGCCCGTAAGCGATCGCGCAGCTCGGCGAGATGAGACTCGACATCCTCCGCGACCCCGAAGTGGATCAGCGCGAGGCGCTCGGGGACTTTGCGCTCGAGCTCGTCGAGCGTGGTCTCCCACGTGTCGAGGTCGAACTCCGGGGGCGGTGTGGGCGGCAGCACGAAGCGGCTGGGCTGGATCCGCACCCCGGCGGCGTCGCCTGCGTAGAGGGTGCCGTCAGCGTCGAGGTAGCAGACGTGGTGCGACGCATGACCCGGCGACGGAAAGCACGCGAGCCCGACCACGTCGTCGCCGACCTCGTGGACGTTCTCGGCGGGCACGGGCGCGAGCTCGCCCCAGAGTGTGTCGAACTCGTCGCCGTAGAGCCGGCGGGCGCTCTTTTCGAGGCGGCTCGGGTCGACGAGGTGGGGCGCGCCCACGGGCGATACGTGCACCTGCAGGCCCGAGTGCTCGCGCACGAGGACACCGGCCGCGCCGGCGTGGTCGAGGTGGATGTGCGACAGGAGGAGGTGGCGGACGTCAGTCAGCGCCAACCCCCGGTCGGCGAGTCGCTGCCGCAGCGTCGCGACACAGGTCGAGGGGCCGCAGTCGAAGAGCGCGGGCCCGTCCGCGGTGTCGAGGAGGTAGGCGCCGATCACCCGCTCGCGGCCCAGGTGCGCCAGATCGAGCGGCTCGAGCACGCCGCGATCTTAGGAGGGCTTGGCCGAACGTGCCTCCCTGAAGGCTGAGGACCCCTTTGCCAAGCCTCCTACCGAAGCGAGGGGCGGCTCGCCCGGCCGGGCCGCCCCTCGCCGTTATGGAATCTCAGGCTCCGGCGGGGCGCGGTCGCCGCCGCACCGCCAAAAACGTCAGCGCCAGCAGCAGGAGGAGCGCGGCCACGAGTGTCGTCGCTCCCCATGAGAACGCCCAGTCGCCTCCCGAGTCCCCGCGCGGCGGGTTCGTCGGCAGGCCCTCGTCGACGAGCGTGTTCTTCAGCTCGTGCGGCGCCTGGTACCAACCGCCGTTGGTGTGGTTGTCGAAGACCTGCTGGCCCGGCTTCATGTAGGTCAGCGGATCAGGCGTGGCATACGGGTAGAGGTCCTGGTGCACCGTCCAGCTCTCGCCGTCCGGCCCGGGGATCGTGTACTCGACTGTGTACTTGGGGCCGAGCGTCCCCTTCGGCTGTTCGCGGAGCATCGGGTCCGGCTCCTGACCGAACATGCCGGGGAAGAGGCCCCCGTACTCCGTCAGGTCGCCGAGCGGCGTGCCCGAAGACGGGTCACCGCCGCCGTCGCTCTTGAGGACGATCCCGCCCTTCTTGAGCCCGGGGCCGGTGACCGTGGCCTCGGAAGCGCCCTTGGCGAGGGCCGACCCTGTGATCGCTAGCGCGGCCAGGGCCGCGGCGAGGACGGTCAGGCGGATTCTCATCAGCAGCTCCTTCGCTCGAGGTTCGCCGCTGTTACACCCGCGGCGCGCGCGGGGTTCCTGGGAGAACCTGCTAGGTCGTCGCAGCCGCCGCGCGCACGAGCGCAGCCTCGAGGTCGAGCAACAGGTCCTCGGTGGATTCGAGGCCGACCGAGAGACGGATGAGGTTGGACGGAGCGGCGAACGGCGCCTCCGCCGTCGAGGCGTGCGTCATGCGCGCCGGGTGCTCGATCAGGCTCTCCACGCCGCCCAGGCTCTCGGCGAGCTTCCACACCTGCGTCCTCGCCACAAGGCCGACCGCCTCCTCCTCCGACTCGACGAGGAACGAGATCATCCCGCCGAAATCGCGCATCTGCCGAGCGGCAATCGCGTGACCAGGGTGCGTTGGCAGGCCGGGGTAGAGGACCTTCTCCACACGCGGGTGTCGCGCCAGGAACGCAGCGATCGTCCGCGCGCTCTCGGAGTGCTGCCGCATGCGCACGGCGAGGGTCTTGATGCCGCGCAGGACGAGCCAGCAGTCGAACGGCCCGGGAATCGCCCCCAGGGACTTCTGCAGGAAGGTCAGGCGCTCGGCGACCGTCGGGTCGTTCGTCGCGAGGAAGCCGCCGATGAGGTCGGAATGTCCGCCGAGGTATTTGGTGGTCGAGTGCAGGACGACATCGGCGCCGAGCTCGAGCGGCTGCTGGAGGTACGGCGACGCGAAGGTGTTGTCGACGACGACGAGGGCGCCGGCGTCGTGCGCCGCGTCGGCCGCGGCCCGGATGTCGATCACGTTCAGTAGCGGGTTCGTCGGCGTCTCGAGCCAGACCATCCGCGTGCGCTCGTCGAGATGCTGGGCCAGGTTCGTGCTGATCTCCTCCGAGGTGACCCAGTCGAACACGTAGCCCTTCGGCTCGTAGACCTGCGAGAACATCCGGTAGACGCCGCCGTAGACGTCGTTGACGGCGACGACTCGATCGCCCGGGTTGACGAGGTGCATCAGGGTCGTCGTCGCCCCGAGGCCTGACGAGAAGGCGATCCCGTGCTCCGCGCCCTCGAGCGAGGCGAGGCAGGTCTGCAGGGCGGTTCGGGTCGGGTTGGCGACGCGCGAGTAGTCGTAGCCCTTGTTCTCGCCGACCGCTTCCTGGACGTACGTCGAGGTCTGGTAGATCGGCACCGTCATGGCCCCGGTTGTCGGGTCGGGCTCCTGCCCGGCGTGGATGGCGCGCGTCTCGAAGTCCATTGTTCGATTGTATGGATCGGCCGTCAGCTGAAAGGCTCGGCGACATGCCGAGGGCGGTGAGCGGCCGTCCCACGCCCCGCGGGCGCCGCGACCACGCGATCTCGTTCCGAGTCCGGGTGACCTCGAGCGAGCAGTGCGAGAACCTCAGCGTCACGTACTCGTACACGGCGCTGTTCAATGGGCGGGGCAGCCTGGCCGGCTCGGCGACCGACTTCTATGACACGAACAAGCCCGCCAGCGGCGCGGCGTTCGTGGTGCGTGCCGAGGCCGGCGCCGCCGACGTCGTCTCGTTCAACGCCCGTGGTGCGTGCGAGCAGAGTGATGGGACGGTTCTCAGCAGGTCCGCGGCCGTGGCCGCCCGGGTCCGCGTGGCCGCGCACTCCTGTGAGGAGGGCCCGCTGCGCGTGCTCGCCGCAAGGGGCTCCGTCGCGCGGCAAGACCTGGTGGCGCGATCGAAGCGGGTTCCGGTGCGGATCGGGCACTACGTGTGGACCGATTACCACGTCTGGCTCGGCAGAGGCAGCCGCGTCTCGTTCGGCGCGGCGGCGTGCAACCGGCTTCGGCAACCGTCAGCGGGAAGGCGAGCTTCGTTCCCGGCGAGTACTCCCGCGGGTCGTACGGGACGTCCATGCAGCTCGGCTTCGGCGGCACCGTCGACTTCCGGGGCGACCAGCATGCGGGCGGGGTTGAAACCGACAACGCGATCGCGCTCCCACGAGGTAAGCGAACCGGTCCGAGCGGGGTCGCGCGCTTCCTCGTCGTCTCGTCGGCGAGGAAGCTCAAGCGAATCACGCGCGTGAAGGTGAGGAGCGGCGCGGTCGACGTCGCCCGGCGCACGGGCTCCGCGAGGTTCAGCACCCCGATCGTCGCCCACGCAGGCCAGACGGTCGTCGTGACCTGCGCTTCGGCTCGCGCCTGCAGGCCGACGCTTCGGAGCTAGCCTAGGCCGGCGTCAGAGCGATCACGTTCTCGACCGCCGCGGCGTCGCGGTAGCCGGCCCCCAGCTTCTCCTCGAGGGTGCGGGCGAGCTCCCCG
>JBKPOY010000007.1:0-55200 GCA_046733295.1 Actinomycetota bacterium | reverse complement strand
CCACCGCCACCCGGTCGGTGTAGTAACTGCCCGTCGCCCCAGGATCGGTCGCCTCCAGAACTGAGGTCCACGTCACCGAAGCGCCGTCCCGCTTGAGCGCCGCCCGCAGCCGCTCGGCCATGCCCTTCGTGAAGGCGCCGTTGGGAGTGTCGTCCACGAGCATGGCGACCCGCCTCGCGCCCAAGCCTTTCACGTAGCGTCGCTCGATGGGAGCGATCTGCGTGTTCATCGGCTGGACGGTCGCACCCACGCCCGCCGTCTCGTCCCGCGAGGTCATCCACAACGGCAGGACCTTGGCTCGCCGATAGAGGGGCAGGTTCTCGATGCCGACCGACGAGTTGTAGGGGCCGATCACGAAGCGGATCCCCTTCGCGATCACCTGCCGCGCGACCGCCTTCGCCTTCGCCGCGTCGGCCTTGTCGTTGGCCGCGAAGACCGCCACCTTGCGGCCGTCCCAGAGCCCGCCGCGCGCGTTCAGCTGTTTCACAGCCAGGCGGACGCCACGGAGCTGGTCGACGCCGTTTGCCGCCTGCGCCCCGCTTTGCGGCCCCTCGACTGCGATAACGAGCGGCGCCGACGAGCCAGAGTTAGCCGCAGCAATCGCGAGCGAAAGGCCGCTCGCAAGCGCGAAGATGGCGCTTGCCACGAGCAGCGCGGGTCGCCGGTGCGCCATCACCTCCTCATGCTTCCGGAGTGAGGCTAACCCCCCGCTCTGCCGACATGCAACCCCCGGTCGCCCGCAAGGAACAATGGAGCCGACGGGACTCGAACCCGGGCCGTCGCGCCCTCCTGCAGCCGCATAGCCGCCTAATGAGCGAAAGGCCCCGTCTCCAGGGCCTTCCGCAGTAGCGGGGGCAGGATTTGAACCTGCGACCTCCGGGTTATGAGCCCGGCGAGCTACCTGACTGCTCCACCCCGCGTCGCCGGGGCAGTATAGCGCGGGGTTTTTCGCTTCGAAAGCGCGCACTGCTCGAAGCCGCAGCCCGCAGCTAGCCTGTCCGCGATGCGCGTCGCGGCGGTCGATCTCGGCACGAACTCCACGCGCCTGCTCGTCGCCGACGTCGTCGACGGCAGGCTCGACGAAGTCTCCCGCCGGCTGAAGATCACGCGGCTCGGGGAGGGAGTCGACGAGCGCCGGCGCCTCCTCCCCGCTCCGATCGCGCGGGTCCGGAACGTCCTGACCGACTTCCGGCGCGAGGCCGAGCAGCTCGGCGCCGAGCGGACGCTGGCGATCGCGACGAGCGCTGTGCGCGACGCGGAGAACGGCGAGGCCTTTCTCGGCGAAGTCGAGTGGAGCTACGGGTTCACGACCCGCCTGCTGACCGGTCACGAGGAGGCCCAGCTCACCTTCCGCGGGATCGCGACCGACCGGGCGATCGAGGCCGAGACCCTCGTCGTCGACATCGGCGGCGGCTCTACCGAGCTCGCCGCCGGCGGGCCCGACGGCCTGCGTTTCCACGACAGCCTCGATCTGGGCTGCGTGCGCCTGACGGAGCGCTTCCTGCGCTCGGATCCGCCGCGCGACGACGAGCTGGAGGAGTGCGCGACGGCGGTCCGCTCCCTCCTCGGTGAGCGCGTTCCGGACGAGGTCCGCCCCACGGCGGCGATCGGCGTCGCAGGGACGGTCACCTCCCTGGCGGCGCTGGACCTCGGTCTCGCCGAGTACGACGCGGAGCGTGTGCACGGACATCGCTTCTCGCGGGCCTCGGTCGGTGTCCAGCTCGAACGGCTCGCGTCGCTCCCGGACGCGCAGCGGCGCGAAGTGCCCTCCCTGGAGCCGGATCGCGCGCCGGTGATCGTCGCGGGCGCCGTGATCCTGCGTGAGGTGCTCGATCACTTCGGCCTGCCGGAGCTCGAGGCGAGCGAGCGGGACATTCTCGACGGCGCCGCGCTCGAAGCGGCGGCGCTGCCCGAGCGCGAAGAGGGCGCTGCCCCGCCCGGCGCCTACACCTGCTGCTAGGAGCTAGAGGGCGTCGTCTTCGAGTTGCGGCGGCTCGTCCTCGGCAAGCCTCCGTTGCAGCGAGCTCCGTGAGAGCACCCCGACGAGCCGGCCCTCCTCGGTCACCGGGACCCGCTCGAGGTCGTGTTCCTCGAGGAAACGGAACGCCTCGTCGAGCGGAAGCTCGGGATCGAGCGTATGACGCGGGGGCTCCGCGATCTCGCCGACCCGGGTCGTCGACGGGTCGCGCCCGGCCGCGACGACGTCGCGGACCAGCGTCCCGCGCGTGATCACGCCGGCAAGCCGGTCGTCCTCGACGACGTACACCGCCCGCACCTCGGCGCGCGAGAGGTGCTCGCCCGCGTCGCGGACCGGCGCGTCTCCCGCCAGCGTCGCCGGGTCGGGAACCATCGCATCGCGGACGCGGTCGCTCACGGGTAGATGCCGCGGGCCGTCAATGCGGCGCCGACCTCGCGGATGCCGGCGACGAGCGCGGCGCTTCGCAGCGACAACCCCTGCTCCTCGGAGAGTGCCCAGACGCGGTCGAACGCGTCGCCGAGTTTCTCCGCGAGCTTTGCGCGGATCTCGTTTCGGTCCCAGAAGAGGCGCCCGAGGTCCTGCACCCATTCGAAGTACGAGACCGTGACGCCGCCCGCGTTCGTGAGCACGTCCGGCAGGATCAGGATTCCGCGGTCGGCCAGGATCGCATCCGCTTCGACGGACGTCGGGCCGTTCGCACCCTCGGCAATCACCTTCGCGTGGACGCGGGCCGCGTTCTCGCCGGTCACCTGATCCTCGCGCGCGGCGAGCACGAGCACGTCACAGGGCAGCTCGAGCAGCTCCTCGTTCGTGACGCGCTCGGCCTTGTCGTAATCGGCGAGCGATCCGTGCTGCTCGGCGTAGGCGCGCAGCTCGGCGATGTCCAGGCCGTTCTCGTCGTGGACCCCGCCCGACACGTCCGAGACCGCGACCACCGCGGCGCCCTTGTCGTGGAGCTCCTGCGCGGCGATCCCGCCGACGTTGCCGAAGCCCTGCACGACGCAGCGCTGCTCGGCGAGCGGCGCCTCGAGTCGCCGGCAGCATCGCTCGATCACCATCACGACCCCGGCGCCGGTCGCCTCGTGCCGGAAGAGCGAGCCGCCGAGGGCGACCGGCTTCCCCGTGACGATCTCGGGGACTGCGTAGCCGCGCTGCATCGAGTACGTATCCATCATCCACGCCATCGTCTGCTCGTTCGTGGCCATGTCCGGAGCGGGGATGTCTTCCTGGGGGCCGATCACGGGCAGCAACTCGGACGTGAAGCGGCGCGTCAGACCCTGGAGCTCGCGGATCGAGAGCTCCTTCGGCCGGCAGCGGACGCCCCCCTTCGCCCCGCCGTAGGGCAGCTTGAGGAGCGCGCACTTCCAGGTCATCCACATCGCGAGCGCCGCGCACTCGCCGAGCGTCACCTCCGGGTCGTAGCGAACGCCGCCCTTCGTCGGCCCCAAAACGCTCGAGTGCTGGACGCGGTAGCCCGGGAAGACGCGCCACCTGCCGTCGTCGAGCCGGACCGGGACGCTGACGACGAGCGACCGCTCCGGGAAACGGAGCCTCTCGGCAACAGCCTCGTCGACGGCCGCGTGCGGAAGCGCCTGCTCGAACTGTGTGATCGCCTGGTGGAAGAGGGGGGTCTCCCACTCGAGCAGCTCCTGGTCATGCGAAACGTCCTGCACCTCCGACACGGCGCTGAGTGTAGTGCGGGCAAGATTCGGGGTGGCGAACCGGTCCGGTCGCCGCTCCGAACCTCTTGAGACCTTGACGCGACGAACCCGCATGCTCGCCGTGGCCGCGGTTGTTTTGGCTGCCGCGGCCGCGACACCGGAGGCCTGGGCCCACGCGAGGCTCGTGAGCGCGGACCCGGGCGAAGGCGCGGTCCTCGCGCGCGCGCCCGCGCGCGCGACCCTGTACTACGACGACACCGTCCGGGTCCTCGCAGGCACGACCGTGATCCGAAACTCGGACCGCAAGTCGGTCATCGCCGGCAAGCCGCGGCGGTCGGGCCGCACGGTGATCATCCCGCTTCGCAAGCTCGATGACGGCGACTACACGGTGCGGGCCCGCGTGCTCTCGGACGACGGCCACACCGTCGAGCGGGTCTACGCCTTCGCCGTCGGCGCGGGGCGAGCGCCTCCGTCGGCCGCGCTCGAGGCCGGGGGCGGCCCGAACGCGACCAACGTCATCTCGCGGTGGCTGTTCTTCGCCGGCCTGCTCGTCGCTGTGGGAACGGTGCTCTTCCTGCCGCTCGCCTGGCGGCCTGCGTTGCGGGCCGCCGCGGTGACATCGGACGGAGAGACGCCGCTCTGGGCGCTGGCATTTGCCGGGTTCTTCCTCGCGTTCCTCGGCGCCTCGGGACTCGTGCCGCACCACGGGGGCGGGACGACCCGCTTCGGGCTCCTCATGGAGGTCGGCGGCGTCATCAGCATTGCCGGGGCGACGCTCGCGGCGATCGCGATCGTCGAGCGGCGTGTCGGTGGGCTCGTCCTCGTGGCGGCGCTGCTGCTTCTGCCGGTTCCGTCACTGGCGGGCCACGCGCTCGACCCGGGCGAGCTGCGACCGCTCAACGTCGTCGCCGACGTCTTGCACGTAGCGGCCGCCGCACTCTGGATCGGGGGCCTGCTCGCTCTCGCGGCCGCGCTCCCCCGCGCGCTACGAGGGCTCGATGCGGGGCAGCGCGACCGGTTCACATCCACATTGGTGCCGCGACTCTCGGCGGCAGCGCTCGTCTCGGTGGCCGTGATCGCCGTGACGGGCCTCGTCCGGGCGCTCTTCGAGCTGTCGTCCGTCAGCCAGCTCTGGAGCTCCGGCTACGGCCGGGCGCTCGTCGTCAAGACCGGGCTCCTGGGCGCGCTTGTCGCCCTCGGCTGGATCAACCGCTCCCGGCTGCTCCCGGGCGGCCGCACGGGCGAGCTCAGGAGGAACGTCGCCGTGGAGCTCGCACTGCTGGCGACCGTCGTCGGCGCCGTCGCGTTCCTCACGGATCTCGTGCCGGGCCGGCAACTGGCGGCGGCGATCGCGCGGCCCCCCACGCCATCGCGGCCCGTGGCCCCGCCGCCGAAGGGCGCCCTCGTCCTGGGTACCCAGGCCGGCAGCCTCGCGGTCGGTCTCGCGCGGCTTGCCGACGGGCGGCTCCAGGCGACCGTCCTCGGGCCCGACAACCGCGGCGTCGACCGGCTGCCGGTCGTCTTCGTCGGCCGAGGCCGCAGGATCGCCACCTTCTCCTGCGGGGCGGGCTGCTACCGCTCCCCGACGAGGTTCACCGGGCGGGCGGTCGCCGTCGACATAGGTCGTCCTCCGCGCGTCCACTTCGTCCTGCCCGAGCGGACGCGCTCCGCCGTCGCGCTGATCCGGCGAGCTCGGCGGGCGTTCCGAGGACTCTCGAGCGTCGTCATCCACGAGCGGCTCGCATCGAGCCCCACGGCGAAGGTGACCTCCACCTGGCGGGTCGAGGCGCCGAACCGGCTGGCGTACGTCACCTCCGGCGGCGCACGGGCGGTGGTGATCGGCTCCCGCCGTTGGGACCGCGTCGGCAGGGGGCCGTGGGAGCGGTCCGAGCAGACCCCGCTCCGACTCCCGGGCGCCTGGTGGGGGCCGGCGTCGTTCGACGCGTCAGTGCTCGGCTGGACTCGTACGGCCGGCGGCACGCGCGCACAGCTCGTCAGCTTCTACGACCCGAAGCTGCCCGCCTGGTTCGAGGTCGCCATCGACCCGGCGACCGCCGTGCCGCTCGAGCTGAAGATGACCGCCGCCGCGCACTTCATGCGGCACCGCTACACGGACTTCAACCGCGTGCCGCGGATCGTCGCGCCTAGTTCCTAGGCAGGATCAGCTCGAAGCGCGCCCCGTCGCCTGCCGGGTCGTAGACGAGGTCGCCGCCGTGGGCGCGGGCATACGCCTTCGCGATCGCAAGGCCGAGGCCGCTTCCCTTGCCCTCGATCCCACGCTCGAAGCGGTCGAACAACCGGGGCACGAGCTCCGACCGAACGCCATCTCCCGCGTCCTCGACCGAGATGCGGATGTGCCGATCGCGCTGATCCGCGCTCACCACGACAGGCGGCTTGCCGTAGCTGACGGCGTTGACGAGCAGGTTCGAGACCACACGCTCGACGGCGAGGCGGTCGACCACGGCGGCCATGTCCGGGTCGACCTCGACGCGAACCGTGTCGAGCTCGTCTTCGCGGACGGCCGTGCGCGCGACGTCGTCCAGCAACGAGCGGAGTACGACGGGTTGCGGATCGAGCACGATCGCGTGCTCGTCGAGCTGTGAGAGATCGAGCAACTGCTCGATCAGGCGGGTCATCCGGACTGCCTGTTCCCAGAGCGTCTCCTCGAGCTCGCGTCGCGTTCGCTCCGGCAACGATGGTCCTCGCTCCCGGAGAGTCGCGAGGATCCCGTAGACCGCGGACGCGGGCGTCCGGAGCTCGTGGGAGGCGACGGCGACGAAGTTCATCTTCAGCTGGTCGAGCCGCACAATGTCGTCGAAGACACGAGCCTTCTCGATCGCCAGGGCCGCACGTTCGGCGACGAGCTCGAGCAGCTCGATGTCCCCGGCGGTGAACTCCCGGGGGACGAGCGAGCCCACGTGCAGCACGCCGATCGGCTCGCGACGGAGCAGCAGTGGGACCCCGAGCATGCTCTTGATTCCCTTTTCTCGCAGGATCGGGTTGACGACGTCGGCGCGGTCAAGATCCGGCAGGACGATCGGTCGGCGCTCGGCGGCCACGCGGCCGGCAAAGCCGGCGCGGAGCGGGATGCGGACGCCGCGCTCGACTTCCTCCTCGAGGCCCACGGCGGCGCGCGCAACGAGCTCGGGCCGCTCATCGTCGAGGAGCAGGATCGCGGCGGTGTCGGCGCGGAGAATCTCGCGGACGCGCGTCAGCAGCTCGGTGAGCAACTCCTCGAGCTCGAGGTGCGCCAGGGCGGCGTCGGTCACCGCCTGCACGTCCTCGAGCCGCCGGCGCGCCGAGCTCTCGGCCTCGAAGAGGCGGGCATGGTCGATAGCGAGCGACATCCGGTCGGCCGCGAACTGAAGGAACTCGAGCTCGGCGGGCGTGAACTGCCGCGGCATCAGGCTGCCGACGTGGAGGACGCCGAGGGTGCGTCCCGAGACGATGAGCGGCACCCCGAGCAGCGACTTGATGCCCTTCTCGCGCAGGATCGGGCTGAGGACGTCGGCGTGGTCGACGTCCTCCAGGACGATGGCCTTTCGCTCGGCCGCGATCGTTCCCGCGAACCCGCGGCCGACGGGAATTCGAATGCCCAGCTCGACCTCCTCTTCCAGGCCGACGGCGGCGCGGGCGACGAGCTCATCGCGCTCCTCGTCGAGTAGGAGGATCGCGCACGTGTCGACGCCCAGGGCAGCGCGAGTCCGCAACAGCACCGCAGCGAGCAGCTCGTCGAGCTGAAGGTGCGCCAGGGCCGCATCGGTGATCTGCTGCAGTTGCCCGAGATCGAGGCCGCGTTGGTCGAACGCCACGTCTCGGAGGATAGGCCGAGTAGGGGCTGGCAGTGGTTCGCGCACGGGGGCGACCCCCTCCCCAGCCCATCGCGGTCGTCGAACGTTTGCACGTTTTACGGCGTAACCCTCGGGAAGCGACGTTCGGTCGAGTCAATCGAAAGGAGGGCACATGGCTACTGCAAGAGCAGACGGCCCTGGTTACAAAGCGGAAAGCATCGGCGAGCGGGTCACGGGGTCACACGACGAAACGAAGTGGGCTCCGCTGACGACCGAGTTCTGGGCGATGCTGATCGTGATCATCGCGATCTTGATCGCCGCGGCCGTCTCGGACTCGTTCGGCGATCGACGGGCGTGGCTCTACGTCGCGATCGTCGCCACGGGGTACATCGTCAGCAGAGGTCTCGCCAAGGTCGGCACCGACCACTGGTCGGCCGCACGGCGCCGAGACTAACGTCCCGGGCGGGGGAGGGGCGCGGCGGCTCCCACAGCGTCCTCTCCCGCTCGCTTCCCCTTGACGTCGTCGCCCCCCGGAAAGGCTCAGAGGTGCCGGGGAAGGGACTCGAACCCTTACGCCCCCGTCAGGGGACACCTGATTTTAAGTCAGGCGCGTATGACCAGTTTCGCCACCCCGGCGGCGCAAGGGTAGCGCGGCGTCCAACCCCCCTAGACGCCGGCTCCGGCCCAGTCGTACGTCGACGGGATCCTCTTCGGCGGCTTCCCGTAGACGAACGCGAATTCCTGGTGGTTCTTGAGGACGACGTTGTTCGGGTCCCCCGTGTAGGGCTTCCCGTTGATGTAGAGCCTCAGACGCTTGCCTGGCTTCGTGCAGTAGCCGCCGATGCAGTTCTTGGAGAGGCGGACGCCCCAGACGCCGAAGAACTGCCCCAGGGCGTAGGGCTTCTTCTCCCCTGACTCCAGGTGCATGATCCCCGAGGGGTCGTGCGTGTGGAGCTCGGTGATGAACGCGCCGTCGTTGATGCCGATGTTGGTCGGCACGGCGACCGGCTTGCCGTCCACGAAGATGTTGAGGTGCTGATGGATATGGACGGTGAAGAGCTCGCCGGAAAGCGCGTGCAGGCCGAGCGGCTTCAGGCGGTCCGGCAGCTGCGCGTACTCGGGCGGCCACGGCGCCGGGCCCTTCTGGAGTCCCGGCAGCGCCGCGTAGTCGATCTTCGGCGCGTCGCCGTCGACACCCTTGCTCGAGTCGTCGCCACCGAGAAAGAGGAATGCAAGGACGAGGATCAGTGCGATCGGCCCCAGGGCCGCCAGCCCGTAGAGAAACCAGCGGCTCCGCTGCTCCGCGACGCTCGACGGACGGCGGGTGTCACGCCGCTTCGGCGCCTGGACGGGCCGCGGCGGCGCGGGCGTACGAGCTTTCTTCGCCAAAGTCGTCGGATGGTAGCTAGAGCCGCGAGGACCGCGGGCTGCCGGTGGCGTTTCGCTCCGCCATCTTCGATACTGAGCGCTCCCCCCAAGGAGGCCGAGATGGGATTTCTCGACAAGCTGCTGGGCCGGACGAAGAAGGCGGCCGGCGACGTGACCGGCGACAGCTCGATGCGCAGCGAAGGCATGCATCAGGAACAGGAGGCGATGGCCCAGGACCGCGCCGCGACCGCGGAGCAGAAGGCGCAGGAGGAACGCGAGCGCGCCGCGGAGCACCGCGCCGAACGCGACGCCTGACGCGGGCGCTCCGAACGAACGATCGAGGGCGGCTCCGGCCGCCCTTTTTTCGTGCCGTCCGACAGCCCGATTAGCGTTTGTCGGCCATGCTCGCGATCGTTCTCACCCTGCTCGTCCTCGCGGCATTCGGCGCGCTGGCGTACTGGCTGCCGCGTGCGCTGGCGGCGTTCCGCATGGACGCTGCCGCGCAGCTGGCGGAGACCAGTGTCCAGCTCGCGCAGCGGAACGCCGAGATGGAGAGGCGGCTGCAAGGTCTGAATGAGACGATGGACCGTCGCCTCGCGGAGCTCGACACCAAGGTCGATCGCCGGCTCGAGAGTGCCTCCAAGACGTCGTCTGCGATCCACGACCGTCTCGGGAAGGTCGACCAGGCGACTGCGCAGATGCTCGAGCGCGCAAAGGACCTCGCCAGGCTCGAGCAAGCTCTGCGACCGCCGAAGGCACGCGGCGGCTTTGGCGAGCTGCTGCTCGGCAACCTGCTTCGCGACCGGCTGCCGGCGGAGGCGTATACCCTCCAGTACGGGTTCAGGAGCGGCGAGCGAGTCGACGCCGTGGTCAGGGTCGGCGACAAGCTCGCGCCGATCGACGCCAAGTTCCCGCTCGACAACTTCGAGCGGCTCGTCGACGCGCAGGAAGCGGCCGAGCGCGAGCTGCACGAGAAGGCCTTCGCCCGCGACGTCAAGGGCCACGTCGACGCGATCGCCTCGAAGTACATCCGGCCGGATGAGGGCACCTACGACTTCGCGTTCATGTACCTACCCTCGGAGGCGATCTTCTACGAGCTCGTGTGTGGCAAGACAGGCGCGCTGCTCGCGTACTCACACGAGAAGCAGGTCGTACCGGTCTCGCCCTCGACCTTCACCGCCTACCTCCAGATGATCGTCCTCGGGCTGAAGGGACTGCAGATCGAGCAGCACGCGCAGGAGGTCATGGCCTACTGCGCCCAGCTCCAGAAGGACTTCGGCAAGTTCAAGGAGGATTTCGACCTCGTCGGAACCCACCTCGGCCGGGCGGGGACGAAGTTCGCGGATGCCGAGAAGCGGCTCGACCGGTTCGAGACCAAGCTCGACCAGGCGGCCGACTCGCGCGAGCTCGACCCAGGCGAGGTGGTCACCGAGCTGCCGCGCGCTGCGGACGCGGCCTAAACGCCCGCCGGCTGCTGCTCGCGCAGGTAGCGGATGAGGCCACCCGCGACGACGATCTCCCGCTCGCGCGGGAGGAAATCGTGGGTGACCGAAAACGCCGGCGCGCCCTCGATCTCCACCTGCAGCTCGTCCTCGCCTTCGGCGATCGTGTGGAGGTCGCGGATCGTCCAGGTCTGGCCGAGCTCGGCGCGGTCGTAGTCGGACGCAGCCTTGAAGAGCAGCGGAACGATCCCCTGCGCGATGAGGTTGCGGCGGTGGATGCGGGCGAAGCTTTTGGCGATCACCGAGCGAACACCGAGCTGCGCCGGCGCGAGCGCCGCGTGCTCGCGGCTCGAGCCCTGACCGTAGTTGTCGCCCGCGACGATCAAGCCTCCACCCCACTCGTGAGCGCGCTTGGCGAACTCCTTGTCCCGATGCTGGAACGTGAACTCGGCGATCGCCGGCACGTTCGAACGGTACGCCATCACCGTCGCCCCGTCGGGTGAGAGGTCGCCCGTCGAGATGTCGTCCGGCGCGACGATGAGGACCCTGCCGACCAGGTCGTCCGGGAGCGGCTTCTGCTCCGGCGGCGGGAAGATGTTCGGGCCACGCGGGATCTCGATCGAGACCGCCTCGTCCTCGGGAACGGGCGCGAGGATGTGCTTCTGCACGACATCGGGCCTCGCGCCGGGGCGTTCCGGCACCTCCGGTACGTCGAGCTCGCGTGGGTCGGAAATCTTGCCGGTGAGCATGGACGCGGCCGCAACGGCAGGCGAGCAGAGATAGACCTGGTCGTCCGCGGTCCCACTGCGCCCCGGGAAGTTCCGGTTGAACGTTCGCAGCGAGTTGGCTCCGGACGGCGGGGCCTGGCCCATGCCCACGCACGGCCCGCAGGCGGGCTCGAGCATCCGCACGCCGGCCATCAGGAGATCGACGTAGGTCCCGGACCGCGTGATCTGGTCGAGGATCTGGCGGGAACCGGGCGTCGCCGTGGCGGAGACCAGCTCCTCGGAGATTCGGCGGCCGCGCATGACCGCTCCGCAGATCGCCAGGTCGGCGTAGGAGGAGTTGACGGACGAGCCGATGCAGACCTGCTGGATCGGCGTCCCGACGAGCTCCTCGACCGGCACGACGTTGCCAGGGCTCGACGGCTTCGCGACGAGGGGGACGAGCGCCGCGAGGTCGATGTGCTCCTCCTCGTCGAAGTCGCCCGTGTCCCCCGTCGGAAGCTCGGTGAAGTCGTCGTTGCGCTCCTGCTCCGTCAACCAGGCGCGTGTCTCCACGTCGGCGGGGAACACGGCCCCGGTGGCGCCGAGCTCCGCGATCATGTTCGCGATCGTCCCGCGCTCGGTGTAGCTGAGGGTGTGGACGCCCGGCCCGGTGAACTCGAACACGCAGCCACGGCCGCCGCGCACGCCGCGGCGCCGCAGAAGCTCGAGGATCACGTCCTTGGCCTGGATCCAGGGCCGCTGGAGCTCGTTCTCGAGAAAGACGCCGACGACCTTCGGGCACGGAAGCTCGAACGGGTGCCCCGCCATGCAGACGGCGACGTCGAGACCTCCGGCGCCGATCGCGATCATCGCGCACGAGCCCGACTGCGTCGTGTGCGAGTCGGCGCCGATCAGCGTCTGCCCGGGCTTGGCGAACCGCTCGCAATGCACGTAGTGGCAGATGCCGTTTCCGGGCCGCGAGAACCACGCCCCGTACCTCGCGGACATCGCCTGGAGGAACCGGTGGTCGTCCGGGTTCTTGAAGTCGATCTGAAGGATGTTGTGGTCGACGTAGACCACCGCCGTCTCGACGCGGACACGCTCTTCGCCGAACAGCTCGAACTGCATCATCGCCATCGTCCCGGTCGCGTCCTGGGCCAGCGTCTGGTCGACACGAAGCGCGATCTCCGTGCCGGGGGCGAGCTCGCCGCGCTCGAGGTGGTCTTCGAGGATCGCGCGCGCAAGGGAGGCCATCGGCCTCAAGCTTAGTGGCTACGGGTCTGAGGGCAGCCGTGACCAGATCTCTTCGTCCTCGCGGATGCCCTGCTTGAAGTGCACCGAGCGCAGGACGCCCTCGCGGACGTAGCCGGCGCGCTCGGCGACGCGGCTCGAGGCCGGGTTGTCGGCCGAGATCCTCAGCTCGATCCGGGCGGCGTCCAGCTCGGAGAACGCCCAGGCGGTCAGCAGCTCGAGGGCGCGGCGCGCTACGCCTCGGCCACGGGCCCCAGGCGCAACCACGTAGCCGAGCTCGACCGTTCGCGCCTCGCGCTCGATCGTGGGTGCGAGCGCGAGGCCGAGGAACGTGCCCTCACCGTCGACGATGGCGAAGCCCTCCTGTGTCCCGTCCCGCCGTCCCTGCTCGTACCTGCCGAGCCAGGCTCGCGCGAATCCCGGCGGCGGCGGGGTCGGCACCCGCGTGTAGCGCTGGACGTCGGGGTCGCGAAGCATCTCCTCGACCGCCTCGACGTGCGCTTCGGCGAACGGCTCGAGCCGGATCTCGCCCAAACGGATCAGTAGCGCAGCAGCGCGCCGATCCCGTCCACTGGATCGAGATCCTGGTGGTGCCGAAGCGCGAGGACGCTGCCGCCGTGCGCGAGCGTCTGGTGCACGGCGAGGTTGAGGCCGTCGCCCCGCTCCTCCATCCGGGTGCCGTCCAGCGGGCACGCGCCACCCTCCGCGCTGACGCGCCCGCACTTCGGACACTGCCACGCGCTCTGCTCGGCGCGATCCTGGAAGAGCAGCAGCTCCACACGCCCATCGGACGCGGCTTCGAGTGTCGCCGGCCAGCCCGCGGATGCGCGCCCGCCGCGGCCCGTTTCCTCGAGCCAGCGCTCAGCCGCGTCCTGCTCCTGCTTCGCGTGCCAACCCTCGAGCACGGGACGCGCGGCGGCGAGCAGCTCCGCAGGGGAAGCGTGGGCCTCCGCCTGCGCCCAGCCGACGATCGCATGCTTGACGTCGTTCGAGATCACGTCGTCGAAGTCGGCTCGGTTCTCCTCGGCGGCGATCACCACGATGCGCGGGCTCTGCAGCCGGCGAACCTGACGGTCGAGCAGCTCGGCCACGCGCCTGAAATGGTCGCTCACGAGCTTCTCGATGTGCCGCTGGTAGCGCGCCTGCGACCAGCCGCCCTGGTCGTGCCGGCCGGGAGTCTCGTCGAACTGCTGTGCGAGCTCCTCGAGGCGTCCGGACCGGAGGCGATATACGTCGCCGCGCTCGCGGCTGACGAAGGCCACGAGCGCGCCGTCGCCGCGGCCGACGAGAGGCACGAGCGGCGAGAGGTAGAACTCGCGCGCCACGTTGATCGTGTCCCGGACAGGATCCGCGAGCGGAAGCGCGTGCCAGAAGTTGTCGAGGCCCGCGCAGAACAGAGCGACGCCCCGCGAGCCGTCCCGGTCGAACTCGGCGTTGAAGAATTCGCGGATGCGGGCCAGGTCGGAGCGCAGCGATTCACGCTGCTCGTGCGTGAGCTCGTTCGCAGCGCTCGCTCGCTCCTCGCCTTCGTGGATCAGCGAGTTGATCCTGGTGGCCGCGTCGGCGGCGGTCGGCGCCTCGCTCGGGTCGAGGGCCACGTAGACACTGATCGCACAGCCCTTCTCCGCGCGAAACCCAGCGAGCTCTCGGAGTCCATCCCAGCTGACGGTTGCGGTCATCGGCGCCTCACATTGCCGGAAAATCGCGATTCTAAGCGCGTGCGCGTCCTGACCATCGGCCATGGACGGCGAGAGCTCGCCGAGTTGATCGAGGCGCTCGAAGAGGCCGGCGCCGGCACGCTGGTGGACGTCCGCCGCTATCCGGCGTCGAGGCGGAACCCGCAGTTCAACTTGGCGCCGCTCGCCGCCGCCGTCGAAGCCGCGGGGTTGCGGTATCGCCACGCAGAAGAGCTCGGCGGGATGCGGAGCGACGAGCCCGGAGAGGAGCGGTTCGGCTGCCTGCGCACGGCCGCGTTTCGCAGCTACGCCGCCCGCATGGGGTCGCCGGCATGGCAGGACGCACTCGGCCGAGCGCTGGCCGCGAACTTGCCGTGTCTCATGTGCGCCGAGACCCCGTGGGTCCGCTGCCACAGAAGGCTGATCGCGGAGCTTCTGACCGTGCGGGGGCACGAGGTCGTCCACCTGATCGCGCCCGGGGAGTCCGAGCCGCACCGCCTCTCGAGGCGGAGCGACGTCCGCGACGGACGCCTCTACCTCTGCGGCGAGCTCGTCGCCTAGCCGCCGGCGCGGCGCAGGACCAGGGTCCAGCGGACGTGCTGGACGACGTTGCCCGGCGAGCCCAGGAGCTTCGTCGTGATGTCGGCGCTGCCCTGGAGCGTCACGCCGGCGGTCGTCCGCGCGAAGAAATCGCGCTCGCTGTAGGCGGCGCTCGCGAGCTCGATCCCGCTTCCCGATGCCCGCACCGCTGTCGGCTCCCCAGGGCAGCTCGTGTAGACGTCCGAGGGCACGAGGCCTGCTACGCGGCGGAGCCCGAGCCGGTGAACGCGCCTGCTGACGAGACGCACGGTTTTGGCGCGGAACGACCGCGTGATGCGAGGACATGCGACGCGTCGCGTTCCCTTGTCGCAGCCGGCCGTGCCGCTGGTCGTGATCCGCTGCGTGCCCGCCTGCTTGATCGTTCCGGCGAGCCGGATCGAACCGCTGAACCTGGCGCGCGCCTTCCCCCCGCCCCAGCTCGCGGAGACGACCGAGACGTCGGAGCTCCTGAGCGCGATCGTTCGCGATCCGTGGCCTTCGATCCTGGTCGCGCAGTCGGTCTCGACCTTGGAGGCCGTGTAGGACCACTGTTTGGTGACCGTCCCGCGAACGGTGACGAGGAAGCGCGTCGCCTCGGTGCGTGTCTGCGCACCCGCGGCGAGCGCGAGTGACGTCACGATGGCGAGAATGGCCGTGCCAAGAAGGCGCCAGGTGCTCATGGCCGGGCATTTTGCCTGCTCAGGCGGGGAACGTTAAGGCGGTCCGATTCGTTCAATACTGTGAGGGCCGGCACAGGCCCATTGAGCTTTTGGAGGAGAAATTGAACGACAACGATGTCGATGTTCGCGAGCTGATCATCGTCGGCGGTGGCCCCGCGGGCTACACCGCCGCGCTGTACAGCGCGCGAGCCAATCTGAATCCACTCGTGATCGAGGGCTTCCAGTGGGGAGGCCAGCTGATGATCACGAGTGACGTAGAGAACTATCCGGGCTTCGCCGACGGAGTCATGGGCCCGCAGCTGATGGGTGAGTTCCGTCGCCAGGCCGAGCGGTTCGGCGCGGAGTTCGTCGCTGACGACGTCACGCGCGTCGATCTCAGCGAGCGGCCGTTCCGGGTCTGGGTCGGTGACGAGGAGCACCGTGCGGAATCCGTGATCGTCGCGACCGGCGCGACCGCGCGCCAGCTCGGGCTCGAGTCCGAGCGCGCCCTGCACGGCCGTGGCGTCACGTACTGCGCGGTCTGCGACGCGGCCTTCTACGCGGACAAGGAGGTCGTGGTCGTCGGCGGCGGCGACTCGGCCATGGAGGAGGCGATCTTCCTGACGAAGTTCGCCTCGAAGGTGACCGTCCTGCACCGCCGTGACGAGTTCCGGGCATCGCCGATCATGGTCGACCGGGCGCGTGCGAACGAGAAGATCGACTTCGTCACACCGGTCGTCGTCGAGGACGTCCTCGGTGCCGACGAGGGCAAGCTGAGCGGCGTCAAGATCCGCAACGTCGAGACCGACGAGGCGACGGAGCTCCCGGCCGACGGCCTCTTCGTGGCGATCGGACACGATCCCACGACCGGCCTCTTCCTCGACCAGCTCGACCACGACGACGAGGGCTACCTCGTCACCAGCCCGGGATCGACCGCGACGAACGTCGAGGGCGTGTTCGCGGCAGGCGATGTGGTCGACCACGTCTACCGTCAGGCCGTGACGGCGGCGGGGATGGGTTGTATGGCGGCGCTCGACGCCGAACGCTGGCTCGCGGCCCGCGAGGGGCATGTGGAGACGGCGCTGACCGCCCCACGGGGCTAGCCGACGCCGGAGCTACGCTCGGCCGCGTGGCCGAGTGGATCGACCTCGTCGATCCGGACGAGACGAGCGTCCGGGAGGCCGTTCCGGCCGACGTCCTCGCCGACGTCGTGCGACAGATCGTCCATCGCCCTCGCAGCGAGGACCGACTGCCGAGGCCGAAGCTCGAGGCGCACGGCTCGTACGTCTGGGGGGTGTTCCTCGCGGCGGCGGTCGAGCGGGAGCGAGACCGCGTCTATTACCAGGAGGTCGACGTCGTCCTGACGGACGAGCTCGTCGTCACGGTTCGCAAGACGCCGCCCGGCGGCGAGGAGGTGTTCGACCCGGCTCGCCTCCGTGCCGCCTGCGAGCACGAGGCGCCCGTCGCGGGCCTGATGCTGTACGAACTGGTGGACGAGGTCGCAGACCGGTACCTCGACCTGCTCGACGATCTCAACGCCGAGATCGACGAGGTCGAGGATGCGATCGAGCAGCGCCCTCCCGCGGAGGTACGGCAGCGCCTGTCCGACCTGCGCCACGACCTGCTGCGGATCCGGCGGACGCTCGGGCCGACCCGCGACGCCGTGCGGGCTGTGGCCGACGACCGAATCGAGCTCGACGAGCGCCGTTTCCTCCACCGCGAGCACAAGCTCTTCCCGCGCGAGGTCGACCTGCAGTTCTTCGGGGCCTACGACAAGATCCTCCGGGCCTACGAAGGGCTCGAGCTCTCGCGCGACCTCGCCGCCGGAGCGCGCGATTATCTGCAAACGAAGATCGCGTACGACCAGAGCGACGTGACGAAGCGGCTCGCCGCGATCGGCTCCATCCTGCTCGTGCCGACGTTCATCGTCGGGCTCTACGGCCAGAACTTCCGGCACATGCCCGAGTTCGGCTGGCACTACGGCTACCTGTGGTCGTGGGCGCTGATCGTCGCCTCGACCGTCGGGCAGGTCGTGTACTTCAGGCGCAAGGGCTGGCTCTGACCCCTCAGCCTCGCTCTACCCTACGGCCATGCCCTACTTCATCTGCCCGAACTGCAAGGAGCGGTCGGTCGATCACGACCGCAGGGAAGGCCTGAGCCAGCAGGCGGTCTCGTGCCACCGCTGCGGCTTCGGGTTCTTGTTCGAGTTGATGGACGACTACTACCCGGCACCCGGCACGGGGTTCGTCGTCTGCGACCAGAACGGCCGGATCCTCGCCTCGGGGCGGGGCGTCTTCGAGCTGACCGGGTACCAAGAGGACGAGCTGATGGGCCGCGAGGTGCTCGAGGGCTTGGAGGTCACGGGCTTCGAAGAGGCGAAGAACCCTGTGCGGCTCGCGCTCGAATGGGGTGTGCGGCGACTCGGCGAGAAGCTCGAGCTGCGGACCCGGGCGGGCCAGCGGAAGTCGGTCCGCGGCGATTTCTTCCCCGCCTACGACGAGGACGGCGGTCTGCTCGTGGCGCTCACCCCGCGGTAGCGGCGGCCAGCTCCCCTTCGACCCACGCCTGCAGCTCCTCGAGCGCGGCGAGCGAGTCTTCGAGCTCGCGCAGCTCGCCGTGGGCGCCGCGCTCGTCGGCGACGCAGAGGAGGCCGAGCGATTCGAGGCGGTCGACGGTCGCCGCCGGCAGCTCGTTTCTGGCGCGGCGTTCGATCTTCGCCTGGCGCAGCTTCGAGCGGATGCGTTCGGCCCGCGCGGCATAGGCGGCCGCTTCGCCCGCAAGGGCGTCCGCATAGACCGCGAGGTCGACTTCGCGCACGCCCCCGAGCCTACGGGCGGGCGTGTGACACGGGTCAGACGCGTGTGCGCCCGCTCAGCGGAAACGCGGTGTGCCTGCGCCAGCCCTGCGGTGTGTCGTGGACGAGCCACGCGCGCTCGACCCACACCCTCACGTCGACGTCGAGCGAGCCTTCGAGCCGGTCGAGCACCTCGGCCTCGCCGCCCGCCACCGTGATGTGCGGCACGATCTCGTCGAAGGCGCCGCCGTAGGGCGGGAACTCCGGGAAGGCTCGGATCAGCGCCTCGGTCAGCGCGACGAACGGCTCGCGCGGCTCCGGCTGGAGGTAGAGGAACTCCGGAAAGCGGGCGCTCGTGCGCACGGCGACCTCGAACGGCGCGAAGCTCCCGAGCTCCCGCTCGACCGTGGAGAGCCGACCCGCCACCTCGGCGCTGTCGGCGAAGGGGTCGACGAGGGTGACGTGCGGCGGCATGCCCCGCGCCCCGTCTCGAGTGTGCAACCGCCGAAGCTCGCCGACGAGCGGCTCGAGCTCCGGAAACAGCACCACGATCGCCGTCTCAGCCATGCCCGAAGCGCAACGAATCTGTGACTTTTCGTCCACACACGACTGTTGCAGACAGTTCGTGGGGACAGTCCCCGAACGAAGCGCCTGAACGGCTTCGGCGTGAAATCCGAATCAGACCCGGCTCGAAGGGCAGAGGTCGTTGATCACGCAGGCCCCGCACCGGGGGACGCGCGCGATGCAGACGCGGCGGCCGTGCCAGATCAGCAGGTGTGGGAAGACGCCCCAGTACTCGTGCGGCACCAGCTTCTGGAGGTCGAGCTCGACCTTCACCGGATCCTCGCGACGCGTAAGGCCGAGCCGTTGCGCGAGCCGGCGGACGTGGGTGTCGACCACGATCCCCTGCGGGTCGCCGAGCTCCGCGGCGACGACGTTCGCCGTCTTGCGAGCGACACCTGGCAGGCGGACGAGTTCGTCGAGCCGCCGCGGCACTTGGCCGTGGAATTCCTCGAGCAGCACCCGCATCGTGCCCCGCAGCGACTTCGCCTTCTGGCGGAAGAAACCCGTCGCGAAGATGTCGCGCTCGAGCTCGGCCTGCGGCACGGCGAGGTAGTCCTGCGGCCGCCGGTACTTCTCGAACAGCGTCGCCGTGACGCGGTTCACGTTCACGTCCGTCGTCTGGGCCGAGAGCATCACCGAGACGAGCAGCTCGAGCTCGTTGCGGAACTTCAGCGCGATCATCGCGTCCGGATGCGCGGCCGTAAGACGTTCGATGATCGGGACGATGCGGGCCCGTCGCGGGCCGACGCGCGTCCGCGCCTCGTGGACGAAGCTCCGCGGCACCGGAGCTAACCGACGGCCAGCTCCGCCGGCGGCGACTCCGTGTACTGCCGAAGCCTCGGACCGGCGCAGACGACGTCGAGCACCGGGCAGCCCGAGCAGACGAACTCGCTCGGGGTCGGCACGAAGACGCCCTCCTGGATCCGGGCGATCGCGGCCGAGAGCTCCGCCTCGAGCGCCGGCAGCTCCGCGCGTGCGAAGGTGGTCGAGACAACGTCGTCCGGACGCTCGAGGAACTGGTAGACGACCTCGACCTCGTCGGCTCCGTCGCGCAGGCACGCGAGCGCGTAGACGAGCCGCTGCACGCGGTAGTCGCGTTCGGTGAGCTCGTCCGGCGTCGCGTCCTCCAGCACGTTCGTCTTGTAGTCGACGACGAGCGCGCGCCCTTCCGCGCGGTGGAGGACATCGAGCCGGCCGTGCAGGAGGACGCCGTCGTGCTCGAAGGCAAACGGCCGCTCGGGCGCCGCCCCCTCGAGATCCGCGAGCCGGCTCGCGAGCTCCGACCCGCAGTACGCCGCCACGAAGCCCGAGATCCGCTCGAGGTCACCCTCGGTCGCGGCCGGGTACCGCGCGCGAACGGCAGCCGCCAGCTCATCCGGCAAGGGCGGCCGCGGCTCGCGCAGGTCCAGGGCCTCGAGCAGGGAGTGGACGCCGTCGCCGATCTCCGTGGCAGCGAGGCCCTCGTGTCCCGGCACCGAACCGGACGCGTCCGCCGGACGCATGCCGGCGACCCGCTCCGCGTAGTACCGGTACGAGCACGCCTCGAACAACGCGAGCGCGCTGTACGAGAGGCGGCGCACGCGGTGCAGCGGCGGTTCTGGTACCGCCTCGAGCTCGGGCAGGCGCGGAGCCGCCGCGACGAGCGGCTCGCCTGTCGCCGCCTCGAACAGCGCCAGCTGACCCGGCTCAGGCTCCGCCTCGCCGACAGGTGCGCCGACGAGCGCCGGCTCCGCCTCGGGTGCGAAGCGATCGAGGCGGACGAGGACGCGTGCCCCCTCGCGCTCCAGCTCGAGCGGCGCCTCGGCCGCATCGTCGAGGCTTTCGACCTCGAGCCTGCTCAGCACCCAGCCGATCGGCGTCCTCTCGTCGGCGGCGCGCTCGGGATCGATCGAGCCCGCCACGATCAACCGGTCGATCGCGCGCGTCATCGCGACGTAGTAGAGACGGCGGCGCTCGGCTTCGGCCTCCTCGCGGCTCGCGGCGCGCACCTCCTCGTACGCGGTCGTCGGGCGGCGCGTGCCCGTGGCCGGATCGGCAACCCGGAAGCCGAAACGGCCGTCCGGCAGCGCGAGGATCTCGTCGGCCCCGGGCGCCGCCCGGTCCCGGCCCGCATCGGCCACGACGACGACCTTGAACTCCAGGCCCTTCGCCGAATGGATCGTAAGCAGGCGGATCACGTCCGCGTCCTCCTCCTCGGCCACGGCCTCGAGCTCGCGCGCACCGGCCTCGTCCTGCTCGCGCACGAACCGGACAAAGCCCTCGACGTCGCCGCCGCGCAGCTCCTCGTACGACCGCGCGAGCCGCGCGAGCTTGCGCAGGTTGGCGTAACGACGGCGCCCGTCCCACTGGGCGAGCACTGCGAGGTCGTAGTCGTGCGCGGTCACGATCTCCTCGCAGAGCCGCTCGAGCGACAGCGTCCGCGAGGCCGCCACGAGCCGTTCGAACCGCTGCCGGAAGGCCTGGAACAAGCGCTCGTCGCGTGGCGCCAGCCCCGCAGGCAACGTCCGCTCGAGCCCCTTGAACAGCGGCCGCTTCGAGGCCGCGCGGCGCAGCAGCACGAGGGCGTCGTTGGAGACGCCGACGAGCGGCGAGGCGAGCACGGTCACGAGCGCCTCGTCGTCGTAGCGGTTGTGCAGCAGTCGGAGGTAGGCGAGTAGGTCGGCCACTTGTTGCTGGCCGAAATAGCCGCGGCCGGTCGTGCGGTAGGTCGGCAGCCCGAGCGCGCGCAGCTCCTCCTCGTACCACTCGGCGTCGGTACCGGCCGCGAAGAGAAGGACGATCTCGCCCGGCTTGGCCGCACCGGACTCGACGAGCTCGTGGACACGCCGCGCCACGGCGCGCGCCTCGCCCCGGCGCCAGTGCGTCCCGGTGCCGGAGTAGGTCGACTTGTCCGTGACCAGCAGCTCGACCGGGGTGCCGAAGACAGGATCGGGGAAGTCGCCCGAGGCCGCGAGCGGCTGGAACTCGTCGCCGAAATCGGCGCTGAAGAGGTGATTGACTGCGGCGAGGACCTCCGGCCGCGAGCGGTAGTTGAGCGTCAGAGGCAGCAGCGTCCCCGCTTCGCCGCGCCGCTCACGGAAGACGTGCACGTCGGCGTGCCGGAAACCGTAGATCGACTGAAACTCGTCGCCGACGAAGAAGAGCTCGTCCCCGGCGATCAGGTCGATCAGATCGCATTGGAGCCTGTTCGTGTCCTGGAACTCGTCGACCATCACCGCGCGGAACCGCCACTGTTCGCGCTGCGTGATCTCCGGGTGCTCCGTGAGCAGCTCGCGGGCGACCAGCTGCAGGTCCTCGAAGTCCAGGCCCGACTCACGCTCCTTCGCCCCCGCGTACGCGTGCGCGAACCCTTCGAGAACCTCCTGGAGCAGCTCGCGGTCGCGGGTCGCGACCTCGTCGAGGGCGGCCTGCTCGACAGCTTTGCGGGCCGCCTCGTAGCTCTCGAAGCGCTCTCGTGGTCCGCCCCGCGTCGCGAACTCCGACAGGTCGAGCAGGTCGTCGGCGCTCCGATCGCGCTCGAGCAGCTCGAGCAGCCGGCGCGCCTGGGCCCGCTGCTCGTCATAACCTTCCTCGTCGACGAGGCAGCGGGCGGCCTCCCTCAGCGCCACCACGCGGTCAACCAGCGCAGGGCCCTCGCCGAGCCGCAGGTCGAGCGGCCGGCCGGCGGCCCGGAGGGTCTCGTACACCCCGGTCAGCATCCGTCGCAGCCCGCTCGCCCCGTACGTCGCGAGCAGCCGGAGACGCTCGGGATCGTCGCCCGCGCAGAACTCGCTGAGCGCCACCTCGAACGCCTCGCCACGAAGAACCCGCGCCTGGCTGTCGTCGAGGACACGGAATCGCGGGTCGAGCCCCGCTGCGAAGGGGTACGTCTTCAGCAGCCGGTGACAAAAGCCGTGGATCGTCGAGATCCACGCCGCGTCCAGTTCGCGCGCGAGATCGGTCCGCCCGCGCTCGAGCAGCTCGCGCCGGATCCGCGCCCGCAGCTCGCCCGCTGCCCGCTCCGTGTAGGTGATCACGAGCACGGAGCCGACGTCGACGCCGTCGTCGCAGACGGCGCTCGCGAAGCGCTCGACGAGAACCCGCGTCTTGCCGGTCCCCGCCCCTGCAGACACGAAGACGTGCCCGCCGGCCTCGATCGCCGCCCGCTGCTCCGGGTTCGGCCGCGTGTTCACGCCCGCCTCACGCGGCACATCCGCCAGAGCTCGCACCACGGCGGGCAATCGCCACCCTTGGGGTCGTGTCGGACGTCCCCGTCGCGGATGCGTTCCACGAACTTACGCGCCAGCTCCTGTGCGCGGTCGACCTGGCCCCAGAACGCGTCCTCGTCGAGGTAATCGTTCCGCGAGAACCCCGGTACGCCGTCCTCCTTGGCCTCGGCCCGGAGCAGGCCGCGCGCGTCGCGCTTGCCCGAAAGCGCGCGGTAGATCCCGCCGAGCGGCTCGACGCCGACCAGATCGCGCAGGACGAGCATGTAGAGCGGAATCTGGAGCTTCAGCTCCGACTCGATCTGCGCCGCCGAGTGCGCGGTCTTGCCGGATTTGTAGTCCTGCACGATCCCTCGAGCGCTGAACGGGTCGAGGTCGATCCGGTCGATCTTTCCCGACAGCGTGAAGCCGCCGAGATCGAGGCCGCGCTGCAGCTCCTGGGGCGAGCGCTCGGAGCCGAACGAGACTTCGAAGCGCCGTGGGACGAGCTGCAGCTCGGACGACGCCTCGTCCCGCACGAACTGCTCGAGGTCGCGCAGGAGACCCTGCTCGAGCTCCCTCCGCTGGAGCTCCGTCAGCTCCATCCGGACCCCCTCGAGCGCCTCGGTCAGGCATTCGCGGAGAAACGCGAGGGCCTCGTCGAGCTGCTCCGGAGCGAGCTTCTCGACGCCGAGCCGCTTGGGAAGGCCCGCGAAGAACTTGTGCAGCGCGGAGTGTGCGACCTGGCCGCGAAGCCGCGGATCGACCTGCTGGTCGATCGTGCGTGGAGAGATCAGCCGGTCGACGAACCAGATCGACGAACAGTCGGCGAACGACTCGAGCTCGGTCACGCCGAAGTTGGTCTTCGCAGCGAGCTCCTCCAGGACGAGCGGATGCGTGAGCCTGGTGGGCCGCGCGAAAGCGGCCAGGGCGCGATCGATCCGTCGCTCCCATCCATTGGCTTCCGCGAGCGAGCGCGCCCCCTCTGCGTCGACGGGTGCGAGCGCCGCGAGCCCGCGAAGGCGCTCACGCTCCGTCGGCGCGCGCTCGACCGGCCACGTCAGCGCCGAGAGCGGCCGACGTGTCGTCGAGCGCCTGACGTCGTCGGCCGGGTAGAGCCCGCGCACCTCGTCCCAGAACGGGCTCGGCTCGCGCGGGCCGCCCTCGTCGCTCGCTGCTTCGCGGACGAGGTACAGCCTTTGTGTGGCCCGCGTGCACGCGGTGTAGAAGAGGTAGCGATCGCGCTCCACGGAGTCCGGGCCGGTAAGCCGCGCGCGGCGAACGCGAGTGTCGAGGTCGCGCCGCGCCTCGTCGTCGAGGAACGGGGACGTCTGGGCACGGCGAGGCAGCGTTCCTTCCTCGAGGCCGAGCACGAAGACGACCTCGTAGCGGCGCGTACGGGCGCGCAGGAGGTCGACCACGTCGACGCGGCCGGGTTCACCCGGCCCGCCGGCGCGAACCGGCGCTCGCTCCAGTGCGGAGGCGATCTCGTCGAAGGTCAGCGAGCCACCGAGGGCCACCCAGCCTTCGAGCTCCTCGACGAGGCGGCGGACTGCCTCGTACGCGCGCAAATCCTGGCGCGACTCCTCGCCGACTGGCGGGGCCTCGAGCCCATACGAGGCTCGCAGCATGAAGCCTCCGAGTTCGCGCACGGCGTCCAGGGGGGTCGTCGCCTTCCTCAGCAGGTCGAGCGGTGGGAGCGGGTGGCCGTCGCGAAGGCGCATCGTCTCCTCCTCCGTCCGCGCTCCGTCGTCGACCGCGCGACCGCGCAGGCGGCCCTCGATCCAGTCGACACTCGCGCGCGAGATCCCGGAGTACGGCGAGCGGAGGAAGGCGTAGAGGTCGGTGCGCGTGCCGCCCTGCCAGGCGAAGCGGAGGACCGCGAGCAGGGCCCCGCCGAACGCGGTCTGGTCGAGGCGGATCCTGCCCTCGACCGCATAGGGAATGCCGAGCGAGCCGAATGCCGTCTCGAGCGGCGCCCGGAAGCGCTCGGTGCTCGGGCAGACGACGGCGATCTCCTCGGGGGCGGTGCCTGCGCGGATCAGCTCCAGCAGTTCCTCGCCGACCAGCTCGAGTGCGCCACGGCGGCCCGCGGCCTCGAAGAAGCGGACTGTCGCGTCGAGCTCGGCCACCGGCCCCGTCTCGCGCTCGGAGAACAGTGCACGCTCGAGGTGCGCGAGCGCGGGCGGCCGCACGTCGGGGCGCGGAGGAAGCTCTTCGATCCGCGGCCGTGCAAGCGCGGAGAGGTCGGCCGCGGTTCGCTCGAGCGAGGCGAACGCGGGGCGCCCCGGCTCGTAGGGGAGCGAGACCGTGACCTCGGCGCGGGCGGCGAGCGCCTCAAGGAGCGCCCACTGAGCGCCGGTCAGATCCTCGAAGCCGTAGGCGAACACCGGGCGGCCGTCCCATGCGGCGAGGTCGCTTCCCAGGCGCTCGGCGGCGTGGCGCCGCTCGAGATCGCGGTCCCAGAGCGCGAGGCGGTCGAGCTCGTCGCGATAGCTCCCGTAGAGCCCGGCAAGGTCGTCGTCCAGCTCTGCCGGCTCGACCAGCGCCGACTCGAGCTCCCCGAGGGTCGCGGCGAGCGCGTCGGCGAAGCCGCCGAAGCGAGCGGAGCGGGTCCACCCGTTCAACGCCGAGTCCGCGATCACACGCCTGACGATGAGGCTCCGCTGGGCGTCGGTGGCGACGCGCCGGTGGCCGCCGGGGTCAGCGCGCGAGAGCCGCTCGAAGAGCCCGTCGAACGTGCCGATGTCGCCGCCCATCAAGGCGCCGCAGTGTTCGAGCAGGTGGCGTTCGACCCGGTCGACGTCCGATCGGTTCGGCACGATCAGAAACGGCTCGTGTGCGAGCGTGGCGAGGTAGCGCTCCAGCAGGAGGGCGACCTTGCCCGCGTTCGCGGGCCCGGCGAGCAGCGTCAGGGCCATCGGCCCATCGTAGTCCCGTCACAAGACGGGATTGCCGACGCGCGCCGAGCTCGTTCGGAAAGTGCGAAAAGGGCTCGCGGACCGGCCCTTGCGGGCTAGGCCGCGACGGACTTCGGCCGCCGGCCGCGTCGAGCGGCGGCGTGACCGGGCATGCTGCCCGCACAGGCGTCACAAAGATCGGCCTGTTTCGAGCCGCGACGTGCATCCGAATAGTTGACGCGCATCGTCGCGCCTTTACCTTCTTCGACTTCCTTGCCGCAGTTATCACAGACGAGCACCGTCTTGCGAGCCATCCTGGAATCTCCTTTGCGTAGGGGCGGCGAAAAGCTTAAGGGAAATGCCAGATGAATTCTACGCAGCTTTGCGCGCCCGGCGAATTCGCCAAGAACGGAGCAGGCTCACAAGCGCTTGTTCTTCGAGATCGAGCCCCATGTCATGCGCCCCGACGACCCGCAGATGTCTGGGGCGAAAATCGTCGATCGTGCGGCCGTCGAGATACTGCTCGACGACTGCCGGGCTCACGTAGGAAGAGCGCGCGACTGCCGCGGTGTTTCCGAGCCGTTCGCCCACAGTCCGCATGACCCCTGCCAGAATGCGCTTTGCCTCGGCCTCGGTGTCCGCCGGTCCCTTCTCGGCAAGCGCGATCGCTGCGATCAGCGTCCCGCCCCAGGTGCGGAAGTCCTTCGCCGTGAAGTCCTCGCCCATGAATTCGCCGATGTACTCGTTCAGGCGGCGCCCGGTCAGGTTGTAGATCTCGCCGTCCTGCCGGTAGCGGAACAGCCTTCTACCGCCGGGCGCCTTGAGGAGAGCCTTCATCGCATCGGCGAGCTCCGTGTCGACCAGCGCGGTGCGCACCCAGATGCGGTGCTTGCCGCGGAAGCGAAAAGCGATGCGGCTTCCGCGCACCGAGACATGGCTCTTTCGAAGAGTCGTGATGCCAAATGTCTGGTGACGCCTCACATACCGATCTCCCCCGACGCGAAACCAGCCGAGATTGATCAGTCGAACTGCGACCGCGCACGTCCATTCCAGCGCGAGCTCCTCGAGCTCGATGTGTTCCGCCATCGCTTCGCGCAATCCCGGCAGCGCGTCGGCGAAGCGCGTCAGCTTGTCGAATTTCGCTTGCTCCTGTGCGGCCCGATAATCGTCGTGGTAGATGTACTGGCGCCTGCCCGCTGCGTCGAGGCCGGTCGCCTGGACTTTCGCGGTCGGCCGGGGCGAGATGCAGACCTCTCGCCATGCGGGCGGGATGCGGAGCGCCTCGATCCGCTCGAGCTTGGCCTCGTCGGTGATCCGCCGCCCGCGCGAATCCAGGTAGCGAAAGCTCCGCCGCGACCCGGCGCGCGTCCATCCCCCTCTTCTAGCCATGCTGCCCGTCATGCCCTCGAGGGCGCTGGGTAATCCCGCTACTAGAATCGCGCACCCATGGACGCGAAGACCATCGTCGTCCTCGAAGGCGACGAGACCGGGCAGGAGCTGCTCGAGCAGTCGCTGCGGGTGCTCGCCGCCGACGTGACGGGTGTCGAGCTCGAGTTTCCCCGCCATGACCTCTCGCTGGAGTCGCGGCGGTCGTCGAAGAACGGCGTCGTGCACGAGGCTGCAGCGGCGTTGAAGCAGGCGGGGCTCGGCCTCAAGGCCGCGACCGTGACGCCGGAGGGGGCCGAAGACGTCGGCTCCCCGAACCGGATCCTGCGCGAGGAGATCGACGGCAGGGTGATCGTCCGCACCGGCCGCCGGATCCCCGGGGTCGCCCCGATCGGCGGCGTGCACGCGCCGATCTCCGTGGTGCGAATGGCGGTCGGCGACGCATACGGGGCCAAGGAGTGGCGCGAGGGCGACGGCGCCGACGAGGCCGCGTTCCGGACGGAGCGAATCGAGCGTTCGGTCTGCCGCGACGTCGCGGAGTTCGCGTTCCAGCTCGCCGAGCGGACGGACGCGAAGGTGTTCGGCGGGCCGAAGTACACCGTCAGCCCGATCTACGAGGGGATGCTCAAGGAGGAGATGGACGCCGCGGCCGAGCGCCACGCCGAGGTGCGTTACGAGCCGCAGCTGATCGACGCGACCTTCGCGCTCCTGCTCTCGTCCAGCGGCGATCCACTGGTGATCCCGTCGCTGAACCGGGACGGCGACATCCTCTCCGACCTCGTCCTCCCTCTCTTCGGCTCGATCGCAGGCTCGGAGTCGATGCTGATCGCCCTCGACGACGAGCTCGAGCCGCGAACGGTGATGGCGGAGGCCGCCCACGGCACCGCGCCGTCACTCCAGGGGAAGGACGTCGCGAACCCGATGGCGATGATCCTCGCGGGCGCCGCGCTGCTCGGCTACGGCGACGAGCGCGCGCAGACCGCGTCTCGTGCCATCCGCGAGGCGTGTCTCGAGGCGGTCGCCGACGGCACGCGCACGGCCGACCTGGGTGGCCACGCCGGCACGACCGAGTTCACCGACGAGGTCATCCGCCGGACCCGCCAGAAGCTCGAGGTCTGGTCCGCACTCTGATCCGAGGCCTAGTAACAGACTGTTACTAGGAAAGTTTGGCGGGATACGGCTAGCCGTCGGCGGCCATGAGCCGGGGCGCGCGCTCCTGGACGAGCTCGACGAAGACGCCGGCGACCATCGGGTCGAACTGGGTTCCCGCGCAGCGGTCGATCTCCGCCAACGCCTCTTCGTGGCCGATCGGGCCGCAGTACGCGCGTGGGGACGTCATCGCGTCGAACGCGTCGGCGACCGCGAGGACTCGGGCTTCCAGAGGGATCGCGTGCCCCGCCTTGCCGGAGGGGTAGCCCTCGCCGTCCCACCGCTCGTGGTGGAAGAGCACATAGGGAATCGTGAACCGAAACTCGGGCAGCCGTGCCAGCATCCTCGCGCCGGCGGCGGGATGGCGCTGGATCTCCTCGTACTCCCGGTCGGTGAGGCGGCCCGGCTTGTGCCAGATCGCGTCTGCGACCGAAAGCTTGCCCAGGTCGTGGAGCCGCGCGCCGACCCGCAGCCGCTGCAGCCGCGCCGCTCCCCACCCGAGGCGCAGCGCGACCGTTTCGGCAAGGGCGCTGACCCGCGCGCCGTGCCCCCGCATGTACGGACGAGCGTCCACCGCTTCGCACAACCCCGCCAGCATGGCCACGGCCGACAGAGTTCAAGCCGCAGGCCCGAAACCCTCTTTAACCCTCGCTCTCCGCCTCGAAGACGCGGCGCCGCCAGACGTGGAGAGCAAGCGCCCCGGTCGCGAGTAGCCCGACCACGGCGCCTCCTCCTATCAGCCCGTAGCGATTGACCGCATCGGCGGCCGCCTGGCCGAGGAAGTAGGCGATGAGCCCGACCAAGAGCGCCCAGCAGATCCCGCCGGCGGCATTCCAGAGGAAAAACCGCCACCAGTGCATCTTGCTCACACCGGCCAGCCAGGCCGCGGTCACGCGCAGGACGGCGACGAAGCGGCCGAGAAAGATCGTCTTGGGGCCGTGCCGCGCGAAAAACCGCTCCGACCACGGCAGAACGCGCGAGGCGTGACGCTCGAGCCAGGGCCAGCGGGTAAGGAGCTTGCGGCCGCCGCCTCTTCCGATCCAGTAGCCGACGTTGTCGCCGACGATCGCGGCGGCCGCCGCGACGACGACCACGGCCGTGATGTCGAACTTGCCGCGCGAGGCAAGAACGCCGGCCGCAACGAGGGCGGTTTCCCCCGGGAGAGGGACCCCGGCGGACTCCATTCCGATCAGCAGGAAGAGCACGACGAGCCCGTAGTCCTGGACGAGCGACTCCATTAGGAGACGTGCAGGGCCATCAGCACGGCGTCGAGGCGCTCGTCCCGGCGCCGGTAATGACGGCGGCGGATTCCCTCGCGCTCGAACCCGAACCGCTCGTAGAGCCTGATCGCGGCCTCGTTGTGCGGAAAGACGTGGAGCTCGATCTTCTCGACGCCCACCTCCCGGGCCCACTCGACCGCCTGGTCGAGCAGCGCGGTGCCGATCCCCTGGCGCCGGTACCCGGCTTCGACCATCAGTCCGAGGTCGGCGACGTGCGGGCTCGCCGGATGCGAGTCGCGGGCGAGCGAGAGCCGCCCGATGATCCTGTCGTCGGCCTCGGCGACGAACACGGCGGCATGCGGCGTGCGCCGGATCGCCCGGAGGTAGCGCCGCTCCTCGCCGACGTCGCGCCAATCGCCGTCCGTGATCAGCCAACCCTCGGGCTCCGCGCCGACCTCCCGCCCGAGCGCGACGAGCCCGGCGGCGTCGCCCGGCGTCGCCCGCCTCACGATCACGTCGGTCAAACGACCACGCCGTGGCCGCCGCGCCGCGGATCCCCCGCTGCCGCGAGCGAGCCGTCCTCGCGCAGCTCGACCGCGGAGGCCCCGCCGAAGTACAGGTTGCGACGCCGCCAGCGCACCAGGTCGTATCCCCATTCCTCCAGGCGGTCGAGCTCGGCGGGATCCGAGCCGCCCTCACAGTGGACGTACGGCTCTTCGACGTGCACCCGCGGCTGCTCCAGCGCCTCCGCCACGGACATGCCGTGGACGGCGACGTTGACGACGATCTGGAGGATCGCCCCGCGGAGCCGCACCGAGCCGGCGCTGCCGACGACGAGCCGCGGCCGCTCGCCCTCCAGGACCAGCGACGGCGCCATCATGCTCGTCAGCCGGCGACCCGTCGAGGAGCCGGCGCTCCGGCGAACCGGGTTCAGGTCGTACTCGCCGAGCATGTTGTTCAGGTGGATGCCCGTGCCGGGAACGACCACGCCGGAGCCGGAACCGTTCGAGGCAGTCAGCGAGGCCGCGTTGCCGGCGGCGTCGACGACGGAGATGTGGGTGGTGCCCGGCGCTCCGGCCTTCTCGACGCGTCCGGCCTCGCGGGCGCGAATCCGCTCGACCCCCGACGCCACCGTCCCGTCCGCGTAGAGAGTCCGGGTGAGGCCGCCTCGGTAGAGGTCGGTCGCGAACCTGCCTCCACGCGCACGGGTCTGCTCCCGCATCACCTCGGCGAGCCGCGCGACCGCTTCGGCGCTGCCGGGCTTCGTGTCCAAGCCGAGCCGGTCGAGCAAGAGGAGGCCGTAGCCGATCAGCAGGCCGCCGGACGACGGCGGTGGGTTCGTCACGAACTCGTGGCGGCCGAAGGCGACCCGGATCGGGCGCCGAGCGATGACGCGGTACGCGGCAAGATCCTCGGCCGTCAGGCTGCCGCCCTCTGCGAGCACGTGCTCGCAGAGACGCCGGCCGAGCTCGCCTCCATAGAACGCGGCGCCCCCCTGCTCGGCCAGCTCCTCGAGCGTGCGCGCGAGGTCGGCCAGCACCAGCTGGGCGCCCGCGACGAGCCTGCCCTCGGGACCGTAGATCTCGCGTCCGGACTCCGTGTGGCGGAGGATCAGGTCGAGGATCGCGTGCAGGTAGGCCTGCTGGCGCGTGAGCTCGAACCCCTCGCGCGCCAGAGCGATCGCCGGCTCTAGGAGGCGACCCCAGGGGATCGTGCCGTAGGCGGCGTGCGCCGACGCGAGGCCGGCGACCGTGCCCGGCACCGCGCAGGAAGCGGCGCCGATCCGGAAGACCTGTGAGGTGTCGCGGTCGAACTCGACGTCGACCTCCTCCATCTCCCGCACCCGAGACGGATCGAGGCCCCGGCCCGGGATCGCGGCGAAGAAGTCGAGCAGCCGCACCGAGTCGTCGCGCGCCCTGTGCACGAGGAGGAAGCCCCCGCCGCCCGGGCCCGTCAACGGGCTCTCGACGACCCACGAAGTGAACGCCGCGGCGATGCATGCGTCGACGGCGTTCCCGCCCGCGCGGAGGACGTCCGCGCCGCTCTCGGCGGTCAGAGCGTGCCCGGCTGCGATCGCGCCTCTCACGCGGCCAAGGGTAACCGGCGCCCGGACCGCAAAAATCGGCCTGTCCGGATCCCCGCGCTATCGTGCAGGCCCGTGAACGCCCGTCCGACCGCGGTCGCTCGCGAGGCGGCTCTTTGCGCCTGTGCCGCCGCGATCTTCGCATCGCTGCTCCTCTGGCTCGGGCCCCCGGGGGCCGATTTCGCCGCCCACGCCTATCAGCGCTCTGCGTTCCTGCAGCACGGCTTCGCCTTCTGGAACAACTTCTGGTACTCGGGGCGCTACAGCTTCATCACCTACAGCCTGGCGTACTACCCGCTCGCCGCCCTGCTGGGGATCAAGGTGCTCGCGGTGGGCAGCGTGGCGGCCGCGGCGTTCGCGTTCTCCCTCGTGCTCGGACGGGAGTGGGGATCGACCGCCCGCTGGTCGGGCCGCACGTTCGCGGTCGTCTGGGCCGGAATCGTCATCTCGGCGGCCTTCCCGTTCGTGCTCGGCGCGGCGCTCGCGCTGCTCTCGCTCTGGGCACTTCAGTCAGGTCGCCGCTGGATCTTCGGCGCCCTTGCCGCCCTCACGGTGGCCGCGAGCCCCCTCGCGTTCCTGCTGCTGACGGTCGTCCTCGCCGGCATCGGCTTCGCCCGCTGGCGTGACCGGCGCAAGTTCGTCATCCCGGCCGCGTTCGTCGTCGCGATGCTCGCCACTGAAGCCGCTCTCTGGCGCCTCTTCCCGGACAACGGGCACTACCCGTTCTCCTGGCAGGAGCTGCTCGCTGTCTCGGCGTTCTGCATCACCGGGGCGGCGCTGACCTGGCGCGTCGACGGCGCGCACGTCCTCTGCTCGGTGTTCGTCGTCTACTTCGTCGGCTGCCTGGGCGCGTTCGCCGTCCCCTCCGCGGTCGGCGAGAACGTGGCGCGGCTCCGCTTTCTGGCGCTGCCGGTCATGGTGCTCGCCTTTTCACTCCGCCGCTGGCGCCCGTTCCCCGTCGCCTTCGCGACGCTCGTGCTGGCTCTCTCGTGGAACGTCACCCCGCTTGCGTTCAGCTTCGCGAAAAGCGAGGCCGACCCGGCGTCCTCGCGCGCGTACTGGTTGCCGGCAATCAAGTACCTGCAGCACCACCTCAGCCGCTCCTACCGCGTCGAGGCGGTCGACACCGCGGGCCACTGGGACGCTGTCTATCTACCTCGGGCGGGGATCCCGCTGGCGCGAGGCTGGTTCCGGCAAAACGATTTCCCGCAGAACCGCGTCCTCTACGACGACGAGTCGCTCGGCAAGCGGGTTTACCTCGGGTGGCTGCACTCGCTCGGCGTCCGCTACGTCGTCCTCACGGACGCGCCCCTCGACTACAGCGCGCGCAAGGAGGCGAAGCTCCTGCGGAGCGGCCGCTCGGGCCTGGCGCCCGTCTTCCGCACCGAGCACGTGACGATCTACTCCGTGCCCGCCCCGCGACCCCTGATCACGGGCCCGGCACCGGCGCGCGTCGTGGAGCTGACGCAGACGCGTGTGACCGTGCGTGTGGCGTCCCGCGGCACCTACCGGCTCGCGATCCGGTACTCGCCGTACTGGATGGCGTCGGCCGGCTGTCTCGACCCCGGGCTCGATTCGATGATCCTGCTCCGCGCCCCCGCGGCCGGCGACGTGCAGCTCCGGTTCCACGTCAACGCGCGCCGCGCGATCGCCGCCTTCGCGGGACGGCGACCGCAGACCTGCCTTCCTTAGGGGGACGCGGCGATCGCGCTCAAGGTGTCGTGTCAACTGTTCGTGGCCGGGCGCGGCCAGTGGTGGACGTTGCCGCCTAGGCCCGCCGCGAGGTCGTACCCCGGCGTCATTCCAGGGACGCACCCCAGCGCGAACATCGGCGCGTAGCGGCCGTTCGGCAGCTCGGCGACCTGCCGCGCGACGATCGCGTTCAGACGTACCTGCCGAGATGGACCGGAAAGGTTAAGTCGGGCGATCGCTACGTCTGCAAGAAGCTCGGGGGCTCGAGTGAGTCCTCGGTGAGCGGCCGTTCGCCGAAGACGCGGGCCCGCATCCCCTGCGTCCCGAAGCCCGTCGCGACCACGGTCACCCAGACCTGGCCCGTCAGCCGCTCGTCGACCGTGGCCCCGAAGATGATGTTCGTCTCGTCCGTCGACGCCTGCCGGATCACCTCGGCCGCCTCGTTCACCTCGTAGAGCGAGAGGTCGTCCCCGCCCGCGATCGAGAGGAGGATTCCCTTCGCGGCGATGATCTGCTGGTCGATCAGGGGCGAGCGGAGCGCCCGCTCGGCGGCGTCGCGCGCTCGGTTCTCGCTCGTCGAGAAGCCGATCCCCATCAGGGCCGTGCCCGCGTCCTGCATGATCGTTCGCACGTCCGCGAAGTCGAGGTTGATCAGCCCCGGCAGCGTGATCAGGTCGCAGATGCCCTGGACGCCCTGCCGCAGGACGTCATCGGCGATCCGGAATGCGTCGAGCATGGACGTCGATTTGTCGAGCACCTCGAGGAGGCGCTCGTTCGGGATCACGATGACGGTGTCGCAGTTTCGGCGCAGCTCCTCGACGCCCTGCTCGGCGGTCGTCCTTCGCCGCGTGCCCTCGAAGCGAAACGGCGTGGTGACGATGCCGACCGTCAGCGCTCCGAGCTCACGCGCGATCCGCGCGACGACGGGCGCCGCCCCCGAGCCGGTGCCGCCGCCCTCGCCGGCGGTGACGAACACCATGTCAGCGCCGCGCAGCGCGTTCTTGATCTGGTCGTAGCCCTCCTCGGCAGCGCTGCGTCCGAGGTCCGGATCCGCGCCCGAGCCCAACCCTTCGGTCAGCTCGCGGCCGATGTGGATCTTGAGAGGCGCGTCGCTCATCCGCAGCTGCTGGATATCGGTGTTGACGGCGATGAACTCGACCTGCGCGATGCCGGCGTCCATCATCCGGTCGAGCGCGTTCAGGCCGGCCCCGCCCACGCCGACGACCTTGATGACGGCCAGGTAGGCAGCCGTCTCGCCGCGCGGAACGCGGTGCAGGCGCGCCGGCTGCTCGGGCAGCGGCTGGAGCATCGGCGGCGGCTCCGGCACGCGCTCGAGCCGAACCGGCTCGGGCTCGGGCTCCGCGTTCGCGGCGGGCTCGTGCTCGGCAGCCGGCTCGGGCTCCGGCTCGCGCTCGGGCACGGCGGCGATCGGCGGCTCCTCCCGCGTCTGTGCGAACTCGGGGACGTGCTCGACCGTCTCCTCGAGGGGCTCGGAGGCATCCGGCGGCGCGGTGACCGGCGCTTCGGCCTCCGTCGCGGGCTCATCGCCCTTCTCGGCCTGCCGCTGGGCAGCCTCGGTCGCGCGGAAGAGCTCCGCGAGCGGGCCCTCACGCATGCTGGCGCGGCGCCGAGCCATTGAGAACCTCCTTTGCGAGCTCGCGGTAGGCCTCCGCGGCGGTACCGGACGGGTCGTACTTCAGCACCGAGCTGCCCTTTACCGGCGCCTCGGCGTAGCGGATCGTCTTACGAATTTTCGTCCCGAAGACGAGATCACCGAAGTTCTCCTGCAGGATCTCGACCGCCTCGCGGGAGTGCAGCGTGCGGTTGTCGTACATCGTCGGGAGGATCCCCTGGATGCCGACCTCGGGGTTCAGGTTCTCGCGGATCATCGACAGCGTGTTCTCGAGCTGGACGAGACCGCGCAGCGAGAGGTACTCGCATTGCACCGGGACGATCACGCCGTCCGACGCGACGAGCGCGTTGATCGTGAGCAGGCCGAGGGACGGTGGCGTGTCGATCAGGACGTAGTTGTAATTCTCCTTCACGGGCGCGAGTGCCTTCTCGAGCGCCCGTTCTCGCCCGATCATGCTCGAGAGCGCCAGCTCGGCTCCGGCCAGATCGATCGACGAGACCGCGAGGTCGGCCTCGGCCTGGTGGATCACTTCGGTGATCGGAACCCGGTGCACGAGCACGTCGAACATCGAGCGCTCGATCGCGTCGGGGTTCAGGCCCTGGCTCATGGTCAGGTTGCCCTGCGGGTCGAGATCGACGAGGAGAACACGCATGCCCTGCTCGGCGAAAGCCACGCCGAGGTTGAGCGTAGTGGTCGTCTTTGCGACGCCACCTTTCTGGTTGGCGAAGGCGATGACCCTCCCCACCGTGGCTCCTTTCGAAATGTCGTCCCGGGTTCCCGGTCGCGGAAGCAGGCGTGCCAGCCCCATCAGACCCTTTCTTTCGTCTGATAGTAGCCGAACCCTTTATCGCTGAAAATGCAGCGGTTTTTTCGCTTTTCGGACCGCTTGCGGCGCGCCTATTCCCCCTCCCCGTCCCAGTAGTCGAGTTTCTCGATCCTCGCAATCACCCCGACGCCTCGGAAATTGATCTTGTTCGAGCGCGGGTAGTAGGCGATGTCGGCGTCGTCGCGTGTGCCGTAGGCGAGCAGGGTGAGACCTCCGTCACCGGCGCGGAACGCGTGGGCGACGCGCGTGCGCGCCGGCCTCGCGACGACGTGTCCCGGACGCATCGGATGCTCTTCGTCCCCGAGCAAGAGCGAGCCCTCGCCCTCCAGGATCACGAAGATCTCCTCTTCGACCGAATGGCAATGGGGTGGGCAGTTGAGCATTCCCGGCTCGACGCGGGTGTAGTTGATGCCCGTCCGGACCGAGCCGGCCGCGATGCCGAGATCACGGGTGTGCGCCAGAATGTCGCCCCTGCCCCAGGTCTCCTCTTCGACCTCGTCGATGTTGACGATGCGCGCAGGCCGCGGGCTCGGCTCGGGTAGCTCGGGCTCACCCAGCGCCGCCTCGCGCACCCACTGGTGCTCGGGGAGCTTCTCAGCCCAGGCCGGCCCGAGCCGCGCTCCCTCGAGCCGCGGGAAGTAGGTCAGACGGTTCCAGGCTCGCGTGCCGAAGGCGAGATAGTCGATCCCCTCGGGCCCCGCGACGACGCTGTGCGCCTCGTGCTCGGCGAGGTGGACGAGGCAGTCGCCCGCGCGAATCTCGTGCGTGGTGAAGTCCTCCCCGTCGTACTGCCACGACAGGCCCGAGCCGCCGAGGATGTAGAAGATCTCCTCCTCGTCGCCTTCCATGTGAAGCGGCGTCGAGCGCTTGCCGGGATCGATCTGGATCCGGTTGGCCCCGACGCCGACCGCGCCGGCGGCGTCGCCGAGCCGGGCCCAGCGTCCCGCGATCGAGCCGGCTTCCAGATGCCTGGCCCCGACCTCGTCCCAGTGCACGACATGCTCGGGCACACGGGCATTATCTACGCGACCGGCGACCGCTCCGCGTGGGGCGCGAGGCGCAGGCGCTCGAGCGCGTCGGCGGCACGTTCAGCGCCCGGCTCGGCCGACAGCCACGCCTCGCCCTCGCGCAGCAGCTCCCGGATTTCGGCCAGGAGCGTCGGCGGCGGAGCGCCCTCGCGCTCCAGCGTCTCGATCCGCCGAAGTCTCGCCAGCACCGCCCTGGCCTCGTCCACGATCCGACCGTAGCCGGTGAAATTGCGCGGATCCGTGTCGGATGTGCGCCGAAGGCGTTACCTTCGCCCCCGTGCCGACGACCTTCGAGCGAAACGTCGACGCCGCGCGGACCGCATACGAGCGCAACGACCCGAACGCAGCCCTGCGCAGGCTCGACGCCGCGCGGCGCGACGCCCTCAAGCGGCGGAACGAGAATCAGCTCCGCCAGGTGCTCGACTTCGCCGACGGCGTCATCGCCCGCGACGAGCGGACCGAGATCGGACGGGAGAACCTGATCTACGCGATCCGGCAGAACCTGCGGCAGCTGAGCCGGCGGCGGGCGTACGAGGAGGAGAAGCCTTGGGTCGACCCGTTTCCCGACCTCGAGAGCCCGCGCGCCCAGACCCGGACGTTCATGTCACGGGGCGTGAAGTTCTGGATCGCGATCGGCGTCGTGCTGGCGCTCCTCGCGGTCGCAGGATTCGTTGCGGCGCTGGTCGCGGGCGCGTTCGACACGGGCGGAGACCGGCTCGCGCTGAACATCCGCAACGACACCTCGAGCCCGGTGCGCGTGCGGTGGTGCGACACGGCCCGGTGCGACGGTGACTTCGACCCGCTCTGGAGCGCGACCCTCGAGCCCGGCGAGGCCGAGATCCACAAGCTGCCTGCGAACGACGTCGTCGATCTGTTCGTCCTCGAGGACACGGACGGCGACGTGATCGGCTGCCTGCCGGTCCGGGTCGACCGCACCTGGGCCGACCTCGCCGACAAGGACGGGATCGTCTCGGTCGGTCTCTCCGAGTCTTCCTCCTGCCCGGGTGACATCGTCACTCCTGAGCCCGTTCTCTAACAGGCGGCAGCCGTCAGGAAGCCGGTCGGCCGGGCGCGCAGGCCGAGCAGCGAGTCGTCCAGCGCCGCCACGAGTGCTGCCCGGTCGCCGTGCAGGAGGCTCTCCACCATCGCGCGCCTGACCGCGTCGGCCGTTTCGGCCGTGGCCGGTGCGCCGGCGCCGAGCGAGCGCAGACGTTCGAGGTGATCGGAGCGATCGCGGGCGGTCTCGCCGAGCAGCAGCGCCGTTCGTACCGTCGCCGCCCAGAGCCCGTCCACGCCGCCGAGCAGGGCCGTCAGCGCCTCTCGCAGCTGCTCGGAGCGAAACGGCTCCGCCGCGAAGAGGGAGAGCTCCCAGCGGTCGAGCGCCTCGGCGAGCTCCGGATCCTCGTCGGCAATCGAGATCCGCTCGAGCAGGTCACGGGCCAGCTTGCCGCGGAACGTGTCGAGTCGCGAGGGCTCGCCCGGCGGCTGCGTCGCCGCGATCGGAAGCGCCGGCCTGATGCCGAAGGGCCGCCAGTCGAGGCGCTCGAAGAGGACTGGCCCTGCGGCGACCGGCGCCGCGGTCGCGAGGCGAATCGCGGAAACCGCGTCGGCGAGCTCGCCCGCCGCATCGGGAGGGTGGGCCTCGTCTCGCTCGAGCGGCCGCTCGAGCTCCAGGACGCAGACACGGTCAGGCTCGCGGCCGAAGTCCGGAGGCAGCAGCCGCACTGCGTCGGGCCAGTGGGCGGCCAGCTCGCCCGCGGCGGCGATCCTGACGCGCATCCCGCGTCCGAGCTCGATCTGCGTGCCGGCCCCGAGCCCGGTCAGCGGCGCGATCGCTGCGTAGGCCCTGCGCTTGCCGAACAGCGACCGCTCCAGCTCGCCGTAGACTCGCTCGAACGCCTCGTCGTTCCAGTCGAACCCTCCGCAGGCCTCCGCCGTCCCCTCAACGAGCGGCAGCAGGACGGTGCGGACCAGCGCCTGGTTCTCGCTCGCTTCACCCCCGGCGTGCGCCCTCGCATAGATCGCGGCCGTCGGTTCGCGGCGCAGCTCCTCGAGCGCCGCGAGCGCGTCGGGCAGGACAGCGAGCCTGCCCGCGCGCCCCTCGATGTAGCCGGTCACGAGCGGCCGGTAGTCATAGAGCGGGCGCTTGCCGCCGTCGTGTTGCTCGAAGGAGAACGGGATCTCGGCGCCGCTGTCGACGTCCCGCGAGAGCAGCGCGAAGCTCGCCAGGCCGAACAGCCGAAGCGACCGGTGCAGATGCGGAGCGCGCACGGGCACGTCTACCCGTACGCGCTTCTCGGCTCCTCCCCTGCCTGGCAGGCCGGGCACCAGTAGGCGGTGCGGTTGTCGTCCCCTTGGCCGCGGGCCCGGATCGGCGTGCCGCAGCGGCGGCACGACCGGCCGGCGCGGTTGTAGACGGCGCGCCGTTCGCGCCCGGTCTTCAGCGACAGAGTCATCAGCTCGTGCGCGGCGATCAGAACGCGGCGGAGCTCTTCGGTCGTCAGATCACCCGTGCGCCGCCAGGGCGAGACGCCCGCTTCCCAGAGAGACTCCGCCTTCCAGACGTTTCCGATCCCGGCGACGAGGCGCTGGTCGAGGAGCGCGTCTCCGACGGAACGGCGGGGATCGCGTCTCAGGTTGGCCACCATCGCGCCGAGGTCGGGCGGCTCGGCGAGGATGTCGGGGCCCAGCCTGCGGACGGCACCCTCATCGAGCTCGAGCACCGGCCCGTTCCACAGCCGCGCCTCCCGCTCGGCCCCCCGGAGCACGAGCCACGGCCGGCCGACGAGCCTGCCGCCGCGCGGATCGACCGTCCAGCGGCCCGACATCCTGAGGTGGCTCCGCAGGACGACCCCGCCCTCGAAGCGGAACAGCAGGTTCTTGCCCACGGCCTCGACCGCGAGCAGGCGCTTGCCGTCGAGGCGCTCCGCAACCCGCTTCAGGGCCGCTCGCGGATGAGGCGCCTCGACACCGACGCGCTCGCCCACGAGCACCTGCAGCCGTCGCGCGGCCCGTGCCAGCGAGTCTCCCTCGGGCATGTCCGCCAGCGTACTCGCGACGTCAGTGTCACAATTTTGTCCGGGATGGCCGGGTACCTGAACATCGCCGCCGTGGCGAAGCGAACAGGCGTCGCCGCCGACACGCTCAGGAAGTGGGAGCAGCGATATGGGGTGCTGCGCCCCACCCGGTCGAGCGGGGGACACCGGCGCTACAACGAGGTCGACGTCGGGCGCGTCCAGTGGTTGAAGGAGCGGGTCGGCGAGGGATACCGCATCGGCGAGGCCGCCGCCATGCTCGGCGGCGGGTCACTGGAGGCGCCGAAGACCCCGGCCAAGCTCCGCGACGCGCTGTACGAGGCGATCCTCCGGACCGACCTGCCCGCGGCGCGGTCCTTGCTCGACCAGGCCTTCGCCGTCGAGCACCTCCCGCGGGCGCTGACGGACGTGATCGCGCCGCTCTTGACCCGGACGGGAGAGGGCTGGGCGGCCGGGGAGCTCAGCGTCGCGCAGGAGCACGTGCTGAGCGCCGAGGTCAGGGCGAGGCTCGAGCCGCTGCTCGCCTCCGGAGCCCCGGGCGTGCGCGGGACCGCTGTGCTCGCGTGCGCCCCCGGAGAGCGGCACGAGCTCGGCCTGCTCATGCTGGGTGTGCTGCTGCGGGCGGACGGCTGGCGGGTCGTCTATCTCGGGGCCGACGTGCCTGTCTCGGCAGCCGCGTCGATGACCGAGTGGGTGCATGCACGCGTGCTGTGCGTGAGCGCGGCGATGGAGGACCGGGTCGAACGCCTGCGACGCGAGCTGAAGAGCGCGAAGCTCCCGGCGCAGACGTCGCTCGTCCTCGGCGGGCGCGCAATCGACGCCGCCACCGTCCGGGCAGCGGGAGCGCACCGGACTCCCCGCGGCCTGGGTGCCGCGGTCCGCAATTTGCGGAGGCTGGCGCCGTGAAGCGCGACGCCCTCGCAGGCGCGGCGGCGGCCACCGCCTGGGGCCTGCTCGAGCCGATCGACCGACGGCTCTTTCGCTGCGACTACTCCGATATCGCCCTGCTCGGCAAGACGGTCACACGCGGACGAGGATGGCGTCCGGCCGGGTTCGCCGTCCACGCCGTCAACGGCGCGATCTTCGGCGTCGTCTACGGAGCGGTCAGGCGCCGCTTGCCGGTGGGACCCGGCAAGCTGGCGGTGGCGATGGCGCTCGCGGAGCACGTGACGCTGTATCCGCTTTCGTACTTCGTCGACCGATACCACCCGGCCCGCGGCGAGGAGGGCGTGCCGCCGCTTCTGACCAACGGCCGTGCGTACATGCAGGCGACGGCCCGGCACCTCCTCTTCGGGCTCGTCCTCGGCCGGCTGTCTACGGACGGAGAACGGCCCGCCGCGGTCCGGGAAGGAAGCCGGCTTCGACGAGCAGCGGCATTGCTTCGCTCTCGGTGACGGGCTCACCGTCGAAGCGCTCGACGGCGAGGCGCTTCTTGCCGCCCCGCGCACGGACATGCTCGACCAGCGCAGCGAGGGCGGGCCGCAGCCAGGTCTCGTCCGGCTCACGCAGCGGGACGAGCGAGCGGCCGCCACGCTCGACGAAGAGCGCGGGCTCGCCGCCGAGCAGGACCACCTGCGCGCCCGCGACCCTGGCGGCGCGGCCGGCGCCTTCCCGCTTGGGCCACGGGAGCGTGGCTCCGTAAGGCTGCGCCGGATCGGCTGCGGCCAGCACGAGGTCATCGAGCTCGTCGCCCTCCCGCGGCCGGAGCTCGCGCAGCCGCTCGACCGCACCTCCCAGGGCGAACTGGGCACCGCCCAGTCCCTCGACGAAGTAGCCCCGGCGGCAGAGCCCGAGCGTCTCGAGGGCCTTGAGGTCCCCGTACACGGCCCCGAACCCCCCGGAGATGCCTTCCGCGCGGACGCCGTCCCGCGTGACGATTCCCTGCCGCTCCAGCAGCAACTCCGCGAGCGCCCGCCGGTCGGGCCGCTGCCCGCTGAAGAGGCGCTCCGTCCGCGACCAGCGCCCCTGCGTGGCCGTGATCTCGGCAGCCCGGCGGCGGGAGAAGCGGCGCGGCCGCCGTTCCGGCTTGGGCACGCCGTAGCGGCGCCCGGCCCGCAGCGGCTGCCACGCATCGTTCGTCACCTCGCCGGCCCAGACCAGATCCCAGAGCGCTGGTAGCGCCTGCTCGGTCTCCAGGCCCGTCTCGGCGACGAGGTCGAACCAGAACAGCGCGCCGCCGCCGAGTGCCGCGCGGATGCGGTCGTGAAGCTCGCCCTCGGGCGGTTCCGCGCCGGCGATCTGACCGAGGACCGGGGCGTCCTCGCGGAAGTACAACGCGACTCGATCGAGCCCGGCGCCGACCCAGACCACCTCGCCCGAGGCGCACAGCTGATCCAGCTGCGCCGGGGCGTAGCCGTGCACGCGGCGCGGCAGCACCTCGGACTCCCAGAGCGACACCGGCAGCGCGAGGGCCTGCAGGGGTACGAGCGCCTCGCGAAGCGTCGCGCGGCGATCGACCCCGTGCCAGCTCGGGAGGAAGCGGCCGAGGGCCGCTTGCTCGGCGGGCTCGACCTCCTTGCGGAGCACGGCGAGCGACGCGCGGCGCAGGCGGCGCAGCACCTCCGGGTCGCACCACTCCCGCTCGGTGCCCCCCGGGCGAAGCTCGCCGCGGACGAGAAGCTCCTCGCGCTCGAGCTCGTGCAGGACCGACTCGACGTCGATCCCGAAGCGCTTGTTCGCCTGCGCGGTCGTGAACGGGCCACGGCCCTTCGCATACCTGACCACGAGCGCCCGGAGAGGCCGCTCGCCGCCCTCGAGGTAGACATCCGGCAGTCCGGATGGAGGCATTACGCCGAGCGCGTCGCGATAGCGGCCGGCGTCCTCGACCGCGATCAGGCGCTCCTCCCCCGCGACGCGCGCGCGAACCGCGCGCCGCTCGGTCTCCAGCACGGCGGCCTGGGCCTCGTCGAACTCGCCGACCGCGAGATCGCCGCGGAGCCGGAGCAGGTCGTGCAGCTCGTCGGGGCTGCGGGGATCGCCGCGAAGCTGTTGCTCGACCTCGTGGACGGCGTCGGGGTCGAGCAGCTCGCGGAGCTCCTCCTGGCCCAGCAGCTCGCGGAGCAGCTCGCGGTCGAGCGAGAGCGCCTGCGCCCGCCGCTCGGCCGGGGGCGTGTCGTCCTCGTACATGTAGTTGGCGACGTAGTCGAAGAGGAGCGACGCCGAGTACGGCGAGGCCGACGGCGTCTCGACATCGACGAGGTCGATCTGGCGCGTCCGCAGCCCCTGCAGGAGCCGCTTCAGTGACGGGAGGTCGAAGACGTCCTGGAGGCACTCGCGATACGTCTCCAGGACGACGGGGAACGCGGGGTACTTGCGCGCGACCTGGAGGAGCGATTGCGCCTTCAGCCGTTGCTGCCAGAGCGGCGTCCGCTGGTCGGGCCGCCTGCGCGGAATCAGGAGCGCCCGCGCGGCGTTCTCGCGGAAGCGCGCCCCGAAGAGCGCGGAGTCGCCGACCTCGTTGACGACGAGCTCCTCGATTTCCTCCGGCTCGATCGCGACGAGGTCGCTCGGCGGCGCCGCGTCCGCGTCGGGGAGGTGGATCGCGATCCCGTCGTCCGACCAGATCGCATTTGCGTCCACGCCCAGCGACTCGCGCACGCGGGCGGCGAGCGCGAGTGCCCACGGTGCGTGCACGCGGGCCCCGAACGGCGTCAGCACACAGAGGCGCCAGTCGCCAATCTCGTCGCGGAAACGCTCGACGACGATCGTCCGGTCCGACGGCACGACCCCCGTCGCCGCCGCCTGCTCGCTCAGGAACTGGAGCAGGTTCTGCGCGGCCCGCACGTCGAGCGCGTGCTCGTCGCGAAGCTTGTCCTTCGCCTTGCCGTCGGGCAGCGCGGCGAGCTCACGCGAGACGGCGCCGACGGCTTCGCCGAGCTCGTACGGCCGACCGACTCCTTCGCCCCGCCAGAATGGAACCGCGCCGGGGACGCCCGGCGCGGGCGAGACGAGCACCCGATCCCGGGTGATCTCCTCGATCCGCCAGGTCGACGCGCCGAGCAGGAACGTCTGTCCCGCGCGCGCCTCGTAGACCATCTCTTCGTCGAGCTCGCCGACACGGCCCCCGCTGTCGACGAGATGGACGCCGAACAGGCCACGGTCCGGGATCGTGCCGGCGTTCGTGACCGCAAGGCGGCGCGCTCCCTGCCGGCCGCGGACGAGGCCGCCGCTTCGATCCCAGACGATCCGGGGCCTGAGCTCCGCGAACTCGTCCGACGGATACCGGCCCGCGAGCATGTCGAGCACGTTCTCGAGCTGCACCCGCGAGAGGTCGGCGAAGGGATAGGCGCGGCGCACGAGCCGGTGCAGCTCGTCGACCTCGATCTCCTCGTCCGCGCAGATCGCGACGACCTGCTGCGCGAGCACGTCGAGCGGGTTCCGCGGGATCACCGTCTCCTCGATCGCCCCCTCGCGCATCTGCTTCGCGACCACAGCGGCCTCGAGCAGGTCGGCCCGGTACTTGGGGAATATGCGCCCCTTGGAGACGGCCCCGAGCTCGTGCCCCGCGCGACCGATCCGCTGCAGGCCGCGGGCCACCGACTTCGGCGATTCGACCTGGATCACGAGGTCGACGGCGCCCATGTCGATGCCGAGCTCGAGCGACGACGTCGCGACCAGGCAGGGGATCTCGCCCTTTTTCAGGAGCTCCTCGACCTCGAGGCGCTGCTCGCGGGCGAGCGAGCCGTGGTGCGCGCGCGCGATCTCGCGAACGGGCCCGTCCGTTCCCTCGTTCGCGAGGTCGTTGAGGCGCAGCGCGAGGCGCTCCGCTAGGCGGCGGTTGTTGACGAAGACGATCGTCGAGCGGTGCTCGGAGACGAGCTTGAGGATCTCGGGGTAGATCGAGGGCCAGACGGAGTTGTACGAGCCCTCCTCGGGCACGGTCATGTCGTCCAGCGGCACGACGATCTCGAGGTCGAGCTCCTTGGAGCGGCCGGCGTCGACGAGCCGGATCTCGCGACCGCCGGACACGAAGCGGCCGATCTCCTCGAGCGGCCGCTGCGTCGCGGACAGGCCGATCCGCTGGAGAGGCTTCGGCTTCTCTGCGAGCCGTTCGAGTCGCTCGACCGACAGCGCCAGGTGAGCGCCCCGCTTCGTCCCGGCGACGGCGTGCACCTCGTCGAGGATCAGCGTCTCGACCCCGCCGAGGATCCGCCTCGCCTGGGACGTCAGCATCAGGAACAGGGACTCGGGGGTCGTGATCAGGATGTCGGGCGGCTGCCGCAGCATTCGCTGGCGCTCCTTCTGCGGCGTGTCGCCGGTGCGGACCGCGACGCGGAGGTCGGAACGAAGGCCGGCCAGCGGCCCGCGCAGGTTCCGCTCGATGTCGTAGTTCAGCGCCTTCAGCGGCGACACGTAGAGGAGCCGAAGGCCCTCCCCCGGTGTCGGGTTGAGCTTGTCGATCCCGTAGAGGAAGGCCGCGAGCGTCTTACCCGAACCCGTCGGCGCCTGGATCAGCGTGTGCTCGCCGGTCGCGATCGCGGGCCAGCCGAGCGCCTGCGCCGGCGTCGCCTCCGCGAACGTGCGCTCGAACCAGGTGCGGGTTTCGGCACTGAACGGCCCGAGCGGGTCCATCCGCCCAGGGTATCGCCAGCGCCGAGGGCTGCCGTGGAAGAAATCGCCGGCCTCCGCCATGCTGCGGCCCGCTAGTAAGATCGAGCCGTGTTCCTGTGGGACTGGATCAAGGGAATCGGCGGGAACCGCAGCGAGCAGGCGGACCAGCGGGAGGAGTTCGGCGGCGATGATCCGGGGGAGTCGGAGATCGACCAGTGGGCGACGTCCGGCGGACCGGCAACCGGAGGATTGGCGGCCGGTGACGCAGCGGACGTTGCCGAGGCCGACCTGAAGGAATTCGAGCCGCCCGCCGACCGGGCGCCGTAGCCCGCGCGGATTTCTTGTTGACCTAAGCCGATCAGGCGGATCGGGCAGGAAAGCCGCCCGGAAGGGCAAACCGGATCCCTGCCATGCGGCGGCGGCTCGTCTGCGTGCTCGTACTCGTGGCCGCCCTCGCCTCGGCTGGGCATGCGGCAGCAGCCTCGCCGCAGGTGGCGGCCCTGCAGCTCGCGCTTTCCCAGCGCGGGCTCTACCACGGTCCGCTCGATGGCATCGCGGGGCCGCAGACGCGGCGTGCCACGAAGCGCTTCCAGCGCCGCCATCGTCTGCAGATCGACGGGATCGCGGGCGCGAAGACCCGGGCGAGACTCGGCCGCTGGGCACGACACGAGCTCGGCGACAGGCTGCTCAGTCGGGGCCGGCGAGGGTGGGATGTTGCCGAGCTGCAGTTCCTGCTGGCAAAGAGGGGGCTTCGTCTCTCTCTCGACGGCCTTTTCGGCTCCGTGACACGGGCTGCTGTCAGGACAACCCAGCGCAGGGCGGGCCTGGCGCCGGACGGCGTCGTCGGACCGCGAACCCTCGCGGCGCTGCGGCGGGGTCGTCGCCGCGTCATCCACTCGAGCGTCCAGGCGGGCGTACGCGACGCGATCGACCGTTGGTCTCGCTACTACGGTGTCGAGCCAGGCCTCGCCTGCGCGCTCGCGTGGATGGAATCCGGCCACCAGCCCAATCTGAGATCGAGGGCCGGCGCCTGGGGCGTCTTTCAGGTCATTCCGGCAACCTGGCTGTACGTGGAGCGCGTGCTCGCCGGCCGCCAGTACCCGCACAACGTCGAGGGGAACGTGCGGGTGGGTCTCGTGTACCTCCGCCACCTCCTGCGGACCTTCGGGGACACGCGCCGGGCGCTCGCCGCGTGGTACACCGGACCGGGCCAGGTGCGCCGGCACGGGGTTGGACCGCGGGGCCGCTGGTTCGCCGCGACCGTGCTCGCGCTTCGTGCCCGCTGCTGACGAGAGACGGAAAGCGTGAGGCCGGGCGAAGAGATCGTTCCGGTGCCGCAGACCGCAGATCTGGCTCCTCTAGCCCCCTCCAGGCACGAGGCGCCCCCGGCCACACACTTCCGTGCGTGCAAGTGTGGGTGAGGGACCGGCCGCAGTCCATGGGCCGACCGACCCATCTTTGCAAGAGGTACGCCCGTCCTTCTGGGCCCTCTTGGCGCGTGCCGGAAAAGGTGGAGCAGACGCGACACGCGGCATCCGTTCGTAGAGCTCCTTGACGGGCTTCCTTTAGCGTGTCAACAATCTGCGCGCCGCAGTCATCTTTAGGAGGAGGGGTTTATGAGAGGCAGGATCTTCCTCGCCGTCGCCGCCGTCATAGCGGTTGCCGCCGCCTCGGCACCGGCCGCCTTCGCGAACCATTCGTGGAACGGGTACCACTGGGCACGAACGGCGAACCCGTTCACCGTCAAGCTCGGTGACAGCGTCAGCGGGCCCTGGGACAACATGCTTCGAACGGCTTCGTCAGACTGGTCGAAGTCGACCGTGCTCGACACGAGCATCGTCGCCAGCAGCACACGGCCGAAGCCCTGCAAGGCGACATCCGGGCGGGTCGAGGTCTGCAGCGCGAGCTACGGCAACACCGGCTGGCTCGGCGTCGCGAGCATCTGGCTGCAGTCAGGCACGAAGCACATCGTGCAAGGCACGGTCAAAAACAACGACTACTACTTCGGCAGCTCGAGCTACCAGTACAACAACGCGGCCGAGATGCAGCACGTGATCTGTCAGGAAGTCGGGCACACCTTTGGGCTCGACCACCAGAGCGAGACCGGCGCGTCGCTCGATACCTGCATGGACTACTACCACAACACGTCGGCCTCAGATACGAAGAGCACTCACCCGAACCAGCACGACTACGACGAGCTTGCGACGATCTACGCGCACCGTGACTCGAGCACGACGATCGGCTCGTCGAGTCTCGTTCCAACGGGCGCGGTCGGCGAGTCAAGGTTCGTGAACCGCATGGGCGACGGCGTCACGCGTGTGACCTTCGTCCGCTGGGCGACCCCGATCCACGCATTGTTCTAGCTCGACCGCGCGCAAGCGCGATCGATATCGCAGGCCTGCCCGTCCCTCCTGGGAAGGGCAGGCCTGCGCGGGAGGGGCTGGGTACGAGAGCCAGTCGAAGACAGGCGGCGGGGTACGCTCAGGTTCATGAGCGAGCGTGCCTTGCCGATCATCAGCATGACGCCGCAGGTGTCTGCCCCAGAGCGTGCGCGCCTAGAACGTCAGGCGCGGCTACTCGCGTGGGGAGGCATCGGCTACCACTTCGTTGAGTTCGCCGTTGCGCTGATCGCGGGGATCGCGGCAGGTTCGATAGCTCTGATCGGGTTCGGGGCCGACAGCCTGATCGAGGCGCTCGCTGGGTTCGTCGTCCTGTGGCTGTTCACCGGCAGGCGGGTCGGTTCGCCCTCAGCCGAGCGGCGAGCGCAGCAGCTGATCGCTGCGAGTTTCTTCGTGCTTGCCGCCTATGTCGGAATCGAGTCGATCCGCAGTCTCGTCGGCGGCCACGAGCCGGACGCAAGCTGGGTCGGAATCGGCCTTGCGATGTTCACGATCCCGACCATGCCTCTACTCGCCCACGTGAAGCGGCGGGTTGGGAACAAGCTCCACTCGGCGGCGACCGTGAAGGAGGCATCGCAGACCCAGCTCTGCGCCTACCTGTCGGTCGCTCTGCTAATCGGCCTGCTTGCGAACGCCCTCGCCGGATGGTGGTGGGCAGACCCAGCCGCCGCGCTCGTGATCGGCGCCGTCGCTGTGCGCGAGGGCGTTGGAAGTTGGCGCGGCGAGGGTTGTTGCGATGCCTGCTAGCTAGTCGGCGCTTCGGCCGCGGCTTGATCGCCTTCCGGCGGAACGACGTTGAAGCTGAACATCATCCCGCTCTCGTGGTGCTCGGCGATATGGCAGTGAGCCATCCAACGCCCCGGGTTCGTCACATCAAGCAGGATGTCGACGGTCTCGCCGGTGCGAACGAGGACCGTGTCCTTCCAGACGAGATTCGGCTCCACGACGTCGTTACGGGCGAGGATGAGGAAGCGGCCCGCCCCGTGGACGTGGAAGGGATGCGGCATCGGGTGGTCTGAATCCAGCTCGTTGACGAGGCGCAACTTCACCTGGTCGCCGACACGGAAGGTCCAGTCGATCCCAGCGTTCTCCGCACCGGTCTCGCGGTCGACCAGCTTCCACCGCATGTTGGCCGGCGTCGTTCTGCGGTTGACCTCGACCATGTCGTCTTCCCACTCGATTCCCTGCGCGGTGTCGTGACCGTGCTCGGACTCGCCGTGCTGATGGTCGTGCCCATGAGGGCCGTGCTCGGAATCCCTTCCGCGTCCGCTGTGCCCGTGTCCTTCGGCCTCGTGGCTCGCGTCCGTCCGATGATGCTCGTGGCCGTGGCCGTGATGTCCGTGCCCGCCGTGCTCTTCCTGAGCTTCACCATGGCCGTGGTGGCCGTGTCCGTGGTGGTGCTCGTGGCCGTGCTCACCTCCTGCTCCGACCAAGCCCGCTGGCAGGAGCTTCATGCCGCACTTGGGGCAGCGATCGGGCTTCTCGCTTGTCACCTCCGGATGCATGGGGCACACGTATGTCGTCTTCTCCGCCGCCTGGGCGAGCAGCTTCATCCCGCACTTCGGGCAGCTGCCGGGTTCCTCGCTCATGACCTCCGGGTGCATCGGGCAGGCGTAGACGACGGGTACGCCTTCGGGCACGCCCATATCCATCTCGGCAACGAACGAGAGGGTCTTGTCGGGTGGGGCTTTCAGGAAGGGCTCAATCCGCTGGCGTAGCTCGGCCATGTCGCGGTTTGTCCGCAGCTGTTCGAACTCAGCGGCGAGCGACTGCTCGGGCGGCTGGTCGGCGACCGTGATCGAAGCAAGCCTGTAGGTGCGTTCGGGTGTTCGGTGCTCGAGCTCAGCCGCCTCTCCGAAGAGCACGTCGACGACGACACGCTCAGACGGAGCAAGCAGAACCTCCTCTACAAGCTCCTCGTGCTCGTAGCGGCCAGCATCGGCGCCGACCAGCTTCATCTGCGCGCCCGGCAGCACGACGTTGAAGACGCGCGTGTTGGCGGTGTTGGTGAAGTAGAACCGCACGACCTCGCCGCGCTTGGCGTCGAGCAAGAGGTCGGGCTCCCCCGCGACGAGCATCACGTTGCCGAAGCGCCCCATCGCCACGTGTGTCGTCTCCGACTCGCGGAAGGCGGCGATCCGACCGTTCTCGATCAGGATGTCGTCGAGGGTAATCAGCAGCTCGCGGTTGGCGGGCGGCCAGTAGTCGGGATCGCTCGGAGTGACGAAAATGTTCCCATAGAGGCCCATCTCCTGGCCGTAGTCCTCGCGGATGTGCGGGTGGTACCAGTAGGCGCCGGGGTCGGGCACGTGCACCTGATAGGTGAAGGTCTCGCCGACCGGGATCGGCGCTTGCGTGTCGTGGGTGCCGTCGTAGCGGTTCTCGAGACGCAGGCCGTGCCAATGCACGGTCGCGTCGAGGTCACCGTGGTTGGTCACGTGGACAGTGATCGTCGCGCCTTGGGGGGCCTTCAGCGTCGGGCCGGGGACGGAGCCGTTGTAGGCGAGCATGCGCACGGTGGCTTCGCCGATCCGCTTCTTGACCGGCACGATCTCGAGCTCGAACTCGTCGCGGTCGGCGAGCTCGACCAGCTCCGCCAGCCGGGCCTCGGGCAGGCCCTCGGTCTCGCGCGGAAATTCGAGGATCTGGGTGTGGCCTTCGGAGCCTGAGTGATGCATTGCCTAGGTCCTTTCGGTCGAGCGAGCGTGGGCAGGTGTCCCGGCACCGACCGTTTCCCGAGGCGCGGGCGCCTTCGATTCGTGGTAGGCCGCGATCCGCTCCGCGATGAACTCGGCGTCCTCTTTCACCCAGCCGATCAGCGCGGAGCCGCGCGTGTGCTGCCAGGTGAGGCCGAGGAAGTAGAGCCCCGGCATGTCGGTGACGCCGCGGCGGTGCCGCAGGCGCCCGTCGTCGTCGAAGACGGGCAACATGATCCACGAGTAGTTCGGGCGGTAGCCCGTCGCCCAGATGACGGCATCGACCTCGAGCTCGCTGCTGCCTTCGAAGCGAACCATACGGCCGTCGGCGTCAATCGCCCGCGGTTTCAGCTCGACCCCGTACCGCCGCTTGAGCTCGCGTGGGCTCGAGCCGATCAGCGTCTCTCTCCTGCTCAGGCGCTGGCCGAGACGCGTTTCGACCGACTTGTCGAGGATTCGGGCCTTCGTCAGCCACCAAAAGAGGTCGCGTCCGAGCAGGCGCTGCGGCAGCGGTGTCTGGCGCGAACCGATCGAGAGCACGACCTTGTGCGTCGCCGAGAGCTCTTTCGCGATCTGGAAGCCGGTGTTCCCCCCTCCGATGACGAGCACCGTCCCCGGCGGGACCTCGTCGGGTTTGCGGTAGCCGACCGCGTGGGTCTGGAAGACGTCGTCGGCGAGTCGTTTGGCGAGCTTCGGAACGAAGGGCGTCTGAAAGGGGCCGGTCGCGACCACGACCTGGTCGGCGGAGATGGTCCGGTCATCGAGCTCGACGCGGAAGCCTCTGTCGTCGCCGAGCTCGAGCTGCTTGACCTCGCTGTTCAGTTCGATCGGCAGCCGGAACGTCTCGGCGTTGCGCTCTAGGTAGGCGATCACCTCATCGCGCGTCGGGTAGCCGTCCGGATCGCCGGGGAAGGGAAGGCCCGGCAGCGCGCTGTAGCGTCGGGGCGTGAAGAGCCTCAGCGACTCCCAGCGTTCGTGCCAGGCAGACCCGATCGAAGCCGCGCGCTCGAGGATCACGAAACGACGTCCGTGGCGGCGCAGGAAGTACCCCATCGCTAACCCCGCCTGGCCAGCGCCGATGACGGCGACTTCCACATCGTCGCTGGATTGAGACCGTGCGCTGGGCTCGCCGGTCGGCCGGTTCATCTTCCTTCGGCTTCCCGCCGTGGGACTAGCCAAACGCTTCGCTGACAACCAACCCGCCATCGTTGCAGCCAAGGATGCGAGAACCATCCGCGACCGAGGATCACGGTGTCGAAGCCGCCCCACCAACGATCGTCAGTCACAGGGATACATACACGCGCGAAAGCGCGTCAGAGCGGATGGTTGACGTGTTCGGCTAGCGGCCGCCGTAGACGAAATACAGCGTGAGCGCGACGGCAAGCAGAAGCGCGACGATCACGCCGACGATCAGCGTGACGCCGGTGATCGCGATCGCGGGCGTCCGCGCGCTGCGGCCCCGCTCGGCCTCGGCTGCGAGGTCTTTCGTCGTCTCGACCGGATGAACCGCGGACCCGGCGACGTCCTTCGCCTTCTCGAGAGGATCGGGCATACCCCCTGCTTACCCGGCCGCGGCCGAGCCTACGCTTTGCCGCGTGCGCGTCAACGTGAAGGGAATCAGCGGTTCCGGCAAGACGACTTTTGCGCGCGAGCTTGCGCGGAGGCTCGACGTACCGTACGCCGAGCTCGACGCCCTTCACCACGGGCCGGACTGGAGCGAGGCGAGCGCCGCCGAATTGCAGGCTCGCGTCCGGGACTTCATGGCCGGCACGCGCGACAGCTGGGTGATCGACGGGAACTACGAAGGCAAGCTCGGCACCCTCGTCCTCGACGCAGCCGACACGATCGTCTGGCTGGACCTGCCTCTGCACGTGGCGTTGCGGCGCCTTTGGCGCCGGACGTCGCACCGGATCCGTAACGACGTCGTGCTCTGGAACGGCAACCGCGAGACGTGGAGAAACGCGTTCTGGGGCCGGGAATCGCTCTTCGTGTGGACGGTCCGCTCGTTCGTGCGTCACCGGCGCGAATGGCCCACAAGCCTCGCGACCCGTGGCGTCGTGCGCTTGCGCTCGGCAGACGAGGCCCGGCGCTGGCTCGAGCAGCATGAGGGAGGTTAGGCTTTCGTCATGGCCACGTCGACGAAGCCCGACCGCCTGCCGTTCACGGGCAACGAGGAGGCCGACCGCCTCCTCGCCGAGGATCAATTCGCCCTGCTCGTCGGGTTGGCGCTCGACCAGCAGGTCCCGGTGCAGACGGCCTTTACGGGGCCGCTCAAGCTGCGGCAGCGGCTCGGGACCCTCGAGCCCGCGAAGATCGCCGCGACCGACCCGGCGCGGCTCGAAGAGGTCTTCCGGGAGAAGCCCGCGATCCACCGCTTCCCGGGAAACATGGCGCGGCGCGTGCAGGAGCTCGCCGCGATCGTGGCCGACGAATACGGCGGCGAGACGACCCGGATCTGGGCCGAGGCCGCCGACTCGGAGGAGCTCCGCCGCCGGATCGCGGAGCTGCCGGGCTTTGGCGAGATGAAGCTCAAGGTGCTGACGGCGCTGCTCGCGAAGCGCTATGGCGTCGAGGCGGCGCGTGAGCTCGCCCCGAGTCATCCGACCCTCGCCGACGTCTACTCCGCCGAGGACCTGGCCGCGTACCAGGAGGCGAAGAGAGCCCACAAAGCGAGGGTCAAGGCCGAGCGGCAGTAGGGCCGATACAGGCCGAATGCGCGCCGTCCGCGCTCTCCTCGCAGTCGTTGCCGTCGCCGGGCTCACGGGCTCGGCCGCCGCTCTGCGGTTGCCCTCCGCCCCACGCTGCCCCGTCTTCCCGAAGACGAACGCCTGGAACCGGCGCGTCGACACGCTGCCGGTCGCGAAGGATTCGGCAGCGCTGATCCGCTCGATCGGAACGAACACGGCGGTGCACGCGGACTTCGGCTCGGGCCTCTGGGAGGGCTCGCCGATCGGCATTCCCTACGACGTCGTGACGAAGAAGACGGCGCGCTCGAGGGTCACGTTCGAGTACTCGGACGAGAGCGACCACGTCGGCTACCCGATCCCGAAGCGCGTCCATATCGAGGGCGGCAGCGACCATCACGCGCTGCTGATCGACAGGACGGCCTGCCGCCTTTACGAGCTCGGCGGGCTCGAGCGAGCCGGCGGTCGCTGGCACGCCTGGGCGGGCGCGACCTGGAGCCTGCGCTCGAACCGTCTCCGCCCCGCGACCTGGACGTCCGCCGACGCGGCGGGCCTGCCGATCTTCCCCGGCCTCGCGCGCTACGACGAGGTGAGGCGGGGAGTGATCGACCACGCGCTGCGGTTCACGGCCGCTCGGACGCGACGGGCGTACGTGTGGCCCGCACGCCACTACGCGAGCTCGTCGACCGACCCGTCGCTGCCGCCGATGGGTGTGCGCGTACGGTTGAAGGCGAGCTTCGACGTGCGACCTTTCCCGCGGCAGGCGCGCATCGTCCTCGTGGCCTTGAAGCGCTACGGGATGCTGCTCGCCGACAACGGCTCGAGCTGGTACATCACCGGAGCACCGAGCCCGGGCTGGTCGAACGACCAGCTGCACACACTGGGACGCGTCAAGGGCTCCGACTTCGAGGTCGTCGACGCGTCCTCGTTGCGGCCGCGCTAGCGCGGGTCGTCGCGGTCGACGTTCCAGTGCCGGGCCGACGAGGCGAGCCAGCCGCCGTCCTCGCGCGGGAGCAACGCGAAGCGGCTGATCACCCGCTGTCCGCCCTCGTGGTCGCCGTAGAGAAGGTCGATCGTCAGTGCGGAGCGAGCCTCGATCGCCTCGCGGGCGGACGCAAATTCCGGCGCCGCCGAGTCGCGGAAGACGCCCTGCCAGAACCCGACGTCGCCGGCGGCGATGTAGAGATCGCGGGTCAGCCTCGTGAAGTCTTCGGGAGCGGGGTGCGAGTCGTCGCCGCGAGGGCGTCGCGGCGTCAAGCTCCATCCATGTAGGACGGCGATGCCGGTGCCGACGTTTCGAAGCGCGAGCGCGAGATAGACCGCGTCGGCGCCGACCTCGGCGACGCCGCGGCCGCCTTCGGCGATCACCCACTTGTCGTCGGCGAAGCCGATCTTCTGGGGCGGGTCGTCCGGCTTCGAGGTGACGAGCAGCGGCCGGAGCCCGGCGAGCAGCGAGCGTTCTGCCACCCGTGCGGCCCGGTTCGCCGACCGCACCGAGGCGAACGTGGCCGCCGCGAGTACGAGCGTGCCGCCCGCCGTCGCCAGCGCCGAGATCGTCACCCAGTCGGCCGCGAGCACGTGCCGATCCTACGAGCCTGCTCGGGCCGGCGCCGCGCCGGCAGTTCGTCGGGGACTGTCCCCACGAACTGCCACAAACGACCGTGTCGAGCGTGCCGAAAGTGTGACGTTTTCTCCACAGGGCGTTCGGCTGCCGGCGCAATTTGCGATGGTGGGAGCTCGACGCGGCTGCGCGACGTGTCCAAACGGAACGGCAAGGTCGTGCGCTTGTCCGTGCGCGAAAATGCCGGCCGGGCTCACGCCCAGCGGGCGAAGTCCCTCAGCGCCGCCTGCGCGGCCCTGCGGCCGCACATGCCGTGGACGCCGCCACCCGGCGGCGTCGACGCCGAGCAGAGGTAGACGCCCTGGAGCGGCGTTCGGTAGGGGACGAGCCCCGGCGCCGGCCTCGCGAGCACCTGGCCGAGGTCCATCGCGCCGCCGTTGAGATCGCCGCCGACGAGGTTCCGGTTGTGTGCCTCAAAGTCCGCGGGCCCCATCGTGTGCCGCCCGAGAACGAGGTTGCGAAAGCCCGGAGCGAAGCGCTCGACCTGCGCCTCGATTCGCTCGGTCATGTCGACCGTGGAGCCGTTCGGCACGTGGCAGTACGCCCACGCCGTGTGCTTGCCCTCGGGTGCTCGGGTCGGGTCGAAGACGCTCTGCTGGACGAGGAGTACGAACGGCCGCTCGACCGGGCGGCCGCTCCAGGCG
>JBKPOY010000006.1:0-5665 GCA_046733295.1 Actinomycetota bacterium | reverse complement strand
AACATGGCCTCGTACTGCCCCTCGGGGAGCGCCTCGAGCGATCCGGGCGCCTCGTAGATCAACAGGGCGTACTTCATCTCCACCTCCAAGCGAAGAGCGGGTTTTCACCCTACAGCGGACGAGCGCCCCAGCGGCGGACAGTCCTGAGCAGCGTGCCGGCGCTGACTCAGCCTCGGTCCGACGCAGGGCGGATCGGACCGACACTAAGAGCTGTTCGGCGCGGATGTTGGAGCTTCGCCATCCTGATCGGCGATGATCGGGACTAAGGCGGAGCGCTCCCATGCTGATCCCTGATACCGCATCAACGCGGCCAGCGTGGCCACGGCCGCTATGCCTCCTGCGGCGAGTGCAGTCGCTAGAGAGTGAGCAGAGACGATGGCGGCGAGCAGCCCGACGGCGGAGCCCGCAAGTACGGCCGTGATGAACGCGACCATGCCCGCCACCGTTCGCAATCCCTGCCAGCGTCCGCCCCACAACCCCTGGACTTGGAGCCGGTCCTGTTTGACGCCTGCGTGCGGGGCTGGTACGGGAAGATCGGCTTGCCGCTGTTCGGGGACGCTGAGCAGATATGGGATCAGCTCGGGCGCCTCGTCGAGGTAGTAGCTCCGCAGCAGCGCGATCCGCTGCGCGTAACGGAGATCCTCGATTCCCGACTGCAGCACTCGCTCGAACGTCACCAGCCCGGTGAACGCGAGCGTCGGAAGCAGAACGAGACCGAAAGCGTAAAAGGCTGTGCCCACGCGAGTAGCCGTTGCGATCAGTCCCAGCGCGACCAAACCACCCGAGACGGCCCCGAGGAACATCGTCGCTCGTCCAGTCGACTCGGCGATCGTTGACCCCCGAGCAACCTGGAGCGTGAAATGCTCGGTCGTCGCGAACGTCACCGCCGCCGGGCGCGGGGCGGCAGCTGGCCCGTCAACATCGCTGTCAAGCCGTGGGCGGTAGTCCGCGCCTTCTTCGCTACCAGCGTCTTTCACCAATCAGCCGGCCCCTTTCATTTCGCATGTAGAGCCTGGCAAGTCGAGAATCTAGGGGAATTCGCCAAACGCAAGGCCGCGGCGCCTGCTTCGCCTAGGCGACCAGCAGCCAGCAGCTGCTGCCGATCTCGTGCCCGCTCAGGACGAGCCGCAGAAGCGACGGCAGCCGTCGGGCGCATGATCGCTTCGGCGCCAAGCAATAGCGGCTCGGTCCGAGGCTATTGCCAAGCGACACGTCCAGGTATTGCGTCCCGTTTCGGAAGGCGAGGGCCTCCACCTGCCGCCGCTTGAGCTGCGCGTGTAGCGCGAGACGACGCGACTCCCTTGTGGCCGAAGCGGTCGCGTCGGCGAGAGCGCCGGAAACCTGGCAAGCGGCACTCGCGTCCCATGGCCCCGGCCTAGATGCCTGACTGCCTGAAGCCCGGCGGGTTACCGGTCGTGCGCCATCTGGTCGATGCAGACCGTTACGGCGATCAGGAAGGCGTCGTTCTCGCCCGTAGCGATCTCGATCCCATAGGTGTCGCGCACGCGGAACCACCGCTTGGAGACCCGCGCGACGGTGCGGCCGTCGCGCTCGATCTCGTACTCATGGTCGACGATGTTGCCCTTGGCGTGCAGGTCCCCGCCGCCGTCGAGATTGATGTTGTAGCGCTCGCGTAGGCCGACCAGTGCCTTCTTGACGGTCGCGGCGGTGTCCCCGTCGCGCTCTATCGTCATCTTGTCGCGGACGCTGAGCTTCCGTTCGCGGACGGTGAAGAGCTGCTCGCCTGACGGCGCCTCTACGACGAGCGTCTTGCGCACCCGCAGCGCCTTTCCGTCCACCTTGAAGGCGCGCTCGCCGTCGCCGGTCTCGACCCAGAAGTCGTCCCCGATCGCGAACACCCGCTCGCGCATCTGATACCGGGTACCCGAAATGTCGTCCCTGTTCCTCAGCAGTCCCACGCGTGCCCGACGATAACGCCGGCCCAGGTACCGCGCGAGTGTGCGGACCACCGGGATCGAGGGATGTGCGCGCAACACGTATTGACAGGCGTGCCCCCCTTGCAGGTGTGAGATTGTCAGCGCAGGTCAGCGAGCGAGAGATAAGGAGCACCGGATGGGGAAGGCGTTCAAAGGGAAGATCGCGGTCGATGTTCGGGAGTCGGTGCAGGATTGGACGCCGTTTCTGCCGCCGCAGGCGCCTGAGGGGGCCCCGAACGTCTTGATTCTCGCTTGGGACGATGTGGGGTACGGAACCATGGATGTCTTCGGCGGCCCGGTGGAGGCGCCGAACATGCGTCGCGTCGCGGAGATGGGGGTGCGCTACTCGAACTTCCACACCACCGCGTTGTGCTCGCCGACGCGGGCTTCGCTGCTAACGGGTCGTAACGCCACGTCGAACGGGATGGCGACAATCGCGGAGTTCGGCTCGGGGTTCCCGGGCATCTCGACTCGCATCCCGTTCGAGAACGGGTTGCTCTCCGAGGTGCTGGCCGAGCAGGGCTACAGCACCTATTGCGTGGGCAAGTGGCACCTCACTCCGGGCGATGAGACCACCTTGGCCTCGTTCAAGGGTCGGTGGCCGCTGGGCCGGGGTTTCGAACGCTTCTACGGGTTTCTCGGCGGGGAGACCAACAGTTGGTATCCCGACCTCGTGTACGACAACCATCAGGTCGACGCACCGGGCACACCCGACGAGGGCTACCACCTCTCCAAGGACCTGGCCGGCAAAGCCATCGAGTTCATCCGCGACGCCAAGGCCATCGATCCCGACAAGCCGTTCTTCACGTACCTCGCTCCCGGCGCCGGCCATGCGCCACACCACGTCTTCAAAGAGTGGGCCGATAGGTACAAGGGCAAGTTCGACCAGGGCTATGAGGCGATCCGTCCCGAGATCCTCCAGCGACAGAAGGAGCTCGGGCTGCTGCCGGACGACACCGAGCTCTCTCCGATCAACCCTCACGGGGAGCCGGACGCCACCGGGCCGGACGGCCAGCCCTGGCCGCTGTTGGACACCGTCCGACCGTGGGACTCTCTGAGTGCGGACGAGCAGCGCCTGTTCTCGCGCATGGCCGAGGTGTACGCAGGCTTCATCTCCTACACGGACGATCAACTCGGCCGGGTGTTTGACTACCTCGAGGAATCGGGCCAGCTCGACAACACGCTGATCGTCGTCGTCTCCGACAACGGCGGCAGCGGTGAGGGCGGCCCCAACGGCACCTTCAACGAGTGGCGGTTCTTCAACGGCATCCCCGATTCCACCGCGCTGACCCTGCCCCACATCGACGAGCTCGGAAGTCCCACCTCCTACAACCACTACAACACCGGTTGGGCATGGGCGTTTGACACACCGTTCCCCTACTGGAAGCGCTGGGCTGGCTATGAGGGTGGCATCGCCGACATGTGCTTCCTCGCCTGGCCCGCGAAGATCAAAGCGCAGGAAGATCCTCGGCACCAGTACATCCACGCGGTCGATGTCGTACCGACCATCTACGAGCTCTTCGAGATTGAGCCGCCGGAGACGATCAAGGGCTACCCGCAAAGCCCGATCGAAGGCCAGAGCTTCGCGGCCTCGCTCAGCGACGTCGACGCCCCCGCAAAGGACACGCAGTTCTACGTGATGCTGGGCCAGCGGTCGATCTACAACGAAGGGTGGGTCGCGTGTACGGTGCACCCGCCTCTGAGCGGGTGGGGCAAGTTCGACCAGGACGTCTGGGAGCTATACCACCTGGCCGAGGACCGGGCGCAGGTAAAGAACGTCGCCGACCAGGATCCGTCGCGACTCGAAGCGCTCAAGAAACTCTGGGACCACTACGCCGGGATCTACAACGGCCTGCCGCTCGATGACCGCAGCGCCATCGAGCAGGTCCTCGCGGAGCGCCCGCACGCCGCCAAGGACCGCGAGCAGTACGTCTACTACCCCGACACCGCGGATATCCCCGAGGAGGGAGGTGTTCGGATCACCGGCCGCTCCTACACGCTCGCCGCTGGGGTTGAGCTCGACTCGACGGATGCCAAGGGCGTCCTCTACGCCCACGGAGGCGTGGCCGGTGGCCACAGCCTCTACATCAAAGATGGTCGCCTGCACTACGCCTTCAACTGGGTCGGAACCCACATCCAGAACGTGGTCGCCGACCGCGACATCAGCCCGGGCGAGCACATTTACGCCGCCGAGTTCTCCATGAAAGGCCAGAACGACGATCCGGCCATGCCTGGCTTCGCTGGAACCCTCAACCTCTACATGGACGACCAGCAGGTCGGCAGCGGCGAGATCATCACCCAGCCCGGCCCCTTCTGCCTGGTCGGCGACGGCATCTGCGTCGGGCGCGACAGCGCATCACCCGTCACCCCCGACTACCAGCCACCGTTCCGCTTCAGCGGCGGGACCATCGACAAGGTCATCGTCGACGTGTCCGGGGACGCATACGTCGACCACGAGGCACAGGTCCGCGCCTGGTTCATGCGCGACTAGTGGGCCAGGAGGCACTTGACAGAGCTTCGACCCGACCTGGCGTTGAGCCAGCTGACGCTTCACCGCTACTGCGCTTGAGCCGAAGGGTCCGACACCGGGGGGCCACTGCTCAGGCCACGTCGGAGTCGCGCGGGACTCCGGCCCGCGACGGCTACGAGTTCTCAGCAGACAAAACAATTGAGGACCGGGCTGCCCAGCCGCTTACGCGCAAGGCGGTGATGTTGCGAGAGCGGTGGCCGGCCGCGTCCGACCGGGGCCGGCGGACGTTCTAGGTGGTGGTGAGGGCCGGCAGCGCTCCCCACATGCCGTGGAAAGGGCGCCCCCTCAACCCATATGTTCGCCAGCGCCGTAGCACCGTGACGACGGATCACTTGCTCGCCCGCCGAGTGGCGTTTCCTCTGGTGCACGAATCATTTCGGAGCCCATTACTCGTGACGTGACCGCGCCCACCGCCGCTCAAGGACGCCACCGGCGATTCAATGCTCGCGTTTCCATTCGGCGCTTTGCGATCGTCCACCGTCTCGTCGTCAACGTGATCAGCTCGCGCAAGAAGGTGCCGACACGAACGTGAAGCGGGCTGGGCAGCCCCGCCTCCTTAAAGACCTCCGATCAGTACTTCCAGACAGGTCCGGTAGCGCGCTATCGGTGGTTGAACGTCACCGAGAAGGCGGTGCCGCCGCTCGTCAGATCCGAGGGCGTGGCGCGCGTGGTGCGCCCGTTGCGCGTGACCATCGTGATCTTGTCGTTTGTGAAGCCGTCGATCGCGCCGGTCGTGCCGCCGCCCGTGGCCGCGGCGTTGCTGAAGTTGATGGTGCCGAAGTCCGTCAGCTTGTTCGTCGGGGCCTCCAGGATCCACTCTGCCGAGCTGAAGTCGAAGCTCGGAGAGGACTGGCTCGCGGTAACCGTCCAGTTCTTGGTCACGTTGTGGAGGGTTAGGTTCGCCGTAGTGCCCGACCTTGAGACCTCGGCGTGCATCTGGTCCCCCGCGTCGACGTCCTCGTCGATGAAGACCGCCCGGGCCGGATAGAACTCATACCAGGCGATGTAGAAGGGGGTCCTCCCGATGCAGTCCGTGTCGGTACCGCTCTGCTCAACGGTGTTCGAGAGGAACCCATCGATGCCCACAAAGGCCGCCGCGATCGTGGCCTGCTGGCCGCGCACCGCCGAGCAGTCCGCCGTCGGCACGGTCCCTGTCTCTTATACACATCTGACGCTGCCGACGAAGGAGTCGAGGGGT
>JBKPOY010000005.1:0-87364 GCA_046733295.1 Actinomycetota bacterium | reverse complement strand
CGGTGTTTTGCCCACAGCCTGTGGATATCCCTCAACAGGGGGATGTCAACAGTCTGGGGAAAACAGAAGCTACGCGGGCTTTACCAGTCGCGAGCGGCCCCAACGAATGAGGCTCGCACAACGAAACGGAGAGCTCGACTCAAAGCCACTCCTAGGTCGGGGACTAACGGCACCGGCAGCGTATACCCCTTTTGGGGGAGGTTTCAAGGGAATCGTGAGTAGTTTTGCGCAATTAGCAGGAAGTAAGCCACTTACCGCTGCAAGCGAAAGGGTGCAGACGCTCTACGTCGCAGTTCTTGCGGGCTGCGCGATTGCCGTGGCCGCGGTTATGGGAGCGATGGGCAATCCGCGCGAGAATCTGTGGGCAACCGTGGCGCTGGCCGCGGTTGCGGCTTTGTCTGAACGAGGACGGGTTCAACTCAGTCAGACGACCGAGAGTTCGATCGCGCTTCTACCCGTGATTTTCGCGGCGGTAGTCCTCGGACCGTTTGCTGCGCTAACGGTTGGAGCGGCATCGCTCCTTGGTGACTTTCGGCCTCCATATCTAAAGCTCGTCCTCTACATGTCCACCCGGTCAATTACTGGTGCGCTTGCCGGCTACGCAGCAGTCGTCGTTGAAAACAACTTTGAAAACAGGTTCGCCGCGATTGCAACAGCGACGTTCGCCGCAGCCGTGGTCGCGGAAGCTGCCGACACAAGCTTCGCCGCCGTCACCCATCGCGTTCGCGGCAATGGAACAATTCGAAATGCTGTCCGGGTCATTGCGCCGCTCGTCCTTGCTGCGCTTCCGATGTACGTCCCGGTCGTTGCGATTCTTGCTGCGGCGTACCTTGAGGTCTCAGCCTGGACGCTGCCCCTATTTCTTGTACCCGCTGTCGCGGCACAGAGGCTCTTTGCTCTCTACCGCGAACAGACGGAACTCACGGCGGAGCTTCGGTCGGCGAACGCGAGGCTTGAGCGCGCCGGGCTTTCCTTCGCATCTGCACTCGTTGCAACTCTCGACGCACGAGATCGGTACACCGCTGGACACTCGTCCGCAGTTGCGATCTACGCGAGAGATATCGCCCGCCGCATGGGCCTAAGCGACGAGGATCAGCAACTTGCTCATCTTTGCGGTCTTGTTCATGACATCGGCAAGATCGGGCTTCCTCCAGGCCTTCTCGAGAAGCCGGGGCCACTGACCCTCGAGGAACGCCGCCAAATGGAGGAGCACGCGGCCGCAGGGGAGCGGATCCTCGCCCGTGTTGAGAACTACGCGGACATTGCACGCGTCGTTCGACATCACCACGAACGTGTGGATGGAAACGGCTATCCGGATCGCCTGCGCGGCGATGAGATCCCGGTGATCTCACGAATACTCGCGGTAGCAGACGCCTATGATGCTATGACGTCAGACCGGCCATACCGAGACGCAATGCCGTCACAAGTCGCCCGTCTGCGACTCGCCCAAGCCGTTGAGACTCAGTTCGACACAACGGTTGTCGCCGCGTTTGAGGCGATTCTTGCCAGTGCGAATCAGTCCTACCGCGAGGGAAGCGCAGGGGCCGATGCTAGTCGCGACTTTCGGGAGGAGCTGGTCCATGCTCTTGCCCCTCGGCAAGCCGCCGCCGTCTAGCGACTAGAACGGCAGCTTCAGCTCGGTTCCGGACGCCGAGCTTTCCGAGGATATGGCGCACGTGGACCTTGACGGTCACAACAGTGATGTAGAGAGATCGTGCGATTTCGGCATTCGTGCGGCCCTCAGCCAAAAGTGCCAATACCTCTTGCTCCCGCGGCGAAAGTACCGAGGCCAGGTCATCTTCGTCCTCTTCGACGAAGATGCCAAGCCGCCGACCAAGCGAATGGTCTTGGGCGCGGCTGAGGATTTGAGTGAGGTCAATAGGAAGAGCGTGTTGCCTTATCGTTTCAAGCAAATCCGGCTTAACTCGATATGCAAGAACGAGTGCATCAAACTGCGCTGTCGTAGCAACTTGCGAAAGCGCGGCAACGAGCTGGTGATTCTGACCTGCGGAATCCTTGATCATGGCAATGATCAGCGTGGCAAGAACCTGCGTTGCTGAGCTCTTCGCCGCTGCCCTCGCGCGATTAGCCGTCTGACGCGCCATCGTGGCACTGTCATCCGCGAGGAGTCCCAGCGCGCGGACAGCGAGCTGCTCGGCTCTCGTTGCCCGACTCTGAGAGAATTTGTCGAGGTCGTGGGTGACGGCAACCGCATCCCGAGCCCGTCCTGCCGCTAAGTACATTCTCGCTCGCAGGGTACGTACGTTCACCGCGAAAAAGTCGTCATGACGCTGTCGCGCGAGAAGGTCGATCTCGTCCAGGAGGCGGCTCGCTTGGATCTCGCGACGAAGACCAAGCAGCGCATGGGCGCTAACGAGCTTTGCGTGCGGAACGACGAAATCAAGCCCGAAATCAGACGCCTCACCAAGTTCGTGGTCCGCCGCCGCGAGAGCATCCTCGTATCGTGCGTTTAGGGTGAGCGCCCACCCATAAGCGTTCCAAAAGGCCGAACGAACCATCGGATCCTCTGCTCGTTCAACGAGGTAGACGACAGGCCGAACACGCTCGAGCGCGGTGGAAAGCTGGCCTTGCCGATAGCCCAGACTCAGGCGCCCCGTGGCCGCGCGGACCACCTCATCAGCTCTGCGCTCTGGAAGCCGCTCATACGCTTCAAGGAATTGAAGAGCTTGGGGATCTTCAAGGTCTATTGCCGTGATGAATGAGCCCCAGAGCGCATCACGCGCGACAACCGCCTCGGTTGAGGATTCTTTAGCGAGGGCGAAATTCGCAAGCGCCGCGCTGTGGCGGTCGTTGAAATATGCTGCCTGCCCGGCACGAAGACGTGCCTGGGCATAGAAGGGCCGCTCGATCGCGAGCTGATCAGCCGCGCGCTCAGCCAGCATCTGCGCCTTCTGATGCATCCCCTGACGAAACGAGACTTCGGCTTCTGCAAGCTCAAGAATGGCGGAGTTCACACCGTGGAGACGACCAAAGTTGAGCCAGCTTTCAAGCGTTGCGATGCGACTTGCTGCCAGCACGTCCGCCAGTGAACATTCGACCAGTCTTGGAAGCAGAGCTGCAGATTCCGTGAGTTCGATCAAGGTGTATGCGTCATCCCAGGCAGCACTGGATAAATATGCTTCGAACACACGAGCGATTAGGTCTTTCTGGACTTGGGTTTTGACCTCCCTGAACTTCGTTGAAAGGAAGGCCCTGGCGAGTGGGTGCATCTCATGCTCGCTTCGCTGAACCGAAACAACGAACCCGAGGCGAATCGCCTCATTAAAAAGATGATCGGCGCGGGCTCCGAAAACGCGCGAAGCGGTCTCCTCGGTTAGAGATGGCATGATCGCGAACGCACAGAGCGCGAGGCGAAGTTCGGCATCGCTCTCGTTGTAAAGCTCCTCGGCGAAGTAGTCGTAGAGCGCCTCTGGCATCGCCTGCTCGACGCGAATGGATGTATGCGCGTGGGCCGCCAGTCCGATGACTGCTGGCCAGCCCTGCGCGAGTGCCACGAGGCCACCTGCTGACCCAACCGAGGCATCTCCAAGAACACAGTGAGCCTCGGCCTCGGTCATCGCGAGTGCCGCCTGGCCAAGCTCGTAGATCTCGCCGTACAGAAGACGCCGTGCAGAAACCCAGTTCGGCCGACGACGGCTTGTCAATAGCATCGGCGTCGGTGTGGCTGCTTGGAAGGCCTCAAAAAACGCAGCCCCTGCCTCTGAGTCCGTGATGACGTGGTAATCGTCAATTGCTAACCAGGCGTCGCTCGGCCATTGCGCTAGCTCCGCGGCGACGAAATCAGCGAGTTCGAGAGCATGGGCTCGAGGCTCTTCCAACCTTGACAATCGATCAGTCAAGCGTTGCGGCGCCTGAGGGATCAGTCCGGAGGCCGTCTTCGCTAGCCCAAGAGCAAGCGCAGCCACATCAGTCGATGAAGGTCCAGCGCGGTACCACGTGTGCTGCTGAGATTCGAGCCACTGCTGGGCAAGGATCGTTTTCCCGTAGCCAGCAGGTGCAACGAGCATGATCACCCGCGCGTCGGTCTGATCCAGCAGGCGCGTCAAACGCGGGCGCTCGATGATGTGGCGCCGCGCCGGCGCGACTTCGTTCGCCTTCGATTGCCCCTCTTCCATCTATCGCCAGGTGGCCGCTTACCGTGGTGGAAGGTTAGTGCGGCCGAGTGGGAATTACGACTGCCCGAAAGGGACAAGCCGCGCCTGCGGCCCGGAGGCCGCAGGCGCGGTGCCGTCAGTCCCCGCTTCCGGAGTGTCCGGGAGCGAGGCTTTGGGAGAGCGGGTCCTCGCCGGTCAGCTCTCGGTTGGCGTGAGGGATCTGGCGCCTACGCGCGACTCCGAGCTTCTGGCGAAGGACATCGCAGTGCGCCTTCGCCGTCCTCGGCGAGATGCCAAGCCGCTCTCCAACCTCGTCGTTGGAGCAGCCCGCCGCGATCAGCTCGACGACCTGTCGCTGCCGTGGAGTCAGTCTGGGCGGGCCCTCCTGCAGCATCGTCGTCATGGGCTCGACGCTAACAACGGAGTCTCGCCGTGCCTATTGACCGAAAGGAGTATCTGCTGTCGTACGCCGGTAGATTGGGGGTCGTGGACGTCCTCGCGATCATCCACGGCGAACGCGTCCGCGCGGGCGTCTTCGCAGACGTGGTCAAAGAGCGCGGCCACACGCTGGACGAATGGAGTCTTGCCTGGGGGACGCCTCTCCAGCGCCCCCTCGACTCCTACGGGGCGGTGCTCGTCTTCGGCGGCGCGATGCATGCCGACCAGGACACGCACCATCCGTGGTTGCGCGAAGAAAACATGTTCCTCCAGCGCGTGCTGAACCTCCACATGCCGGCGCTAGGCGTCTGCCTCGGCGCGCAGCTGCTGGCCAAAGCAGCCGGCGCGCCGGTCTTCCGTGCGCCGGAGCCCGAGGTGGGTTGGTTCGGCGTCGAGCTCAGTGATGAGGCCAAGGACGACCCGCTGTTCATGGAGCTTCCGGACACGTTCGACGCGTTCCAATGGCACTACTACACCTACGAGCTGCCGGCGGGCGCCCTCGAGCTGGCGCGTAGTCCCAGGTGCACACAGGCCTTCCGGCTGGGAGAGAGGGCTTGGGGGATCCAGTTCCACGCCGAGGTGACCGCCGAGCAGATTCGCGACTGGCTCGAGCGCGAGGTCGAGGACGAGGACCGGCCACATCTGCCGCCGGACTTACTTGCCGCGACTGACGAACGGATCCCTGCCTGGAACGAGCTCGGCCGGAGGCTCTGCCATGGGTTCGTCGAGACGGCCGAGCGCGTGGCCGTCGCGGCCTAGCCGCAACTAGACCAGTCCTGACGTCGGACACCGTTACGGGAACGTGACGAACATTCCACAGGCGGCGGAAATTGCCTGCACGATCCACGGTTTTCTCCGCTCCACCGCGGTGTCCGACACGGATACGGAACGGTTACGGCCCGCGGCCTACTGCTCGAGCGGGAGCTCGAGGTGACGTGACCATTCGTGCCACGAGCCCGGGTAGTTCCTTGCGCGGTAGCCGGCGGCTCGGAGGGCAAGCGTCGCCCGCGCCGAGCGCGAGCCGGAATGGCAGTACGCGATCACGTCGCCGCCCTCCGGAGCCTCGACCACTGCTTGCACGTCGCCCGCCGGCTTCGGCACTCCCGGACCCGCGAACAGGGCCTCCTCGTCGACTCGGCGCGCGCCCGGGATGTGGCCCTGGCGCGGGTCGCATGGGTAGCCGCCGCGGCCGTGGAACTCGTCCTCCGTGCGAACGTCCAGCAGGGTCAGGTCATCGTCGCCGAGGCGGCGCTCCACCTCGGCCCGGGTCGGCAGCGCGTCGAGCCGCGGTTCCAGCTGCACCTTCACAGGCATCAGCTCCACGTGGCCCACGGCGAGCTCCTCGGGCCAGGCCGCGATTCCGCCGGCCAGCACCGCGACGCGCGGATGGCCCGCCAGCTCGGCGAGTTGGGCCGACGGCATCGCGCCGACGCCGTCGCCTCGGTCGTAGAGGACGAGCAGCTCGTCGCCCGTGACGCCGTGGCGCCTGAGGCGGAGGCCGATCTCCTTCGCCAGCTCGTCGATCACCTCGGGGTCGCTCATCGGCGGCGGGGAGCCAAGCACGAGTGGCTTCGAGCCGCGGATGTGCCCGCGCGCGTGCGCGTTCGGCCCGCGCACGTCGCCGAGGAAGAGCCCGGCCTCGCCGAGCCGTGGGCGAAGCCATTCGGCGTCGACGACCGGCGGCAGCTCGGTCACAGCGCCGCGGTGAGCTCGAGCTCTGCGGCGACCGCAGGCCGCGCTTCGAGCCGCGCAAGCCACGCTGAGAGCGACCCGTAGTGCTCGAGGTCGACGCCGAGGTTCGAGCGCGCTCGCAGGATCCACGGAATGTAGCCGACGTCGGCGAGGCCGTATTCACGCCCGCTGAGGAACGGCTGGGCCTCGAGCGCCGCGTCGAGCTCCGCGAGCCGCGTCTCCAATCGCGAGGCCTCGCCCCGCCGGCGCGCGTAGTAATCGTCGCCGAGACGGACGTCGAAGCGGTCGAGCCAGATCCGCCCAAGGGCGCGCTCGGCCGGATCCACGGCCCACAGCGGGGGGTCGGGGAACCGCTCGTCGAGGTACTCCATGATCACGGCGGACTCCGGCAGAACCAGGCCGCCGTCCTCCTCGAGGACGGGCACTCGCCCGCTCGGGTTCTTCGCGAAGATCCACGCCGGCCTGTCGCGGAGGTCGACCTCCACGGTCTCGTACGGCAGCCCCTTCTCCGCCAGCACGATGCGAACACGGGCGCAGTACGGGCAACGCGGCGCGTCGTAGAGGATCACGCCTCGAGCCTAGCGGTGAGCGATCACCCGACCGCCGGACTCTCCGGCGCCCTCGTAGCCGTGGGTCGCGCCGGTCAGACCCATCAGCCCGGCTACCTGCCCGAGCAGCTCGGGCGGGGGCGGCAGCTCGTCGGGGCTGCTCGCGGTGCGCGCCACGCCCTTGAACGAACGCGGATCCGCACTCGTCAAGCGGCCGACCACGGTGGCGTTCGCGCCCAGTGCGATCGCGTCGCCCGGCGGCAGGACCCCGTAGTAGTCCGGCACCGACAGGTACTCGTCGACGACCGATCCCCGCTCGAACAGCACGTAACGGACGACGGCCCCCTCCTCGACCCCGATCGTGACCGTCACGGCATCGGTCGCGTTCGACAGCTCGGAGCCGAGCCGCCGGAGAACGGAGGGCTCGCGGTCGCAGAGCTCGTCGTAGACGGCCGTCCAGCCGTTTCGAGGACCGGCCACGACACTTCCCCCCGAGCTTCCGAACCGCGGGATGTACTTGCGAACCGCCCTCTCGACCGCGTCGACGTCGTCCGTCTGAACGTGTGCGGAGCCGAAGGACTCGCCGCGCGGCTCGCGGCTCGCCTGCACGAGCAACTGTTCGACGGGGGCGTAGAGCTCCAGCGAGTCGGCCTTGAATCCGAGGCGCTCGTACGTCGCGCGCGCCGGCGCATTGTCCAGGCCGACGTCCAGGAAGAGCACCACCGCTCCGTCGCCCTGCAGCCGCGCCGCCACTTCCCGGATGAGGCGTCTCGCAGCACCCTGGCGGCGCGAGCCCGGCGCAACGTAGAGGTCGCTGAGGAAGCCGTGGCCGGGATGGTCGTCCATCTTGGCGAGCGCGAAGCCGATCGTCGCCCCGCCGTCGTCCTCGGCGAGCAATGCGACGCGATCGTCGGTGTCGATGTAGTCGACAAGCTGATTGAGCTCGTGCTGAAGGTCGACGGGCAGGTCCGACGGCGCGGGCTGCTCGCGGAAGAAATCCTCGTACAGCTCGCGGAGCCGGCCGAGGTCGTCCTTGGTCGCCTCGCGAATCGTCATACGGGCGGGGCGGTTCGGTAGCCGGTGAGCAGGTAGTGGGCGCTCAGGTTCTGGAACGGATCCAGCCGCTGCGCGAACTCCCGAACCTGGGCGGTCGAGAGCTTGCGACCTCCGAAGTAGAAGCCGGACACGGCCTTCACGAGGCCGAGGTCGCCCGCGGGCCAGGCCTTCGGCCGCGCGAGGTGGCGTGCGAGGAACCAGTCCGCGGTCCACTCGCCGAGCCCACGCAATGCCGTCAGCGTCGCCTTCACCTCGTCGTCGGGAAGGTTACGCAGCGCGTCGAAGTCGAGCTCCGCTTGGGCGACGCCGATCACATACTCGGCCTTCCGGCGCGAGAAGCCGAGCCGGAGCAGCTCCTCCTCGCGCGCCAGCGCCATCCGCTCGCGCGTCGGGAACGCGAAGGCGTGGACCGCGCGCCGCCCGAATCGCTCGACCATCCGGTTGCGGATCGCGAACGCGGCGAACAGCGAGACCTGCTGCGCGCTGATGGCGGTGACGATCGTCTCGTACGGATCGGGCGAGAGCGGCGGCCGAAAGCCCGCGAGCTTCGGTACGAGCTCGCGCAGCACTTCGTCGCCCTTCGCCCAGTCGTAGAACGGCTCGAGCTCGAAGACCGCGCCGAGCACGTCCCGCGCGACGGGCTCGGTCTCGCCGTCGAGCGGAGCGACGTCGGCGCCTCCCGGCGCGGCCTCGATCCGGACCTCCCGTCCGTCCACGACGCGGTGCAGGCCGCCCTCGTGCCAGAGGTTCGCGAGGTCGGGGCCGAAGGCTCGGAAGCGCTCCGTCGAGAGCTCGAAGTCGTACGGCTTCGGTAGGCGGAGGAGCGTCACGCCCCGAGCGCGCGGGCGACGTCGTGAAAGTCGTCGAAGGGCTCGTACCCGACGCCGCGCGCGTCGAGGTAGCGGGCGAGGCCGTCGCGGGCGAAAATCCGGTCGGCCGCCTGGGCGGCGCAGCGGTCGGAGTACCCATCGCCCACGTAAACGACGGAGCCCTCGCCGGGCATGTCGGCCCGCTTGCACGGCTCGCCGCACGTGCCGCAGGCCTCGCCGTTGCGGAACGTGCCGCGCCAGCCGTCGCGATGCCACTCGACCTCGTTGGCGCGCACCTCGAGCTCGAGCCCTTCGTGCTCGAGGATCGGCTCGATCAGCTGCCGAAAGTTGCTCGAGACGATGACCGGCCCGTGCGTCTCCGCGAACGCGTGGAAGCCGGGCCGGAGCTCCATGTGCTCGACGAGCCACCGCTGGACGTCTTCGAGCGGCGCACGGATCGAGGCGGCGTCGCGCCGGATCTCCTCGTGCAGCGTGATCTCGCCGCGCTCGAGCGCGGCGGCGGCGTCGAGGTACACCTGCCAGTCGCCGAACTCCGCGAGCGCCTTGATCAGGGTGTCCTCGGTGGTCGCCGTTCCGTCCCAGTCGACGATGATCACGCTGCAACCCCGATGTACAGGCCGCGTCCCATCGGCCCTTCCGGGTCATGCTCGGCCGCGAGACCCGCTGCGCTGAACGCGGCGAGCTGCTGCTCGACGGTGAAGAGCCCGAGCTCGTGGAGCTCCGTGAAGTGCTCGACCCCGTCCGGCGTGCCGACGAGGTAGTGGAAGTCGACGACCGACACGTGGTCGCGATGCCGCGATGTGTTGATCCGGGCGACCTTCAGTTCGGGCTCCTGGACGAAGACAGCGCCGACCAGCCCGTCGGTCCAGACATCCGGCGTCAGCCACGGCTCGATCACGAGGACGCCGCCCGGCTCGAGGTGGCGGGCCATCGAGGCGACCGCGCTCTGCAACCGCGCTTCGGTCAGCGCATAACCGATGCTGCTGAACATGCAGACGACGGCGTCGAAGCGCTTGCCGAGAGCGAAGGAGGTCATGTCGCCTTCGTGGAAGGTCGCCTGGGGCAGCCGTTCGCGCGCGATCGCCAGCATGTCCGGGTCGAGGTCGAGCCCTTCGACCTGATAGCGGCCGGCGAGATGCTCGAGGTGGGCCCCCGTCCCGCAGGCGACGTCGAGCAGCGTCCTCGCTTCCGGCCGACGCTGCTGGATCAGACTGTCCAGCTCCGAGGCCTCGCGCGGGTAGTCACGGATCGACGCGTAGATCGCGTCGTACAGGCGCGCTGAACGCGTGAACACCTAGAAGTGCGAGGTCAGTCCGGCACCCGACGCGTCGCCGTCGACCGACGCCGCCTGCTTGTCGGCCGCGTCCTCGGCGTTCTCGTACCACGAGTAGGCGTACTTTCCGTCGTCGAGGTCCTTCGCGAACGCCGAGAGCTTGAGCGGATGGAACGTGTCGCACATCACGGCGAGCTCGTGCGTCTCGCGCACCCCGATCGACTTCTCCGCCAGGCCCGGTTGCGGCCCGTGTGGGAGCCCCGACGGATGCAGCGTGATCGAGCCGACGCTGACGCCCTTGCGTGAGCCGAAGTTCCCGGAGACGTAATAGATCATCTCCTCCGACTGGAGATTCGAGTGGTGATAGGGGATCGGCACCGCGAGCTCATCGAAGTCGAGCTTGCGTGGACAGAACGAGCAGATCACGAAGTTCCGTCCCTGGAAGGTCTGATGGGAGGGTGGCGGCTGGTGGATCCGGCCCGTGATCGGCTCGAAATCGTGAACCGAGAACGTCCACGGGTACAGGTAGCCGTCCCAGCCGACCACGTCGAACGGGTGGTAGTCGAGGAGGTAGGTCTGGTAGCCGTCCCGGACGCGCACCTTGACCGGGAACTCGCCCTTCTCGCGGTGCGTGTTCAGCGCCGTCGGCGGGTGGATGTCCCGGTGGTAGTAGGGCGCCCCCTCGAGCAGCTGGCCGTCCTGGTTCCGATAGCGGCGTGGGATCTCGATCAGGCCGGGCGTCTCGAAGACGAGGTAGCGCTGCTCGCCCTCGGGCCGGAAGCGGTAGGTCGTGCCGCGCGGAATGACGATGTAGTCGCCGTCCTTGTACGGCACGTCGCCGAAGATCGTCTCCAGCGTTCCCGAGCCCTCGTGGACGAAGACGACCTCGTCACCCTCGCCGTTGCGGAAGAAGTACTCGGCGCTCTCGGAGGGGCGGCAGAGCGAGATCTCGACGTCGTCGTTCCACATCAGCAGCCGGCGGCCCGTGACCTCGTCCCCCTCGGCCTCGACGTCGTAGGTGTTGAAGAGCCTGTGCGCGTGCGCATCCGGCACCCACTCCTCCCGCTCGATCTCCTCGAAGTCCCCGAGCTTCATCACCCGGCAGGGCGACTGGAGGTGATAGAGGATCGACTCGTTTCCGACGAAGCCCTCGAGGCCCATGACTTCCTCGGTCAGCAGCGAGCCGTTGTCGCGGAACTGGATGTGCCGCTTCCGCGGCACGTCGCCGAGACGCTGGTAGAACGGCATCAGCCCAACTCTAGCCCGAAGCAAGATCGGCGAGTCGCTCGCCGATCGCAGGCGCGAACTTGAAGCCGTGGCCGGAGCAAGGCGAACCCACGACGAGGCGGCCGCGGCGCTCGAGGATGAACGTCTCGTCCGCGGTCGTGGTGTACATGCATGTCTCGGCGCCGACGGGGTCCGGATCGGCGAGCCGGTACGTACGGTTCGCCCATTCGGCGATCTGCGCGATCAGACGCGGCTCGGGGTCGCCCGGGACGTTCGGATCGGCTTCGACGCCGGCGTGGTGGGCTCCGACCTTCAGCCCGTGCTTGGGGTCCGCGAGTGAATACATGTCGTGCGTGTGCCGGTCCGGCTTGAACGAGACGACCGACGGGATCGGGCCGCCCTCCTGCTCGGGCCGGAAGTAGCAGAGCGTCTCCCGCGTGATCTTCACCGGCAGCGCGTCCACGAGGAGCTCGTTGACCCACGAGCCCGCCGTGACGACGACGACGTCGGCTTCGAGGTCATCGGGGTGAGCCCTCGTCTCCTCGCGCACGTCGAGGTCGCGGGCGAGCGCGGTCAGGGCCTTGTCGGCCCTGACGATCCCGGCCTCTGGCTGGACGACGGCGAACGAGCCCTCGGGCACCTTGATCGGAAAGAGGCGTTCGGCCTCCTCCGCCTCGAGGCGCTCCCAGGCGACGCCGCAGGCCTCGAGCGTCGGCGCGGTGCTCTCGCCAAGCGTCTTGACGACCTCGACCAGCCCGTTCAGCTGGAGCAGCGTCTCACCGGTCTCCGCCTCGAGCTCGCGCCAGAGCCGGAGCGACTCCTGGGCGAGCCGCACGTACTCCTCCTCCGCGTATGCGAGCCGGAAGATGCGCGAGCGGCCGTGGCTGGAGCCGCGGTCGTGGCCGACGCGGAACTGCTCGTAGACGACGACGTCGTGGCCCCGACGGGCCAGAACCCGGCCGGTCGCAAGGCCCATGACGCCGGCTCCGATCACGGCGGCCTGCACGGGCCGGCCGCCTAGTCGCCGAGCAGCGAGCTCGCGCGCGCGAGCGAGTAGAACAGCACGTAGCCGGCGATCAGGAACGACGTGAACAGCACGGTGATCGCGATCGCCCGCGGGTAATCAAGCGGATCCACGAGCGCCTGGCCGAGATCGCCTGCCACGGAGCCCGGCCGGAGGAACACGTCCCACGAGTTCCAGCGCAGCACGCGGCCCAGGTAGACGCCGAACGAGCTCAGTCCGAGCACTGCGAAGACGAAGAGCCACGCCGAGCCGGCGCCGGCGCTGCGCCGCACGATCGCCTGGAGGAGGTACAACGAGACGAAGCCGAGCAAGAGCCCGGTCGCGGCGGCGACCGCGATCAGCACGCCGTCGAAGAGGAAAACCCTTCCGGTGCTTCCCTCCAGATGCACGACGTCGGTGACGATGTACGGGGCGTTCGGGAAGAACAGAAGCCAGAGCAGGCCGAGGCCCACGAGCGTTGCGGGGCCGGCGCGGTGCGAGTACCGGTCGTAGAGCAAGAGCGCGAGGGCGAGCGGCACCCATGCCAGGAAGAGGTTCCAGAGGAGGTTGACCCCGTCCGACGTGTCGGTGTAGGCGACCCGGAAGGCGACCAGGCCGACGACGAGCGTCGAAAGCACTCCCAGCAGGGCGAGTACGGCGAGCCGCCGGTCGCTGAACGAGGTGCGCAGACGCTCGAGCACGTTCCGAGGTTACCGCGACGCCGCCGGCCGTGGGCCGATCACGTTTCTGAGCACACCGAGCCCCTCGACCTCGAGCTCGACGACGTCGCCCGGCTGCAGCCAGCGGTTGTCTCCCTGTTCGAGGATGCAGCCACTGCCGACCGTGCCCGAGCCGATCACGTCGCCGGGGACGAGCTTCGTGTTCGCGGCAGCGCGACCGAGGATTGCCTCCCACGAGTGATGCATCGAGCCGAGGTTGCCGCGCGAGCGCTCCTCTCCGTTGACGCGGCCCACCATCTCGAGCTGCAGGTCACCGAGCTCGTCGGGAGTCGCGACGACTGGTCCGAGCGACGTCGCGAAGTCCTTGCCTTTTGCCGGGCCGAGCCCGACGCGCATCTCCTGCCGTTGCAGGTCGCGTGCCGACCAGTCGTTCATGATCGTGAACCCGCCGATCGGGCTCGTACCGGTGACGTCTCCGATCACGACGGCGACCTCGAGCTCGTAGTCGAGCTCGTTCGACCCCGCCGGGAACGGGATCTCGTCGTCGGGCCCGTAGATCGCGGCGGGGTTCGAGAAGTAGAAGACCGGGAGCTCGTACCACTCCGCCGGGACGCCGGGACGGCCGGTGACCCGCGCGGCGTTGCGGACATGCTCCTCGAACGCGTAGAAGTCGCGGATCGAGGGCGGCCGGGGCACCGGAGCGAGCAGCCGGACGTCCGCGAGGTCGTACTCGTCATGCTCGCGGGCGGAGCCGCCCCCGGTAAAGAAGGCGGCGAGCGTTTGCGCCGCGAGGTGTACGACTCGGTCGCCCTCGATCACCCCGACCCAGCCCCGCACGTCGCGGTCGTTCGGCGTGAAGAGGCAGAGCTTCACGGCTCGGTATGCACGATCACATCTGCGATCTCGGGTCGTTCGCGGCGAATGCACTCCTCGACTGCGCTCGCCCGGCGGTGTGCCTCCTCCAGCGGGGTCCCGGGATCGAGGCCGAGGGTGAGGAAGGCGACGAGGCCTTCCTCCGTGTCGAGGAAGCGGAGGTCGCGCGGCGGCGCGCCCGTCGCGCCGCGGACGATCTCCTCGACGAAGCCGGCGTCCCGGTCGACGGTCTCGCCCCGCGCTGGCTCCCGGATCGGCTCGAGATGCGTCTGCACCGAGACGACCTCGGGCACGTTGTCCGCGATCGCCTCCTCGACGGCGGTCGCGACCGCGTGCGCCTGCTCGAGGGCGAGCTCGCCGGGGAGCTTCAGGTGCAGCGACACCTCCACGCCGCCGTCCGTTCGAAGCACCTTGAGGTTGTGGATCTCGCGCACTTGCGGGACTCGCTGCGCGGCGGCGAGGACGCGCTCCCTCAGGGCCGGCTCGTCCTCCTGCGGCTCGACGTGGACGACGACGTCGCTTGCCGGCAAGGCCTGGTGCACAGCGGCTTCGACGGCGTCGGCCGCCGCGTGGCCCTGGCCGATCGCGGCGCCCGGGGGCACTCCGATGACGACGTCCGCGAACTGCCGTCCGCCGGCCTGCCGCATCCGAAGGCGCCGGAGCTGAACCTGCGGCTCGAGCGCTGCGATCGCCGCCTCCGCGGCCTCCTGCGCCTCCGAAGGAGCGCGGTCCATGAGGACGTCGACGTTGCGTCTCATCAGCCGCGTCGCGGCCGCGAGCACGAGGAATGCGACGAACAACGCGGCCGCCGAGTCGGCGTCCTGCCAGCCGGCACGCACGCCGAGCAGGCCGGCGAGGACCGCGATCGATCCTGCGAGATCGCTCGCGAAGTGGACGGCGTTCGCCTGCAGCGCGGAGGAGCTGTAGCGCCGTGAGGCGCGCCACGAGACGACCGTGCGACTGAGGTCGACGACGATCACGAACGCCAGCACGGCCAGCGCGTACCAGGCGGCTTCGACCGTGGAGTCGGTGAAGCCCACCAGATGCGAGACGGCGCGCCAGACGATCAGCAGCGCAGCGAGGACGAGAATCGCGGCCTCGCCGAGGGCCGCGAGGTGCTCCGCCTTCCCGTGGCCGTAGGCATGACCTCGATCGGCGGGCCGCGCGGCGACCCCGACCGCGAAGAACGTGAGCAGCGCCGCGACGAGATCCGTCCCCGAATGGAGAGCTTCCGAGAGCAGGCCGAGGCTGTGCGATGCGATCCCCGCCACGAGCTTGACGGCGATCAGGACGCACGCGGCCAGGACGGAGACGAGCGCGGTTCGCCGCTGCGGGCTCACGCGCGAAGCATCACCGAAATACAGAGAGCCCGCCTTGCGGCGGGCTCTCCTTTCTGGCGAGAAGATCTTGTCGTCGACTACGAGTTGGCGATGTCTCCGATGAAGATCTCGTGCACGCCGTCGATCCCACGGTCCACCCAGTGGTGGCGCTTGAGACCCTGCCGCTTGTGGCGCTGAGCCGTGTAGCTGAAGTTGAAGCGGCAGCCGGCGTAGCCCTCGCTGCACGTGAACTTCGAGCCGGCGGTGAAGAAGCCGGCGATGAAGTCACTGCTCGTGCACTCGGCCGTGCAGGTGCCGGTCGGGATGAACGTGCCACCCGTGACGACGCCCCGCAGGTAGCCGTGCATCTTGCCCTTCATGCCGGCGAGGAGGGTCGAGCCGTGCTTGCCACGGCGGATGACGCCGGGGCACGGATCGGCGCTCGGGCTCGGGCCGGCGAGCGTGACGAAGCGACCGCGGTCCTCGCGGCGGACGACGTACGAGCCGTCCTCGCGCTTCCAGACCTTGTAGACGCGCCGCAGCGTGTCCGTGGCCCACGGCCGGAAGTCGCAGCCGTGATCCGTCGTCGTCACGTGAAAGACGAACTTCCCGCCCTTGGCATTCGGCTTCCCCTTGTGTCCGTTCCCGGGGGTAGCCAGGCCGATCGCCGCGAGCGATAGCGCGCCGACGATCAGAACCGGAAGAACGAGCCAACGCTTCATGGTTTCGATTTCACCCTTTCGCGAGCTATCTTTTCCTGCCCTTGAGTAGACGTCGGATCGGAGGCGCTCTTGCGGGGTGCTAACCCTTTGCTTACACGGGCCGAAGCGGCCAGATCAGCACGTCCTGGCGCCGCGCGAAGTGCAACGACGGCGCGCCTTCGACGGTGATCTCTGAAGGCGGCATCGTGTTCGTCCGGAGCTCCCCTTGCGCCGCCTGCAGGGGCCACGGCGGGTGTTGGATCTCGGCGCGCTGGAGCCGGCCTCGATCCACGGCGTAGAGGCAGTAGCGCTCGGTCAGGAACCACTCGAGCGAGTCGGGCTCGGCGGTGAACCGTTCTCCGGCGGGGTGGTAGGCCGCTTCGAACCGGTGGTCGGAGCCGTCGGCGCGGGCGGCCGAGTACTCGACGCCGCTGCCCCGCGACCTGGCCGACATGTGCGCATAGTGGTACGGGAGCTTGTACGCGCGGCGGGCGCCTTCGACGGCGAGGCGGCTGCCGGCGTCGAGGCTGAAGAACCAGATGCCGGGCTTGTTCTCCGCCGTCACGTACGTCCGCACGTTCAGCTCGGGAAACGTCGACAGGCCCGGAACGGGAAGGGTGCCACGGAGCCGAAAGCCGGTGAGGACGAAAGGCGTGACGGCGAGCCAGGCCGTACCGTCGTACAGCTCGACCTCGAGCCCCTGCGGAACGTGGTGGGCGATCGTCTCGGCGGGCACGCGCCAGTGGGCGAAGAGGAGGTCGTCCCAGGTCTGCGCCATCACCCATGGCTCGTCCGGCAGCGGCCAGGGCCGGTGGGCGGTCTCGGACTCCACCCTGGCCTGGCGGGCCGGGGTCTCGAGCAGCTCGACGATCATCGTCGCGTGAGGAACTCCAACCGGTTGCCCGCCGGGTCGAAGGCGTAAAACCGTCGTGCGCCCGGCAGTCGCTCGTCCCAGGTCACGTCGACCCCGGCGGCTCCGAGCCGCTCGGCCAGCGCGTCGAGAGCCGCGCCGTCGAGCTCGAAGGCCGGATGCGCCTTGGTCGCCGGCGCAAACGGCTCGTGCTCGGTGACGTGAAGCTCCTGCGAGCCGACGCTGAACCACACCCCGACACCGCCCATCGTCGCCGGGCGGTCGATCTCCTCGAAGCCGATCAGCTCGACGTAGAAGCTCCGGGCGGCCTCGGAGCCGCCGTGGGGTGCGAGGACCTGGGCGTGGTCGAGCTTCAGAGGTTCAGAGGTTTCCGCGCAGCGCCTGCTCGCGCTCGATCGCCTCGAAGAGGGCCTTGAAGTTGCCGTCGCCGAAGCCGCGAGCGCCGTGGCGCTCGATCACCTCGAAGAACATCGTCGGCCGGTCCTGCGAGGTCTTGGTGAAGATCTGGAGCAGGTACCCCTCGTCGTCGCGGTCGGCGAGTATCCGCAGGCGCTGCAGGTCGTCCCAGCTCTCGTCGATCTCGCCGACGCGGGCGCAGGCGTCCTCGTAGTACGTCTCCGGCGTCTCGAGGAAGCCGACGCCACGCTCCTTGAGCGCGTCGACCGTCTCGACGATGTTCTCGCTCGCGAGCGCGATGTGCTGGACACCCGGGCCGCCGTAGAAGTCGAGGTACTCCTCGATCTGGCTCTTCCGCTTTCCCTCGGCCGGCTCGTTGATCGGGAACTTGATCCGTCCCTCGCCGTCGGTCAGGACCTTGGACATGAGCGCGGAGTACTCGGTTGAGATGTCCTCGTCCGAGAAATGGATCATCTCGGTCATCCCGAAGGCGCGTTCGTAGAACTCGACCCAGTGCTCCATGCGCCCGAGCTCGACGTTCCCGACCACGTGGTCGATGGTGATCAGGCCGACGCCCCGGCCGGGACGGCCGTTCGAGGAGACGGAGACGTAGCCGGGCATGTACGGGCCGTCGTATCCCTCGCGGTTCACGAAGGTGTGGATCGTCTCGCCGTAGGTCGCGATCGCGGACAGCTCGATCGAGCCGTAGGTGTCCTCGGCGGTATGCGGCTCGGTGACGCCGCGCGCGCCGCGCTGCACCGCCTGGCGGTACGCCTCGGTGGCGTCCGGCACCTCGAGCGCGATGTCCTTGACACCGTCGCCGTGGCGGCACTGATGCTTCGCGATCTCGTGCTCCTCGCGGAGCGGGCTCGTCAGGACGAGGCGGATGTCGCCCTGCTCGACAACGTAGGAGGCGCGATCGCGGACGCCCGTCTCCGGGCCGGCGTACGCGGTCCGTGTGAAGCCGAACGCATGCTCGTAGAAGTAGGCGGCCTGCTTCGCGTTCCCGACCCAGAGCTCGATGTGGTCCCACCCTTTGAGCGGCATGAAATCGGTCGAGCTCACGCTCTTACTCTAACGCGGTCTCACGAGTGTGCTGCCGCCCGCGTCCCCGCCTGTGGCGACGACGACCACGCCACCATCAGGCCGGAGTAGATCGCAGGACCCGGCCGATCGTGAACTGGTTGCCGGGAGGCTTTCGCCCGAGCCGGGCGCGCAACGAGGTCACGGGCCCTCGGCTGTGACGAGCGCGGACTCGCGGACGCGGGAGAGGATGATTCCCGTCGCGATCAGGAGGCCCCCCGCGACCTGGTACCTCGTCAGCGGCTCGCTCAGCAGCACGAGGGCGAAGATCGCACCGAGGAACGGCTGCAGGTTGGCGTACAGGGATGCGCGAGAAGGGCCGACGCGGTCGATCGCGTTGAACCAGAGCAGATTCGTCAGGAAGAGGGGACCGAGAACCGCGAACACGAAGGCCGCCCAGACGAGGGTTGGGAGCCCGCTGAAGCTCTGGTCGGCGATCTGGGGAGCGCCGACCAGGAGCACGGGGATCGAGCCGATCGTCAGCGCGTACGCACTGATCCGCGATGCCGTGTACCGCGTCATCAGCGGAGCGATCGCGACCGAGTAGGCTGCCCAGGTCGCTGCCGCGGCGAGCGTGAGGCCGTAGCCCCAGAGGTCGCCCGAGACCCCGCCCTTCGCGCCGAACGCCACCATGCACACGCCGCCGAACGAGATCGCGGCGGCGAGCCAGAAGCGGGCGTGCAGGCTCTCGATTCCGCCAGCCGCGGCAAAGATGGCGGTCATGATCGGCAGCGTGCCGAAGATGAGCGCGACCGTCGTCGCCGTCGTCAGCTTCGTCCCGTAGACGAACGTCACCTGGTTGAGCGAGATGCCGATGACCGCGGCGCCGAGGATGAACGGGATGTCCTTTCGCCGTAGCCGGAACGAGTGCTCGCGGAGCCAGGTGAACCCGATGAACAGGACGGCGGCGGCCCCGAAGCGAAGGCCGCTGTAGGCGAGCGGGCGAAAACCGTGGTTCAGGACGTACTTCGTGACCGTGAAGTTCAGCGACCAGATGACCACCGTCACGAGGAGCATGAGGTCGGCGGCCTCGGGACGTCGCACCCGCTCGACCCTACCCATTAGGCTCTTCGCGATGCCCGAGCCGAAGAGGGACGCCATCGACGCGTTGGTGGGCCCGGCGACGCCGCAGTTCGCCTACCAGTTACGAGCGCGCGTCGAAGAGCTCGTCAAGGATCTGCCGGAGGGCGATCCGGTGCGGGAGTACGGGGAGGAGAAGATGGCGCTTCTTGACCGGCTCGGCCACGCCTCGTCGAAGGCCGCGGGTGGCGGCCGTGTTCGGCGGGACGTTCCGGGCTGGGACGAGCTGCCGAGCTTCGCGCCGGCGGACGAGCCGCTGCCCGGGCGGGACTAGCCGCGTGCGCTTCGACGGCGCCTCGGTCTTCGTCACCGGTGGGTCGCGCGGGATCGGCAGGGAGATCGCGCTGCGCTTCGCCGCGCTGGGGGCCTCACGGGTGGCGATCGGCTATCTCCGGAACGACACCGCCGCGGAGGCCACCGCCGAGGAGCTTCGCGCCGCGGGCGCCGAGCCGGTGCTCGTCCGCGGCAACGTCGCGTCCGAGCGGGTTGCACGCGAGGTCGCCGAGCTCGGCACGCTCGACGCGCTCGTCCACAACGCCGCGACGGGAGTGATCCGGCCGGCGCTCGAGGTCGAGAAGAAGCACTGGGACTGGACGCTCGACGCGAACGCGCACGCGCTCCTCGCGCTCGCGAAGATTGTGGTGCCGCAGATGAAGCCGGGCTCGTCGATCGTCGGCATCTCGAGCCTCGGCGCCCAACGGGTGCTCGAGAACTACGTCGTCGTCGGGACGTCGAAGGCGGCGCTCGAGTCGCTCGTGCGCTACCTCGCGGTCGAGCTCGCGCCGCGCGGCATCCGCGTCAACGCCGTCTCGGCCGGGGTGGTCGAGACGGGCGCCCTCGAGCACTTTCCGAACAAGGACGAGATGCTCCGCTCAGGGCGCGAGCGCACCCCGGCCGGCCGGCTGGTCGAGCCGCGAGACGTCGCCGACGCCGTTACGTGGCTGTGCTCCTCGTCCGCGGAAATGGTCTGCGGCCACACCCTGATCGTCGACGGCGGCTTCTCCCTGCTGGCCTAGGCCCAACCGGCCCTGTCCCGACGTCGGACACCGTTACGGAACTGTGACGCGGCGCCGGGTTTCCCCTGCACGCCGGCAGGTTCGCCCGGTGTCGGACACTGTGGTGGAAGCGTCACGGAGCGTAGCCTTCCCTCCATGGAGCCGACCGAGCACAACCGCCGCGCCTGGGACGAGATCCACCGACGCCGGGCGGATGCTATGCGGGGGCGTCTCGGCATCCCGCAGCCCGTGCGCGAGCGGCTGCCCGAGCTCGAGGGCAAGCACGTGCTCCACCTGCAGTGCGCGACCGGAGAGGCGACGGCCGAGCTCGCGGGGCTCGGCGCGCTGGTGACCGCCGTCGACATCTCCGCGGAGGCGTTGGCCGCCGCGCGGGAGCGGGCCCCGACGGCGGCTTTCATCCAGGCCGACGTGCAGGAGCTGCCGATCCAGCTCGAGCGCGCGCGCTTCGACCTCGTCTTTACCGGTGGAGGAGTGCTCACCTGGCTGCACGACCTCGGCTCCTGGCTGCAGGGCGTGGCCGCGGCGCTCAGGCCCGGCGGGTTCCTCTTCCTCTACGACGGCCACCCCGCGGGCAAGTGCCTCGACATGACCCTGCGCTGGCGCGAGGACTACTTCGACGACCGGCCGCAGTCGAGCGTCGGCTGGGAGCACTTCGAGCTGCCCGGAGAGCCGGCCGAGGAGCAGAAGGAGGAGCGGTTCTGGCGTCTCGGCCAGATTGTCACCGCGGTCGCGCAGTCGAGCCTGCTCCTGCGCTCGCTCGAGGAGTTCCCCGAGTTCGACCCGTGGCGGCACCGCGACCGACGGGTGCCGGGCGACTTCGTGCTCGTCGCCGAGAAGCCGCCCGCCTAGGGAAGGCGCGCCAGAGCGTCGTCGATCTCGTCGTCCGAGATCGTCAGCGGCGGCGTGGCGGAGATCAGCCGGCCGCCGGGCCCGGCGGGGATGACGATGACGCCGCGCCGGAGCGCCTCGCCTGCGTCGCCCTCCCGCGCCCGCAACAAGCCGGCCCCGCGCCAGCCCGCGTGCTCGAACCGTGCCCCCGCCTCGAGCACGCGGTCGAGCAGCCCGGGCACCGTGTCGAGCACGACGAGCGCCGCAGCCGCCGCGAGCGGATTGCCGACGTGCGTGTGGGTGTAGACGTCCTCCTCGCCGAGCTCCCACACCTGCTCCAGATCCTCGCGGTAGAAGAGCGCGGCCGAGATCGGCAGCCCGTGGCCGAGCGCCTTTCCGATCACGAGCACGTCCGCGTAATCGGCGCCGGGCCAGAGCTCGCCGATGCGCCCGAGGCCGGCGTAGACGGCGTCGACGATCAGGATCGCCCCGCGTGCCGTGCAGCGGCGCCGCAGCACGCGCATGAAGTCCGGTCCCGGGACCTGGGCGCCCCCGCGACCCTGGACGGGCTCGACGATCACGCAACCGCAGCGGGAGGGCAGCGGGCCGGGATCCTCGCCGTAGCGGCGGCGGTAGACCGGGCCCGGGAGCCATGTCCGGAACGGGAGCCTGAAGGCGTCGATCGACGTCGCCGCCAGGGCCAGGAGACCCGTCCCGTGGTAGGCGCCCTCGAAGGCGAGGATGCCCGGCTTCCCTGTGGCCAGGAGCGCCGTTCTCAGCGCGATCTCCACCGCGTCCTCGCCGGTGACGCCGAGCTTCGCCGGCTTCGGCAGACGGCGGCGCAGCTCGGCCGTGACCTCGGCCTCGGCGAGGTCTCCGAGCGCGTGGACGACTCGCTGTTCGCGCCACGCGGCGAGGATCTCCCTGTTGCGGTGGCCGAGCGCAGCGACGCCGAACCCGCCGGAGAGGTCGAGGTAGTCGCGGCCGTCGGCATCGACGACGCGGCAGCCCTCGGCCTCGGCCCAGATCAACTCGCGCCGTTGCGGCGGGGAACGAGCCGGCCGAGCGTGTCCGCCGCGATGTAGCCGGCGATCTTCGGGTTCTCCTGCAGCCGCCTCAGCGAGTAGGCGTACCAGTGCTCGCCGAAGGGGACATAGATCCTCAGACGGTGTCCGCCCCGGACGAGGCGGTCGCCCAGGGGCTCGGTGACACCGAGCAGCATCTGGAACTCGTACGCCTCGCGGTCGAGGCCGCGGCGGGCGACGATCCGCTCGCCCTCGGAGACGAGCCAGTCGTCGTGCGTCGCGATGCCCACGTAGCAACCCGCGTCGAGCAGTGCCTCGAGCGCGCGCACATAGTTCGCGCGCACCTCTTCGTACCCCTGGTAGGCGAGCTCCGCCGGCTCGACGTAGATCCCCTTGCAGATCCGCACGCTCGGCTGCAGAGGGGCGAGGGCCGCGACATCGTCGAGCGTTCGCCGGAGGTATGCCTGCAGGACGACGCCGAGGTTCTCGTGCCCGGCTTCGCGTAGCTCGCGATAGAGACGGAGCGTGTCATCCGTCGTCGACGAGTCCTCCATGTCGATCCGTACGAAGTTCCCGCGCCGCGCGGCCTCCTTCACGACCGACTCGAGGTTCTCGCGGCAGAGGTCGTAGTCGAGCTTGAGGCCGAGGGCCGTCGGCTTGACGCTCACGTTGGAGTCGAGCCGCCGGCGGTCGATCGTCTCGAAGACGTCGCGGTAGGCCTTGGCGATCGCGCGGGCCTCCTCGTCCCGCGTGATCTCCTCGCCGAGCACATCGATCGTGGCCATCTTCCCCTGCGCATTCGCTTTCTCGACCACGCGGCAGGCGTCCTCGACGTGGGGGCCGGCGATGTAGCGCTGCGCGAGCTTCTGCACCAACGGCCTCGGTACCGCCGGCAGCATCCGCGCGATCGTGCGATCCAGGATCACGAGCGCCGGGATTCTAGGCGGTGCCGAGCGTCAGCTCTCGCGCATGAAGCCCTGGCGCGCCGCGCTGACGAGCGCCACGGCCTCGGGGAAGAGCACGCGCATCGCGTCGCGGAGGGCGATCGACTGCTCGTCGGCTCCGCCCTCGACCTGCACCTGCTGCAGCGCGGCGGCGGTCAGCTCGACCGCCGTGTTGAGCGTCAGCGTCGCGAACTGCTCGCGCTGGGCCTCCGCGACCGTCTCGGCCTGCTGCTCCGCGAACTCGCGCAGGCCGCGCATCAGGTCGTCGGGATCGCCGCCGAAGGGAAATCCGGAGCCGCCGCTGCCTTCCACGGGAGCCACTGTAGCCAGCCGCCGTCAGCTCAGCGAAACCTTGTACGAGGCCTCGACGTCGCGGGTGAGCTTCTCGACCGTTGCGGTTGCCTGCTTCATTGCGGCCGCGAACGGCGAGCCCCCGTCGCTGCCGAGGACGCGCTCGAGCTTCAGCGTCGCCGCCCCGACGGCGTCCAGGTGCGCGGGCGTGGCAAGGTGGGGAGTCGCCCCGATCGCGGCCTGGAGGGCGAGTGCGGCCTCCTCCGCTTCCTCGATGCCGGGCGAATTCTCGGTCAGGCGCAGGGCGACGAGCTGCGAGCGAAGCTCGTCCAGGTCGCCGCCGCCGGCGAGTTCCTCGGCCAGCTCGCACAGAGCGCTGATCGAGACGACTTCGCGGACCACGGCGCGCCGGTCGACCGGGCGGCCGTCGTCGTCGAGCACGAGCCAGGAAGCCCTCCCGTCCTCGGCGCGGAAGGCGCAGAGGTATCCCCGCGCCCCGGAGGAGGGCTCGGCCGGGACGATCCCGACCACGTCCTCGCCGGGGCCCGCGTACCGGACCGCGGCGTCGGCGATCCTCCGCAGATCCTCCGTCAAGCCCAAGACCCGAGAATAGACTCAGGCCGTGGCCGAGGCAGCCTCCGCCCGGACGCGCCACGCGCTCGAGCTGTTCGCCCCGCTCGGGCCGACGTACGACCGGTATGCCCGCCTCCTTTCGTTCGGACAGGATCCACGCTGGCGCCGCTTTCTCGTGTCGCGTGTCGACGCGGGAGCCGGGCGCCGAGTGCTCGATGTCGCCACCGGCACCGGCGCGGTCGCGGAGGAGCTCATCCGCCAGAAAGGGTGCGCCGTGGTCGGCGTCGACCAGAGCGGCGAGATGCTCCGCGTCGCCGCGGAGCGGTTGCCCGCCGGCGTTCGCCTCGTCCAGGCCAGCGCCGACGCGTTGCCGTTCGACGACGCCTCGTTCGACGCGCTCACGTTCACCTACCTGCTCCGCTACGTCGACGACCCGGGCGCGACGCTGCTGGAGCTCGCACGTGTCGTCCGGCCAGGGGGCACGGTCGCGAGCCTCGAGTTCAGCGTCCCCCGAGGCTTGTGGAATCCGCTCTGGCGCGCGTACGTGGACGCCGTGCTCCCCGCCGCGGGGCGTGCCGTCTCCCCGGCCTGGCACGAGGTCGGGCGCTTCCTGGGCGGAAGCATCCGTGAGTTCTGGCGCCGCTACCCGCTCGAACGACAGGTGGCGCTCTGGCGGCAAGCGGGCATCGGCGATGTCCGGCAGCGTCGCCTCAGCCTCGGCGGCGGCGTCGTCATGTGGGGCAGCGCGTGAGCAGCGAGGCCAGGCCGGCCTTCTATGCGCTCGCGCCCGGCGGCTGGCGCGACTACGTGACCCTGCTCCACCCGCCGTACACGCTCTGGCACCTGAGCTACGTCGTGATCGGAGCGGCGCTCGCGCCGGAGTTTCCAGTCGGCCGCGTCTCGCTGGCCGTCCTCGCGTTCTTTCTTGGCCTCGGCGTTGCCGCCCACGCGCTCGACGAGCTGGAGGGACGGCCGCTGCAGACGAGGATCCCGACGCGGACCCTCGCCGCCCTCGGCATCGTCTCCCTCGTCGCGGCGGTTGCCCTCGGGGTCGGAGTCGCGATCTTCTGGAACCTCTGGTTGCTGCCGTTCGTCCTTTTCGGCGGCTTCATCGCGTGCGCGTACAACCTCGAGCTCTTCGACGGGCGGTTTCACAGCTTGCTTTGGTTCGCCCTTGCCTGGGGGTCGTTCCCGGTGCTCGTCGGGTACTTCACGGCAGCCGGAACGATCACGGCCGAGGCGCTGCTGGCCGCCCTCTTCGCCGCGCTGCTCAGCATCGTCCAGCACATCCTCTCGACCCCGGTGAGGCACGTCCGCCGGCGCGTGGCGACCGTCACCGGGACGCTCGAGCTCAGGGACGGCACCCGGGAGCCGATCGACGCGGCCACGATCATGCGGGCCCCGGACCTGGCGTTGCGCGTGCTGTCGGCGGCAACCGTCACTCTCGCCGCGGCCCTCGCGGTGATGCGCCTCGCCTAGGATCAGGCCGTGACCCTCGACACGACTCTCGAGCTCCTGTTCGTCGCGGGCATCGTGCTCGCGTCGGCCGCGCTCGCGGCGGCGTTCCTCGGTCGCGCGACGCACGCCACGCTCGTCTGGATCGCCGCCGCGCTGGGCGTCGCGGCGGTCGTCGGGTGGATCGGCTTCGCCTTCGAGCTCGACCGCGAGGCGGCGGTCTCGGCGGTGGGCTTGACGCTTTGTTTCCTGGCCGGCCTGGCCTCGATCCCCCTGCTCGCCGGGATCCTGCGCGCCCGCCGGCTCGACGGGGAGCTCGACGACGCGGAACAACGGCTCAGGGAGCTGATCGAGCGCGAGGCCGCCGAACGGAGCGACAAGCTCGAGCGCACGCTCGCACGCGCGCGGGCCGACTCGGCCTCCCAGGTCGCCGAGGAGGAGCGCCGAGTGGCCGAGCGCAGGCGCAACGAAGCCGCGGAGCGGGAACGGAAATTCGCCGCCGAGCTCGGCGATGCCCTGACCGTCTCCGAGCGGCGCGTCGAGCAGCGCCTGACGGAGTGGTCCGGCGACCTCGATCGCATCCAGCAGGCCCTGACCGCACGACTCGCCGAGCTCGCGCAGCGCCAACGCGAGCTGCTCGGCGAGGCCCAGGCCCGGCTCGAGGCAGACGGGGAGCAGCTCAAGTCCGCGAGCGACGAGCAGCGCGAGACGATGAAGCGCCTTCGCGACGAGTTCGAGCGCGCCTCCCAGGAAGCGGGCGCCGCCGCGCGGCGGGACGTCGAGATTCACGAGAGCGAACGGCGGCGCGCCCTGCACGAGGTCTCGGAGCGGCTCCGCCAGCGCGAGCGCGAGCTACGCGACCGGATCGCCGCCGAGGAGACCGAGGCGGTTCGGCGGATCCAGGCGGGGTTCGCGGACGTGGAACGGCGTCAGATCGACCAGCTCAGCCGGATCGTCGACCGAACGGCGAACCGGCTGTCGGAGGCGGCGGTCGAGGAGTTCTCGAAAGCGGTCAAGGGCGCCCGGGACGATGCGGCGAAACGCCTGTCGCGCGAGCTCGACCGCGCGGTCGCACAGTTCGCGCACGACGCTCAGTCGGTGCTGGCCGAACGGCTGGCACAGGTGTCCGACGCGGGCGCGGGCAGGGTCGATCGCAAGCTGACCGAGATCGTCGGCTCGATCGAGCGCCGCCGGGACGAGTTCCTCACGGACTTCCAGCGCCGCATCTCGGACGCCGAAGCCGAGATGCGCTCCCAGATCAGGGCGATCGGCGCGGACGCCGAGGCCGAGCGAGCCGTGCTCGAGGCGCGAGTCCACGAGTTGACGCGGCGTCTGGAGAGTACGATCGCAGAGGCCGAATCGAGTCTCCACGCGGCGTTTCGTGCCGAGTAGCGGCGGACAACAAACTTTCGCGCGGGAGGGTTCGTCTACGAAAAGGCGAAACAGGAGCATCCCATGGCCCAGGCGATCGAGACATCACAGGACGAGCGGGCGAAGGTCGAGAGCTGGCGCCTGCACGTGCTGATGGAGGCCGGGTTCCCGCTCCCGCTCGCCGAGAAGCTCGCTCACAGCGACGCCGACCTGCATCGCGCGGTCGAGATGGTCCTGAGCGGCTGCGACCACGAGACCGCGGCGCGAATCCTCCTCTAGCAGCAGCGTTCTCCGAAACCCGGGCCTGATTCGTCGGGGCGAGGCCGCACGCGGGCTAGCATCGACCGGGTGAGGGTCGAAGCCAGCGTCCACGGCGACCGCAAGGTCTACAGCGTCTCAGCCTTCAATCGAGGTGTCGCCACCTGGCTGCAACGCCTACCCACCGTCTGGGTCGAGGGTGAGGTCACGGAGCTCAAGCGGAATCCCCGCTGGCAGAGCATCTTCTTCACGCTCAAGGATCCGGCCGACGGTGCGTGCCTGGCCGTGTCGATGCCGCGCGGCCAGTTCGACGGCCTTCGCTTGGAGCTCGCGGACGGCGACCGGGTGCACGCGTACGGGCGGCCCGAGCTCTACGCCGCGCGAGGCGAGTTTCGCCTTCGAGCGCTCACGCTCGAGCGGTTCGGGCTGGGCGACCACCTCGCGGCGCTCGAGCGCTTGAAGCGCAAGCTCGCGGCCGAGGGGCTGTTCGCTGCCGAGCGCAAACGGCCCCTGCCGCTGCTGCCGCGGACGATCGGCCTGATCACGGGCAACGACGCGGCCGCCAAGCGCGACGTCCTCACGGGGATCACGGCACGATTTCCGCCCGCCCACGTCGTCGTGGCCGAGACGTATGTGCAAGGTCCGAGGGCCGCCGCCGCGGTCGGCGAAGCGCTCCGGGGACTCGCAGGTGTCGCGGATGTGATCGTGGTCGCGCGCGGGGGCGGGAGCTTCGAGGACCTCCTGCCGTTCAGCGACGAACGACTCGTGCGTGCCATCGCGGCCTCGCCGGTGCCGGTCGTCTCGGCCGTGGGGCACGAGCAGGACACGCCTCTTTGCGATCTGGCGGCCGACGTCCGCGCCTCGACCCCGACGGCGGCCGCGCGGCTCGTGGTCCCGGACGTCGCGGAGCTCCGCCGCCACCTCGACGGCCTGCGGACGGGCCTGGCCCGGGGCGCCCGGCGCTCGCTCGACCGGCACGGCGAACGTCTCGGTCGTGCGCACGAGCGCCTCCGCCGTGCTCCTGCGCTCTTCGTCGAGCGACGGCGTGCAGTCCTGGAACACGCGGCCGGGAAGCTGCGCGCGCTCTCGCCGCGCGCGACGCTCGAGCGCGGCTACGCGATCGTCCGGGCCGGCGACGAGCTCGTGCGCTCGGCGTCGGCGGTGGAAAGCGGCGACGCGATCGCGGTCGACGTCGCGGACGGAAGGTTCGGCGCCCGTGTCGAGTGAGCCGACGTTCGAGGCCGCGCAGCGCGAGCTCGAGCAGATCGTCCAGCGGCTCGAGGGGGGCGATGCGCCGCTCGACGAGGCGATTGCGCTGTGGGAGCGCGGAGAGGAGCTGTACCGCTTCTGCCTCGGGAAGCTCGATTCCGCCCAGGGGAGGATCGAGGAGCTGGCCTCTCGGGCCGAGGCGGCGAAGCCGTAGCGATTTCGCCTCTCGCCCGTTCCCAAATAGAATTGCGCCATGGCTGAAGCACCGATCGAGCTGCTCGAGGAGGTTCCGCTGTTCCAGGGCCTGCCGCACAACGAGCTGCAGAGAATCGCGCGCTCCTTCAAGGAGCGCCACTTCAGCGCGGGCGAGTCCGTCGCCGCCGAGGGCTCGGGCGGGGTCGGCTTCTTCGTCATCGGCGAGGGAACCGCCAGCGTCGACGTCCACGGCGACAAGCGCGCGCAGCTCGGTCCCGGCGACTACTTCGGCGAGATCGCGCTCATCGACGATCAGGCCCGGCGGACGGCCTCGATCACAGCGGAGACGGACCTGACCTGCTACGGCCTGACGTCCTGGGATTTCCGGCCGCTGGTCGAAACGAACGCAGAGATCGCCTGGAAGCTGCTGCAGGTGATGGCGAAGCGCGTGCGCGAAGCCGAGCAGCAGCACGCGTAGCAGGGGCCGGCGTGGGCCATACCGTCTCGGCGGCGCAGCTCGTTGCCCGCTGCCGCGGCGGCGACCAGGAGGCGTGGGCGACGTTGGTGGATCGGTTCTCGCGCTATGTCTACGCGATCGCGGTGCAGGGCTTCCGCCTCAAGGAGCAGGACGCCGAGGACGTCTTCCAGGAGGTGTTCGCGCGCGTGTACGAACGGCTCGACACGCTACGGAGCGACGACGCGATCCAGCCATGGATCGCCCAGCTGACCCGACGGCTCTGCATCGACAAGATCCGGGCGGGGTCGCGCGAGGAGCCGACCGAGGAGCCCGAGCCGTTCTCGGGTGCCGACGAGGACGCGCTCGCGAAGATCGACCAGGCCCTCGACGTCCACGAGGCCATGGTGGAGCTGCCCGAGAACTGCCAGGACATCCTCGACCGCTTCTTCGCACGTGACGAGAGCTATCGCACGATCGGGCAGGCTCTCGATCTGCCGGCCGGAACGATCGCGAGCCGGATTTCCCGCTGTTTGGTGAAGCTGCGTGAGGAGCTGGAGGGAAGAAATCCCCTCGCTACGCAGTCTGGTGGGCAGGTGACGACATGAGCGCATTCGACGAAGACCGCCTGGCAGAGCTGATCGCTGCCCTTCCACCCGCGCCGGAGGCGTGGGTCCGGGCCGCACAGGAGCTGCCCTCGGCGCGCCAGAGCCTCGACGAGATCGTGGCCCGCGCCGAGGCGGACGCCGAGTTCCGGCGGGCGCTCATCCGCGATCTCGAGTCGGCGCTGGCGCAGGCGGGGTACGAGCCCGATCGTCCGCTCGTCGAGGAGCTCCGTCGGCGCTACGCCGGCTCGTAGCAGGCCACTCCTTGGGCGCCCGACGCCCCAGAGGGCGCCCCGCGCGGTGCGCATAGGATCGGCGCGTGGCGCAGAACGAGCCCGAGCCGCCGGTCGACGAGAACCTGCCGGCATGGAGCCTCCCAGCCGCCGCGTCGGAGAACATCGGCGTCACGGTCGAATGGCCCGAGCGTGTCACGCGCGACTGGGCCTGGGGCGGCTCGACGGGTGCCGGCGTCCGGGTCTGCATCCTCGACAGCGGCGTCCAGCCTGACCATCCGCTGGTCGGGGAGCTCGAGGGCGCGGTCGCGCTGACGAAGCGGGAGGACGGTGAGATCGTCGTCGACGACGACCTCGAGGGCGATCTCTGCGGGCACGGCACCGGCTGCGCCGGCATCGTCCGCTCGCTCGCGCCGGAATGCCGGCTCTTCAGCGTCCGGGTTCTCGGCGCGGGCTTCAAGGGCAGCGGAGCGGTTCTCCTCGAGGGCTTGAAGTGGGCCATCGTGCAGGGCTTCGACGTCGTCAACATGAGCCTCTCGACCACGAAGCGGCAGTTCGCGGGCCTCCTGCACGAGCTGGCCGACAGCGCCTACTTCAAGCGGACCGTGCTCGTGGCTTCCGCCCACAACATGCCCGTGGAGAGCTACCCGTGGCGGTTCTCGTCCGTGATCTCGGTCGGCAGCCACGAGGAGGACGATCCGCAGACCTTCTATTACAACCCGGCGCCGCCGGTCGAGTTCTTCGCCCGCGGCGTCAACGTGCCGCTCGCGTGGCTCGGGGGCGAGACGATCACGGCCACTGGCAACAGCTTTGCCACGCCCCATATGAGCGGGATCTGCGCCTTGATCCTCGCCAAGCATCCCGAGCTGACCCCCTTCCAGCTCAAGAGCGTCCTGTACCTGACCGCGTCGAACGTCGGAGGCCGCGTATGACCGACAACAACCTGCAAGCCGCCGTCTCCGCCGGCGTCATGTCTGCGGAGGACGAGCACCGCGCGCTGCTGCAGTCGATCGTCGAAGTGGCGCGCTCGATCTTCTCGGCCAGGGCCTCGTCGATCTTCCTCCACGACGAGGACACCGACGAGCTCGTCTTCGAGGCGGTCGCCGGCGAGGGGTCCGAAAGCCTCGTCGGCGAGCGCTTCCCATCGAGCACCGGCGTCGCCGGCTGGGTGCTCGTCACCCGCCAGCCGCTCGTGATCGAGGATCTGGCGAGCGACCCCCGGTTCGCGCGCGAGACCGCGGAGGTGACCGGCTACGTGCCCAAGGGGATGATGTCGGTGCCGCTCCTCCACGACGAGCGAGCGCTCGGCGTCCTCAACGTCCTCGACCGCTCTACGGACGTGCAGTTCTCGCTCGGCCACATGGAGCTGCTCGGGCTGTTCGCGAACCAGGCGGCGATCGCGCTCGACCTGCTGCAGCGGGCCCGGCACGCGCGCTCGGTGCTCGCGGAGAGCGGGGGAGACGCGGCCGTGATCGCGCGCATCGCCTCAGCGCTCGAGGGCCTCGACGAGGAGCAGCGAGAGCCGGTCCTCAGGCTGCTCGCAGCGCTCGACGACGTCCTCCGCGCGGACGTCTCCTTCTAGGAGCCGCCTGTAGAAAGCGTCAGGCCGGGCGCTGCCCGGCCTGACAGAGGGCCTCCAACCGGCGAGCTAGAGCTTCGCCTGGTTGAGCCGCATATGGCCCTCGACGTCGACGTCGTCGGTTTCGGTCTCGTCGTTTTCACGGAGGGCCTTGCCCTTCAGGGCGCGATGACCCTCGACGTCCTCCTCGTCCTGCTCGAACCGGGCTTCGTCGTTCTGATCCGTCATCTTCGCCTCCTTCCGTAAATTCGCTGTCGGTCACCAGACGACCGAGCTCGCAAGAATCTTCCCGGAAGCACGTCGGGCCGGGAAAATCCCGGCCCGACCGGCAGTCAAGGCTTACTGCTAGGCGTCCGCCTTGCCCCTGAGCTTCATGTGGGCTTCGACGTCGTCGTCTTCGTCGTGGGCGAGGCCGGGCGCGAGGTGCGGCTCGGCAAGGGCGCCGCCCTTGAGGTTGGCGTGGCCCTCGACATCGTCGTCGCCCTCGTCGTGGGCGAGGCCCGGCGCGAGGTGCGGCTCGGAAAGGGCGCCGTGGCCCTCGACGTCTTCCTGCTCCTCGTTCTCGAGGCGGGCGTCGTCGGTCTGATCCGTCATCTCTCCTCCTTCGGAAACTTGCACTGCCGACCCACTAGACGCATGAGACGCCTGTCATCTTCCCTCGCCTTCTTCAAAAACACAATCCGGCCTGCGATTCTTTGGCGGCATGGGGGCCTTGCGGCAGCAACTTCGCGATTCGCTGGGAGCCTTTCGGGGCGTCTACGGCAACCAGAATCTCCGTCGGCTCCAGTACGCCTGGGTCGGCTCGTCCGTCGGCACGTGGGCCTACACCGTTGCGCTGATGGTCTATGCGTACGACCACGGCGGGGCATCCGCAGTGGGGCTCGTCGGGCTGATCCGCTGGTTCCCGGCCGCGGTCGCCGCTCCGTTCGGCGGGCTCCTGGGCGACCGCTTTCCGCGGCTGCTGGTGATGAAGAGCTCCGACCTCGTCCGCGCGGTCGCGCTCGGGATCGCGGTCGCAGCGATCGCGGCCGATGCGCCTACGGCGATCGTCTACGTGCTCGCGACGGTCGTCACCGTCGTCTCGACGGCGTTCCAGCCCGCCGAGGCGGGCCTGCTGCCGACGCTCGCGCGGACTCCCGAGGAACTCGCTGCCGCGAACGTCGCCTCGACGACCATCGAGTCGGCTGGGTACTTCGTCGGCCCGGCGCTCGGCGGCCTCGTCCTGGCCTTCTCGAACGTCGAGACGGTCTTCGCCTTCACGGCGGCGATGTTCGTCTGGTCGGCGCTCGTCCTCACCTTGATCCGGCTTCCGGAGCCCGAGGCGCCGCAGCAGCAGGCGCACGCGAGCTGGCGGCGCGAGGCGCTGGCCGGCTTCGAGACGATCGGGCGGGACAGCCGACTCCGCCTGATCGTCGGTCTCTTCGGCCTGCAGACGCTCGTCTACGGGGCGTTCGTCGTCCTGACGGCGGTAGCGGCGATCCGCATGCTCGATCTCGGCGATTCCGGGGTCGGCTATCTCAACTCGGCGCTCGGCGTCGGTGGGCTCGTGGGCGGCATCGTCGCGGTCGCGCTCGTCGGCGTGCGCCGGCTCGGCCTCGCGTTCGGCCTCGCGCTCGTCCTCTACGGCCTGCCGATCCTCGTCGTCGGCCTCTCCGATTCGGCGATCGCGGCGTTCCTGCTGATCGGCATCGCCGGGCTCGGGTTGACGCTCGTCGACGTCGCCGGGTTCACGCTGCTCCAGCGCGCCGTGCCGGAGGAGGTGCTCTCACGCGTCTTCGGCGTGCTGCACAGCGCGTTCTACGCGACAGGCGGGATCGGCGCCATCATCGCGCCGGCGCTCATCAGCTGGCTCGGGATCCGCGGCGCGTTGATTACCACGGGAGCGATCCTCCCGGTGCTGACGATTCCCGCGTTCGGCCTGCTGTTGCGGATCGACCGGAGCATGACCATGCCCGCAGCCGAGCTCGAGCGCCTGAGGACGATCGGCATGTTCGCGCCCCTGCCGGCGCCGACGCTCGAGTCGCTCGCGGCGAACCTCGTGCGGCTGGAGGTTCCGGCCGGCGAGACCATCTTCCGCCAGGGCGACGCCGGCGACCGCTTCTACATCGTCGACTCGGGCGAGATCGAGATCGAGGTCGACGGTCGCGAAGCGAACGTGCTCGGGCCCGGCGGCTACTTCGGCGAGATCGCGCTCCTGCGCGACATCCCGCGAACGGCGACGGCGCGGGCGCGCAGGGCGACGGCGCTCTACGCGCTGGAGCGGGACGCCTTCCTCACGGCGGTCATCGGCCACTCGGCCAGCAGCGAGGCGGCGGAGAACGTCGTCCTCGCCAGGCTCGGCCTAACCTGAGAGGCGCTCGCCGAGCTCGACGAGATCGTCCCGCGCGGATGCGGGATCCCCGCTCAGCTCCATGCTCTCCGCGCCCTCGAGCTCGAGCTCGACGCGGCCGCCGAAGACGACGCAGCGGACGCCCTCCGCGCGGCTGACCCGTAGCACCTCGAGCGGCGCTTTGCCACGGAGCGTGGTCGCATCGACGCGTCCCTCGCCGGTCACGACCAGGTTCGCCTCGCGGGCGCGCTCGCGAACTCGCAGTCGGGTCACGACGTACGTCGCGCCGGCGACGAGCTCGGCCCCGAGGGACGCGAGCGCCGCCCCGAGCCCGCCCGCGGCGCCGGAGCCGGGAATGTCCGCGTAGGGCGCGAGCGGTCCCGCGGCAGCCTCGGCGAAGCGTCGCTCGAGCTCCGCGAGCGCCTGCTCGCCGGCGCCTTTCTGCGGGCCGAAGAGCCGCGGGGCTTCAAGTAGGCGCGCGTCGACGTCACAGAGCACGGTCGTTCGCCCCGGCAGCCCGCCGAGGGCCGCGATCAGCCCCGCCCCTGCGTCCATCGTCGCCGTCCCGCCGAGGCAGACGACGAGCCGCGGCTCGGCTCGCACGTGCGCGATCACCTCGGCGAGACCGGCGCTGTCCGCGCTCAGCGGGTCCAGCCGCCCGGGGTCGAGCGGCAGAACCTCCGCCGCCTCGATCAACGGCGTGCCGTCGGGAAGCTCGTAGACGGACGCCTCGCGAGGGCGGCCGAAGGCATCGGGAACGGTCACGGTCTCGCGAGCCGCGGCTCCGAGCACGTCCGCCGTTCCCCCGCCCCCGTCGGCGACGGGCAGCTCCTCGCTCTCGGCCCCGCCGCGCCGGAAGCCCTCGGCCAGCGCCGATGCGGCCTCGCGCGCGCCGAGGACGCCTTTGAGGCTAGCCGGGCACGCGAGCGCGCGCACGCGATTTCCGCGTCTGTCGCTCCTGCTCCGGCACCTCCGCCGCCTCCGCACCGGGCATCACGCGCAACATCGCGAACGACAGGCCCTCGCGCGCGAGGAAGATCATGCCGACACCGACGCCGACCGAAGCCTCGATCGCCTGCAGGCCGAAGCCGAACGCGATCCCGCGGGCCTTGGCGACGCCGTAGGTGATGAGGGGCAGAGCGACCGCGGCTTGGACGAGGCCGATATTCCCCGGCCAGAGCGGGAAGAGGGTCGCGATGTTCATCAGAACGAGAACGAGTGCGGCGGCCGGCAGGGGCGCGTGGATGTTGAACGCGAGCATCGCCGAGTAGACGGCGAGCAGCTGGCACAGCCACCCGAGGCACTGGCAGAAGGCCGCGGCGAGGGCCGGCAGCGGCGAATGGAAGACACCGAGCCCGTGCCGCGCCATCGTCACCAGGCGCCGGACCGGGCCGAGCTCGTCCAGGACGGAGGTGTGATACCGCCGGGCGCTCGCGATCCCGAAGGTGAGCAGCGCAAAGCCGAGCCCGAGCGCGATCATCAGGCTCGTGAAGGCCCAGTGCGGCACCTTCGCCGTCAGCAGGACATAGGCGACGAGCAGGAGGGAGGGCACGAGGTCGAAGAGGCGATGGCTGAAGACCGTGCCGAGCAGGGACGCCCACGCGCCCTCGCGGCCGGGGAGCTTGCGTGTCAACACCGCCACGCGGGCGAGCTCGCCGATCCGGCCGGGAAGGACCGCGTTCGCGAAGAGCCCGACGGAGAACGCCGAGAAGACGAGCCGGAAGGTCGGGTGCGGCTCCGGCATCGCCTGCCTGATCACGATCGTCCACGCCACTGCGCGGACGAGCACTGAGAAGAGGTTCAGCGCGATCGCGACGACCACCCACTCCCAGCGGACGGCGGCAAACGCGTCGCCGACGAGATTCCACTCCGGCCCGCGCCACCAGACGAGGGCGGCGAGTCCCGCGGCGGCCAGCAGGATCAGCACCAGCCGCACCGGGCGGCTCTGCGTCAGGGCAACCCTCACCCCGCTGCCGCCAGAGCCGTCGGCTCACGTTCGGCCAGGCCCTCGTAAATCGTGAGCAGGCGGCGGGCGATGTCGTCCCACGAGTAGCGCTCGGCCCGTTTGCGGGCGCCCTCCCCGAGACTCCGTCGACGGGCCTCGTCCGTGACGAGCGCCAACACGGCCGTGGCAAGCGCCGCCGGGTCGTCCGGCGGCACGATCACGCCGGCTTCCGCGCTCATCACGTCTCGGTAGCCGTCGATATCCGAGGCCACGACGGGCGTCGCGCAGGCGAATGCCTCGGTGAGCACCATGCCGAAGCTCTCACCGCCGAGTGAGGGGGCGACGAACGCCCGCGCCTGCAGGAGCTCGCTGGTCCGCTCGTCCTCGGTGACGAAGCCGAGCGCGTCGATCCCGTCATCGGAGACCCTAAGCCGGGCCAGCAGGAGGCGGACCTGCAACGGGTCGGCGCCGAGGACGCGCAGCCGCGCGCCGGTCTGGCGCCGGATCTCCGGCCATGCCCGCAGGAGGACCTGTAGGCCCTTGCGCGGTTCGTGGCGCCCCATGAAGACGATGTGGTTACGGCGTTCACCCGGATCCGCGCGAGCGGGCATCGCGACCCCGTTCGGGATCACCTCGTACTCCCCGCCGAGGTGCCTGCGCGCCGAGACGAGAGCGCCTTCGGAGACCGCGATGCGCGCGTCGATCCGGTCGGCCAGGAACCCCCAGATCGGCGTCGCGAACTTCATCCACGCCAGGTCACCCGACGCGTGGAACGTCGCGACCAGCGGGACGCGCGCGAGTGCCAGCGCGGCGACGCCGATCGCCGGCGTCATCGGCTCGTGGACGTGCACGACGTCGAACCGCTCCTCGTCGAGCACCGTGCGGATACGGCTGACCGCGTTCGGGCTGAGGACGATGTTCGGCAGGGCGCCGTTCGCGGGCACGATCACCGAGCGGCCGACGGGGATCACGTGCGCGGGCGGCCGCTCGTGCCGGCCCTCCCGGGGGTGGAGGTACTTCGTCAGCCGCCCGGGCGGGTCGTGGCCGATCACGATCCGCGCGTCGACGCCGAGAGCCAGGAGCGCGCGCGCCTGATGCTCGGCGTGCTCCGGAACGCCTCCCCAGAACGACCACGAATACGGGACGACGATCCCGACCTTCATCCGCGGGGATGATGCCCGAAGCTCGCAGCGGTTAGTGTCGCGGTCGTGGCCGACGGCTACATCGACGTCCCGGGTGGGCGTGTCTTCTGGCGCGACGTCGGTGAGGACGGGACGCCGCTCCTCACGCTGCACGGCGGTCCCGGCTTCCCGCACGACTACATGGAGTCGCTCGAGGGGCTGGCCGACAGGCGGCGTGTCATCTTCTTCGACCAGCTCGGCTGCGGCCGATCGGACCGGCCCGACGACGAGTCTCTCTGGACGGTGAAGCGGTTCGTCGAAGAGGTCGAGGCCGTTCGGCAGGCGCTCGGCCTCGAGAGCTTCCATCTCTTCGGCAGCTCCTGGGGCGGCATGCTCGCGATGGAGTACACGCTGGCCCGCCGGCCGCCTCAGGTCGAGAGCTTGATTCTCTGCTCGAGCCCCGCGAGCATCCCGCGCTGGGTCGAGGGCTGCAAGGAGCTGCTCGAGGATCTGCCCGAGTGGAACCAGAGGACGATCAAGCACCACGAGGAGCACGGGTTCACGAGTTGTCCGCACTACGCCGCAGCGATCCTCGAGTTCTACAGGCGCCACGTCTGCCGGCTCGAGGAGTGGCCGGACGGCGTCGAGCGCGCCTTCCGCGACGCCGGTTACGAGGTCTACGGATACATGAACGGCCCGAGCGAGTTCACCGTCGTGGGGACGCTCAGGGACTGGTCGGTCGAGGACCGGCTGGGGGAGATCGACAAGCCGACGCTCGTGATCTCGGGCGAGCACGACGAGCTCCGCCCCGAGCACGCGCGGTCGATCCACGAGGCGATCGCCCGCTCCGAGCTCCAGATCCTCGACGGCTGCTCCCATCTCTCGTTCGCGGAGGACCCGGAAACGTTCTTCCGGCTCACGAACGACTTCCTCGACCGGGTCGAGGCCAGGAGCGCTTCAACCAAGTAACAGTCTGTTACTAGCTCTCGGCCCGGGTCTGCGTCGTTTCCGCGGGATCCGTCGGCACGGCGTCCTCGTCGGCCTCTGCCGGCGAGCGCCGCTCGTCGACGCTCGCGCGCGCGAGCGTTTCCTTGTCCACGTTCAGGGGGTGGTGGCATGCTGCGAGGTGACCGTTGCCGTAGTCCGTGAGCGGCGGCTCGACCTCGTGGCAGATGTCCGTCGCATAGCGGCAGCGCGGGTGGAAGCGGCAGCCCGAGGGCGGATTGATGGGGCTCGGGACGTCGCCCTCGAGCACGATCCGCTCGCGTGCCGCGGCCTCGCGCGGATCCGGGATCGGCACGGCCGAGAGAAGGGCCTCCGTGTACGGCATGATCGGCCGCTCGTAGAGCTCGTCCGCGGGCGAGATCTCGACGATCTTGCCGAGGTACATGACCGCGATCCGGTCCGAGACGTGGCGGACGACGCCGAGGTCGTGGGCGATGAAGACGTAGGTGAGTTCGAACTCCTCCTGCAGGTCGGCGAGAAGGTTGATCACCTGTGCCTGGATCGAGACGTCGAGGGCCGAAACGGGCTCGTCCGCGATCACGAGCCTGGGCCGGAGCGCGAGCGCGCGGGCGACGCCGATGCGCTGGCGCTGTCCCCCTGAAAACTCGTGTGGGTAGCGGTTGTAGTGCTCGGGCGAAAGGCCGACCTTCTCCAGCAGCTCCTGCACCTGCCGCTTGCGATCCTTCCGGTCGCCGACGTCGTGGATCTTCAGGGGTGCCCCGACGATCGACCCAACCCGCTTGCGCGGGTTCAGCGAGGCATACGGGTCTTGGAAGACGATCTGGAGCTCGCTGCGGAGCGGCCGCATCTCGCGGCGCGAGAGCTTCGAGATGTCGCGGCCGTCGAAGACGACCTTTCCGTCCGTGAGGTCGTAGAGCCGGACGAGGCAGCGCCCGAGCGTCGACTTCCCGCAGCCCGACTCGCCCACGAGGCCGATCGTCTCGCCGTTTCGAATCTCGAGGGTGACGTCGTCGACGGCATGGACCTTCGCCACCTCGCGCTGGACGAGCACCCCGCGCTTGATCGGGAAATGCTTCACGAGGTGTTCCGTTTGGAGGATCGCGCTCACGCCGTCTCCGCGAGGCCGGGGTTGATCGTCGCGTCCCGCCTCGAGCGCTTTTCCTCGACCGAGAGATGGCACGCGTCGAGATGCCGACCGCCCACCTTCTCGGTCAGCGCCGGATCCTCTTCGCGGCAGCGGTCGAAGGCCTGGGGGCAGCGCGGCCTGAAATTGCAGCCGCGGGGGCGGTTGATGAGCGAGGGCGGCTGGCCCGCGATCGCGGTCAGGCGGCGCGGCTTCGGCCGGTCGAGCCGCGCAATGGAGCCGAGGAGGCCCCAGGTGTAGGGGTGCTGGGGGTCGTAGAAGACCTGCTCCTTGTCTCCCTCCTCGACGATCCGGCCCGCGTACATGACGAGGATCCGGTCGGCGATGTCGGCAACGACGCCGAGGTCGTGAGTGATCAGGATCACCGCCGAGCGGAAGTCCTGCTTCAGCTTCTTGACCAACTCCAGGATCTGCGCCTGGATCGTCACGTCCAGCGCGGTCGTCGGCTCGTCGGCGATCAGCAGGTCGGGGTTGCAGGACAGAGCGAGCGCGATCATCACGCGCTGGCGCATGCCCCCCGAGAATTGGTGCGGGTAGTCGTCGATCCGTTGCTCGGGGCGAGGGATGCCGACCTGGGCCAGGAGCTCGATCGCACGCCTGCGCGCGAGCCCCTTTGCGAGCTTGTTGTGCTCCTTGAGCTGTTCCTCGATCTGCCAGCCCACCGTGTAGACCGGGTTCAGCGACGTCATCGGGTCCTGGAAGATCATCGCGATCTCCTCGCCGCGCACCTCGCGCATCGCATCGCGCGACAGCCCCATGACGTCGCGCCCCTTGTAGACGATCTCGCCTTCGTACATGACGTTGGGGTCGGTGATCAGGCGCATCACCGACATCATCGAGACGCTCTTCCCCGACCCCGACTCGCCGACGATGCCGACGACTTCGCCCTCGGCGACCGTGAACGAGATCCCGTCCACGGCACGAACGATCCCGTCCTCGGTCCTGAACGAGACCTTGAGGTCCTTCACCTCGAGGAGCGGCTCCGCCATCGCTATGCGGGCCGGACCCGGGGATCGAGCCAGGCGTAGACGAGGTCGACCACCGCGCTCGCGAGGGTGATGAAGAAGGCCGCATAGACCACCGTGGTCATGATCACCGGCAGATCGAGCGCCTGGAGCGAGTTGTACGTCAGCAGACCGACCCCCGGCAGGGCGAAGACGACCTCGGTGAGGAGCGCCCCGCCGCCGATCAGGACGCCGAGATCGAGCCCGAACAGGCTGACGAACGTGATCATCGACGTGCGGAGGTTGTGCCGCAGCAGCACCCGGCGCTCCGTGATCCCCTTCGCCCGCGCCGTGCGCACGTAGTCCTCGTTCTCGGTCTCGATCAGGTTCGCCCGCAAGACCCGTGCGTAGAAGCCGACGTAGAGCACGGAGAGTGTCAGCCACGGGAAGAACATCCCCTGGAACCACTTGACCGGGTCCTCGGTCAGAGGCGTGTATCCGAGCGGCGGCACCCAGCTGAACAGGAACGTGTCGTGCCAGCGGCTCTGCGTCAGCAGGTTGACGACCTCCCCCAGCCAGAAGACCGGCATCGAGATTCCGATCAGGGCCAGGATCATCAGCAGGGGATCGAAGATCGTTCCGCGCAGGACGGCTGCTGCGACGCCGAAGAGGATGCTGAACACGATCCAGATGAAGGCCGCTCCGATCACGAGCGAGAGGGTCACGGGCACGGCACTCGTGATCTGCGGGATCACCTTCGTGTGGCTCCCGTACGAGATCAGGTCGCGGCTGATGAACATCTTCTCCATCATCGAGATGTACTGAACGGGCAGCGACTGGTCGAGCTTGAACTCGTGCCGGATCTGCTCGATCGTCGCCGGATCCGGGTTGCGGCCGGCCATCTGGCGCGCCGGGTCCACGCCGGGGGTCGCGAAGAAGATCAGGAAGACGAGCACCGAGAGCGCGAAGAGAACGAACACGAGCCCGATCAGGCGCCGGACGGTGAACGCGAGCACTACTTCTTCACCCGGACCCTCGAGCGCGGATCGAGTGCGTCCCTGAGGCCGTCGCCGAAGACGTTCAGGGCGAGCACGGTGAGCACGATCATGATTCCGGGCGCGATCGCGACCATCGGGCGCGTGTACAGCAACGCCTGGCCGTCGTCGATGATCGTCCCCCAGCTCGCCTTCGGCGCCTGGACGCCGATCGAGAGGTAGGAGAGCGCGGACTCGGTGAGGATCGTCGTCGCGATCATCAGCGGCAGCAGGACGATGACGGTCGAGACGACGTTTGGAAGGATCTCGCTGAAGATCAGCCGGAAGCCGCCCGCTCCCTGGGCGACCGCCGCCTCCACGAACTCCTTCTCGCGCAGCGAGAGCACCTGGCCGCGAATCGGCCGGTAGACGTACGGGACGTAGATCAATCCGATGATCAGCAGCGGGATCCAGAGGCTGCTCGCGTCCAGATGCCCGATCCCGATGTCGAGCCCATTCGGCGCGGTGAGCAGGACGGTCGCGAGCGAGATCGCGAGCAGGTAGACCGGAAAGGCCCAGATCAGATCCATCAGGCGCGAGAGCACGGCGTCGACGCCTCCTCCGAAATAGCCGGCGATCAGCGCGAAGACCAGCGCGACGACGCAAGCGAGCAACGCGGAGCCGATGCCGATCGTGAGCGAGGCGCGGCCGCCGTAGAGAACCCTCGCCGCGACATCGCGTCCCTGGTTGTCCGCGCCGAGCAGGTACTGCGAATGCCAGGTGGGGCCGATCGGCGTCTCGCCGAGCCCGAGCTGGCCGCCGCCCTGCTCCATGACCGGCTTGGTCTCACCGTCGATCGTGATCGTCCCCGAGACGTTCGACTCGAAGGGGTCCGTGTCGGCGATGTAGTCGGCATACACGGGGGCGGCGAAGCTGACCGCCACGATCACGAGGAAGAGGGCGAGCGCGGCCAGCGCGATCCGGTTCCGCGCGAGCCGGCGGGCCGCGAGCGCCCAGGGGCTCCTCCCGACGATCTCGCCGCGAGCCTCTTCTGCGTCGAGGACGACGCCTTCGGCTTCGGGCTCGAAAACGGTCACGCGGCCGGCTCTCCGCCTGGCCTTACTTCACGGACGCCTGATCGAGCAGGAAGTACCACTGCGGGCTGAACTGGTAGCCCTTCACGCGCTTCGCGATGAAGTCGAGGTACTTCGGGGTGATCATCGAGACCCACGGTGCCTGATCGGTCACCGCCTTGTCGACGGCCGCCCACTTCTTGTTCGCGCCTTCCGGATCGGTGATGCCCTGCTGCAGAGCAGCGTCCATCTGAGCCTGGATCTTCTTGTCGCAGAAAGCGGCGATGTTGGGGCTCGCGTTCGAGTTCGGCACGAACGAGCCACAGCCCAGCAGGACGTTGAGGAAGTCGGACGCGGCCGGGTAGTCCTGGTACCAGCTCGACCAGCAGAACTGGACCTTGTTCTTCGAGTTCTGGCAATACGGATACTGGATGTCAGGCGACAGCGCCTGGAGCGAGGCCTTGTACCCGAGCTTGTTCAGCAGGCTGACGAAGTAGAGGCCGAGCGACTTGTCGGTGTCGACGGTGTCGGTCGTGACCTTGACGGTCGCTCCCTTCGTGCCCGAGGCCGCGATCAACTGCTGCGCCTTCGCCATGTCCGGAGCGCTCCACTTGTTCGCGGACGGGTTCTTCGTATACGGGCAGTAGGGCTCGTAGCCCGGGAACTTCGGCGGCAGGATCTGGCACGTCGGCTGTGCCAGCTTCGGGCCGCCGTAGATCTTGACGAGCGCGTTGCGATCGGTCGCGTAGTTGACCGCCTGGCGCGCCTTGAGGTTGTTGAACGGCGGCACCCGGGTGTTGAACGCGAAGTACCAGACCGCCGTCAGGGGGTTGATGTGCACCTGGTCGGCGTACTTGTTGCTGAGCTCCGACAGCCGGTCGGCGGGCACGTTGTCGAACATCCAGTCCGCCTGGCCGTTCTCGACCTGGGTGACCTGGGCCTCGGGGCCGAGGCCGAACTTCTGGATGATCACGTCCGGGTTGCCCTTGGGTTGGGCGTCCTTCGACCATTCCTTGAAGTGCGTGTTCCGAACGAGCTTGATCTGCTTGTTCGTGTTGTACTCCACGAACTTGTACGGCCCCGTGCCAGGCGGCGGGATCTGGACTTCCTTCATCGGGGTCGAGGGCGGGAGGATGAACGCGAACGGGACGGCCAGCTTGTCGAAGAACTCGGGGTCGCCCTTGGTCAGGTGGAACGTCACGGTGCTGTCCGAGTCGTTCGCGACGACGCCTTTCGAGAGATCGCACGTCGCCGGCGTCTTGAGGCACGCGTCGGCCCCGACGATCACGTTGTAGAACGAGCCGGCGGTCGGGCCGTGGACCGCGAACATCCGCTCCATCGTCCGGGTCACGTCGCTCGGCTTCAGCGTCGTGCCGTCGGCGTACTTGATCCCCTTGCGGATGTGGAAGACGTAGGTCTTGCCGCCGTTCTGCGGCTTCGGCACCTCGGTCGCGAGATCGGCAACGATCTTCGTCCCCTCGGAGCCGCCCGTTCGCTTGAAGGCCAGCAGACCGTCGTGCGTGATGATCAGCAGCTGCCACTCCTGCAGCGTGTAGTTGATCTGCGGGTCCGGCGAGCCTGACGGTGCTCCCTTCGCCACGGTCATGAGCGTTCCGCCCGCGCCGCCCTCACTCGAGGAACTCGATTTCTTCTCGGAGCTACCACCACATCCGGTTGCGAGAAGGGCGGTGATGCCCAGAACGCTCAGCAAGAGGAACAACGGACGGACGCGCATGCTCGACCTCCGGTGGCAAAGTGTGTGGACGTCTATGAAGACGCCTCGTTCCGTTTCGATGTTAGACGCCGTCGGCCGATCGGGGCGGAGCTGACGTGCGAATTACACTCGCTGCATGAACCTCGTCGAGGCCCTCGGGGTCGACCTGGGCGTGCGTCGCGCCGGGACGCCCGAGTCGGGGCGCGCCGCCGAGCTCGTTGCCGACGCTTTCCGCGACGTCGGTCTAGAGCCCCGTTTCCAGGAGTTCGACCTGCTCGCCTACGAGCCGGAGGAGCCCGAGCTGGAGATCGACGGCGAGCGGTGGGAGGCCGGCCCCTGCATGTACGCGACGCCGACGGAAGGGAACGTCGAGGGACGAGTCCGGAGACTTGGCGCGCACTCCGTCGGCGGGTTCTTTCCGGACGCCGACATCTTCGCCGTCGAGGACGCGGACGGCCGCGAGCTCGCGCGGCTCCACATGAGCCCCTTCGGCGGTGCGGCGATCCCCTTCCTCACCGGCGTGCGTCAGATCGCGGTCGCACCCACGGTCTTCATCTCGGGCAGCGACTCGGAGAGGCTCCGCTCGATGGAGGGCGCCACGGCGCGCGTCCGCGTCGGCGGTCGGTTCCTCCCCGGCCGCCGGGAGCGAAACGTGATCGCGGAGGTCGCCGGAGCAAGCGAGGAAGCGGTCGTCGTCTCGGCGCACCACGATTCGGTCTGGCGCGGTCCCGGAGTCGTGGACAACGCGACAGGCGTGGAGGGGATGCGCCGGGTCGCCGAGCGCTTCGCGGGCGACTCGCGCGAGCGGTCGCTGATGTTCGTCGCGTTCGCCGCGGAGGAGATCGGCTGCGTCGGCTCCCGGCAGTTCGTCTTCGAGGCCGAGATCTCCGGCGACGTGAAACGTCTGACGGCGTGCGTGAACCTCGACTGCATCGCGCACGGCGAGCGCTTCGAGCTGATGGCCTCCCCGGCGGAGCTGGCCCGCAGGCTGGACGGGCTCGCGCGCGAGCTCGAGCTGCACGACCGCTACGAGGTGAGCGTCGGGCCGGCGGGCCCGGGCGTCGACTCCTTCGCGTTCGCCGAGAAGGACATCCCCGCAGCGACCCTCTGCCATTTCCCGTACGACGAGTACCACCTGCCGACGGAGCGCCTGGAGCTCGTGGACGGGCGGCGGCTCGACGACTCGGTCGAGCTGGCGACCCGGCTCGTGGAGAGCCTCCTCGCCGAGCCGGTCGGTGCCGCCGTCGATCGAGGTTTGCGACCGACTGACTAAACTCGGAGGGCGCTGCTGCCGATTTCCCCTGCGTGGCGCAGATTTTCGCGCTCGGGACGATGTTGGTGCAGCTCGCGACCCCGACCGTCGCGGCCGCGCCGAGGGCCCATGCCGCCAGGCCGGCGGATCCTGGTGGGTCGCTCGTCGCCTACGTCCGCCGAGGGCACGGCGTCGCCCTGCGGGCGCGTCCGAACGGCCGCAGAATCGGTTCGGTCGGCTCGCGCACGGTGTTCGGCTCGCGCCTCGCGCTCCCCGTTGTCCGCGCGCACGGCAGGTGGCTCGGCGTCGTCTCCGCGGCAATGCCCAACGGCCGGCTGGGCTGGGTTGACGGGAACGGCGGCGCGCTCGCCTTCGGCCGCGTCGCGATCAGGCTCGAGGCCGACCTCTCGAGCCGCTCGCTCCGGGTCTGGGCGCACGGCCGCGTCGTCCGCCGCCTGCACGTGGGTGTCGGGCGGTCGGGCTCCCGCACGCCGACCGGCCGCTTCTCGATCACCGACAAGCTCAGGGGCCACGACTTCGGCTCGGCGTACGGCTGCTGCATCCTTGCGCTCTCGGGCAAGCAGACGCACCTCCCGCGCGGGTGGAGGGGCGGAGCCCGGTTGGCGATCCACGGTGGCTCGGCCGGCGGTGCGGTGAGTGCCGGCTGCCTCCACGCAGCGACCCGGGATTTGCGTTACTTGATGCGCCGCGTTCCGCTCGGGGCGCAGGTCGTCATCCACAGGTAGCCGGGCCTACCATGGTTGGCGCCGATGGATCCGGCGCTCGACCGCAAGCAATTCCTCGCGCGCACCGGCGTCGCGCTGGGCGCGGTCGCGGGCTTCTCGCTCCTCGAGGACGTGAGCGAGGCGCAGGAGGAGGCGCTGCGGGACTGGACGGCCGTTCGGCGGCTGTTCCGGCTCGAGCCCGGCCTGATCCACCTCGGGTCCTTCCTACTGGCCTCGCACCCCGAGCCGGTGCGCAAGGCGATCGAGCGGCACCGCCGCGCTCTCGATGCGAACCCGGTCGACTACCTGCACGGGCGCTGGCAGGCGAACGAGGCGGCCGTCCTGCGCGCCGCGGCGCGTTACCTCGGTGGACGGCCCGAAGACATCGCCCTCACCGACAGCACGACGATGGGCCTTTCGCTGCTCTACGCCGGTCTCGACGTGCGACCGGGGCAGGAGCTCCTGACCTCCACGCACGACTTCTTCGTCACCCACGTGTCGCTCGCCGCGAAGGCCGCGCGGACTGGTGCGACCGTCCGCAAGGTCCCGCTCTACGACCGGCCCGAAGCCACATCCGAGAGCACGATCGTCGAGCGCGTCGTCGCCGCGATCACGCCGAAGACGCGCGTCCTTGCGCTGACGTGGGTGCACTCGAGCACCGGTGTCAAGCTCCCGATCCGCCGGATCGCCGCTGCAATCGCGCCTCTCAACGCCGCCCGCGGAGAGGCCGACCGGATTCTCTTCTGCGTCGACGGGGTCCACGGCTTCGGCGTTGAGAACGTGAACGTCGCCGATCTCCGCTGCGACTTCTTCGCGACGGGCTGCCACAAGTGGCTCTTCGGGCCGCGGGGAACCGGCCTCGTCTGGGGCTCGGCGAGCGCCTGGCCGGCGGCGAGCCCGAGCATCCCCTCCTTCACCGGCACCGAGACTCCCGGGACCTCGAACAGCCCCGGCGGCTTCCACTCGTTCGAGCACCGCTGGGCCCTGGCCGAGGCGTTCTCGCTGCACCGGCGGATTGGCAGGCCGCGAATCGCGAGTCGCATCTACAGCCTGAACGGGCTGTTCAAGGACGGCTTGGCCGCGATGCCGAACGTCCGGCTCCACACCCCGCGATCGTCCTCGCTCTCGGCGGGCCTGGTCTGCTTCGAGGTCGGCAGCCTCAGCCCCGAGGCGGTCGTGCGGCGCCTGCGGGAGCGCCGGATCGTCGCGACGGTGACTCCGTACTCAACGCCCTACGTGCGGGTTGCTCCGAGCATTCTCAACAGCCCGAGCGAGGTCCGTCGCACGCTGAACGTGATCCGCAGCCTTCGGTGAGCCCTGCGGTCCGCTCGGGAGTGCTTTCAGCATCAAGCCGAGAGGAGTGAGCGTGACGGCGAGCGAGGCGCTGTAGACGGCGACCAGCCCCGCGGCCCGCCTGACCAACGGCGGAGCCGGGCGGGCCGGTGACTGGGCCGCAGCGCTCGTGGAGGAGGAGAACGAATCCGGCAGCGCCAAGCGTGCAGCCGCCGCCATGTCGGGAGGTGAGACGAGAACGAGCTCGGGGGAGAGTCGTTCGGGGGGGAAGTCCACGGCCTCACGATCATCCGGCTCGCGGCGTGTCCGCGCATCCCTCGATCGGGTGATGCGCGCCGGCCTCTCTACACTGGCTCGATGGACGGTCTCGCCGAGCTGCACACCCATCTCGGCGGCTCCGTGTCGTCCGACATCCTTTGGAGCCTCGCCCACGAGCAGGGCATCGCCTTGCCCGTCAAGGACTACTGGGAGTTCGATCGGCTGGTCACGATCGCCGATCCGCGTGGGGTCGCCGACCTCGACGCGCTCGACGCGATCTACCACTGGACGGAGCTGATCCAGTCGAGCCCCCTCGCGGTCGAGCGTTCCGTGCACGCCGCGATCGGCGGCGCCTACCGTTCGCAGGGGATCACGACGCTCGAGTTGCGCTTCAACCCGATGAAGCGGAACCGCGGCGGGGAGCAGGACCTCGACCACATCATCCTCGCCGCGATCCGCGGCCTCGATCGAGCGAGCCTGGAGTACCCCCAGGTCACGGCGGGACTGATTCTCATGATGGACCGGACCTTCTCCGCGGAGCTGAACGGGATCATCGTCGAGAAGGCAATCCGGTGGGCGCCGCGCGGGATCGTGGGCATCGACGTCGCGGGCCCGCGGCCGCGGGGGGAGCGCTACCCATACCGCGACCTGCAGCCGCTCGTCGAGGAAGCGCGCGAGGCGGGTCTCGGGGTCACGATCCACGTCGGCGAGGAGGGTGGCGAAGCCGGCGTCGAGGAGATCGCGGAGGTGATCGAGATGCTCAGGCCCGAGCGGATCGGCCACGGCATTCTCGCCGCGCGCGACCAGGGGCTGGTCGACGCGCTGCGCGAGCGGGAGATCGTGCTCGAGATCTGCCCGACGTCGAACCTGCTGACGAAAGCGCTCGAGTCGGAGGAGGCGGTGCGGGATACGTTCAGGGCGTTCGTCGAGGGCGGGGTCCAGTTCACGATCGCCACCGATGGCCCCGAGATGATGCGCACGCACCTGCGCGACGAGTTCGAGCTGTTGGTGCGGATCGGGGCGCTAGAGCGAGAGCAGCTGGTGGAGGCGAACTCGCGCGGCCACGCCTCGTCATTCGTCCGCCGCGAGCCGGTCCTACCTGCAGCCTGAAACGGCGAAGGCCTCCCGCGGGAGGCCTTCGCGTCTGAGGTGCGGGCGTGCTAGCGCCGCTTCTTCGCCGGGGCGATCCTCACGACCTTGCTCAGCGCGTTGCTCGCGATCGCGGCCGTGCACGGCGCGGCCGAGATCGGCGTGGCGCAGGTCGTCTCGACCGGCGGGCGCTCGACGAAGTAGAACGTCGTCCTCTTCGGCAGGCGCCGGTTGAAGACGTACGTGCCGCCCCGCTTCGTACGCGTCGCCGCAACCGCCTTGAACGGGGCCCTGCCCGTCTTGGCAAAGAGCAGGAGCCGGGTGCCGCTCGTCGACCGGCCGGCCACGTTCACCGTTCCGGCGAGCCGGAAGAAGCCGCGACGAACCTTCCGCTTCACGCGCTTCACCGAAACGCTGTAGGGCATCGGCACGATCCCCTGGGCCTCGCGCGTCCCCGGAACGTTGGCGCTGCCGGTGCCCGGGGTGTAGGGCGTGAAGATCGAGCGCCAGAGCTTGTTGCCCGCGCTCGAGGGATTCGTGAAGACGCCCCGTACGGTGAACGCCGCGTCGAGGAACTTCGTCCCGTTCGGCGAGCGCCGCGGGTCGCCCGGCGGCAGATTCGGGTCACGGAAGCAGACGGTCATCTTCGCCGAGCTGAACGTCGACTCGGCCGGGGTCGCGTGGTCGACGTACACCGGGATCGGGTTGGCCGGCTGGCCGGGGAGCGCCGCGTTCAACGTCCAGACCGCCTCGTGCAGGCCTGGCGAGCACGGGTTCGAGAAGTAGTTGGCCGGCGTGTCGGCCTTCACGGGCCCTGTGAGCGGCAGCACGTTCGGCCCGAGGTCGAGCACCTGCACGTCCGCGATGACGGTGCCTATCGTCGTCCCGGGCGCCTGGCCCAGGTTGACGCCGTAGCCCGGCCCGACGTAGATGGTGATGCGCGCCGTCGGATCGTCGTCCCGCTCCTGCGCGACGACCACCGTGACGGCCCCCGAGCCGCCCGGCTTGTACGTCGCCTGGAAGATGCCCATGGACGGCGTGTAGGACGCGGCTGCCAGCGCGACGACGGCAAGTGCCAACGCGGCAGCGCACGCGAAAATTGTCAAGCGGATGGATCTCTTCATTGCCCCTTCCTTCTCGGTGTCGCCAGCGGTCCTTCCTGATGAGACGCGAATTTGGCCGGAGAGTTGTATCGCGAACGACGAGGTCGTGCGCTTTCGCTTCTAGAATCGCCCGAATGGATTCGCGCCCGATCGGCGTCTTCGACTCGGGCACGGGCGGCCTCACCGTCCTGCACGAGTGCCTCGTGACGATGCCGCACGAGGACTTCGTCTACCTCGGCGACCATGCCCGGCTTCCCTACGGGCCGCGGCCCCTGGCCGAGATACGCGGCTTCGCACTCGAGATCGGCTGCTTCCTCGAGCGACAGGACGTCAAGCTCGTGCTCGTCGCGTGCAACGCCGCCACGTCTGCGGCGTTGCCCGAGTTGCAGGCCGAGCTGGGGGTGCCCGTGATCGGCGTGATCCAGCCCGAGGCGCACGCGGCCGTCCAGGCCACCCGCAACCGGAAGATCGGGCTGCTCGCGACCCAGGCGACGGTCGATGCCGGGCGCTACGCGGAGTTCATCGCCGCGCTCGACGCCGGTGTCGAGTTCGTCGCCCTGCCGTGCCCCCGGCTCGTGCCGCTGATCGAGGGTGACGACCCCTTCGGCACCCAGACGACCGAGGCCGTGCGCGAGTACGCCGCGCCGCTGAAGCGGGCAGGAGTCGACACGGTCATCTTCGGCTGCACGCACTACCCGCTGATCCGCCCGGTGTTCCAGCGCGTTTTCGGGCGTGGGGTGACGCTCGTGTTCTCCGCCGAGGAGACCGCGCGCGAGGTGTCGGAGACGCTCGCCCGCAAGAGGATCGAGAACGACGAGTCGAGGGAGGGGAGCTACCGGTTCCTGAGCACCGGCGATCCCGAGGCTTTCAGGTCGCTCGGCCGGCGCTTCCTGCAGCTACCGATCTCGACGGTCGAGCACGTCGAGCTCGACGAGCTGAAGCGCGCCGCGTGACTCGATGAGCCGAGCCGACGGCCGCCGCCCGGACGAGCTGCGACCACTCGTCCTGGAGCCGAACTGGCTCGAGCAGCCGCACGGCTCGGTTCTCTATTCCCAGGGGAAGACGAAGGTTCTCTGCACCGCCTCGATCGAGGAGGGGGTGCCGCGCTGGCTGATGAACAAGGGTCGCGGCTGGATGACGGCCGAGTACTCGCTGCTGCCGGCGTCGACCGGCGAGCGGACGCAGCGGGAGGCCTCGCGCGGCCGGCAGGGAGGCCGGACGGTCGAGATCCAGCGGCTGATCGGCCGCGCGCTGCGCGCAGCCACGGATTTCGAGGCCCTGGGCGAGCGGACGCTCTGGCTCGACTGCGACGTGCTGCAGGCCGACGGCGGCACTCGTTGCGCGGCGATCTGCGGTGCGTACGTCTCGGCGCGCCTGGCGCTCGACCGCTTCGGGCTCTCGAAGGCGCTGCCCGAATCGGTCGCGGCGGTCTCGGTCGGGGTCGTCGGCGGTGAGGCGCTGCTGGACCTGGACTACGCGGAGGACTCGTCCGCGGAGGTCGACATGAACGTCGTGATGACCGGGGACGGCCGGCTGGTCGAGGTGCAGGCGACCGCCGAGCAGGAGCCGTTCTCGCGCGAGCGGCTCGACGAGCTGCTCGCCTTTGCCGCAGGCGGCATCGAGCGGATCGCCGCGGCGCAAGAGGAGGCGGCGAATGCTGCTGGCTAGCGTCCCGACGCTTGACTGGCCCGAGGTCCTGCTCCGGCTCGCCCTCGCGGCGGTGCTGGGCGGCGTGCTAGGGCTCGAGCGCGAGCTCCGCGAGCGTGAGGCGGGGCTGAGGACGCATCTGCTCGTCTCCGTCGGCTCGGCGCTCTTCACGATCGTCTCGGCCTACGGCTTCCGTGAGTTCCTCGTCTCGGGCGACGCGGTCATCCGTGCGGATCCGACGCGGATCGCCGCGCAGATCGTCACCGGGATCGGCTTTCTCGGGGCGGGCGCGATCATCCGGCAGGGCCTTTCGATCCGCGGGCTGACGACCGCGGCAACGCTGTGGGTGGTCGCCGCGATCGGGCTCGCGGCGGGGGCTGGCTACTACTCCGCGGCGGTGATCACGACGGCGGTCGCGCTCGTCGCGCTCTGGCCGCTGCGGATGTTTGCCTACCGGATCGTCAACCGGTTCCGCGGCGAGACCGGACTCCTGCTCGTTCAGCTGTCGGCCGGTGAGAGCCCGGCGCGCGTGTTCGACATGGTGGAAACGGCCGACGCGCACATCGAGACGATCGAGGTCGCCCACGAGGGCGACCGCCGCAGCCTCGAGCTGACGCTCGAGCTGCATCGTCCCGACGTCGCGCAGGAGCTCGTCCGCAAGCTCGCGGACGTCGAAGGCGTGCTGGAGGTTCGCTGGGCCGACTGAGTGCGAAGCTCGCCTCGCGCAACGAGAACAAGCTGCGTGAGCTCTCGCAGGCGCTGGAGGGGTGGGACCTCGGCCTGCTCGACGCCGACGACTACCCGCCCGAAGACGGCGAGACGTACTACGAGAACGCCCGTGGGAAGGCCGAGCACGGCCGAGGCGTCGCCGACGATTCCGTCGAGTGGGTGATCGGGGAGGACTCGGGCATCGAGGTCGACGGTCTCGGCGGCCGGCCCGGCATCCGGGCCGCGCGCTTCGGCGGTGACGACCCCGTCGGCCGGCTGCTCGAAGCGCTGCGCGGGATCGAGGGCGACGGCCGGGCCGCCCGCTACGTCTGCGAGCTGGTCGCTCTCGCCCCATCCCTCGAGGAGGCGCGCGGAACGGGCGTCTTCGAGGGCCGAATCGCCCACGAGGCCCGCGGTAGCGAGGGTTTCGGCTACGACCCGATCTTCGTCCCCGCCGGGGAGCGCCAAACGGTTGCCGAGCTCGGGAACGACTGGAAGCGGTCACATTCGCACCGGGCCCGTGCCGCGCGGGCCCTCGCCGAGGCGGTTGAGGCCATGTCCGGGGTCTGACCCCGGACATGGCCAGGACTGACACCTTGCCTCCGCATCCGCGGGCGCCGTGAACGCATGGCTTCGCCTTGGCTCCTCTACTTCGGGCATGTCCGGGGTCTGACCCCGGTACACGCCCGAAAAGGCGCTTACGCCAGTCCCGCCGCCTCCTCGACCGCCGCTTCGCGGCGGGCGCTGCGGCAGGAGTTCACCTCGGCGCCGAAGACGATCGCGTTCGCCATCACGTAGAGCCACACGAGCAGCAGCGCCGGCGCGCCGAAGGCGCGCAGCGCGATCGACAGGTCGGAGAGCCTGACGTAGATCGGCAGCACCTGGAACGAGCCCTCGAGCAGGACGGCTGCGATGGCGGCGCCCGGGAGCACGTCGGTGAGTGGGAGCTTCACGTTCGTCAGCAGGTAGTAGACGGCCACGAGGAAGCCGAACACGGCCAGGAGTGACACGACCACCGAGAGCCCGTAGGCGACGACGCTGTTGCCGGCCACGCCGGGCGCATAGCGCTTGAGGACGTCGAAGCCGACCGAACCCACGAGCAGGGCGACGAAGAGGGTCACGAGCAGCGCGACCATCAGGAGCACGGCAAGCGCCTTCCCGCGCAGGAACGAGCGGTTCGGTCGCCCGTAGACGAGGTTGAAGGCGGACTCGAGCACGCTGAAGAACGAGATCGACGCCCAGAGGAGCACGACCCCGCCGACGATGCCGAGCGTGGCGGCGTTCCGCTGCACCGCCTCGACCGCCCTGACGATTCCGGACACGGATGTTCCCGGAAAGACCCGCTTGAGCTCGGTGACGAGATAGCTCGACTCGTCGGGCCGGCCCGCCAGCCCGAGCAGCGACAGGGCGAGGAACGTGAGCGGCACGAACGCGAGCAGCGCGAAGTAGGCGATCATCGCGGCGAGATGCGGGCCGCGGTCGCGGAAGAACTTCGCGATCGGGCGATGCACGACCCGCGCAGTATCACCGTGTTAGCGTGAGCCCATGGACGCGTCGGCTGCCCTCCAGCGACTCCGCGACATCTCCTCCCAGGTCCGCGCCGCGGTCGTCTTCGAGCGCGGCGGCAAGGTGCTGGGCTCGACCTTCGAGGACGGCGACCGTGCCGAGCAGGTCGCACGCGAGGCCGGCGAGCTGCTCGCCGATGCCGAGCAAAGGCGTCCCGACGGAGGCGCAAATGCGCCCGATTTCGCGCAGCTCGAGGTCGCGCTCCGGACCGGCAGCGTCTTCGTCGTGCGCCACGGCGATCGGGTCGTCGCGGCGACCACGCCGCCCGAGCCGACCGTCGGGCTCGTCTTCTACGACCTGAAGAGCTGCCTCCGCGAGCTCGAGACAGAGCCGAAGCCGAAGCCCGCTCCGAAGAAGCGCGCGCCGGCGAAGCGGAAGCCGACCACCCGGGCCAAGAAGGACGATGCGAAGTCGTAACGTCCTCACCGGGATGCTCCTCGGCGCCGGCTCTGTTGCCGGGACGCTCCTCTTTCGCCGCCGCCTCGCCCGCCGGAGCGAGCGCGTGGACGTCTACTTCGGCGACGGGTCGATGGTCTCACTGACCCGGCCCGACCAGGCCGAGCCCTTCCTCCGCCGCGCTCGCCACATCCTCGAGCTTGCCGGCTGAGGTCGCCAGGGACGAGCTCGGCGCCGCGCTGCGCGAGCACGCCTACCTCGAGGGTGACTTCGTCCTCCGCTCCGGAAAGCGCTCGCGCTACTACCTCGACAAGTACCGCTTCGAGACGCGGCCCGACCTGCTCGGCCCGCTCGGCGCCCACATCGCCGCGGCCGTCGCCGAGCACGAGCCCCAGGCCGCGCGCCTGGCGGGGCCCGAGCTCGGGGCCGTGCCGCTCGCCGCCGCCGCCTCACTGGCGGCGGGGCTGCCCTTCCTGATCGTCCGGAAGGAGGCGAAGGGCTACGGCACGGCGAACCGCCTCGAGGGGGTCTACGAACCGGGTGAGTGCGTCTGTCTCGTCGAGGACGTCGTCACCTCGGGCGGCGCTGCGGTCTCGGCGATCGAGGCGCTCCGCGCGGCCGGACTCACCTGCAAAACGGCGGTTTGCGTGGTCGACCGGGAGGAGGGTGGCGCCGACGCTCTCGCTAGAGTCGCGGTCCGTCTACGTCCATTGTTTCGAGTTTCCGACCTCTTGGAGGGTCAAAAACCCCCGGAAAAACGGGATGGTTGAGCCAAATCCCTGACACTGTTAGGGTCCGGCCTCGGTCCAGCCCCGTCAAAGTCGGAGGAGAGGAGTGCACACGTGACCAAGCAGGAGTTCGTCGACCGGGTAGCACAGAAGAGTGGACTTGCGCGCCGCGAGGCCGGCGAGGCCGTGGACGCGGTCATCGACACGATCACGGATGCCCTGAAAAACCGCGAAGAGGTCGCATTCACAGGCTTCGGAAAGTTCACGACTCAGCATCGCGCGGCGCGCCAGGGCGTGAACCCGCGCAACCCGAGTCAGAAGGTTCAGATCCCGGCCGCCTACGTGCCCAAGTTCTCGGCCGGGAGCTCGTTGAAGCAAGCCGTCCGAGGCGGCTGAGCGACAGGGGCGGGATGTAGCGGACGAGGGCCTCCCTCCACGATTTCCCGAAGGCCGCCCACCGGGCGGCCTTCGGCGTTCATCGCGCTTCCGAGCCGCCGACTACGCTTCGACCGATGCAGCTGGAGACGCCGCCGGCCACGGCCACCTTCGGCGACCGCGTCGCGGAGGCGGTCGAGCGCAAGCGATCGCAGCTCGTCGTCGGGCTCGACCCCAGGCTCGACCTGCTTCCCGTCGAGCTTCGCGGCGATGCCCATGTCGCCCGTAGCTCCGCGGCCGACGCGGTGGCGCGCTTCTGCTGCGGGATCATCGACGCCGTCGCACCGCATGCCGTGGCCGTCAAGCCGCAGCTGGCCTTCTTCGAAGCGCTCGGCGCCGACGGCCTGCGCGCGTTCGAAGCCACCTCGGCCTATGCCCGCTCTGCCGGGCTCCTGGTGATCGCGGACGGCAAGAGAGGCGACATCGGCTCGACCGCCCGCGCCTACGCAGCGGCGTATCTCGAGGGCGACCTCCCTGTCGCGGACGCACTCACCGTGAACCCCTACCTCGGCCGCGACTCGCTCGAGCCGTTCCTCGGCGCCTGCCGGCGGCTGGGCGGCGGCCTGTTCTGCCTGGTGAAGACGTCCAACGAAGGTGGCGGCGACATCCAGGACGTGCGCTTGAGCGACGGCCGCCTCCTCTGGCAGCACGTTGCCGGGCTCGTGGCGGAGTGGGGCGAGGATCTGGTCGGCGAGCACGGCCTCTCGAGCGTCGGCGCCGTCGTCGGCGCGACGCACTCTCGCGCGATCGGCGAGGCGCGGAAGCTCCTGCCGCGTTCGATCCTGCTCCTGCCCGGGGTGGGGGCGCAGGGCGCTTCTCCCGGCGACGTCGCGCGTGCCTTCACCAGCGGGCCGGCGAGCGCGCTCGTCGCTGCCGCGCGCAGCGTCACCTACGGGTTCCGGACATCGGGTGAGGACTGGCGCGCCGGCGCCTCCCACGAGGCGGCACGGCTGAAGAGCGAGATCTGGGCAGTCTCCGGCTGGTAGGCCGGTAGCCTCTGCGAACGTGAAGCGCCGCCTGGTCGTCCTTGTCGCCGCGGCCCTCGCGCTCGCGGCGCCGGCGCTCGGCGCCCTGCCGCAGGTGCATGCGCGCGCCTATCTGGTCGCCGACGGGCGATCCGGTCAGGTGCTCGCCCACTACCGTGAGCGGGCCCGGGTCCCCATCGCGAGCCTGACCAAGCTGATGACGGTGCTGCTCGCGGTCGAGCGGACGAAGCTCGGCGACGTCGTCACCGTGGCGCCTGGAGCCGCCTCGGTGGGCGAGTCCTCGGTGAACCTGCGCGCGGGCGAGAAGATCACCGTTCGCGACCTGGTCGAGGCGGCGATGATCCAGAGCGCGAACGACGCCGCGGACGCACTCGCCTACTACGTCGGGCGGGGGAGCGAGACAAGGTTCGTGGCGATGATGAACACGCGCGCCCGGCAACTCGGGCTGACGGACACTCACTACATGCGGCCCGACGGACTCGACGCGCTCGGGCACGTCTCCAGCGCCCGGGACGTGACGAAGCTCGCGCGGCTGCTGATGCAGCGGCCCGTGATCCGCTCGATCGTGCGCCGCCAGCGCGAGACCATCGCAGGGGGACGCGTGCTGCATACGTGGAACGACCTGCTGGCCACCTTCCCGGGCGTAATCGGTGTCAAGACCGGCCACACGTCGGCGGCCGGCTGGAACGAGGCTGCAGCAGTCAACCGGGGCGGGATCGCGATCTACGGGACGATCCTGGGCTCCCCCGACCGGTCGACGCGGAACGCCGATCTGGCCGCGCTCCTCCGCTGGGGGCTGTCTCGGTACAAGCGGATCCCCGTGATCCGCGGCGACCGGGTCTACGCCCGGGTCGAGGTCGGCTACGGCCGGAAGCCGGTCGGGCTCGTCGCCCCGACGCGGGTGATGCGAGCCGTCCGCATCGATCGGGCGCTCGTGCAGAAGATCGTCTCCAAGGCGGCCGCGCCCCTGCCGGTGCTGCGCGGCCAGCCGCTCGGCGAGATCCGCGTCTACCAGGGATCGCGGCTCGTCGGACGCGAGACGCTCGTCGCCGAGCGGACGGTGTCGCGTCCGGGCGTCCTCGGCCGCACCGGCTTCTACGCCCGACGGACCGTGAGCCACATGTGGGGGTGGGTCTCGTGATCGTCACGGTCACGCTCAACGCCGCCCTCGACCGGACGCTCACCGTCCCGAACTTCCAGCGCGGCCAGCGACACCGGGCGACCCAGGGCCTGATGCTCGCGGGCGGGAAGGGGATCAACATCGCCCGGGCGCTCAAGCGTCTCGACGTTCCCGTCGTCGCCACGGGGCTGGCCGGCGGCCGCACCGGCACGCGGATCGTCGAGGAGCTGACGGCCGAGGCGATTCTCAACGACTTCGTCCGGATCGAGGACGAGTCGCGAACCTCGACCGCCGTCGTCGATCCGACCGCGCCCACATACACCGAGATCAACGAGTGGGGCCCGGCGGTGCGGCCGGAGGAGCTCGAGATGCTCACCGGCAAGCTGGCGTACCTCGCCAAGGATGCGGACGCCGTCGTCTTCGCCGGCTCGCTTCCGCGGGACGTCGACGACGGGTTCTACGAGGAGACGATCCGCGAGCTCAACCGCCGGGGCGCGCGCAGCGTGCTCGACGCCGAAGGCCAGCCGCTCCGTCTCGGCGTCCAGGCCGAGCCGTTCCTCGTCTCACCGAACCAGCGCGAGGCGGAGGGTCTCGTCGGCCAGGAGTTCAACGACGACGACGACTTCATGCTCGGGCTCGACGCGATCGCCGAGCGTGGAGCGCGCAACGTGCTGATCACCCAGGAGTCCGGCTGCTTCGCGTTGCTGCGCCAGGAGCGCGACGTCCATCGTTACCGGGCGACGGCGCCGAGCATCGAGCCGATCTCCGCAGTCGGCTCGGGCGACGTCCTTCTGGCCGCCTACCTCGCCGCCTGGCTCGAGGGGAAGCCGGCGGAGGAAGCGCTGCGGACCGCGGTCGCGACCGGCGCCGCCTCGACGCTCGAGGTCGGCGCCGGACGGTTCGAGCCGCGCGACGTCGGCCGCCTGCTGGGCGCGGTCGACGTGGCCGAGCTGGAGCCGGTGATCTCGGAGCGGTAGGCTCAACGGCGCTCGTGCGCCGCCGTTTCTCCCTGCTAATCGCGTTGGTTCTCGTGCTCGGCCTCCCCACAGGGGGGTCGGCCTACGTACGTGGGATCGACGTCTCGCACTGGAAGGGCACGATCGGCTGGGCGAAGGTGAACCGCGGGGGGTACCGCTTCGCGTTCGCCGAGGCGACGAACGGCTTCGGGATCGACTGGACGTACGGCAGGAATCGCGGCGGCGCGAAGGCCGCAGGGCTTGGCTTTGGCGCCTTTCACCTGGCGCGGCCGAACGGCTCGACGCGGCAGGCGATCGTCGCCGACGCGGTCGCCGAGGCCGATCTCTTCGTCTCCGTCGCCACTCCGCAGACGGGCGAGCTCGCGCCCGTGCTCGACCTCGAGCGGACCGGCGGCCTGCCGCCCGCGTCGCTGCGCACGTGGACGAACGCCTGGCTCGACGAGGTCTGGCGCAGGGTCGGGATCCGGCCGACGATCTACGCGTCGCCCTCCTTCTGGAAGCGCTCGATGCGTGACGCCGGCCTCTTTGCTGCGACGGGGTCACGGCTCTGGATCGCGCACTGGCGCGTGAAGGCTCCGCGCGTTCCCGCCTCCAACTGGGGCTCGACGGGCTGGTCGTTCTGGCAGTGGACGAACTGCAGCCGCGTCCCCGGGATTCGCGGCTGCGTCGACGGCGACCGGTTCCGGGGGACACGGATCGCGGGCGCGCTGATGGCGCCGCCGCCGCTGTCGATCCAACCGCCGACGATCACCGGCGTCCCCCAGACGGGCGAGACCCTCAGCGCCGCGCCGGGAACGTGGCAGGCATCCGAGGCCCCGGCCCTCGGCTACGAGTGGCAGCGCTGCGCCGACACGGCCGCCGACGTGTGCCTGCCGATCGCCAGGGCGACGACGTCGACGTATCTCGTCTCGCCCGCCGACGTCGGCTACACGCTCAGGGTCGTCGTCGCGGCGACGAGCGCCGCCCGGACGGCGTGGGCGAACTCGGCGGCGGTGCCCGTCAACGGCTGACGCGCAGGCTTCGCCGTCTCGCACCGCTGGTACCATCGCTCGTCAATTGGCCGTAGAGCTCACGCCGCAGACGATCGAGCGACTGATCGAGCTCGACCGCAAGTTCGCGCGTGAAGGCCTGACTTTCGACGACGTGCTGCTGGTGCCGGCCGAGTCCGGCGTGCTGCCGAACGAGGTCTCGACGGCGACGCGCCTGACGCGGAACGTCGCGCTCGAGATCCCGATCGTCTCGGCGGCGATGGACACCGTCACCGAGGCGCGGCTCGCGGTCGCGCTCGCGCGCGAGGGCGGGATCGGGATCCTGCACCGGAACCTCTCGATCGAGGACCAGGTCGCCGAGGTCGACAAGGTCAAGCGCTCGGAGTCGGGCATGATCGTGGAGCCGGTCACCCTTCCCCCCGACGCGCCGATCGAGACCGCGCTGGAGCTGATGGCGAGGTACCACATCTCGGGCGTCCCGGTCACGGATGCCGAGGGCCGCCTGGTCGGGATCCTCACCAACCGCGACCTCCGCTTCCGCGAAGAAGATGCGTCGTCGCGCCGCGTTTCGGAGCTGATGACCGACCGCGATCTGATCACGGCGCCGGTCGGCACGACGCTCGACGAGGCGCGCGAGATCCTTCACAGGCACAAGGTCGAGAAGCTGCCCGTCGTCGACACCGAGGGGCGGCTCAAGGGCCTCATCACCGTCAAGGACATCCGCAAGCAGATCGAGTTCCCGCGCGCGACGAAGGACGCGCAGGGACGGCTTCGCGTCGGCGCGGCCGTCGGCGTGGGGCCGGACGCGGACGACCGTGCCGCGGCCCTCGCCGAGGCGGGCGCCGACATTCTCGTCGTCGACACGGCCCACGGCCACTCGCGCAACGTCGTCGAGATGGTCGGCCGCCTCAAGCGCCGCTGGGACGGCGACGTGATTGCCGGCAACATCGCCACGGCCGAGGCGACCGAGGCCCTCATCGACGCGGGAGCGGACGCGATCAAGGTCGGCATCGGCCCCGGGGCGATCTGCACGACCCGGGTCGTGGCCGGCGTCGGCGTCCCACAGGTGAGCGCGATCTACGACTGCGCGCGGGCGGCGGCCGGGCACGGCGTGCCGGTGCTCGGCGACGGCGGGCTCAGCTCGTCCGGCGACGTCGCGAAGGCAATCGCCGCCGGCGCCGACGCCGTCATGACGGGCGGTCTCCTGGCTGGCACGGACGAGGCGCCCGGAGAGGTGATCCTGTCCGGCGGCGAGCGCTTCAAGCAGTACCGGGGCATGGGGTCGCTGGGCGCCATGAAGGCGCGCGGCTTCTCGAAGGACCGGTACTTCCAGGGCGACGTCGAGGACGTCGACAAGCTCGTCCCCGAGGGGGTCGAGGGACGGGTCCCCTACAAGGGTCCCGTCGCGAACGTCCTCCACCAGCTCGTGGGCGGGCTCCGCCAGGCGATGGGGTATTGCGGGGCGGCGACGATCGAGGAGATGAAGAACGCCATGTTCGTCCGGATCACGGGCGCAGGCCTCCGGGAGAGCCACCCGCACGGGATGACCACGATCGCCGACGCTCCCAACTACCGGAGGCCGTGATGGGCGACGTCGTCCCGCTGCCCGTCAGCGAGCCGGCCGCAGAGGAGCGGCCGGTGCTCGTTTTGGACCTGGGCGGCCAGTACTCGCAGCTGATCGCTCGGCGGGTCCGCGAATGCCGGGTCTACTCCGAGCTCGTCGGCCACGCCGTGACCCCTGAGGAAGTCCAGGCGCGAAACCCGCTCGCGCTCGTGCTGAGTGGCGGTCCGGCCTCGGTCTACGCCGACCGCGCGCCGAGGATCGACCCACGCCTGTACGAGCTCGGAATCCCCACGCTCGGGATCTGCTATGGCATGCAGCTGATGGCGCAGGATCTCGGCGGCAGCGTCGACCGCACGGGCGTCTCCGAGTTCGGCAAGACCGAAGTCCGCACGTACGAGGGGGCGCTGTTCGCGGGACTCCCGGAAGAGCAGACCACGTGGATGTCGCACCGCGACTCGGTGACGGCGCCGCCGGCCGGCGCCCGCATCGTTGCGGGGTCGGCCTCGACGCCGATCGCGGCGTTCGAGCATGAGGAGCGGAGGCTGTACGGGGTCCAGTTCCACCCGGAGGTCGTCCACACGCCCTACGGGACGGACGTGCTGAAGAACTTCCTCTACCACGTGGCAGACGCGCCCGCGACCTGGACCGCGGCGGCCGTGATCGAGGAGCAGGTCGAGCGCATCCGCGCGCAGGTCGGCGCCGAGCGCGTGCTCTGCGCGCTGTCGGGCGGGGTCGACTCGGCAGTCGCCGCTCTACTCGTGCACAAGGCGGTCGGCGACCAGCTGACGTGTGTGTTCGTCGACCACGGGCTCCTGCGCAAGGACGAAGCGGCGCAAGTGGTGGAGACCTTTCGCGGGCACTTCCACGTGCCGCTCGTCCACGTCGACGCGGAGGAGCGGTTCCTGGCTCGTCTCGAGGCGGTCGACGACCCCGAGGAGAAGCGGACCCGGATCGGGGAGGAGTTCATTCGTGTCTTCGAGGAGGAGTCGGCGAAGCTGGGAGCCGTCCGGCACCTCGTCCAGGGCACGCTCTATTCCGACGTGATCGAGTCGGGCGGCACCGAGGGCGTCGCCGCGAAGATCAAGTCCCACCACAACGTGGGCGGCCTGCCCGAGGAGATGGAGATGGAGCTCGTCGAGCCGCTGCGACTTCTCTTCAAGGACGAGGTGCGGCGAGTCGGCGCGGAGCTCGGACTGCCCGAGCGGATGGTATGGCGCCACCCGTTCCCGGGGCCCGGGCTCGCGATTCGGATCATCGGCGAGGTGACCCGAGAGCGGCTCGAGATCCTGCGCGAGGCCGACTCGATCCTGCTCGACGAGATCCGCCGCGCGGGGCTCTACCGGGAGCTCTGGCAGTGCTTCGCGGTGCTGCCCGGGATCCGCTCGGTCGGCGTCCAGGGAGACGAGCGGACGTACGCCTACCCCATCGTCATCCGGGCGGTCACCTCCGAAGACGCGATGACCGCCGACTGGGCGCGGCTGCCCTACGACCTGCTCGAGACGATCTCGAGCCGGATCATCAACGAGATCCCGGCGGTGAACCGGGTTGCGCTGGACATCTCGTCGAAGCCGCCCTCGACCATCGAATGGGAGTAGCCGCGCCGCTCCTCTACCGGTGGGTGGGGTTCTGGGCCGTGCGCCGGGCCTACCGCATCTTGCAGGGCGAGGGCGACCCGCGGCCGCTCAAGAGCCGCGCGGCGCACGAGGCCCGCCGGCTTCTGATCGCGGCCGGCGTCGTGGTGGTCGTCGCGATCGTGCTCGTGATCGCGGGAATCGTCACGCTCATCGTCGCCCTCGACTAGTCCTTCCGGCGCCGCAGGCGCGACAGCCAACGGGCAGATCGTTCCGGCTCGGCGGGCGTCTCCTCGAGCGCCTGGATCACCTGCTGTTCCACGTAGGCGTTGATCTTGCGGCTGAGCGGATCAGGAGGCTGCTCCGAGCGCGGCACCGGCAGCTCGCCGCTCATGCCCGCAGGGACGAGCTGGAACAGCCTTTCCTGCCGGTCGAGGTCTTTCAACGTGTGCTCGCCGAGGTCGACCAGCTCTGCGCCGTCGGGCAACTCCGCCGGGAGCAGCGCGCGCGTTGCCTCCGAGACGAGGATCTGGCTGCCGTGGGCGGCCGCGGCGATCCTGGCGCCGCGGACGACGTCGAGCCCGACGTAGCCCTCGTCGCCGAGCGTCGGCTCGCCGGTGTGCAGTCCCATCCGCACGTTGACCGTGACGCCGTCCGGCCAGCGCTCGGTCGCCAGGCGACGCTGCGCGTCGAGCGCCCCGGCGGCCGCGTCCCGCGCGCGGGTGAACGCGAAGAAGAACGCGTCTCCCTGGGCGTCGATCTCGACCCCGCCGGCGCCGGTGGCCGCCTCTCGCATCACCTGCCGGTGCTGCGCGTCGAGCTCGCCGTACCCGTCGCCGAGTTGCTGCAACAGGCGGGTCGAGCCCTCGATGTCGCTGAAGAGGAACGTGACGGTTCCGGCGGGCAGGCTGGTCATCGCGGGCATTCTCGCGTCTCGCCGCCGCCGAGCGTCGCGGCAGTTCGTTCGGGGACTGTCCCCACGAACTGGCACGGCGCGACATGGCCACTGCAACAGATGTGTGACTTTTCGTCCACAGGCATGGCTCGAAAGAAGGGTTTCGCGGTCACTGAGGCCCCCGTCGGCGTCAGACTGCGCGCGGGAGCTGGAACCGCGGATAGCGGTGACGCACTTCGTCGACGTACGTGCTCAGACGCTCGGCGAGCTCCGGGTCGTGCAGCTCGAGGACGTTCTCCGCGTTCTGCTCGCCCGAGCGGGAGAGGTTGAACGAGCCGACGAAGACGACCTCGTCGGCGACGGTGATCTTCGCGTGCATGAAGTCGTGCAGCGGCCCGGTGCCGTACGGCGTCGACGGCTTGCCGCTGAACTCCCCCGCCATCACACGCTCGAGCAGTGGCAGCTTCCAGGCGACGTTGCCGTTCTGGCGCCACTGGTACACGACGCCTTCGACCTGCGGCTCGTCGACGCAGCCGGCGACGTCGACCCTGCCCTCGGAGACGAGCTCCGCCAGCGTGCCGAGCACCGGCGCCGCCGTGATTACCGGCGAGCAGATCCGCACGCGCCGCCTGGCGTGGCCGATCGCCTTCGCGATCCGGTGGGACAGGTCCTCGCCGTAGCCCGGCGTGAACCACGGGCGCACGAGCACGTCGCCGACTCGAACGCGCTTCGGCGGCACGAAGCCCGTCGCCTCCACGGAGTCGCGCTCCCAGAGCTGCTCGAAGTCGCTTCGGAAGAGGTCGGCGATCTCGGCCGAGTCGACCGTGACGATCACGTTCTCCTGCCGCCCGAACGAGTCGTCCGTCCAGTTCATCGACCCCGTCCAGACGGCGGTCCGGTCCCGGACGACGAACTTGTGGTGCATGAGGTCCGGCACCCCGGCGATCGCGCGCTCGGCAACGCCGAGGCCCTTGATCAGCGCGACGTCCGGCTCCGGCGGCGGCGGGACCGGGATCGGGTTCCGGTGGTCGACGTTGTAGGCGATTCGCACGGCGACGCCACGCTCTCGCGCGGCCGTGATCGCGCCGGCGACCACGTCGCGAGTATCGGGCCCGAGGTTGAAGTCGTACTGCGCGATCTCGAGCGACTTGCGGGCTTCGCCAAGCCATTCGGCGATCAAGCGGGCGATCTCGAGCGGCTCCTGGCCGCCGTCCGTCAGAGTCCGGACCATGAGGTTCGTCGACGAGCTCGCGGCCGTGGAGATCGGCGGCACGTTCAACTTCTACCGTTCCGGCCCTCGTGCGCGGCTGCTGAAGCGCCGGCTCGAGGCGTACCTGGCGGCCCGAAGCGGAGCTCGCTTCCTGCTCGTTGGCGAGGCGCCGGGCTACCGCGGCGCCCGCGTCAGCGGGCTCCCGTTCACGTCCGAGCGGCAGCTGACCGGCGCCGGCCCCGCCGAGGCGACCGCGACGATCGTGCGCCGCGTGCTCGCCGAGCTCCGGCTCGACGCCGACGTCCTCTGCTGGAATGTCGTCCCGACCCATCCCGGCGACGAGTGCTCGAACCGTAGGCCGACGGCCGCGGAGGTCGACGACGGGCGGCCCTTCCTTGCGCGGCTGGCCCGCCGCCGCGAGGTGATCGCGATCGGCCGCCTTGCCGAGGCGGTGACGGGCGCCCCGTACGTCCGCCACCCGAGCCACGGCGGCGCGGCCGAGTTCGCGGTCGGGCTTGCCCGATTGACGTCGGCCCGAGGCGCGCTATGTAAGCGGCAGGGCCGCGCGGGCTCCGAGCCGCCGGTGGCGTAGCGGCGAACGAGCCGCGTACGCTGCGCGCGTGTCCGAGCTGAACGTCCCGCGCAACACGATCCTGCTCGCCGCGACGCTGGCGATCAACTCGTGCCTCTTCCAGCTCGCGGCAGCGGTCAACTCGCTCACCTTCGTGCTGATCACGGGCGTCGACAGCCTTCTCGGCCTCGGCCCGGCGATCTTCCTCGCCGCCTCGGGGCTGGCCGCGCTGCCGGCGGGGCGCGCGATGGATCGCTACGGCCGCCGACCCGTGATCGTCGCCGGCTTCCTGATCGCCGCCGCCGGCTGCTCCCTGATTGCGCTCTCCACCCGGACCGAGTCGGCCGGCCAGCTCGTCGCCGGCATGTGCATGACCGGCGCGGCCGGAGGCGTCGCCTTGTTGATCCGAACGGCCGCGGGCGACATGTACCCGCCCGAGCGGCGCGCGCGCGGCATCGCCTACGTCCTTTTCGGCTCGGTCTTCGGCGCGATTCTCGGGCCCGCGGTCTTCAGCCCCCTCTTCGCGGGCAAGCACGTCGAGACCGACGCGCTGACGCTGCCGTGGCTCGCCGCCGCCGCGCTCGCGCTCGTCGCGGCGGGGGTGGCGCTCCTCGTTCGCCCCGATCCCAAGGAGATCGCCGAGGCTCTGGGAACGGACCGCGCCGAGGAGCCCGAGCCGGCCGCGCCGCTGTCGGAGATCCTGCGAAGGCCGGGCGTCGTGCCGGCCCTCGTCACCGCGGTCGCGAGCTTCAGCGTCATGGTCTCCGTCATGAACCTCACGGGCTACGTGGTCGTGCAGCACCACCACCATGACCAGCAGGACGTCTTTCCGATCATCGGCGCGCACGTGCTCGGGATGTACGCCCTCGTCCTCGTGGTCGGGCCGCTGATCGACCGGATCGGGCGCGGCGTCTCGCTCTGGACCGGCCTGGCCCTGATGGCCGTCTCCTGCATCGGGATCACCTGGTTCGAGAGCGTCGTCGGGACCGCGTTCCTTCTCTTCGGGCTCGGCCTCGGCTGGAGCATCTCGTTCGTGGCCGCCACGGCCCAGCTTGCCGACCGAGCGGCGCCCGCCGAGCGGGGCCGGCTGCTCGGCTTCAGCGACCAGATCTCTGCGCTCGCGGGCGCGGGCCTGGCCCTGCTCGGCGGCTACGCGCTCGATACGCTCGGCGTGGCGGCGCTGGCGATCGGCTCCACCGTCCTCGTGTTGACCCCGCTGGTCCGCCTACTCCGGCGCGATGAGGCCGTTGGTACAATCGCGCCCCGGCGGACATAGGTCCGCCGTTTCCATGCAAAGGACCTGGAACGCAAAGCCCGGCGAGATCGAGCGCCGCTGGTACCTCGTCGACGCCGAGGGCCAGACGCTCGGCCGCCTGGCGACCCAGATCGCCGACACGCTGCGCGGGAAGACCAAGCCGCAGTACACCCCGCACGTCGACACGGGTGACTTCGTCGTCGTCGTGAACGCCGAGAAGGTCGCCGTCACCGGTAACAAGCTCGACGACAAGCTGTACCACCGCCACTCGGGCTACCCGGGCGGCCTGCGCAGCCGGCCGCTGCGCGACCAGCTCGAGCGGCGCCCCACCGAGGTGATCCGCAAGGCTGTCAAGGGCATGCTGCCGCGCAACCGGCTCGCGCGCCAGCAGCTGACAAAGCTCAAGGTGTACGCCGGCCCCGAGCATCCGCATGCGGCCCAGGATCCCCAGCCGCTCCTCGTCGGAGAGGACGCCTAGGCGTGGCGACGGCAGCCCAGCCCGCCCAGTACCGGGGCACCGGCAAGCGCAAGACGTCCGTGGCGCGCGTGATCCTGCGCCCCGGCGACGGCGCCACCTGGTTCAACGGCAAGACGGTCGAGGACTACTTCCCCCGCCTCGCTCATCGCGAGCTCGCTCTCTCGCCGCTGAAGGTGACAGGCGTCGAGGGGACTTTCGATGTTCGTGTGCGCGTGCACGGGGGCGGCCCCACCGGCCAGGCGGGAGCGGTGCGGCACGGCATCGCCCGCGCGCTCGTCGAGGCCGATCCGAACCTCCGCGAGCCGTTGAAGCGCGCCGGCTTCCTGACACGCGACGCGAGAGTCGTGGAGCGCAAGAAGGCCGGCCTGCACAAGGCGCGCAAGGCGCCACAGTTCTCCAAGCGGTAACGGACGGCGCCTCGGTCCCGGCCGCGCCCTGAACACCGGCGGCGGGTAGGCTCCGGCGCCGTGAGTCGGCGGTATTTCGGCACGGACGGTGTTCGTGGAATCGTGGGCGAGGACCTGACGCCCGAGCTGGTGAAGCGGCTCGGCAAAGCGGCGACGCTGTGGTCGAGAGGCGGCCGTGTCTTCGTCGGACGCGACACGCGCGGATCGGGCCCAGAGCTCGAGGAGGCGTTCGGCCGCGGGGTCGTCGAGGCGGGCGGGAACGCCGTTCTCGCCGGCGTGCTCCCGACGCCGGCCGTGGCGCTGCTGGCGCTCGATCTCGGCGTCGTGGTCTCGGCCTCACACAACCCGCCCGAGTACAACGGCATCAAGATCTTCGACCGCGACGGCCGGAAGCTGACGGACGCGGCCGAGGAGGAGATCGAAGCGCTGCTCGACGCCGACGGGCCCGGAGGCGGCGAAATCGACCACGTCGGCGTCGCCACGGACAGCTATCTCGAGCACATCACCGAGCGCTTCGGCAGCGACCTCTCCGGTCTGCGCGTCGCGGTCGACTGCGCCAACGGCGCCTACTCGGCGATCGCGCCGAAGGCGTTCGAGCAGCTGGGCGCGGAGGTCACGGCGATCGGGGCCGAGCCGGACGGGACGAACATCAACCTCGGCTGCGGCGCGACCGACCTGGCGCTGCTGCAGCGGACGGTGCTGCAGGGCGACTTCGACCTCGGCGTCGCCTTCGACGGCGACGGCGACCGGATGCTCGCGGTCGACGCGAACGGGGCACCGGTCGACGGCGATCAGATCCTCGCGATCCTCGCGGATCACCTGGGCGTCGACCTCGTCGCCGTCACCGTGATGACGAACTTCGGCTTTCACCGCTTCGCGGCCGAGCGCGGCATCCGCCTGTTGACCACCGACGTCGGTGACCGTTACGTGCTGGAGGCGCTCCGCCGCGAAAACGGCGTCCTAGGTGGAGAGCAGTCGGGGCACGTCATCTACCTCAAGGATCACGTGACGGGCGACGGGCTCGCCGGCGCGCTGCTCCTCTGCGCGGCGATCAAGGGCCGTTCGCTGGCCGAGGCCGCTGCCGTTCTGCCTCGCTACCCGCAGGCCAAGCGGAACGTCGCCGTCCCGGACGGCAAGACGCTCCCTCAGGCAGTCCTCGACGAGGTCGAGCGGCTGAACGCCGAGCTCGACGGAGACGGGCGGATCCTCGTCCGCCCCTCGGGAACCGAGCCCGTCGTGAGGGTGTTGGCCGAGGCCGAAAATTCCGCAAAAGCGGACGAATTGTGTGCTACGATCTCGGCTCTCGTGACACGAGAGCTCGGCTGAGCGACCCCGACGGAGGGGTTGAGGAGCAGCCGGGCTTTCGGCGTTTTATGGGAGGTTCGGAAGAAGTCGCAGGTTTCGAGGTTCACCCGGGAGTAGCACCGGAACGACGAGGAAGGGAGCTTCAGGGTGTGCGGGATCATCGGATACGTCGGGGGACGGCACGCACAGGAGCTCTTGCTCAACGGGCTCGAGCGGCTCGAATATCGCGGCTACGACAGCGCCGGCCTTGCACTGCGTGAGGAGGACGGCCTCGAGTACGTCCGGGCGGTCGGCAACCTGCAGTTCCTGAAAGATGCCGCGGGCAACAACGGCTCGGCCTCGACCACCGGCCTGGGACACACGCGCTGGGCAACGCACGGGCGGGTTTCGATGCAGAACGCCCACCCGCTCGTCGGCTGCGACCACACGAAGCTCGCGATCGTCCTGAACGGCATCGTCGAGAATTTCCGCGAGCTGAAGGACTCACTCGCGAGCGACGGTCACGAGTACTGCTCGGAGACCGACGCGGAGGTGATCGTCCACCTGATCGAGCGTCACTACGACGGCGACCTCGTCGCTGCGGTTCGAGCCGCGTACAAGGAGCTCGAGGGCCATTTCGCGTTCGTCGTCATCCACCACGACCACCCCGGCCTGCTCGTCGGCGCACGCCAGCAGTGCCCGTTGCTCGTCGGCGTCGGCGAAGGCGAGATGTTCTTTGCCTCGATGGCGACGGCGTTCCTGAACGAGACGCGGCGGATCCAGCTGATCGACGACGGAGAGGTCGTCGCGATCACGCCGGAGGGCGCGACCTTCTACTGCGTCGAGAACGGCGAGGTCGAGCGCGAGGTGCTCGAGGTCGACTGGGACGACGAGGCGGCGGAGAAGTCGGGCTACGAGACCTTCATGCTCAAGGAGATCTACGAGCAACCCGACGCGGTCAAGGAGACACTCGGCGACCGCGTCCGGCACGGCCATCTGCTGCTCGAAAGCCTGGGGATGACCGACGAAGAGCTGCGGAACCTGCGCCGGATCGTCGTCCTCGCCTGCGGCACCGCGTACCACTCGGGTGTCGTCGGCCGGTACATCATCGAGGAGTGGGCTCGCATCCCGGTGGAGCCCGACATCGCCAGCGAGTGGCGTTACCGCAACCCGGTCGTCTCGAAGGACACGCTAGTGATCGGCATCTCCCAGTCGGGCGAGACCGCGGACACGCTCGCAGCGATGCGCCTGGCGCGGGAAAAAGGCGCCCGCACGCTCGCGATCACGAACATGATGGGCTCGCAGATCACCCGTGAGGTCGACTCCGTTCTCTACACGCGCTGCGGGATGGAAATCGGTGTCGCGGCGTCGAAGACGTTCACGTCACAGGTTGCCCTGCTCTCCCTGATCGCGCTCAAGCTGGCCGAAGTCCGGAGGACGCTGCCGGCCGAGGAGATCGAGGTGATCATCGACGAGCTCTATGCGCTGCCGACGAAGATGACCGCGTTCATGGACGGAAGCCATCCGATCGAGGAGATCGCCGAGCGGTTTCACGACAAGCCCTTCTTCCTCTATCTCGGCCGCCATATCGGCTTGCCAGTCGCACTGGAGGGAGCGCTCAAGCTGAAGGAGATCTCCTACATCCCGACCGAGGCGTATTCGGCGGGCGAGATGAAGCACGGGCCGATCGCGCTGCTCGACGAGGAGACGCCCGTCGTCTGCGTGGCGACGAACTCCCACGTCTACGAGAAGATCGTCTCGAACATCCAGGAGGTCCGGGCGCGCGGCGCTCACGTGATCGCGATCGCGACCGACGGCAACGAGGACATCCAGCACCACGCGGACGACGTCATCTACGTGCCGACCTCGCCGGCCTTCCTGCAGGCGGTCCTCGCCGCATTGCCGCTCCAGCTCTTGGCCTATCGGATCGCGCGCCTGCGCGGCCTCAACGTCGACCAACCGCGGAACCTGGCGAAGACGGTTACGGTCGAGTAGCGTCGCGGGACCCGTTCGCGCGTCTCCGGTGTAGAGGAGGCGAATGATGAAAAAGGCGCTGTCGCTCGTGGTCGTCCTCGCCGCGCTCGGAGCGGTCGCGGCCTCGGCATCCTCGCGCGGGCCGGCGGTCGCCGTGCCCGCGGCCGTCAAGGCGCCGACGAAGGGTGTGCCGCTGCTGGCGGTCGTGCCCGGCCAGCGCGGCCCCGTGCTCGGGCGGGCCGACCGGCGGGCCGTCTGGATCGCGCGCCGCTCGCCGCGGCTGCGGATCTTCAACCAGCTCGGCACCTGGGCCTACGCGCCGGACGGTAGCCGGTTGGCGATCGCGACTGAGGGCCTCGCCGGTGGGAGCGACCCGATCCCGACGATCCAGTTCATCCAGCCGACGCTGATCCAGCGGCTCGGCTCCGTGAAGCTCTCCGACGGGCACGTCGCCGCGATGGCGTGGGGATCCGACAACCGCCTGAACCTCGTCCTCCGGCGCTGGTGCTGCCCCGCGAACTTCGACGCGGTCGGCCTCGACGCCGGCCTCCACAAGGTCGTTCAACGGCAGCGCATCGCGCGCGCCATCGTGCAGGTCCAGCAGCTCGGCGACACGATCGTCGTGCTGACGGGGCCGGAGACGGGAATCGGCACCGCGACCCTGATCGTGATCGACGCCGGCGGTTCCGTTCGCAGCGCCAGTCTCGACAAGATTCTCGCCGGCAGCGACATGCCCAGCGAGGGCGAATCGCCGGATCGGGCCAAGATGCGCCAGGAGATCCCGGGGCTGGCCCTCGACCCGGACGGCCGCGCCGCGTTCGTTGTGCCGGCCGCGGGGCAGGTCGCGCGCGTCTCGCTTGCGACCCTCGCCGTGTCCTACCACGCGGTCGCCGAGCCCGTCTCCCTCCTCGGGCGGCTCCACGACTGGATCGAGCCGGAGGCGGCGGCGAAGGGCTTGACCGGGCCGATCCGCAATGCGCGCTGGCTAGGCGACGGCGTGCTCGCCGTCAGCGGCGGTGACGAGGCGGTTACCGTCGATGCGGCGAACCAGATGCTCATCAGCTGGACTCCGGCGGGGCTGCGGCTGATCGACACCAACACGTGGGGCTCGAAGCTGATCGACCGGGGTGCCGATTTCTTCACCGTGGAGCGCGACAGCCTGCTGGCGACGGGCTCGAGCTGGACCACGGACGGCTCCCAGCGCGGCATGGGCTTCGCCGCCTACGGCTTCGACGGCTCCAGGCGCCTCGCGGTGCTACCCGGCAGCTCGGTCGCGCTCGCGCTCGTCTTTCGGGGCCGCGCGTACCTCGGATACGACCTCCGCAAGCGGACGAAGGTCGTCGACCTCGGCACCGGCCGGCTGCTGAAGGATCGCCGTGCGCCGCTCGCGCAGCTGCTGATCGGGGAAGGCGCCGCCAACTAGGCCTGGTTGGTATACCCGCGCGGTGTCCTTCGTGCGGGTGCTCATTGCGTGCACGGTCGTGCTCGCCCTCGCAGGCGCCGCGACGCCCGCGCCCGGCATCCGCGTGCCGGCCGGGTTTCGGGTCTCGGTGGTGGCCCGGGGTCTCACGCACCCCACGGCACTGGCCTGGGGTCCCGGCGGGCGGCTGTACGCGACCGAGGACGTGGGGCGCCTCGTGGTCATCCGCGCCGGCCGCCCGCGCGTGGTCGCACGCGGCCTGCAGACGCCTCTCGGGCTGGTGTTCTCCGGCAGGTCGGCCTTCGTCTCGGAGACGGGGCGCCTCGAGCTCCTGCGGCTGGCGGGCCCGCGCGTCGTCTCCCGGCGGGTGCTCGTCTCGGGACTTCCGTACGGTCTCCACCAGCAGGACAACGTCGTCATGGGACGCGACGGGCGCCTCTACTTCGGCAGCGGCTCGACCTGCGACGCGTGCACCGAGAGCGACCGCCGTAGCGCCGCGATCCTTTCCGTGCGGATGGACGGCAGCGGCCTGGAGGTCGTCGCCACCGGCCTTCGCAACCCGTACGGCCTCGCGTTCCAGCCGCGAACCGGCCGCCTCTACGCATCGGTGAACGGCAGGGACAAGCTGGGGCCGCGCGAGCCTGCGGAAACGATCGTCCGCGTCCGTGCCGGCGCCCGGTACGGCTGGCCGGGATGCTGGCCGAGCTACAGGCGCCGCCGGCTCGTCGGCGCGTGCAGCGGGGTCACGCGACCTGTCGCGTACCTCGAGCCGCACTCGTCCGCCGACGGGATCGCGTTCTGGCGCGGCGGGCTCTACGTGGCCGAGTGGGGTGAGTACTTGAGCTCGCGGCACGGCCGCCGCGTCGTCCGGCTCCACTTCGCCGGCGGGAAGAGTCGCGCGACCACCTTCGCCGACGGGTTCGACCACCCGTTGGCCCTGCTCGCCGCGGGCCGGGCGCTGCTCGTCGCCGACTGGGGCCGCGGCGTCGTCTACCGGATCGCGCCGCGGTAGATGCCGGCCTCGGCGCTCGGTCTCGCGCTGGCCGCGGCGGCCCTCCACGCCGTCTGGAACCTGCTTCTCGCCCGGGAGCGGGATACCGAGGCGACGAGCGCCGTCGCGCTCGTCGTCTTCGTCGTCGCGCTCGCGCCGTTGGCGGCGGCTACCTGGCGGGTCGAGGCCGCGGCCTGGCCCTACGTGCTCGGCTCAGGTGCCCTGGAGCTCGTCTACATCGTCCTGCTTGCGTCGGCCTACCGACGCTACGAGCTGAGCCTCGTCTATCCCCTCGCGCGTGGCCTGGCGCCCGTGCTCGCGCTCCTGATCGTCGTCGTCGTGACGGGGGCGCGGCCGTCGGCCGCGGAAGCCGCGGGCGTCCTCGTCGTCGCGGCCGGGATCCTGCTCGTTTGGGGCATGCGGAGGACCGCGCGGGGCTCCGGGCTCGCGATCACGATCGCGGCCGCGATCGCGGGTTACACCGTCGTCGACCGGTACGGGATCCAGCATGCGAACGCGGCTCCCTACCTGCTGCTCGTGATGCTCGGCCCGGCGATCGCGTTTCCGCTGGCGGTCGGCACCACCCGGCTGCGCCAGGCGGCGCGCCCGACGGCGGCGGCGATCGGGGTCGCCTCCGCAGCGACGTACCTGCTCGTTCTCCTCGCGCTCCGCCTCGCGAGCGCCCCCGCCGTCTCCGCGGTTCGCGAGACGAGCGTCGTCATCGCCGTCGTGCTGGCGAAGGTCATGCTGGCGGAGCCGGTCGGTGCCAGGCGCCTCGCCGGAGCGACGCTGGTCGTCGCGGGAATCGCGCTGCTCGCTCTTTCCTAGGTGCGCGCCGGCCCTCGTTACCTGGGCGGGCGGCGCAGGCGCTTCGTCTCCGAGCGGCGACGCTTCTGGTCGAGTCGGCGCTGCCTCGACGCTGCGGTCGGCTTCGTCGGCCTGCGCGTTCGCTCGACCTTCAGCGCCTCCCTCAAGAGGTCGACGACCCGCTCGACGGCGAGCTCGCGGTTTCGCCACTGGCTGCGCTCGTCCTGGGCGACCGAGCGCAGGATCGGCCCCGCCTTCGCGATCACGCGGCGCTTCTGGGGGTCGGTGAGTGCCGAAGAGGCCTCGACGTCGAAGATCGCTTCGGCGCGGCTCTCGGTTTTCTGAGCGTGCTGACCGCCGGGCCCGCTCGAGCGGGAGAACCGCAGTTCGATCTCCGAGCGCGGGATGGAGACGGACCGCGTCACGCGAATAGACTCGCCCGCCATGGCCGCGATTCTGCTCGACATCGACGGCGTGTTCCACGTCTCCGGGACCGCGATTCCGGGCGGCGCGCGGGCCGTCGCGCGCCTCCGGCAGGACGGCCATCGGCTGCGGTTTCTCACGAACAACACCACCCAATCGAGAGATCAGCTGGCCGAGGCCGTCCGGGACCTCGGGATCGAGCTCTCGGGCGACGAGCTCCAGACCACGCCCATGGTGGCCGCCCGGGCGCTGGTCGGGAAGCGCGTGCTCGCGCTGACGATGCCTTCGATCCGCGACGACCTGGACGGCGTCGAGCTCGTGGGCGAGCACGCGGAGGCGGTGCTGCTCGGCGGCGCGGACGAGACGGCCGAGACGAACCAGGTCTTCAGCTACATGAACCTCGCGCGCGCGTTCGCGGAGCTCGAGGCGGGCGCGGATCTGTACTGCCTCCACAAGAACGCTTGGTGGCAGACCTCGCGCGGATCGCTCCTCGACGCCGGCGCATTCGTGGTCGGGCTCGAGTACGCAAGCGGTGTGACTGCGACGGTTCTCGGCAAGCCGAGCGCGAGCTACTTCGAGGCTGCGCTCGAGGCGATCGACGCCGACCCGGAGCGCGCCTGGATGGTCGGCGACGACGTCGACGCGGACATCGGCGGGGCTGCGGCCGTCGGTATGCGCACGATCCTCGTGCGGACCGGCAAGTTCCGGGACGACGCCGGCGCCTGGAGCGCACAGCCCGACGCGGTCGTGGACTCGATCGCCGACGTTCCCGACCTGCTCGCGGCTCGTTCCTAGAATCCGGGCGTGCCGGTCGGGATCGATCTCATCGAGATAGCGCGCGTTCGGCGGGCGCTCGAGCGCTACCCCCGGTTCCGGGAGCGGTGCTTCACGGAGGCCGAGCGCGCCTACTGCGACTCGCGGGCGAACCCGGCCCAGCACTACGCGGCTCGGTTCGCCGGGAAGGAGGCGGTCGGCAAGGCGTTCGGCTTCGGCGTCGCGAGGGCATTCGCGTGGCGCGAGGTCGAGATCGCAGGCCGTCCGAAGCCGGGCGTCACCCTCTCCGGCCGGATCGCGGCCTGGGCCGAGCGATCCGGCGGCGGCGCGATCGACCTCTCGATGTCGCACTCGCGCGAGTTGGCCACCGCCGTGTGCGTCGTCGATGGCTGAGCTCGAGCCACTCTACGACGCCGCCGAGATGAAGGCGGCCGAGGCCGGACACGATGTCGACGAGCTGATGGAGCGAGCGGGGCGGGCGGTCGCGGACGAAGTAGTGCGCACCTTTCCGGACGCTCGCACGATCGTTGCCTTCTGCGGCGGCGGAGCGAACGGTGGCGACGGCCGGATCGCCGTCGAGGCGCTCAGGGGCGCCGGTCGCGACGCGAACGAGGGAGAGGACCCGGGCCGTGCGGATGTCGTCCTCGACGCCCTGTTCGGAACGGGGTTCCGGGGCGAGCCGCGCCGCGAGGCGGCGGACCTCATCGGCCGGATCAACGCGGCCGAAGCGCCGGTCCTCGCGGTCGACCTCCCCTCCGGCGTCGATGCGTCGACGGGCGAGGTCGCGGGCGAGGCGGTTCGCGCCGATGTTACGGTCACGTTCCACGGGCCCAAGGTGGGGCTCGCGGTCGCGCCGGGGCGGTTTCACGCCGGTGACGTGACCGTCGCCGACATCGGCCTCGAGCGGCGCGACACGGCCGTTCGGCTCGTCACGCCGGCCGTGCTGCGGCGGATTCCGCGCCGCGGCGCGCGCGACACGAAGTACACGGCCGGGTCGCTGCTCGTGGTCGGCGGGTCGCGCGGACTGACGGGAGCGGTATGCCTGGCGGCGGAGGCGGCTTTCCGCGCCGACGCGGGCTACGTCGCGGTCGCCGTGCCGGAGGAATCGCTGCCGGTGATCGAGACGCGCCTGCTCGAAGCGGTGAAACGGCCGTTGTCCGACGTGTTCGAGGCGGCAGAGCGGGCGAGCGCGGTCGCGCTCGGCCCCGGGCTCGGACGCTCGAACGAGGCGCGCGAGCTCGTCGAGCGCGTCCTGCGCGAGGTGGAGCGGCCGCTCGTCGTCGACGCGGACGCCCTGCACGAGCTGAAGCCGGTCGGGCGCAGCGCGCCCACGGTGCTGACGCCGCACGCCGGTGAGCTCGCGGGACTGCTCGACGAGGACTCGGGCTGGGTCGACGCGCATCGGCTCGAGGCCGCCCGGCGCGGCGCCGACAGGTTTCAGGCGGTCTGCGTGCTCAAGGGCGCCGACTCGATCATCGCGGCGCCGGACCGCCCGCCTCTCGTCTGCGCGCTCGGGTCTCCCGCCCTCGCGACGGCCGGCACAGGTGACGTCCTGACAGGCGTGCTCGGGGCGTTTCTCGCCAAGGGCCTCGAGGCCCGCGAGGCCGCAGCTGCCGCCGTGGCTGCGCAGCAGGTGGCGTCGACTCTCGTCCCGAACCAGACGGGCATGGTCGCGAGCGACGTGATCGCGGCGCTGCCCCGGGCAATGGATGCATCGCTCTGAGCTGACGATCGACCTCGGAGCAATCCGGCGCAACGTCAAGAGGCTCCGGGCGGTTCTCGACGGGGCTCAGCTCTGGGCCGTCGTGAAGGCGAACGGGTACGGGCACGGCGCCGCCGATGTCGCGGGCGCTGCCCTGGGAGCCGGGGCCGCCGCGCTCTGCGTCGCCACGGTCGCCGAGGGGCTGGAGCTGCGGGACGAGTTCCCGCAGGCGCGCACCATCGTCATGGGCCCGACCGCGACGAGTCGGGAGGTCGCGCTCGCGCGGGATGCGGGGCTCGAGCTCGTCATCGCGGACGAGGAAGTGCCGGCCGGCATCCGGGTGCATCTGAAGCTCGACACGGGCATGGGGCGCTGGGGGCTCGCCGAGCTTCCCGAACCGCCCGTCGAGGTGGTCGGTCTCATGAGCCACCTCGCGAGCGCCGACTGCGATCCGGAGTTCACGCAGGTTCAGATCGAGCGCTTTCGCGAGGCGACGGAGCCGTATCGGGAACTGACGCGCCACCTCGCGAACAGCGCGGGCGTGTTGCGTTTTCCCGACGCGCGATTCGACGCCGCCCGCTGCGGGATCGCCCTCTATGGCCTATCCCCGTTCGGCGGGGATCCGGTGGCCGACGGCCTCGAGCCGGCGCTCGTCTGGCACAGCCAGCTCGCCCAGGTGCGGCGGCTCGAGGCGGGGGAAAGCACGGGCTACGGCCGGCGTTTCGTTGCCGAGCGGCCCACGTGGCTCGGGATCGTTCCGGTCGGCTACGCCGACGGGTTCCGGCGTGACCTCACCGGGACCGAGATCAGGGTCGCCGGCGAGCTCCGCCGCGTGGTCGGAACGGTGTCGATGGACGCGTTTGCCGTCGAGCTCGACCGTGAGCTGCCGGTCGGAGCACCGGTGACCCTGCTCGGCCACGGCGTCCTGGCGGAAGATCACGCCCGCGTGGCCGGCACGATCAACTACGAGCTGGTGTGCGGGATCAACAGCGCACCCGAGCGAGCGAGGCGGGTGGTCGTCGATTCGTGAGCTCGTGGAGGAGCTTTTCGGCGGCGAGGACGCCTGGGTCGTGGGGGGCGCGGTCCGCGACGCGGCGCTCGACAGGGCGGTCGTCGACCTCGACGTCGCGCTGGCACGGCCCGAGCAGGCCGCGCGCATGTTCGCGGCGCGGTCGGGAGGCGCCCCGTTTCCGCTTTCGGAGCGGCACGGAGCCTGGCGGGTAGCGCTGGCGGACGGCCGCACCGTCGACTTCACACCGCTGCCCGGATCGATCGAGGACGATCTCGCCACCCGCGACTTCACGATCAACGCGCTTGCGGAGCGGGTCGGGTCCGGCGAGACGGTCGATCCCTTCGGCGGACGAGCGGATCTCGCCGGTCGGAACCTGCGCGCGGTGCGCGCGTCGGTGTTCGAGGACGATCCCCTGCGGCTGCTGCGGGGTCCCCGGCTCGAGGACGAGCTGGACGGCTTCCGGCTCGCGCCCGAGACCGAAGAGCTGCTCCGCCGCTCTGCCGACCTGGTGACGCGGCCCTCGGGGGAGCGGATCCTCGCCGAGCTCAGGCGACTCTCGTGGGAGGGGTTCAGACGGTTGGACGAGCTCGGCTTGCTGGAGCGGCTCGGCGGCTCGCTCGAGCGCCTCGGCGCCGTCGACCCGATCGACGACCCGAGCTTCCGGCTCGTCGTCGTCTTCGGCCCCGGGCTCGAGAGCTATCCCATCTCGAACGAGCTGCGGCGCTTCGGTCGGACGCTTCTCGCGGCCGAGCGGCCGGCGGAGGATCCCCGCTCGCTGCACCGTTTTCGCCGTGCGACCGAGCCGTGGGCCCTGGAGGCCCTGGCCTTTCTCGGCGCGGCCGAGCTTTACGAATCCGTGCTCGAGGCCCGGCGCGACGAGCCGAAGAAACCGCTCGTGCGCGGCGGCGAGCTGGGGCTCGAACCGGGGCCGGAGGTGGGCCGGTTGCTGGAGCAGATCGCCGAGGAGCGGGCGGCCGGCACGATCACGACGAAGGAGCAAGCGCTTGAGTTCGCACGACGCCACGCGGGCTCGCTTCGCGGCAACGGCTGAGCGCGTCGCCGAGCGCCAGCAGGAGCGCGCCCCGGCGCTGGCGACACGGGTGCGGAACTTCGTCGCGCCCGACGGCGACGAGCGTGCGCTCGACGCCGGCACTGGCGCCGGCGCGCTGGCACTCGCGCTCGCGCCTCTCGTGCGCGAGGTCGTCGGCGTCGACGTCGTGCCGGAGCTCCTGGAGCAGGCGCGGGCACTCGCCGCCGACGTCTCGAACGTCTCCTTCGTCGAAGGCGACATCAGGCGGCTCGACCTCGAGACCGCGTCCTTCGATCTCGCAGGCACGCTGCGGACGCTGCACCACATCGACCGGCCGGAGCTGGCGCTCGCCGAGCTGACCCGGGTGACGCGGCCGGGCGGCACCGTCCTCGTGGTCGACCAGATCGCCCCGAACGACCCGCTCGCCGCGCTCGAGCTGAACCGCTTCGAGAGCGCCCGCGACCCGACGCACACCCGGGCCCTTGCCGACGTCGACTTCCGGCACCTGTTCGAAGCAAACGGCCTCGTACTGCGGCGCGCCGAATTCGAGCGCGAGCCGCGCGACCTCGAGCCCTACCTCGACCTCGCCGGCTGCGAAGGGGACGCGCGCGAGCGCGCCAGCGCGCTCGCGCCGCCGAACTACGCCGCCGACGTCGCGTGGTACCTGCTGCGTAAGCCGTGACTGAAGCGTGACGCCCTCGTCACGGTGTCCGACACGGGGCGGAGTGCGGAAAACGGCCCGCTTTGCAGGCGTTATCGGACTTCCGTCACAGGTTTGGGTCAGTTCGGTAACGGTGTCCGACGTCGGGGCGCGGCCAGTGCGGCCGCGTCCCGCGGAGCCTCGGCTACTTCCACTTGACGGTGCACCCGACGGCGGGGGTCTCCGTGACGTCTGGGTCACGGCCCGCGAGCACGGCCTCGAGCGCGTCGCGCAGATAGCGCTGCGAAACGGCGTCCTCGTCGCGCGAGTCGTCGATCGCGCCGTGGTAGCGGAGCCGCCGGTCGCGGTCGAAGACGAATACCTCGGGTGTCCGCTCGGCTCCGAGCTGCCGGGCGACGCCCTGCGGCTCGTCGTGGAGATAGTCGAAGTTGAACCCCTGTCGCTCCGCCCGCGCCCGCATCTCCTCGAACGAGTCCTCGGGATGCGAGGCGGCATCGTTCGAGTTGACCGCGACGATGTGCACGCCGCGGTCGCCGAACTCGCGCTGCAGCTCGATCATCCGGCCCTCCCAGGCCTGGACGTAGGGGCAGTGGTTGCAGGACTGGACGAGGACGAGCGCGTCCGATTCGGCGTAGTCGTCGAGCGAGTGGTTACGGCCGTCGACGCCGGGCAGGTCGAATTGCGGGGCTTCCGTACCGAGTGCGATGGTCATCTCAGCGCTTCCTCCAGTTGTTCGCGGGACGGGACGGGCGAGACCCTGCCGTCGGGCAGGTTGTAGATCCGGCACGTCAATGACGGGCGCCCCTTCGCGCCGACGGGATCGACGTCACGGCCTTCGATCCGGATCGTCGGCGAGCCTGGAAAGGAGAGCCGCTCGGCCTCCTCCTGCGTCGTCACCTCGTACAGCTCGATTCGCTCCGGGAGACCGCGCTCCGCGAGCACGCTTTCGAGCAGCTCGACCGTCTCGGGTGTCGACGGGCAGCCCTCCCAGTGCAGGACTTCGATTCGCATGTCGAGGTAAACGCGCGACGCGGTCGCAGCGTTCCTAGGCGCCGTCGAGCCGCGCGATCGCCGTCCGCAGGGCATCGCGCTCCTGCTCGTTCGACGTGAAGGCCTTCGCGAGCCGCCGCTCGCCCTCCTCGGTCAGCGTCAGGTACGCGACGCGCCCGTCTTGGGCCGACGGCGCGCGCTCGACCAGCCCCGACTCCTCCGCCCGGCGCACGAGCTCGGTGACGGTGCTCTGGGCCAGCTGGAGGCGGCCTGCGAGCTCGGTCACCGTCGATTGCTCGCGGCCGTGGGGCGCGCCCTTGATCATCAAGAGCAGGAGGTACCGCTGCGGGGTCAGGCCCGAGTCGCGGGCGTTCCGCTCGCTCTTCCGCAGGAACGTGCGCAAAGCCGCTCTGAACTCCGCGACGCGCGAGACGTCCTCCAGGGAGAGGGGCATCTTGAGATTCTACGACGGTCGCCGTCGCGTCTCACGAAAGCGCGCGGCCCGCGAGAGCAGGCCGGGAGCCGCCGCCTGAGCGACCGCGGCGGGCCGGTACCACCAAGGCACGAACTGTTCGCTCCGGTTCCGCTCGACCGCCCGGATGATCGCGGCCGCGACGGCGTCCGGGTCGGCCACGAGACGCCGGAGCGCGGCGTTCGCGAACTGATCGCGGTTCGGGAACCCTGGCGTGTGGATGAAGCCCGGGCTGACCGTGTGGACGCGGATCCCGCGCGGCGCAAGCTCGACAGCAGCCGAGCGTGAGAACGCGAGCTGCGCATGCTTCGAGGCCGTGTAGGGACCTGCGTGGCCCGCGGCGACCGACCCGGCGACCGAGACGACGTTGACGACGTCGGCGGGAGTCGCCGCCTCGAGCGCAGGGAGGTAGGCGTGCAGCGACCAGACCGACCCGAGGTAGTTCGTCCGGATGACGGCCTCGATCCGCTCGGGGTCGAGCTCGAGGAACGTGCCTCGACCAGGGATGCCGGCATTGTTGACCAGCAGCCGGATCCCCGGGTGCCGCTCGCGCACTGCTCGGGCGACCCGGTCGACCTGCGCTCGGTCGCCGACGTCGCAGACCTCGTACTCGGCGCCGACCTCCGCCGCGACCTCGCGAAGCCTGGCTTCACCACGGGCGAGCAGTACCAGGGTCCAGCCGCGCGCAGCCAGCGCGCGGGCCGTCGCGGCGCCGATGCCGCTCGAACCGCCGGTGACGACCGCGACCTTGGACGACGGCTCTACCGGCACACCCGCACGGCGTGACGTGCCTGGGCCTGCCCGCCACGAGCGCTCAGGACCGCGCGCAGGACATGCCTTCCCCGCGGCGCAGAGCGCGTCGACCACCGGGTGATGTAGAGCCCGAGGGCGCCTTTTCGAACGGTTGCGAGCCGACGTTTGCCGTCGTAGAACCTGACGGAGCGAATCCTCGAGGGGGCCGCCGCGGCCACGGCGAGCGATGCCCGACGGGCGATGCATCCGCGTCCCAGAGGGAGAAGCCAACTGATCGTCGGCCGCCGGACGCCGATCAGGCGGACGCGCTTCGTGGCCGTGTTCGGGAGGATGTTCGCGCCGATCTGGTCGATGTTCTTCGCCTCCTGGTAGTCGGCCGCCTGGGCGGCGCCGCGGTACCTGCCGCGTCTCAGCGGCGGAGCACTGCGCGGAATCGGGAACAGTGCGAGCCCGGTGTCGGGGTCGTAGAGCGCCGCGCCGAGGAGGACCCGCGGACGGTACTGGATGATCAAGGAGAGTGGATCGACCCCTGCGCCGCGGTCGGTGACGCGCGCGGCGAGCATCGGTCGCCCGGCGGTCACGCGGCGCGTCAGGATCTGCAGCCTCGGCGGCCTCACGTCGTTGACCCAGGAGCGCAGGACATAACCGCCCGCGAGCGACCGGCCCGTGAAGGGGTCGGTGCCCGAGTCGACGGACACGTAGTACTTCTTGTCGCGCGGGAAGATCACGCCGGCGGCGCCGATATCGAGCCGGTAATCGATCGTCAGCAGGTTCGCGTCGACCGGCGTGCCGGTGTAGCCCTGGACGTCGTTCTCGTTCCGCGAGCCGAGGAACCAGGGCTCCGGCAGCGTGCCCGCCGTCGCGCCGATGATGGCGGCGCCGACGTTGGCAACCGGCTCGTTGAGGTGCACGTAGTAGAGCTTCTCGGCGCCGTTTTCGTTCATCTGGGGCCCCGTGTAGGTCGGAGGCGGGCCGAACGGGCTCGTCGGGAAGCGGTACACATTCGCGAAGGACATGCCCCGGCGCGTGTCGCCGGTCTGGAACCTCTTCAGCGGCAGCGCCGGCCCGTTCTCGAGCCCTGGGCGCTCCACCGAGAAGTAGTAGGGGATCCGCCGGGTTTCGCCGCCGCGCGTGAGCGTCACGAACCCGTAGTCGTCGCCCGTCGCCGCCTCCGTCCCGGCCCTGGCGGCCACCGCGATGTCCGCGACGCCGCCCGGCGGGACGACGACGGCCGGCGGCAGGTCGACGAACGCTCCCGCCGTGGCCGCCTGCGGCTGCAAGCCGACCGTCCACGCGCCGGCACCGCCGCCCGCGTCGCGCAGCTCGAGGAGGAGGGCCCGCCGCGCCGCCCCGGCGGTGACGTTGAGGCTGTCGAACGAGAGCGACATCGGCGCCGTGAACAGCCGCGGGTTGTCTGCCCGCGGGATGTTGATCAGGCCGGCTCCCTCGAGTAGCACGGGCGCCTCGCTCGTGCGCGCCGTGTTCCCCCAGGCAGCGCCCGCGGTCGACATGAGGGCGGACTTGACCTCGGCAGGCGTCCAGGTCGGATGCCGCGCCACGAGCAGCGCCGCTGCGCCGGCGACATGCGGAGCGGCCATGCTCGTCCCGTCGAAGACGGCGAACGGCGAGCCCGCCGCCTCGGGCAGGGTCGCCGAGAGGATCTGGCCGCCGGGGGCGGCGAGGTCCGGCTTGAGATCGTGGCCGAACGCGGTCGGGCCGGCCGACGAAAAGCTCGTGACGATGCCGCTGCGGCCGGTCACGAGCTCGTTGAAGCTCCGATCGAAGCGCACGGGTGCGCGGCCTCCCTTGCTGTCGAGGAAGTCGCGCAGGCGCGCGCCGTCGAGGTCGGAAACCATGCCCGCGTCGATCGGCAGCTGCAGCGGGATGAAGTTCGACTCCCCGGCCCGATTGTCGACGACGACCATCCCCGCGGCTCCGCCGATCTGTGCGTTCGCGGCCTTCGTCGTGAAGGCGCAGCTGCCGCGGAAGACGAGGACGATCGAGCCGCGCACGGAGTTCGGGGGCAGCGTGCCCCGGTTGTTGGGGTTGTCCGCGGGCCCGCAGAGGTGCCGCTCGACGGGGCTGCCGTCCGTGCCCACGACCGTGCCGACGTCCACCAGCGTCTGGTCGCCGGCCCAGGCCGGCGGAATCTCCTGCGAGGAGGCGAACGGCAGGCTCTTGAGGCTCGTGGGCGCATCCGGCGAGGTCACGCCCAGCGACGGTCCATACACGTGCGAGTTCGAGACCGCGGCCACGGAGATCGCGTCCGGAGCGGTGCCCGGCGACCCGACCGAGCCGAGCCCCCACTCATCACGGTCATTGCCCGCGGAGATCACCGGCACGACGCCGGCGGCCGCGACGTTCCGGACGGCATCGACGAGCGCGTCGGCGACGGGGTCGGCCTGCGGCCCGCCGCCGGAGAAATTGATCACGTCCATCCCGTCGTTCACCGCGGCCTCGAAGGCGGCCACGATCTGCGGCGTGAACGCGTCGTAGCCCGTCGGCGTCGGGGCGTTGAAGACGCGGTAGTTGCCGATCCAGGCGCGAGGCGCGACGCCGCTTAGGCCGGCCGTCACCGGGTGATCGGGTCCCGCCGGGGCGGTCGTGCCGGCGTCACCGGCGGCGATGCCGGCGACGTGCGTCCCGTGGAACGACGCCGGCCGGTAGATCGGCAGCCTCCCCTGCCGGCCCGAGCCGGGGCCGGGGAAGGCGCGCGCGACGATCACCTTCGGCGTCGTGTAGGCCCGGCCCCCGCGCGGGAAGCCCGCCGGGTAGCTGAACCCGGCCGGGCTGAAGAACGGGTTCGTCTGGTCGACGCCGTCGTCGACGACGCCGATCTTGACGCCCTCGCCGCGGTCGCCGAGCGTCCCCCAGACCGTGTCGGCACCGATCAGCCCGGGGCTGCGGTTGGTCGTCAGCCGGTAGCGCGACGCCGGCGAGACCTTCGTCACGGTCGAGAGCCGGACGAGGGTGGGCAGCGTGCGGACCGGCAGGGACACGGCGAATGCGTCGAGGACGACGCGGTACCGGTAGGAGATGCGGGCGTCCGGGATCGCGCGCTTCAGCTGAGCAGCCACGGCCCGCTGGGAGCGGGTGAGACGTGCGAGGTAGCGGCGCGAGCTCGACGAGCGGAGGTTCAGCTTCGCGCGCGACTGGAGGCTGAAGAGGTTCCGGTTGTAGGCGGCGAGCGGCGGCAGCCTCAGCGACGCGATCACGGTGATGCGACCTTGCGCGTGCGCTCGAGTGATCTTCAGGCTGCCCGCCTGGACACGCGGGACGGTCTGCTCGCCGAGCGAGCGGCGGATCGGCTGCAGGCCCGCGGATGCTGTCGAGGCGAGGATCAGCGCCGCGGCGAGCGGAACGAGAGCGAGGCGGCGCAAGGCTCGCAGCGTAGCCGAGAAACCGTAGACTCGCCCGCCGTGGCCGACTTCGCAGGCAAGCGCGCGCTCGTGTTCGGGGTCGCGAACAAGCGCTCGATCGCGTGGGCGATCGCCGGCCGCCTCGCGGCCGGCGGCGCGCGGCTCGCGTTCACCTACCAGGGCGAGCGGATCGAGAAGGGCGTGCGCGAGCTCGCGCAAAGCGTCGACTCGCCGCTCGTGACGGAGTGCGACGTGCGCTCTGACGAGGATGTCACCCGCGTGCTGGCGGAAGCAGGCGAGACCTTCGGGGGGCAACTCGATCTCCTCGTCCACTCGGTCGCGTACGCGGCCGCCGAGGATCTCGAGGGCCGCTTCACGGATACGCCGCGCGACCGCTTCTGGATGGCGCTCGACGTCAGCGCCTACTCACTCGTCGCGGTTGCCCGGGCGGCAGAGCCGCTGATGGAGGCTGCGGGCGGCGGCTCGATCCTGACGATGACGTACCTCGGTGGCGTCAGGGCGGTGCCCCACTACAACGTCATGGGCGTTGCGAAGGCCGCGCTCGACTCGTCCGTGCAGTACCTGGCTTGGGATCTCGGCCAGAAGAACATCCGCGTGAACGCGATCTCGGCCGGCCCGGTGCGAACGCTCGCCGCGCGCTCCATCGCCGGGTTTCCGACGATGGAGGCCATCGTCGAGGAGCGCGCGCCGCTGCACCGCCATATCACCGCCGACGACGTCGGCGGAGCGGCGGAGTACCTGCTGTCCGACAACGCCCAAAACGTCACCGGCACGACCCTCTACGTCGACGCCGGCTTCCACGCGATGGGTATGTAGGGGCCGCCTCAGGAAAGGCTTGTTCAAGCGGTGGACAGGCCTCAAGCCCGCTTCGGACGCGTATGAGTCCCTCTCTCGGTATACGCCGCCTACGGCTTGTCGGGGGCCACGATGAGCGTGTCGTCGTCGAGCCACGCCGCAATGCGGCCCGCGGCGACCTCCGAGGACTCCCCCGTCGAGACTTCGACCACGTAGATGGAGTCGCGGTCCTGGTACGCGATTCTGCTCCCCGCGGGCGACATCTTCGGCTCGAAGATCCCGACCGACGCTTCCACGAGCGTCCGGAAACCGTCTGGCGTGGCGATCACGAGGCGCGTACCGTCGAAGAACTCCTCCTTTGGCCGGACGAACGCCCAGATGGGCCCGTCGGAGGTAGTGGCCTGAGCGGCGTTCCTGACGAGCCGGGTGGGCTTACCTCCGGTCACGGGCACCGACCACAGATCCCACTTCGTGCGGCGGTCCGGCCCTCGGGGTAGCTGGAAGATCACGCTCCGGCCGTCGGGGCTGAAGGTCGGAGCCAGGTACCACCAGCCCGATTCGGGCGACTGCGACCCGACGCCGAGATCGATGTGCGTCTTGCGCCCGCTCACCACGTTTTCGACCACCAGATCCCCGAACGGGCCGGCGTCCCCGGAGCCGTCACGCCGTTGGTAGACGATCTTCGTGCTGTCGGGCGACCATCCGCCTGCGTAGTAGTTGATGCGGCCTTTCGGGTCGAGCCTCCGGCCTCCGGACCCGTCGCTCCTGGCCACCGCGGCCACGTCGGCGGCCGAGCAACAGTCGTCTTCCCAGTAGACCCTCGAGCCGTCGGGGGAGACGGCGTAGTAGTGGCCATCGTCGAAGCGAACCCGAGAGCCTTCGACGCGCGTCCTCGGAAGCGGTCTCTCCGTACCGGTTCGAAGGTCCAAGACGAAAGCACTGTCGTGGACAGTCAGCGAGAAAGTCGGGTTGCTCGACGTCGGAGTCGTCGTCGTCGCCGTCGTGTCCGCGTCCTCAGGAGTGGAGGTACACCCCGCGGCCACCAGCAGGACCGCGACCGCGACGGAAAGCCACCAGCGGATGCTCATCATCCGTCTCCTTTGGGATGTATCGCGGCTCATCTCCTCTCCTTTTCGCCTTGCGAGCCAGTCGGGTGGCTCGCAGGCGAGGTTGGCGGATGTCGGTTGAGAACGGCTGAAAGGCCCGCTTCAAGCGTTTCACGCGAGCCCGGACGGGTCAGGTCTTGCAGCGCAACATCGGTTTGCGCGGCTGTCCGGTGGTCGACGAGCCGAGACGGCGCCAAGCGCGATCGTCGTCCAGGTCTTGCTTGGTGCCCCATGTCGAGCCGACTGCGCGTGATGCACCGATGCGGAGGACGACGTTTGTTGCGATGCAAGACGTGTCCCCGCTGCGGTCGCAACCAGCCGCCCGAGATCGAGGCGGCGCCGGAGCCGGCGCCGCCTCCGCTCCGATCATTCGCCGCTTTTCTCCCTGGTCGTTACGTAGATGTCGCTGCTCCCCTCGGGCCCGGGGGCTCGCCCGAAGAGGAGCTGCTCCGCGTCCCAGGAGAACGACGGCCGCGACTCCCCGAGGGCCGTGTTCACGTTCGGGCCCAGGTTGACCGGGGCAGACCACGCGTCGTCGACGCTCGCGCGCGTCGCCGCCCAGATGTCGGCGCTGCCGCCGATGCTGCCCGCGCGGTTGGACGAGAAGACGATCTCGCGCCCGTCCTTGCGCACGTTCGGCTGGATGTCGTTCGCGTTCGGGTCGTTCAGCTCGACGATCGGGGCCGCCGGCCCGAACGTCATGTCGCCGCTCTTGGCGCTCACGTACAGCTCGCCCGAGGTACCCGGCGGCAGGGTCGAGCGCGAGAAGTAGAGGCGCTCCTGCACGTAGGAGGGCCCCTGCTCGTCGAGCGCGCTGTTGGGGCCCTGCGGTGCGCACGCCAGGTGCTCCGGCTCGCTCCACCCGTGGGCCGCGTTCAGACGCGCGTAGTAGATGTCGCCGAGCCCGCAGGTCACGCCGTGGACGACCTGCCTGCTCACGAAGAGCAGGCCGCCGCCGTGCAGCGGCGTCGGGCAGAACTCGTCCGCGGCCGAGTTAATCGCCTCCAGGTTCACGGGCGCGCCCCAGCCGCCGCTCCTGCTCGACCTCGTCGCAACCCAGATGTCGAGGCCACCCTCGCCGCCGGGGCGGTTCGAGGCCATGTACAGGCTGCGGCCGTCGGGCGACTGGATCGGGC
>JBKPOY010000004.1:0-44309 GCA_046733295.1 Actinomycetota bacterium | reverse complement strand
CCCGAGCCGGCCACCCCCGGGCGAAGGCAGGCCGCGCTCCGACGCGCTGCCGACCGTGCCGAGACGGCTCTTGCCGGGCTCGAGGGGCCACTCGGGCGCTACCTGCTCGAGCTCGAGCCGGACTGGGCGGAAGGCCGCTCCTGGTACGGGGCACCGGGAGCCGCCGAGCTGCTCGAGTGGGCGCCGATCCTCGACCGCGCCGGCGTCCACGTCAACCCGATCCGCGTCGCCCAGACATACCTCGAGCTGGCGGTCTTCGTCCGGGCGCTGCAGGGCCTGTCGGACGCGGCTCGCATCCGGACGGCGCCCGACCGCGCCTCGCTCTGGGCGGGCCTGTTCGACCTGCGGGAGAACCTGCTCGGGCGCACGCTCGACGATCTCCGCGCGCTCGCTGCGTGACGGGCCCGGGTAGCTGAGGGAAAGGGCTGGCCGCGGCCGCGTCGAATGACGCGCGGCCGATGGCTCGCCGCCGTAAGAAGCGCTCTCCGAAGCCGCGTACCCCTGCTCGCGTCCGCAAGAAGAGGCGGACGTCGAGCACGCGCGGGCACCAGCACCCCGAGTTGCTCGGGCTCGTGCTCGCGGCGGTCGGTGTCTTTCTCTCGACTGTCCTCTACCTCGGCTGGAGCGGGGGGTATGCAGGCGGCTTCGCGGGCGAGGGCCTCGACTCTCTCATCGGCGCCGCGAGGATGATCTTCCCGGTCGCTTGCCTCACCGTCGGCGCGCTGATGCTGGCGCGGAGCGACCTCGTCGACATGCGGCCGTTCCGGACCGGTCTCGTCGTCTTCGCGGCCGGCCTGATGCTCACGCTGGGTAAGGCTCACGGGGGCCTGGTCGGGCTCGGGCTCGCAAAGCTCTTCGGCGTCGCGCTGGGCGGCACCGGCGTGCTGATCGTCGGCGTGACGACGCTGCTCGCCGGGACGCTGCTTCTCACCGGCGCCTCCGCAGGCGCGATCATCAGGCGCTCCGGCACCGCGGTCAGGCGCGCGAGCACGGCCGCGGCCGCGCGGCGCGCGCGCATCCAGCACAACGCCGAGCTCAGGCTGGTGGAGCCCCTGGACGAATCGACGGGCTCGACGAGGATCGCCGCGCCCCCGATCGACGCGGTCAACGAGTTTCCCGACGTCGTCTCGGAGGTCGAGCCGCCCGGCCCGGCGCCGCTGCTGCTCGAGGACCCGGAGACCGACGAGCCGAGCCAGGCGAGCCTGTTCGACGTCGGCGAGGCCGTCTCGAAGGACTACCGGCTCCCGGATCGCTCGATCCTGCGGAGCTCGCCCAAGGGCGCCGGCGCCTCGGCCGACCAGAACGCGAAGGTGGCGGAGGCGCTCGTGCAGACGCTCGCGCACTTCGGCGTCGAGGCGAGCGTGGTCGGTCAGATCTCCGGGCCGCGCGTCACGCGCTACGAGCTCCAGCTCGCGCCCGGAACGAAGGTCTCGAAGGTCGCCGCGCTCAAGGACGACCTCAGCTACGCGCTCGCGACGACGGAGATCCGGATCCTCGCGCCGATTCCCGGCAAGCAGGCGGTGGGCGTCGAGCTGCCGAACGCGAGCCCGAGCTACGTCGCGCTCGGCGACATCTTCGGCGACCTGCCGCAGACCGCGAGTCCGCTCTCCGTCTGGCTCGGCAAGGACATCTCCGGCTCGGCGGTCTGGACCGACCTGGCGCGCATGCCGCACATCCTCATCGCCGGAACGACGGGCTCGGGGAAGTCGGGCTGCATCAACACGATCCTGACCTCGATCCTGCTGCGTTCGACGCCCGACGAGGTTCGGCTCATCCTGATCGATCCCAAGAAGATCGAGCTGAACTTCTACGAGGCGATCCCGCACCTCCTTACACCTGTGGTTTCGAGCCCCAAGGAGGCCTCGATCGTGCTCGCGAACGTCGTCAGCGAGATGGAGCGGCGGTACGAGCGGCTCTCGGCCGTGCGCGCGCGGAATCTGAGCGAGGCGAACCGCGCTTTTCGCTCGCGGAACGAGCCGACGCTCCCCTACCTGCTCGTCGTGATCGACGAGCTCGCCGACCTGATGATGATCGCGCCCCAGGACGTGGAGGACGCCGTGATCAGGCTCGCGCAGAAGAGCCGCGCCGTCGGCATCCACCTCGTGCTCGCGACCCAGCGGCCCTCCGTGGACGTGATCACGGGGATGATCAAGGCGAACGTCCCGAGCAGGGTCGCCTTCGCCGTCTCGAGCCAGACGGACTCGCGCGTCATCCTCGACCAGTCGGGCGCGGAGAGCCTCCTGGGCCAGGGAGACATGCTCTTCAAGCCGCTCGGCACGTCGCGGCTGCAACGGCTCCAGGGGGCGTTCGTGACCGAGGAGGAGATCGCGCTCGTGGTCGAGCAGTGCCGCGCCCAGCGCGACCAGGACCTCGACGAGAGCCTGCTCGAGGCGCCCGAGTCCCCGCCCGACGACCTCGACGACGGTGAGGGGGATTTCGACCCAGACGAGGATCCGCTCCTCGATCGCGCCATCGAGATCGTCGTCACCGCCCAGACCGCCTCCACGTCGCTGCTGCAGCGGCGCCTGCGCGTGGGCTACACCCGTGCGGGCCGCCTGATCGACATGCTCGAGCGCCGCGGGATCATCTCCGGCTACGAGGGCTCGAAACCGCGTCGAGTGCTGGTCGACGAGGGCGAGCTCTCACGCGTGACCGCCAACTAAGACGCCCCGCGGACGTCTTACATTACGAGGACTCGCCTGGACCGAGGTCGGCGAGTTAGAGTCATCAAAACTCCCAACGGGGCAGGAGGGAAATACGTGAAGAACAAGCACTTGCTGCGCGTCGCGATGCTGTGTGCGGCTTTCGTGACACTCGCAGCGCTGCTGACGGGGACCGGTATGGCTTCCTCGTCGGCGACCATCAAGGGCGGCCTGGTCAGCGACGTCGGTCGGTTCAACGATCGTTCGTTCAACCAGTCGGCCCTGGAGGGGATGAAGCGGGCCGCCAAGGAGCTGAAGATCCAGTACAAGGCGGTCGAGTCGAAGTCGACGAACGACTACATCCCGAATCTCGAGTCGCTCGCGCGCGCAAAGTACAACATCATCATCTCGGTTGGCTTCCTGCTGGCGGACGCGACGCACGCAACGGCCGAGAAGTATCCGACCAACAAGTTCGCGATCATCGACTACTCGGTCAAAGCCGCGCCCTTCAAGAGTGACAAGAACGTCGCCGGGCTGACGTTCAACACGAACGAGAACAGCTACCTGATCGGCTGCCTCGCCGCGTACAAGGCGAAGGAGAAGGGCAAGAAGATCATCAGCGCGGTCGGCGGCCTCAACATCCCGACCGTCTCGATCTTCATCGCGGGCTATCGCGCCGGCGCCAAGAAGTGCGTGCCGGGCACGAAGACGCTCGTGAACTTCTCGCAGACGTTCAACGACCAGTCGAAGTGCAAGGAGCTGGCCCTGAACCAGATCGCCGCCGGCTCGCAGGTCGTCTTCCAGGTCGCGGGTGGCTGCGGCCTCGGCGCCCTCTCCGCTGCCAAGAGCAAGGGCAAGTGGGGCATCGGCGTCGACAAGGACCAGGGCGGCCTCGGCTCGTTCGTCCTCACCAGCGCCGTCAAGCGCGTCGACCAATCGGTCTACCTGACCGTCGCGGCCGTCAAGGCCGGCAAGTTCAAGGGCGGCCGAGACCTCGTCTTCAACCTCAAGAACAAGGGTGTTGGGCTCGGCAAGATGAGCTCGCGCTGCAAGTGCGCGAAGTACATGAAGAGGGTCAACTCCCTCAAGGCGTTGATCATCAAGCGCAAGATCCGCCCGCCGAAGACGCTCTAGCGACTCTCGGCACGAGATCGACTCGAGGCGGGCCGCAAGGCCCGCCTCGTTCTTTTCAGCCTCTTAGAATCGCCACGTGGCCACCGAGTCGCCGATCCTGGAACTCCGTGGGATCACCAAGGAGTTCCCGGGGATCCTCGCGAACGACCACGTCGACTTCGACCTCGCACGAGGCGAGGTTCACGCGCTGCTGGGGGAGAACGGCGCCGGCAAGTCGACCCTGATGAACATCGTCTACGGCCTGTACACGCCGGACGACGGCTCGATCCTGGTCAACGGCGAGCCTGTGAAGATCAGCTCCCCGCGCGTGGCGATCGGCCATGGGATCGGGATGGTGCACCAGCACTTCATGCTGATCCCGGTGATGACCGTCGCCGAGAACATCGTGCTCGGCGTCGAGCCGAGGCGCGAAGCGATCCTGCTCGACGAGGGCGTCGCCGAGCGGCGCGTCCGTGAGCTCTCCGAGCAGTACGGTCTCGCCGTCAACCCGCATGCGCGGGTCGAGAACATCAGCGTCGGCCAGGAGCAGCGCGCCGAGATCCTGAAGGCGCTCTTCCGCGGCGCCGAGATCCTCATCCTCGACGAGCCGACGGCCGTCCTCACCCCGCAGGAGGCCTCGGAGCTGTTCGCGATCATCCGCAGCCTCACCGAGCAGGGCAAGTCGATCATCTTCATCACGCACAAGCTCAACGAGGTGCTCGAGATCGCCGACCGCATCACGGTTCTCCGCCGGGGCAAGATGATCGACACGGTCACCGCGCAGGGCGCCACGGAGCAGGAGCTGGCCCGGATGATGGTCGGCCGCGAGGTGCTCCTCCGCGTCGAGAAGAAGCCCGCCGAGCCGGGGGAGCCGCTGCTCGTGGTCGACGGCCTCAGTGTGCTCGACGACCGCGACCTCGAGGCCGTCCGCGACGTGTCGCTGACCGTGCGCGGCGGGGAGATCGTCGGCATCGCGGGGGTCGACGGCAACGGTCAGACCGAGCTGATCGACGCCCTCACCGGCCTCAGGCCGATCGCGGCCGGATCGATCCGGGTCGGGGACCTCGACGTGACGAAGGCAACCGCCCACCAGCGGCTCGACGAGGGGCTGGGCCACATCCCCGAGGACCGGCAGCGCCGTGGCCTCGTGCTCGACTTCACGCTCGCCGAGAACCTTGCCCTCCACGACTACGACAAGGAGCCGATCTCGCGCTGGTCGTGGCTGAGGCCGGCGCGCATGATCGCCCGCGCCAGGACGCTTCTGCGCGAGTTCGACGTCCGCGGCGGCGGCCCTCGCACGCGTGCGGGGGCCCTCTCCGGTGGAAACCAGCAGAAGGTGGTCGTCGCCCGCGAGGTCTCCCGCGACCCGCGCGTGCTGATCGCCGCCCAGCCGACGCGCGGCCTCGACGTCGGCGCGATCGAGTTCGTCCACCGCCGGCTCGTCGAGGAGCGCGACGAAGGGCGCGCGATCCTGCTCGTCTCGTTCGAGCTGGAGGAGATCCTCTCGCTCTCCGACCGGATCCTCGTCGTCTACGAGGGGCGGATCGTGGGCGAGTATTCGCCGGAGGTGTCCTCCGAGGACCTCGGGCTAGCGATGACCGGCGGGGCAAGGCAGGCCGCGTGAGCGAGCAGAGCGCCGCGCCTGCGCCAGCGCCGGGCGAGGGCGGCACTCCTCCGGGGCAGATCCCGAGCGTCGCGAGGCGCCTGGCGCTCTACCAGCGCACCGGCGGGATCATCACGCCCGTCCTGACCGCGGTGTTCGCGTTCTTCGTGGGCGGCCTCGTCGTGCTCGCGACCGGCCACGATCCGCTCAACACCTACAAGGGGATCTTCAACGGGGCCGGGTTCAACTGGATCTTCCATCCGACCATCAACTCCGACTGCACGTCGGCCGCCTGCAACTCCGCGTTCAACCTGCAGCAGACGCTCCTCTCCACCTCCGCGCTGATCATGACGGGCCTCGCGGTTGCCTTCGCCTTCCGGTGCGGCCTCTTCAACATCGGCGGCCAGGGCCAATACCTCGTCGGCGCCTACGTCGCGGTCGTCGTGGGGTCGTCGTGGGCGAACCTCGCGAAGCCGCTCCACATCTTCGTCGCGATCGGGCTCGCGGCCCTGGCGGGGGCTGCGTGGGCGGGGATCGCCGGCTTCCTCAAGGCGACCGTCGGCGCCCACGAGGTGATCACGACGATCATGCTGAACTGGATCGCGATCTACGTGGGGTCGTATCTGTTCGGCCAGGGCGGGCCGCTCCAGAACACCCAGAACGTCTCCAACCCCGTCTCCAACGACATCAAGGCGAGCGCCAAGCTGCCCGTCTTCTGGGGCGATCCGCGCGCGCAGGGCCTCCACATCGGCATCTTCATAGCGCTCGCGTCGCTGGTCGCCTTCTACCTGATCCTCAACCGGACGACGCTCGGCTACCAAGTGCGGGCCGTCGGCTTCAACCCGGAGGCAGCCCGGTACGGCGGCATCAGCGTGGCCCGCAGCTACTTCCTCGCGATGGCGATCTCCGGGCTGTTTGCCGGCATCGGCGGGGCGATCGACATCCTCGGCTGGCAGTTCCGTCTCGGCTCGCTCGACGTGCTCTCGTCCCAGATCGGCTTCATCGGCATCGCCGTCGCGCTCTTAGGCCGGAACACCGCCGTCGGCACCGGGCTCGGTGCCCTGATCTTCGGCGCCCTGCTGTACGGCGCCTCGACCCGCAACCTCGACCTGGCCATCAAGCCGGAGCTCGCCGGCAACCTGACGCTGATGATCCAGGCATTCATCCTGCTCTTCATCGGGGCGGACGTGATCATCCTCTACCTCTGGACCGCCCGGAAGAAGCTCCGGATCAGGCAACGGCCGGCCGAGGGGGCGAAGCTCTGATGGCGACCCGCGTCGTCACGGCGGAGCGGTTCTCGCTCGAGCGGGTCGACTTCGACAAGGTGATCGGAGTCACCGCGATCGTCAGCGGCCTGTTCGCGTTCTTCGTGGCGCTGCCGCCGCTAACGGCGCGGACGATCGTCTGGCCGGTCGTCGCCGGGGCCGTCGGCGTCGCGCTCGGCGGCTGGGTGGTCACCCGGGGCAAGCGGCGCCTGGGGTGGGGCGGCGTCGCGTCCGGGATCCTCGGCATCACGCTCGGGATCCTCGCGACCCACTCGAGCGTCGGGCATCTCGAGGAGGTCGTGGTCTGGTCGGCCCTGCTCGCCGCGATGCTCCGCTACGCGACCCCGCTGACCTTCGCGGCGATCGGCGGCATGTTCTCGGAGCGCAGCGGCGTCGTGAACATCGGCCTCGAGGGAATGATGCTGATGGGCGCGTTTTTCGGCATCTGGGGCGCCGACAAGACGAATTCCTGGGTCTCCGGGATCCTGATCGCGATGGCGGCCGGGGGCCTGACGGCCCTGATCCACGCCTTCGTCTCGATCACGCTCCGGGCCGACCAGATCGTCAGCGGGACGGCGATCAACTTCCTCGCCCTCGGCGTCACGGGCTACTTCTTCGTCGAGATCTACGGCGACGAGGGCACCCCTCCCGAAGACAAGCTGCCGGCGATCCCCGACGTGAACCTGCACCTCGGCAGCAACTTCTTCGGCGACTGGTTCGGTGACCAGAACCTGATGATCTGGCTGTCGATCCTCGCCGTCGTCCTGTCCTGGGTCGTCATGTTCAAGACGCCCGTGGGCCTCCGCATCCGCTCGGTCGGCGAGCATCCCCGCGCGGCCGACACGGTCGGCATCTCCGTCTACCTCGTCCGCTACGCCGCCGTGACTCTGTCCGGGATCCTCGCGGCGATGGGCGGGGCCTATCTGTCGATCGGCTTCAACCACTCCTTCAGCGAGAACATGACCGCGGGCCGCGGGTTCATCGCCCTGGCCGCCCTGATCTTCGGGCGCTGGCGCCCCTTCGGGGCGCTCGCAGGCTGCCTGTTGTTCGGTTTCGCGAGCGCGCTCTCCGACCGCCTGCCGACGTACTCTCAGTCGGCCGCGATCCTCTTCAACATCCTCCCGTATGCGATCACCCTCATCGCCGTGGCAGGCGTGATCGGCCGCTCGATCCCGCCGGCAGCGATTGGCCGTCCGTACCGGAAGCAGTAGCTCCGCGCGCGTGCGGAACGACCGCGCCCGCTTCGCCGTGCTCTTCGCGCTGCTCTCGCTCGCGGCGGTCCCGGTCGCTTTCGTCTCGACCCGCTCGGATCGCATCAACCTGCCTCAGGCGGTGGCGGGGGAGGCGATCGCCGGGACGCTGCTCGGCCTGACCGCCGTCCTCCTGGCCCGCGGCGCAGGCGCGCGGGCCGCCCGAACCCTCTCGCGCCCCGGCGAGGGAACGGCTCGGGCAGGCAAGTGGCTGGGGCTGCTCGGCCTCTGTCTAGGGTTGACTGCGGCCCTTGCGCTGGGCTTTTTCGGGCTGCTCCTCGCGTTCGAATGAATCGCCAATAGAATCGGAACGCCGCCGTGTTCGAGATCGGAAACAGCCTGCGCGAGGCGCGTCTGCGTCAGCAGCTCGAGCTGACTGAGATCGAGCAGCAGACCAAGATTCGCTCGAAATACCTGAAGGCGCTCGAAGACGAGAAGTTCGAGCTCCTGCCTGCGCCCACGTACGTGAAGGGCTTCCTGCGCAACTACGCGGACGCCCTAGGGCTCGAGGGGCAGCTCTACGTCGACGAGTACAACTCCCGCTTCATCACCGGCGAGGAGGACGTGCCGTTGCGGCCGCGCGACTACCAACGCCGCCCCCCGCAGCTCGGCCACCGCTTCGAGGCGCGCGGGATCCTCGTCGCGCTCGGAGCGATCGCGATCGTCTTCGCGCTCGTGATCGCGGCGTGGAAGTTCGGCTCGACCAGCAACCCGCAGGTCCAGGGCGTCAACGCTCCCGGGGCGCCGAACGTGAAGAAGAAGCAGCGGCCGGCGGCCCGGCCCCAGGTGCCGATGGCGAGGCTCGTGCTCACCGCGGCGAACGGTGACTGCTGGCTGCAGGTCCGCGGCGGGTCGGCCGGGGGGCGAACGCTGTACACCGGCACGCTCCAGCAGGGTCAGCAGCTCCCCTTCACCCACAAGCCGTTCCTCTACCGGCGACTGTGGATCGCCGCCGGCAAGCCCGCGAACCTCGTCGCGAAGGTGAACGGCCGCGTCCGGCTGATCCCCGGCAGCGGGAAGGCCGAGCAGCTCATCGTCACCCCGACGACGATCAAGAAGGCCCCGCCGGCGACTTGACCTCGTGGAGGTCTCGGCGTCGCGCCACGACGAGCGACGTTCCGCCAACCTCTCCGCCGCCCCGTGCGGTCGTCGTCGTCACCGGCAGCGAGCTCGTACGCGGCGACCGCCAGGATCTGAACGGTCCGTTCCTTGCGCGGGAGCTCCTTTCGCTCGGCGTCGACCCCTCGCGCATCCTGATCGTGGGCGACGAACCTGGGGACCTCGAAAAGGCGTTGCGCGAAGGCTTCGAGGCCGACCTCTGCGTCGTCTCCGGCGGGTTGGGGCCGACCCATGACGACCGCACCGTCGAGATGGTGGCGCAGGTCGCCGACCGGGCGCTGACGGTCGACGACGGCCTCGAGCGCGAGATCGAGGCCGTCTCCCGCTCGATCGCGGAGCGGCTCCGCCGACCGTACGCGGACTTTGCCCCGGGTGTCCGCAAGCAGGCGTCGCTGCCGGAGGGCGGCGCCTCCCTCGGCCTCGCCGGCACCGCGCCCGGGATCGTCATGGAGAACGACGGCCGCGTGGTCGTCGTCCTGCCGGGGCCCCCGCCCGAGCTTCGGCGTCTCTGGCAGGCGGCTCTCGGCTCGGAGCCGGTTCGCCGCCTCCTGTCGCAAGCGGCCCCGCCGGAGCGCCGCACGCTCCGCTTCTTCGGAGCGAGCGAGTCCGAGATCGCCCGGGCGCTGGAGGATGCTGGCGGCGACGGCGAGGGCGTCGAGGCGACGGTCTGCGCGCGCGAGTTCGAGATCCACGTCGACCTGGTGGTCGGGCCGGGCGGCGGCGAGCGGGCCGACCGCATCTCCTCGGCGCTGCGGGAGCGGATGGCCACGCACCTCTTCGCCGAGGACGAGCGCCCGGTCGCCGCGATCCTGCTCGAGCTCTGCCGCCGGCGGAAGCTGACGCTGACGACGGCCGAGTCGTGCACCGGAGGGCTGGTCGCGGCGCGGCTGACGGCCGTCCCCGGCTCGAGCGACGTCTTCCGCGGCGCCGTGGTCGCGTACGCCGACGACGTCAAGGCCGGCGAGCTCGCCGTGCCAGACGAGGTTCTCGCCGAGCACGGCGCGGTCTCCGCGGAGGCCGCCGCGGCGATGGCCGCGGGAGTGCGACAGCGCCTGGACTCCGACGTCGGCATCGCCGTGACGGGAATCGCGGGGCCGGGCGGCGGGGCGCCGGAAAAGCCGGTCGGACTCGTCTTCGTGCACGTGTCGGGGGCAGGCGATGAGCTCGCGCGCCGCCTCGAGCTGCCCGGTGACCGGGAAGCGATCCGTGGCCGCGCCACGGCCGCGGCACTGCACCTCGCCCGGCGCCTTTTGTCACAGAGCGGCAATGGTTCCGTTTGAGCCCCGCTGGTAGCGTCGGGGGCGGTGAGCACCTTCGCCTCTTCTGCGCCCTGCGGCTGCCGCCGGCCGCCGTCGGGCGGCTCGCGTCGTGGCAGGCCGAGGCGTTCGCCGGAGCCGACGTCCGGGTGCTCGGGCCCGGGCATCTCCACGTCACGCTTGCCTTCCTGGGCCGCCGTCCGGCCGTCGAGGTCGACGCGATCGGCGCAGAGCTGCGGCACGCGGTCGCGGGCGCGAGGCCTCCCGTGCTCACGCCGACGCGCTATCGCGAGACCAGGAGCGTCGGCATGCTCGTCTGCGACGACGAGGATGACCGGGCGAGCGAGCTCGCGAGCGAGCTGCACGGCCGTCTCGAGCGGCTCGGCGTCTACGAGCGCGAGGGGAGGCCGTGGCTGCCGCACATCACGGTCGTCCGATTTCGGCGGCGCCCGCGCCTCAGCCCGCCGGTTCCGGAGCCGGAGGCGGTCATGACGTCCGAAGCTGCTGTTTATATGTCCGTCCTGCGGCCGTCAGGGGCGCAGTACGAAGTCCTGCAATCGGTTGGGGTAGGAGGGTGATGGACGTGGATCGCGAGCAAGCACTCGACACCGCGCTCGGCCAGATCGAGCGTGCATTCGGCAAGGGCGCCGTGATGAAGATGAACGACGCCGCAGCTGTCTCCGTGGGCGCGGTCTCGTCCGGCTCGCTCGCCCTCGACCTGGCGCTCGGGATCGGCGGCCTGCCGCGCGGCCGGATCGTCGAGATCTTCGGGCCTGAATCCTCCGGGAAGACGACGCTCGTCTACCACGTGATCGCCGAGGCCCAGCGCCGCGGCGGCATCTGCGCCTTCATCGACGCCGAGCACGCGATGGATCCCACCTACGCGAAGCGGATCGGCGTCAACATCGACGACCTGCTGGTCTCCCAGCCGGACACGGGCGAGCAGGCGCTCGAGATCGCCGAGCTGCTGATCCGCTCGGGTGCCCTGGACGTCGTCGCGGTCGACTCGGTCGCGGCGCTGACGCCGAAGGCGGAGATCGAGGGCGAGATGGGGGACAGCCACGTCGGCCTCCAGGCACGCTTGATGAGCCAGGCGCTCCGAAAGCTCGCCGGCACGCTCAACCGGACCGACACCATCTGCATCTTCACGAACCAGCTGCGCGAGAAGATCGGCGTCATGTTCGGCAACCCGGAGACGACGCCGGGCGGCCGCGCGCTGAAGTTCTACTCGTCGGTCAGGCTCGACATCCGCAGGATCGAGACCCTGAAGGAAGGCGTGGAGGCGATCGGCAACCGCGTGCGCGTGAAGGTCGTCAAGAACAAGGTCGCGCCGCCGTTCAAGCAGGCCGAGTTCGACATCATCTACGGCTCTGGCATCAGCTGGGAGGGCACGGTGCTCGATTCCGGTCTCGAGCGGAAGATCGTCACGAAGTCGGGCTCGTATTTCAGCTTCGGAGACGAGCGGCTTGGCCAGGGCCGGCAGAACGCCACGGCGTTCCTGCGGGAGCACCCGGACGTCACGCAGCAGATCCTCGCGAAGATCCAAGCGGACGCCGGGCCCGACCAGGTCGTGTCGGCGCGGCTGTTGCCGACGGCGGTCGACGCAGCCGACAAGGCGTCCACCGACGAGGAGGCTTCGGCGGATGCCGAGAGTGACCGCCCTCCGGCCCGCGCGGCCGGGGCGCGTGCGCGTTGAGCTCGACGGCGCCGGCTGGCGGACGGTTCCGCTCGACGTCGCCACGCGCGTCGGGCTGTCGGTCGGCCTCGAGCTCGACCGCGAGCGCCTGAGGATTCTCCGCCGCGAGCTGCGGTCGTTCACGGCAGTCGACACGGCCGCGCGCTCGTTGAGTCACCGCGACCGCTCGGAGGTCGGCGTCCGCCGGTTCCTCGAACGGAAGGGCATTGTGAGCGCCGAGTCGGACGAGGCGGTGGAGACGCTGCGCCGGGCCGGCGCTGTCGACGACGCCCGCTTTGCGGCCGCCCGTGCCGCCGCGCTCGCCGAGCGGGGGTACGGCGATTCCGCGATCCGCTTCGACCTGGAGCGGGAGGGAGTCGGTGCGGAGCACATCGCCGAGGCGCTGGGCCGGCTGCCTGGCGAGGGCTCTCGCGCCGCGACCCACGCCGGCCGGCGTGGGGGTGGGGTGAAGGCCGCGCGCTGGCTGACCCGGCGGGGCTTTTCGGCCGATTCGATCGAGCAGGTGCTGCCCGGAATTGCAGAGAACGGTGCCGCGGAGTTAGGATGTTGAAAGCTCAACTCAACAAATTGCCTGCATCTGACAGTTTCGAAATCGGTTCTTGAACATGACTCCGTCCCCGATCGAGCAAGCATCCAGGAGGCCGCAGCAGCGCTGAGGTAGCGGCCAAGAGGCCCTGTACGGGCCTACGAGGCACCCGATTCGAGGCATGCCTGATGTGGGCGCAGTCCGGGAGCGCCCATGTTCGTCGTCATTGGAATCCTGATCGGCCTCGCCGCGGGATCCGCCCTTGCCTTCCTCGCCCTCTATGCATTGACGGGCTCGCGGCTCGCCGCGGCGCGACGGACGCGGCAGCTTCTGCTGACCGAGGCGCGCCGCGAGGCGGAGGCGATGAGGCGCGAGGCGCAGATCGAGGCGCGCGAGCAGTCCGTGAAGCTTCGCTCCGAAGTCGAGACCGAGGTCGCCGAGCGCCGCGCGGAGATCATCAAGATCGAGGAGCGTGTCCTCACCAAGGAGGAGGAGATCGACCAGAAGCTGACGGAGCTGACGAGACGGGAGCAGGGCGTCTTCGACCGGGAGACGCACTCCAAGCAGCTGCAGGAAGAGCTGAAGGGCGCAAAGGAGGCCGAGCTGAAGGAGCTCGAACGGATCTCCGGAATGACGACGAACGAGGCCAAGGCGCACCTCCTCAGCCGCTCCGAGGAGCTGATTCGCCACGAGTTGGCGAGGCGCGTGCGCCAGCTGGAGGAGGAGGCGCAGACCGAGGCGAAGCGGCGGGCCAGGAATTTGGTCGCCGACGCGTTGCAGCGCGTGGCGGCGAATCACGCCTCCGAGGCGACGGTGTCACTGGTCGAGCTGCCCTCCGACGACATGAAGGGCCGGATCATCGGCCGTGAGGGCCGCAACATCCGCGCGCTCGAGCATCTGACCGGGGTCGACTTCATCATCGACGACACGCCGCAGGCCGTCGTGCTCTCGTCCTTCGACGGGATTCGCCGCGAGATCGCGAAGCTCACGCTCGCGAAGCTGATCGAGGATGGGCGCATCCACCCGGCCCGCATCGAGGAGATGTACTACCAGTCGAAGGCCGAGATCGAGGAGCACATCGTCCACGCCGGCGAACAGGCCGTCTTCGAGGCCAACTGCGGCTCCTTCCACGAAGAGCTCGTGAAGATCCTCGGCCGTCTCCGCTTCCGGACGAGCTACGGCCAGAACGTCCTCAAACACACGCTCGAGGTCGTCCATCTGACGGGCATCATGGCCTCGGAGCTCGACGCGAGCGTCAAGACGGCGAGGCGCGCGGCGCTCCTGCACGACCTCGGGAAAGCGCTCACGCACGAGATCGAGGGCTCGCACGCGGCGATATCCGCCCAGTTCGCGCGGCGCTACGGCGAGAGCGACGCGGTCGTCCACGCGATCGAGGCGCACCACTACGAGGTTCAGCCGCAGACCGTCGAGGCGGTGCTCCTGATCGCCGCTGACGCCGTGTCCGCCTCCAGGCCCGGGGCTCGGGGCGAGAGCCTCGAGCACTACATCAAGCGCCTCGAGGAGCTCGAAGAGCTCGCCGCCCATCACCGCGGCGTCGAAAAGGTCTACGCCCTTCAGGCCGGCCGTGAGATCCGGGTGATCGTGAAGCCGACCGAGGTCGACGACGACCAGGCCGTGCTGCTCTCGCACGAGATCGCGCGCGACATCGAGGACCAGCTCGAGTATCCGGGACAGATCAAGGTGACGGTCATCCGGGAGAGCCGCGCCGTCGACGTCGCGCGCAACGTCACCGAGGGCAACGGCCAGGCGGTCGACGCGGCACCGGTCGCCGAAGCCGAGCCCGTGCAACCCGACCGCGCCGCCTAGGAGGGTTTGGCGGAATACCGCTCGTCGCCGTGGGGCGATGCTCTTTCCCAGGCAAGGACGCAGGGAGCGTCATATCAGTAGATGTGGGCGCGACTGAGGACGCCGCCTGGGGCGAGCAGCGTCCAGGCCCGGAGGCGGCTACAGTGGCCCGCGTGAAGCGCTACCACGTCACGACGTTCGGGTGCCAGATGAACGCCCACGACTCGGAGCGCATCAAGGGGATGCTCGAGGAGCTCGGCCTCGGCGAAACGGCCACTCAGGCGGATGCGGACGTGATCGTCTTCAACACCTGCACGATCCGCGAGAAGCCGGATCAGCGCTTCGCTGCGCACCTTGCCCAGGCGAGGGCGCTCAAGGCCCGCGATCCGGAGAAGGTGATCGCGGTGGGCGGATGCTACGCAGAGGCTCAGCGCGAGCGCCTGTTCGAACTCTATCCCTACGTCGACGTCGCATTCGGGCCCGGCTCGATCCCGCACCTCGGTGACTGGGTCGGCGCGGGCGGCCTCGGTGTCTCCCGCGGCAGCTTCGGGCTCGAGGAGCGCGCGTTCGCGGGCGGCCTGCCCACGCACCGCGAGCGGCCGTTCCAGGCCTGGGTGCAAGTCTCGATGGGCTGCAACTCGAGGTGCGCGTATTGCATCGTGCCTTCGGTTCGCGGCCGGGAGCAGAGCCGCCGCCCAGGGGAGATCCTGGCCGAGATCGAAGAGCTCGCGCGGGAGGGCGTCCGCGAGGTGACGTTGCTCGGCCAGAACGTGAACTCGTACGGCCGCGACCTCCTGCCGGGCCTCCGCACCGACTTCGGCGAGCTGCTCCGCGCGTGCGATGCGGTCGAGGGGATCGAGCGGATCCGGTTCACGAGCCCGCACCCCAAGGACTTCCGGCGGCCCGTGATCGAGGCGATGGCGGACTGCGCCGCTGTCTGCGAACATGCGCATCTGCCGCTGCAATCGGGGTCGACGCGGATCCTCAAAGCCATGCGGCGGACGTACAGCCTCGAGCGCTACCTCCGCCTGGCGGCCGAGATGCGCGAGGCGATTCTCGATCTGGCGCTGACGACAGACCTGATCGTCGGCTTTCCGGGCGAGACCGACGAGGATTTTCGCCAGACGCTCGCGGCGGTCGAGGCAGTCGGCTACGAGGGCGCGTTCACCTTCGTGTTCTCGCCGCGCCGAGGAACGGAGGCCGCGACGATGCCGGACCAGGTTCCCGACGAGGTGAAGCACGAGCGCATCGAGGCTCTCGTCGAGCTCGTGCAGGCCGTCGCGGAGCGGCGGAACCGCTCTCGGATCGGCGGCGTCGAAGAAGTCCTGGTCGAGGGCCCGAGCCGAAATGGCGATCCGCTGCTCCGGGGCCGGACGCGGCGGAATACGACCGTCAACTTCGCGGGGGCCGCGGCACCGGGCGACCTGGTGAGGGTCCGGATCCAGGGCGCCAGCTCGACGACGCTGCGCGGCTCGCTCGCGACGCCGGTCGCGGCTTAAGCGCGCCGGAGGGAGCGGAGCCCGAAGACGGCGGGCACGATCGGAAGCCAGAAGTTGACCATGCGATAGGCGACGACCGCCGGCACGGCTGCCGCCAGCGGCGTCCCGCTCCAGGAGAGCGCGAACGGAAGCAGCGCCTCAACGGGGCCTGCCCCTGCGAGGGGGAGTGTCCGCCGCGTAAGTGCGTACCCCGTCGCATAGCCGATCAGGAGGGGGCCCACCGAGGGAAAGTGCCCCTCGTACGCGCGCAGACAAAGCGCAAGGCAGGCGATGTCGCCGAACCAGTAGAGCGCCGTCCCCAGCGGCCCGGCCAAATGCTCGACCCGGACGAACAGCTGCCGGAGCACGTGGATCGAGTCGAGCCACTGGGCGATCGCGTCGCGCCACCCCCGCCGGCCGCGCAGCCCGTCGCGAAGCCTGAGGGCGGAGAGCGCGACCACACCGCCCGCGGGGACGGCGACGGCCCACGGCATCGTCAGGCCGCTTCCAGGGCGATCCGCGTGCTCAGCGAGGAGCAGGACGGCGACGATGCAGGTCGCGGGCGCGAGCAGCGCGTACTCGAGCGCGCCGAGCCCGAGCACGCGGACGCGGGCCTCACGGTCGTCGACACACTCCTGCCGGAAGGCATGCAGGTCGACTGTGAAGCCGCCGCGCGCCACGAAGACCCCGAAGCCGGTCGCAACGAGCGCCAGCACACGCGAATGGGGGAGACGCGGCCCTCCCTCGACCCGGGCGATCTCGCGGTAGGCGAGCACGTAACCGACGTAGGCGACCACTTCGGCGCCGAGCGCGAGCGGCAGCCAGCGAGCATCGACGCTGCGGAGCCGGTCTGCGACCGCGCCGAAGCCCGCCGCCCAGCTGACGCCGACGATCGCTGCGGTCGAGAGCAGGGCGCCGAGGGCGATGAAGAGGGCCAGCTCGCGCGGGCGGCGCTCGAGGTGGGTGCGGCTCACGCGCTTCGTATCGGCACGACACGGCTTCGGAGACAGCACAATCGAGGGCATCGAAAACCCAGCCGTGATCGCGATCTTCGGGCCGACGGCCTCGGGGAAGAGCGCCGTCGCCAGGGCGCTCATCGAGCGGATCGACGCCGAGGTGGTCTCGGCGGACTCGATGCAGGTCTACCGAGGGCTGCCGATCCTCACGAACCAGCCGGCTTTTCCGACGAGGCTCGTCGGGATCTGGGGCCTCGATCACGAGGCCTCCGTCGCGGAGTATCAGCGCCTGGCGCACGAGGTGATCGACGAGATCCTGGCGGCCGGAAAGACGGCGGTCGTCGTCGGTGGCACCGGGCTCTACCTGCGCGCGGCGATCTCGGCGCTGGAGCTGCCACCTCCGCCGGCCGCCGGTCGGCGTGAGCACTGGCAGGAGGTGTACGACCGGGTCGGCGCCGCTCGGGCGCACGAGCTGCTCGCCGGCAGGGATCCCACGGCCGCCGCGTCGGTGCATCCGAACGACCGCAGGCGGGTCGTCCGAGCGCTCGAGCTCGCCGAGGCCGGCTGGTCGTTGAAGCCCGCCGCGGGCGCGCTCTGGAGCGAGGAGACGCGGCAGCCGACGCTCGTCGTCGGGCTCGACGTCGAGCGAGAGGCCCTCGTCGCCCGGATCGAGGAGCGGACGCGCGCGATGTTCGAAGCGGGCGTCCAGGAGGAGGTGGCGACCGCGCTCCGTGGTTCGATCTCGACGACGGCGCGGAAAGCGATGGGGCTGAAGGAGGTCGCGGGACTCCCGCGGCAGGAGGCACTCGAGGCCCTCACCGTACGGACGCGCGCCTACGCGGCCTACCAGCGGAAATGGATGCGGCGCATTCCAGGCCTTGTTAGCGTCGCCGCCGATCGCCCGCCGGGCGAGATTGCCGATGAAATCGTCGCTCTGGCACGCCCACGGCAACAGGTACCTGCTCGTCGAGGACGAGCGGCTGACGCCTGAGCGGGCGCGGCGGCTCTCGGCCGAGCATCGAACCGACGGGGTGCTCGAAGTCCGCTCCGTCGACGGCACGGAGGCCGAGATCGCGATCTGGAACCCCGACGGCTCGCGCACCGAGCTCTCGGGCAACGGGACGAGGATCGCCGCGCGCTGGTTGCTCGACGCGACGGAGGCCGACCAGGTCAGGATCCTTGTCGGTCCGCGGGCCACGACGGCGCGGGAGGCGGGCGGCCTCGTCGAGCAGGACCTCGGGCCGGTCGAGGTGGGCGAGCCCGTCGAGCTCGAGGGCGTCGAGCTCGTCCCGGTCTCGGTCGGCAACCCTCATGCCGTCGTCCAGGACGACCCGGCGAGGATCGCCGCGATCGGCCCGCTGCTCGAACGCCACCCGCGCTTTCCGAGCGGGACGAACGTCCAGGTAGCCCGGATCGACGCCCCGGGCCGTGTCACCGCACGCGTGTGGGAGCGCGGCGTGGGGGAGACGGCGTCCTCCGGCACGAGCGCTGTCGCCGTGGCGGCGGCGACCCACGGCGAGGGCGAGGTGGACGTCGCCTTCCCGGGCGGGACGCTTCGCGTGCGGATCGACAGCGGTCGCGCGTACCTGACAGGGCCGGCCGAGCGCCTCGGCTGATCAGCCGAGGCCGTGCTCCCGAAGTGCGTCGTTCAGGCTGACCTTGAGATCGGTCGACTCGGTGCGCCAGCCGATGATGAGCGCGCAGGCGAGGTTGAACGTCCCGCCCGGGAACTCCTTCGGTCGCGTGCCCGGCACGACGATCGCGCGCGGCGGCACGGAACCCCGGTGCTCGACGGGCGCGGCGCCGGTGACGTCGATGATCGGGATCGTCGCCCCGAGCGTCACGTGGGGACCGATCACGGCCTGCTCGCCGACGATGACTCCTTCGACGATCGCCGCGCGCGACCCGACGAAGGCGCCGTCCTCGACGATCACGGGCCTCGCTCCCGGCGGTTCCAGCACCCCGCCGATGCCGACGCCGCCCGCGAGGTGCACGTCGGCGCCGATCTGCGCCCCGGAGCCCACCGTCGCCCAGGTGTCGACCATGGTGTTCGGGCCGACCCAGGCGCCGATGTTGACGTAGCTCGGCATCAAGACCACGCCCGGCGAGAGGTAGGCGCCGTAGCGCGCGGTGGCGGGAGGGACGACGCGAACGCCGAGCTGCTCGAACCCGCGCTTCAGGGGGATCTTGTCGTGGTATTCGAAGGGCCCGACATCCATCGGCTCCATCCGCCTGAGTCGGAAGTACTCGAGGATCGCGCGCTGGGCCTCCTCGTCGACGCGCCACTCGCCCTCGATGCGCTCGGCCACGCGCGCCTCGCCGCGATCGAGGGCCGCGATGATCTCCTCGACGCGTTCCGGGGTGAGCTCGCTCACAGCGCGGCCTCGAGGATCGCGGCCGCGCGGCGGCACTCGGCCTCGGTGGGAACGAGCGCGAGGCGCCAGTACCCGTCCCCGGAGGGGCCGAAGAACGTTCCCGGTGAGACGATCAAGCCGTGCTCGAGGAGCCGCTCGGCAAGGCCCTCGGATGTCTCGCCCGCGGGCACCTCGAGCCAGAGGTACATCGTCGCCTGGCTCCCCGCGACGCGGATGCCCTTGCGCGCCAGGGTGGGTAGGAGGACGTCCCGCTTCCGCCGGTAGAGGTCGCGTGTGGCCTCCACGTGCTGCTCGTCGCCCCAGGCGACGATCGACGCGCGCTGGACGAACTCCTGCGGCGCCGTGCCGACGCTCGGCCGGTACTGGCGAAGTGCCGAGATCAGCGCAGGCGACGCCGCGACGAACCCCGAGCGATAGCCGGTCATCGACGAACGCTTGCTCAGCGTCTGGAAGACGGCGACGTTCGTCCGGTCTGAGACCTCGAGCGCGGAGTGGGGCGGCTCGTCGAACCAGAGCTCGGTATAGGCCTCGTCGGCGGCGAGCAGGAAGTCGTGCTCGACCGCCAACCGTGCCGCGCGTTCGAGGAAGTCGAGCGGCGCCGGGGCACCCGTGGGGTTGTTGGGATAGTTGATCCAGAAGATGGCGGCGCGCTGCCAAACATCTGCATCGACGGCGTCGAGATCGGGGAGGAAGCCGTTCTCCTCCAGCAGCGGCAGGCGCTCGATCTCCCCGCGGGCGAACATCGCTCCGCGGTCGTAGACCGGGTACCCCGGCTCGGTCGTCACGACCAGCCGTTTCTCGGCGGCGGGATCGAGCACCACCTGCGCGAGGTGGAAGATCGCCTCCTTGCTCCCGTAGGTCGGGATCACCTCGGCGTCGGGGTCGAGCCGGACGCCGAAACGCCGGCGGCACCAGTCCGCGATCGCGTCGCGAAGCTCCGGCAGGCCCTCGGCGAGCGGATACCCCGAGACCGGCTCGAGGCTGTCCGCCAGGGCCTTCCGGATCGCCGGGGCGGTTTCCTCCCGCGGGTCGCCCTTGCCGAAGTCGATCAGCTCGACGCCCTCGGCCGCGAGCCGCCGCTTCGCCTCCTCGAGGTGCACGAACGGATACGTGCCCGTGGCCGCGAGAACGGGGGAGAGCTGCACGCTCAGACGCTACCCGCGAAGCGGCAGAGCGCGTCGTACGTGCGCGCGAGCTCGGCGATCGCGACCCGCTCGTCGGCCTTGTGGGCGTAGCCCGTTGCGCCGGGACCCAGGTTGACCGCGTCGAGACCGGCGTCCGCGAACTGTGCAACCGGCGTCCAGGCCTGCTTCGGCCGGACGTCGAAGGCACCCGCCTCGCGGAGCCGCTGCACGAGCGGCCGGTCGACGACGACGTCCGCCGGCGGCGAGTTGCCGAGGATTGCCAGCTCGCCGCCGGTGACGAGCTCTCGCAGGCGCCGCTCGGCGGCCTCGCGCGACCGGCCCGGGGCGTACCGGTAGTTGAGGCGTGCGACGCAGCGGTCGGGAACGACGTTGTCCGCGATCCCGCCCTCGATCCGCACGGTGCTGACGACCTCGCGAAAGACCAACCCCGCGACCTCGACGTCGAGCGGGTCGGCGTCGGCGAGGGGCGCCAGCGCCGCCGCTGCCCGGTGGATCGCGTTGTCGCCGAGCCAGGGCCGCGCCGAGTGGGCGCTTGCGCCGCGGAACGTGATCTCGGCGTTGAGGTTCCCGAGGCAGCCCGCGTGGATCTCGTTGTCGGTGGGCTCGAGGACGATCACGAGCGCCGCATCCCGGATCTCGGGTGTTTCGGCGAGAAACGCCGGCACGGGGCTCTCCTCGGCCGCGAGCTCCTCGCGCGTGAAGAAGAGGAAACCGAGGTCGACCGCGAGGTTGGCCCCGTCTGCGGCCCAGTCTGCCAGCTCCAGCATCACGGCCAGCCCGCCCTTCATGTCGCTCGCGCCGAGGCCGACGACCGCGTCGCCGTCGATCCGCCCCGGAAGGTTCTCCTGCGCAGGGACCGTGTCGAGGTGGCCCGCGAGCACGACGAGCTCGCGGCCGGCCCGCGGCGTCGTCGCGAACAGGACGTCCGCATCGGCGCGAATCGGCTCCAGGCGCAGCTGCCGCGACACGAGCGCCATCGCCGCCGCTTCGTCGCGGCTCACCGACGGCGTGCTGACGAGCTCGAGCGTTCGCTCGGCGAGGCGCTGGCGCACGGCGTCGTTGGGCACGTGCGGATTCTGCCCCCTGACGGTCATAATTCCTGCGTGACGCTACGCCAGCCGGATCCTGCGCCGGGTGCCGAGCCCGAGCGCGGGTTCGCGGTCGCCGTGCTGCGCCAGGGCGTCGATCCTGCGCGCGAGCTCGCAGAGCTCAAGGAGCTGGCGCGCACCGCGGGGGTCGAGCCCGTCGGCGAACTCGTTCAGCACCGGGCTCACCCCGAGCCGCGCACGTACGTGGGCAAGGGGAAGCTCGTCGAGCTGCAGGAGCTGTTCGCACGCTCGGACGCCGAGGCGCTGCTCGTCGACGACGAGCTCTCCCCGGTGCAGCAGCGAGAGCTCGAGAACGCGCTACAGGCGAGGGTGATCGACCGGACACAGCTGATCCTCGACATCTTCGCCCAGCACGCCGTCACGGCCGATGGGAAGCTGCAGGTCGAGCTCGCGCAGCTGGAGTACAACCTGCCGCGAATGCGCGGCATGTGGCAGCACCTCGAGCGGCTCGGCGGCGGTGTGGGGACACGCGGTCCCGGCGAGTCCCAGCTCGAGACGGACCGCCGGCTCGCTCGGCGGCGTATCGGCGTGCTGCGCGGAAGGCTGCGTGAGCTGCAGCGCCAGCGGGCGACGAGGCGCAAGTCGCGCGGGCGCTCCGAGATCCCGGTCGTGGCGCTCGCCGGGTACACGAACGTCGGCAAGTCGACGCTGCTGAACGCGTTGACGCACGCCGACGTCTCGGTGGAGGACCGGCTCTTCGAGACGCTCGATCCGACGACACGGGGGTTCGAGGTCGACGGCCGCAAGTACCTCGTTACCGACACTGTCGGCTTCATCCGCCGTCTGCCGCACCAGCTCGTCGAGGGGTTCGCGGCGACGCTCGAGGAGACGCTCGTGGCCGACCTCGTGCTGCACGTCGTCGATGCGTCCGCTCCCGACGGCGACCTCGACGAGATGCGCGCCGCCGTCGAGGAGGTACTCGGCGAGATCGGGGCAGGGGAGGTGCCGGTCGAGGTCGTGCTCAACAAGATCGACCTCGTCGACTCGCTGCGGGGCCGACGGCTGGCGAATCGGTTCCCGGATGCGGTTCAGGTCTCGGCCGAGACCGGCGAGGGGCTCGACGAGCTTCGCGCCCGCCTGGCCGAGAGCTTCGGCGACCGGTTCGAGAGCGTGCGGATGCTGCTTCCTTACGAGGAGGGAGCGAGGCTCGCCGAGCTCTACGCCCTCGGGGCGCCGATCCAGGAGCGCGTCGACCGGGCGGACGGCGTCTTTATCCGGGCGCACCTGCCCCGGCGGGAGCTGCCTCGTTTCGCGCCTTATCTCCTCGCCGAGGCCCGCGAGGAGCCGGCGAGCTCCGTCCGGTGATCGAGCTGCCGATTCGGCGGCTGCGCGAGGACGCGGTCCTTCCCGAACGCGCATACGCCGGAGACGCAGGGTTCGATCTTGCCGCATGCGAACAGGTCGAGCTGGCGCCGGGCGAGCGCGCAGTGGTCGGGACCGGCCTCGCCGTTGCGATCCCGCCCGGCCACGCCGGTTTCGTCCAGCCCCGCTCCGGCCTCGCCGCGCGCCACGGGATCACGGTCGTCAACGCTCCTGGCCTCGTCGACTCCGGCTACAGGGGCGAGCTCCAGGTCGTGCTGCTCAACACCGACACGTCCGAGCCGTTCGTCGTGGAGGCCGGGATGCGGATCGCCCAGCTCGTCGTGATGGCCGTCCCCGAGCTCGAGCTCGCGGAGATCGACGAGCTGCCGGAGAGCGAACGCGGTATTCGCGGCTTCGGGTCCTCGCGCGCGCGATAGAGGATGAGCGGCGAGCCCCGGATCCGTGTCTCGGCGCTGCTCCGCTGGAACGAGGGGCTGCTCCTGTGCCGACACGAGAAACCCGGGAAGGAGTACTGGTTGCTGCCCGGCGGCGGTGTCCACGCCGGGGAGAGCCTCGTCGACGCCCTGCACCGCGAGCTGGCGGAGGAGGTCGGGATCGAGGACGACCCCGTGGTCGAGGGCCCGATCGCGATCGTGGACTCGATCTCACCCGTCGGCGGCTTTGCGGCGAAGCACGTGGTGCACATCATCTTCGCGGGCGACCTGGGCGGACGCTCGCTGGAGGCGGTCACATCGAGGGACGCGGCGGTTCGCGGCCATCGCCTGTTCGCGCTCGAGGACCTCGACGACGTCGTCCTCCATCCGCCGATCCAGCGCTTCCTCCAGCGCTGGCGGCCCGGCGACCCGGCCGTGTACCTCGGGGCCCTCTGGGCCCGGTGACGCGGTTGTCATCGCTTCGGCGCGTTGCCGTCGCACATTTGTGCGCTCGGCCTGGTTAGCGTGCGGGGTGAGGGTGGCGGGCGGGAGCCCCACCCAGGGTGGGGGTGCCACGCGCGCGGGGCCTGGGACGCGTACGGGATCGATCGACTCAGTGGCGTCCGCCGCGGGAGCGTGCGCGGGCAGCGGAGACGGCATGCGCCTCCTGCTCGAGCTCGTCGCGCAGCGGCTCGAGCGTCGGCGACTCGCCGCTGCGGTGGGCGACCGCTTGCGCGAGCAGCCAATCTGCCAGCCACGGATTGCGGGGCAGCAGCGGGCCGTGCAGATACGTTCCGATCGCCCGACCGATGCGGCAGCCCTCGTAGCCGCTCTCGCCGTCGTTGCCGAAGCCGGCCACGACCCGCCCGAGGGGCTCCGCGCCCTGGTCGAGGATCGTGCGGCCGGCGTGGTTCTCGAAGCCGGCCAGTGTTTGGATCTCGCCCGGCTCGAGCTCGCACTCGAGCAGGACGTCGCCGATCATGCGCCGTGACCCGGCGACGGTGTGCAACGGCAGGATGCCGACGCCCGGAAGCTCGTCGCCGCTCTGGTCGCGGTAGAAGCGGCCGAGCAGCTGGTAACCGCCGCAGACGGCAAGGATCGCGGCGCCCTCCTCGAACGCGCGCCGCAGGCCGTCGCCCAGCGCGGCGAGCTCGGGCGCGATCAGCGCCTGTTCGCGATCCTGGCCGCCGCCGATGTAGAAGAGGTCGTGCCCGCCCGGGTCGATCGCCGCTCCCGCGCCGAGCGGCCTGACTTCGAGCTCGTAGCCACGCCACGCCGCACGCCGCTCGAAGACCGCGATGTTGCCGCGATCCGCGTAGATGTTCAGGTAGTCCGGGAACAGGTGGCCGACGACGATCCGCTTCATGCGGCCTCCCAGTACTGGCGGACGTACCCACGCTTCGCGACGACGTCGCGCAGGGCCAGCATCGCCGTGTAGGTCGGCAGAGCCACGAGCTCGCCGCCGGCCGGCGTCAGCTCGAGCGCGCGATCGAGCGCGACTTCGAGGTCCGGCACGACCTCGATCGCCGAGTCGTCGAAGCCTCCGTACCGGAAGCGGAGCGCCAGCTCGGCCGCCCGTTCGCCGGACGCGACGACCTGCCCGAGAGCAGGAAAGAGCGGCTCGAAGTCGACGTCCCAGATCCAGGAGACATCGCGTCCATCGGCGATCCCGTCGTTCAAGGCGACGAGCGCCAGCCTGGGACCTCCGGCGACCATCAGCGTCCGAATCGCCTCGTTCGCGCCGGCCGGATTCTTGATCAACAGCATCAACAGCGACTTGCCGCCCATCTCGATGCGCTCGAAGCGGCCGAAAGCTGCATGGAAGCGCCCAAGCCCGCTGCTGACCTCGTCCAGGCTGGCCCCGAGGGCGAGCGCCAGCGAGGCCGCCGCAAGCGCGTTGTAGACGTTGTAGAGCCCCGGCAACGCGAGCTCGACGGCTCGGGTGCCGTTTGGCGTCACGAGCTCGAAGGAGACTCGCTCGAGACCTCCGAGCTCGATTGCGCGGGCTGCGACGTCGAGCGGAGGCCGCTCGTGGTCGCAGGCCGGACAGCGGTACGCGCCGAGGTGGCCGACGTAGATCGCCTCGTACTCGTAGGGCGTTCCGCAGCGGACGCACCACTTCGAGTCGGCCGCATGTTGCAGGGAGGGACGAGAGTGGCGCGGATCGTCGACGCCGAAGACGAGCGCTCCGGCCCGTCTCCGCGCGAGCTCTCCGACCTGGGGGTCGTCGCCGTTGACGACGAGGGCGGAGATTCCCGGCAGCTCCTCGACCGCACCGCGCCACCGCTCCGCCACGAGCTCGAGCTCCCCGTAGCGATCCAGCTGATCGCGAAAGAGGTTGCCCAGACAGACGGCTCGCGGGCTCAGGCGCCTCGCGACCTCCGGCAGCGCCGCCTCGTCGACCTCGAACAGCCCGAGCTCGGCGTTGCGAGCCGAGAGGAGGGTGGAGGCGACGCCCGAGACGAGATTCGCGCCCGAGCTGTTGTGCGCGATGCGGATCCGGTGGCGAAGGATGTCGGCGACCATCGCGCTCGTCGTCGTCTTGCCGTTCGTGGCCGAAACGAGGGCCGAGCCGAGCGGCAACCGACCCGCGAGCTCGTCGACCGCCTCCGGGTCGAGCTTCCAGAGGAGCTTGCCGGGCAGCGTGGTTCCACCACCCGTTCGGGCTAGGCGCGACAGGCCACCCGCGGCGCGGGCGAGCACCACTTCCAGGCCGAGGGGAAACCGCGTTGCCACGGGCCGAGACGCTATCGGAGCGCTGTGCTGGTCACCCCTTTGGGGGAATTTTCTCGCTTTCGCGTCGCTTGCTCCCCCTCTCGGGGGATGGCTCGCGAATCCGGCCTGCGTACGTTCCGCCAGGTTCGACGGAGCTTCGGCATCCCGCCGTGCTCCTGTGGCAACTGCGGCCCGCGCCCAGGTGCGCGGATAGGAGGAAGGTACGAATGGTGAGGAATAAGGGAGGCACTCGCGGAGAGATCCGTTCGAGCGCACTCTGGGGAACAGGAAGTCGTGGCGGCGAGTCGCGCTCCAATGCCCTCTGGGGCAGGGGTGGTCGCGGGCTCGTGCTCACCGTTGCCGCGGTCTTCCTCCTCGGGATTCCGCTCGTCGCAACGGCGAGCGACGGTGGCAAGGGCGGTGCCAAGGACGCGACGTACGTCGCGAACGGCCTGCTCGCGATGGCGAACAAGCATCCGAACGCGAAGATCCCGGTGATCATCACGAGCACGGGCGGCGTCAGCGGCGCCGAGCACGCGTTCGGCAAGAAGGGCACCCTTAACCGGAAGCTGAAGCTGATCGGTGGTGTGGCGGTCACGATCCCCGCGTCGAGGCTGGCGAAGCTCGCCGAGATGCCCGGACTGACCATCACGTCCGACGCTCCGATGAAGACGAGCGGAAGCACCCTCAGCTCGAACCAGGTCTGGCCGTACGAAGCCGACCTCGTGAAGATGTGGGGCACCGAGAAGGCGCCGGCGCCGAACGCGCCGACGATCGCAATCGTCGATTCGGGAATTCAGGCTGACCGCGCCGATTTCGCGGGCCGCGTCGTGGCGAACGTCAACCTGAGCACCCTGAGCGGCAACACGACGCCCGGCGACGGGCGCGGCCACGGCACCTTCGTGGCGGGCATCGCTGCAGGCTCCGCTGCCGGCTACGCGGGCGCGGCGCCGAACGCGAAGATCGCAGCACTCGACGTCATGAACGACGCAGGCATCGCTCGCACGAGCGACGTCATCGCGGCGTGCGACTGGATCCTCGCGAACAAGGGCAAGTACAACATTCGGGTCGCGAACTTCTCGCTGCACTCCGCGGCGCCGAGCAACTTCACGAAGGACCCGCTCGACCGGGCCGTCGAGAAGCTGTGGTTCAACAACGTCGTCGTCGTGGCGGCCGCCGGCAACTACGGCCTGCCGTCCGGACCGAGCCGCGTCATGTACGCGCCCGGCAACGACCCGTTCGTGATCACGGTCGGCGCCCTCGACATCGGCGGCAACATGGGGGTCGGCAACGACTCCACGGCGCCGTGGTCGGCATACGGGTACACCTACGACGGCTTCTGGAAGCCGGAGATCGGCGCCCCCGGCCGCTACATGGTCGGCCCGGTGCCGCAGGGCTCCTCACTGTCCGTCGAGAAGGCCGCCAACATCAGCTCCCCCGGCTACATCCAGCTGTCCGGCACCTCGTTCGCGGCTCCGGCCGCAGCGGGCGCGGCCGCGCAGATCCTGGCCCGGCACCCGAGCTTCACTCCCGACCAGGTCAAGGGTGCGCTGATGGCGACCGCCAAGAACGCTCCGAACATCCGCAACGGATCGATCGGGCTGGGTGAACTGCACGCGGAGGCCGCGGCGGGCCTCGGCAACCCCCAGAACCCGAACGCGGCGCTGGAGCGGTACCTGATGTCCGATCCGGCCGGCGGCAGCGGGAAGGTCTTCGACGCGGTTGCCTGGAGCGACGCGGCGAAGGCAAGCGTCTCCTGGGACGCGGTCGCTTGGGGTGACGTCTCCTGGAGCTCCGTCGCCTGGGGCGATGTGGCCTGGAGCGACGTCGCCTGGAGCGATGTCTCCTGGCAGGACGTTGCCTGGGGCGACGTGGCCTGGGGTGACGTCTCCTGGCAGGACGTCTCCTACGAGGACGCCGCCGAGGGCGACGCCGCCTCCGACGCGAGCGCGTACGAGCTCGACCCCGCCGACATCGCCGAGCTGCAGGCGGATCCGGACCTCGCGGTGGCTGTCGAGCTGCTGCCGCCGAGCCTCCTGAGCAGCACCTCATCCCTCCTTCCGTAGTCAGGACGGGAAGCGCCGGAACCGGTCACCAGGCCGGTTCCGGCGCTCACTCTTTTGGGGGATCTTCGCCGCCTCCCGAAAAAGGGGGATGCCTCCCCCTTTTGTGCGCCTTAGCTTCCCGTGTAGTCATCGATGCGGCGTGGTTTCGCCCGCTCGAGTCGGCTTCTAGTCCTGCGGTACCGCCCTACGGCGGAAAGGAGACGGCAAAGGAATGAGGGCTGAGCGGCACTCGCTGAGGGAACTCCAACTTTCCCCGAACGCGACGCGCAGCCTGCCCAGGGGAGCAAGCCCGTGAGTGCGGTTCCGACACAGATCACACTCGGCCCGGAGCTCCCCGGCTCGGGCCCGGTTCCGGAGCGGCACTCCGACGCCCGGCTCCCGGTTCGCGCGACCATCTATTTCTTCGTGATCGCGGCGGGGGCGGCGATGGCCGCCATTCCACTGCTGACCCATCTCCGGGTGACCACGGAGGGGTGGCTGACCTTCATCATCCTCGGCTCCGCCGCGGCCTTCGCGCAGCTCTTCGTGGTGCGCACGCCGCGAAACCAGTCGTACCACACGACGATCGTCTTCCTGATCCCGGCCGTGATGCTGCTCCCACCGGAGCTCGTCGCGCTGATGGGCCTAGTCCAGCACGTCCCCGAGTGGCTAAAGAATCGGAACGCCTGGTACAGCCAGACGTTCAACATCTGCAACTACACGCTCGCGAACCTCGCGGCGTGGGCGTCGTTCCACGCCTTGCTGGACGCGGACCATCTGATCCCGAGCCAGAATCTGCGCCTCGCCCTCGGCGGCATGGCCGCCTCTGCAGTCCTCGTGGCGATCAACCACATCCTGCTCGCGCCGATGCTGCACTTCTTCTACAGCCACTCGATCCGCGAGCTCGGGATCTTCTCGTTCGAGAGCCTCTCGACGGATCTCGTGCTCGCTGCGCTCGGCGTCGGCATCGGCACGTTCTGGGACATCAACCCGTGGTTGATCCCGTTCGCGGTCGCCCCGCTGCTGCTGATCCACCGGTCGCTCTCGGTGCCGCAGCTGCAGGAGGAGGCGCGCGTCGACCCGAAGACGGGCCTCTTCAACGCCCGCTACTTCGCCGCGACCCTCGCGGAGGAGCTCGGGCGCGCACAGCGGTTCGAGCGGCCGCTGGCGCTGATCATGGCCGACCTCGACCTGCTCCGCGACATCAACAACACCTACGGCCATCTCGCCGGCGACGCCGTGCTCCAGGGGATCGCCGAGACTTTCCGCGCGCAGCTTCGCCACTACGACGTTCCGGCCAGGTTCGGCGGCGAGGAGTTTGCGATCCTGCTGCCCGAGACTCCTCCCGATCAGGCGTTCGAGATCGCGGAGCGAATCCGCCGCGCCGTCGCCGCGCGGACGTTCGACGTCGAGACGTCGAGCGAGCCGATCAAGGCGACGGTGTCGATCGGCGTCGCCGCCTTCCCGCGAGACGCCGCCGATGCGAACGAGCTGATCCACCAGGCCGACCTCGCGGTCTACCGCGCCAAGCTTCAGGGGCGAAACCGCGTCCTCGACGCGAGCTCGGAGCCGCTGGTGATGCCGGAAACGCGTACTGCGCCGCTGGTCGCGGTGCCGGACGACGGCGACCACGTCACGCCACTGCCGGTATCGGTCGAAGGCCATCCCTCGCACGAGCGGCGTCACCCGCGGCCGCACGCCGTGCACGGGCCGACGTTCTTCTCGCTCTCGAAGCGCCTGGCGTTCGTCGTCGGCACCGTGGGCCTGATCGGGACGTTCGCAGGCGCGGCCGGGCTCGTGCTCGGCTCGAATCACGACGTGGGGGGAATGCTGGCGATCATCGCCCTCGTCGGCGCCGGACAGGCCCTGGCGCTCGAGCTCGACCTAGGCTCGATCTCGGTGAGCGCAGTCGGCGCGCTCGCCGGCGCTGCGCTCTTCGGGCCGCGAGCCGCGCTCGCGCTCGCGGCGACGACGGCGGCAGTGGAGTGGAGCGCCCGCCGGCAGTCGCTCCACCACGTCCTCTTCAATGTCGGCACCCTCTCGCTCGCTTCCTTGACGGCGGCGGCCGCATTCAGCCTCCATGTGGGCGGCGACGCGGGCCGGATCGTCACGATCGTCGCGGGCGTCGCGGCCGGCTTCGGCTACTTCGCGGTCAACATGGGCCTTGTCAGCCTCGCGACGGCCGTCGAGGGGCACGAGCGCTGGTGGCGGGCCTTCCAGGAGCGGTTTGCCTGGCTGGCGCCGCACTACCTTGTCTACGGCTTCATCGCGGGCGTCATCTACCTCGGCTACCAGGCGGCCCATCTCTGGGCGCTCGCGGTCTTTGCGGTGCCGCTCTTCCTGATGCGCAAGACGCAGGAGGCCTACCTGCGGCACACGCAGAAGAGCGCGCAGAAGCTCCGTGAGGCCGCAGAAACGATCCAGACCCAGAACGTCTCGCTGGAGCTGGCGAACAGGCTGCTCAGGGAGCGCTCGACGGCGGCCATGGAGTCGCTGTCGGCGACGGTGGACGCCAGGGACGCTTACACCGCAGGGCACTCGCGGCGCGTCCAGCAGCTTGCGCTGGCGATCGGCCGCGAGCTCGGGCTCTCTCGGGCCGAGCTCGACCTGCTCGGCCACGCCGCGCTCTTCCACGACATCGGCAAGCTCGCGGTCCCGGACGCGATCCTCCTCAAGCCGGCCACGCTCACGGACAACGAATGGGCGCTGATGCAGAAGCACGCCGACGAGGGGGCGCGGATCATCGACCGCCTCGGCTTCCTGAACGACGCGGTGCCTGCCATCCGCCACCACCACGAGCGGTTCGACGGCAAGGGCTATCCGGATCGCCTGCGGGGCGAGGACATCCCGCTCGGCGCCCGGATCATCCACGTCGCCGACGCCCTCGACTCGATGCTGACGACCCGGATCTACCGCGCCGCCCGGCCGGCCGCCGAGGCCCTCGGCGAGCTTCGGAAGGCCGCCGGCACGCAGTTCTGCCCCCGCTGCGTCTCCGCGCTCGAGCGGATCCTGCCCGTCGAGCGGATCGACGAGGAACAGAAGCGCCGGCCGCATGCGGTCGCCGCGTCGTAAGTGAACGCGCAGTCGTGTCTTTCTGACGAAGTTCAAAAAGAAGAGCGCGGACTTGCAGTCTTGCGCAATTGCTCTATCCTGACCTGCAGGAGTGCCCCGTAAGCGCGTCTACCGCGCGGTCGCGAACATCGACCGCCAGGCGCTTGCCGAGTTCCAGGCCGGGATCCGGAAGCGCTACACCGACGAGCAGATCCTTGTCGAGCTGAAGGCCTGCGCGGACCGCCTCGGCCGCTCGCCGACGATGCGCGAGTTCTCGGCCGATCCGAAGACCACCGTGCATCCGCAGACGGTGATCGAGCACTTCGGCAGCTGGAACCGGGCCAAGCGCCTCGCAGGCCTCGTCCCGCGGCGGTTCGCGACGCGCGAGGAGCTGCTGACGCTCCTGAAGGAGCTGGGGGAGGAGCTCGGGCGCGTGCCGACCGCCCGTGACATCGACGAGCACCGCGGGCGCATGCCCTCGAAGTCGCTCTACTGGCACACGTTCGGCTCGCTCACGAGCGCTCTCCGCGAGGCCGGGTTCGACGTCCCGGTGGGGGAGGAGCGCCTCGATCGCGCGCTCGACCAGGCGGTGAAGCTCGCGAAGAAGCTCCGGCGGTTGCCGAAATTCGCGGACTGGGCGGCCGCGCGCAAGGAGGACGACTCGATGCTGACCGAGTGGCAGATCTACCGGATGTTCGACTCCCAGCGGGGCGCGTGGTCGACGTTCCAGTTCCTCGTCCGCGAGCGCTTGCTCGAGGCCGGGGTGGAGGTGTCGGCCGACGGCTCGCTGCGCTAGGACGCAGTAGCGACGATTGCCGCGGCCGCTTATCCCGGTTCAGGATGCGGCGGCGACGATTGTCGCCAGCCGCCTCAGGCAGAACGCCCCTTCTTTCGGGGCGCGCACCGCGGGCAGCGGCGTCTCGGCGAATGAGCGGTTGGGCTCGAACGCCTCCCGGGCCTTCTCGACGCCGGACTCGAGCTCGACCATCGTGCCCTCCGCGAGCTCGCGCTTCTCGAGCCGGAGCCCGAGGTAGCGCTCGACGACCTCGAGGGCGAGCTTGGTCGAGCCGAAGAAGACGCCTTCCTCACAGCTGCCGAGCCACAGGGGGCGGCCGACGCCGCGGGCCACGAAGACGCACCGCTCGCGCCGCTCGTCGAGCCAGGCGGCGGCCATCGAGCCGCAGAGCTCCTCGAGCGCACGTGGATCCGCGTTCGAGTGGGCCGCGAGCGCGAAGATCGCCTCGGAGTCGACCGTCATCCCGGGCTCGGCGCGGGCGCAGTCGTGCTCGTAGAGCAACTCGTCGTCGTTGAAGATGATCCCGTTGTGAACCCCGACCACCGCGCCGTGGCGGATGGGGTGGTTGTTGGCGGCGATCGTCGGGTGGCCCTTCGTGTAGTCGCGGACGTGGACGAGCACTTCGGTGGAGGCGGCCGGGATGGCGATCTCGTCGAGAAGCGCGCTCGCACCCGAGCGTTGCTTGTGCACGACCACGTCGTCGCCGGGGCTTCGGTGCGCGTAGCCCACCGCGTCGGCTCCGCGCTCCGCGATTCCCGCGAGGAGAGCCTGCGCCGCGAGCGTCCGGTCGAGACGGCTCGACGCAGCAAGGCTATATCCGGCGATTCCGCACATGTCTACTGAGTGTAGGACCCCAAACGGCTGTTCCCGATAGGTTCCGACGCCACACCACCGCGAGAGTTAGCCATGACTTTTCGCGTCGGTTACAAACGAAAACCCTCGCTCCCTCGGTCGGGGGGTTGACAGAATCAAGCGGCTTCCTCCGGGGGCCGATACCTCGGTCACGATGGAGCAGCGGCCGCTTCCTGAATCCGTGCCCGAAAACCTCCCGGCCGAGCCGAAGCTCGAGCTCGTCCCGGACACCGACGCGGCCGACGCCGACGTCGACGAAGACGAGGTCAAGGAGGCTGCGGCCCCGACCCAGGATCCGCTCAAGCTCTACGTCCGCCAGATCGGCGACGGACGGCTGCTGACCGCGGCGGAGGAGCGCGAGCTCGCCCGTCTGAAGGACGAAGGCGACGAGGCCGCGAAGCGACGGCTGATCGAGTGCAACCTCCGCCTCGTGATGTCGATCACGCGGAACTACACCAAGGCGGGCGTCCCGCTCCTCGACCTGATCCAGGAAGGAAACCTGGGCCTGATCCGCGCGGTCGAGAAGTTCGACTACAAGCTCGGCTACAAGCTCTCGACCTACGCAACCTGGTGGATCCGGCAGGCGATCACGCGCGCCCTGGCCGATCAGGGACGCACGATCCGCCTTCCCGTCCACGTCGCCGAGCAGGTGCGAAAGGTGATGCGAGCCCGGCGGCAGCTCGCGCAGAGGCTGAACCGCGAGCCGGTGGTCGAGGAGATCGCGAAGGAGAGCGGCTTCACGCCCGAGCGCGTCCGTGAGCTGTTCGAGCTCGTCGAGGATCCCGTCAGCCTGGATACCCCCGTCGGCGACGGCGAGAGCCTGTACGGCGATCTGATCGAGGACACGAAGTCGGACCGTCCAGACGAGACCACGGCGGACAACCTCCGGTCAGTGGAGCTTGCCGACGCCCTCAGCTCCCTGAACCCGCGCATGCGGCTCGTGCTGGCCCGCCGCTTCGGGCTCGACGGCGAGCCGCCGCAGACGCTCGAGGAAGTGGGGCACTCACTCGGCATCACGCGTGAGCGCGTCCGACAGCTCGAATCACGCGCGCTCCGCGAGCTGCGCAACGTCGCGCCGGCGCTCCAGCTGTACCTGCGCGGCGAGTAACCGCTAGAGCTCGACGGCTTCCATCTCGCGCAGCTTCGCGAGACGCTTCAGCGCTTCGGTCTCGATCTGCCGGACGCGCTCGCGGGTCAGGGTGAGGCGGCGGCCGATCTCCTCGAGCGTCTTCGGCTCCGAGTCCGCAAGGCCGTAACGGAGGATGATCACGTGGCGCTCGCGCTCCGAGAGCGCGGCCAATGCCTGGGCGAGAGCCTCGCTGCGGAGCGAGTCCTCGACGCGCTCCTCGGGGAGCGGGTCGTCGTTCGCGACGAAATCCCCGAAGACGGCGTCCTCCTGCTCGCCGACGGGCTGGTCGAGGCTCGTCGACGCGCGCGCCGCCGCCTTGACCTCCTTGGCCTGCTGAACGGGCAGGTTCGCCTCCTCCGCGATCTCGTCGAGCGTCGGCTCCCGGCCGAGCTGTGTCCAGAGCAGGCGCTCGGCCCGGTTCATCTTCTGCATGCGTTCGACGATGTGGACGGGCATCCGGATCGTCCGCGCCTTGTCGGCCAGGGCCCGCGCGACCGCCTGACGGATCCACCAGGTCGCGTAGGTCGAGAACTTGTAGCCGCGCCGCCAGTCGAACTTCTCGACGGCGCGGATCAGCCCGAGCGTCCCTTCCTGGATCAGATCGAGGAACGGCAGCCCCTGGTTGCGGTAGTTCTTCGCGATCGAGACGACGAGGCGCAGGTTCGACTGGATCATCGTCTGCTTCGCGGTCATGTCGCCGCGCTCGATCTTCTTCGCGAGCTCGACCTCCTGGGCGGCGTTCAGGAGGGCATGGCGGCCGGCCTCGCGCAGGAAGAGCTGCAGCGCGTCCGTCGTCGTCTCGACCGGGATCGCAGCCGGCGGCGGAGGCGGCGCAGCGGCCTCCTTGGAGCGGTCGTCCTCGACCAGCTCGAGACCGCGCTGGTCGAGCTCGCGGTAAACCGCGTCGGTCTCGAGGACGCTCAGCTCCAGCGGCTCCAGCACCTCGGCCAACTCGGAATGCCGGATCGATCCCGATTGCTCCGCAGCCTCGAGCAGCTGCTGAAACTCCTGGTTCGCAAGGAGCGTGTCCAGCTCGACGGTCGTCATAGCCGACTCTCGTTGCTTCCACGCAAACCCGCTATCCAAACCCCTGCGACGCCTGCTCGGGCCGTGTGCACGAGAACGGAGGTTATGTCAAGTCGAAAGGAGAACATGGCAATCGGGCCTCCCTGGGGCTGGCTGCGGGACGGAAAAGCGGTGAGGCCGGCTGGTACCGAGCGGACGCGGCGCTGAACTCGAGGCAGATCGGGGGCGCGGGGTCATCGTCGGGGTCGGCCTGAAAAAATGAAACGGCGCCCCGAGGGGCGCCGTTTCGTTCGCCGAGTCGGTTTCGCTTTCGTCCACCGGCTCTACTGACCTTCGGCTTCCGCCTACTGCCTTCAGTTCCGGCTTCGACCTACTTGCGCTCCGTGCTCGGCGCAAGAAGGAATCTAGGAGAGGGCAAGGCCGGACGCAAGAGGTCCGAAAGACGAAAAGGGCGCAATTTGCAAGAATTCAATTATCCACATTTCCACAGCAAGGCTTGCAGCTTGTGGAAAGGACCCCGCCCCGAGCGCGGTAGAGTCTTACACATGCCGCACATGCCTCGCCCGCCGAGCTTCGATCACGGGTTCATCTCGTTTCTGTGGGGGCTCGGGCTCGGCGTCTTCATCTACTTCGGATCGCTCGCCGTGGGCGTCCCGAAGGGCACCGCGTTTGTCTTCGCGGCGCTCTCGGCGTTCGCGATCTTCCTCTTCGTGAGGGTCTTCGGCGAGGAGATACCGCCCAAGCGTCAGGCCGCGAGGCCCCGCGACCGCATGCGGTGATCGCCCGCGAGGGCGACCAGCAACAGGCGCGTCAGATCCGGCCCCAGCAACGTGCGGAGCCGGTCGGCGACCGGCACGCGCTCGTCGAGATCCTCGAGGGCGGCGCAGTGCGCAAGCAGGAGCGTTGCGCCGCGGCCGAGGGCGTCGTGAGCCAAAGCGGCGGACATGCATTCGATATCGGCCGCGCGCGCTCCGGCGCTCGATCCCTGACCGGAGGGAAGGGCCCGCTCAAGTCGGCGGAGACTCCTCCGCCGGCGTCGGGTCGCCCGTCGCTGCAGGCCGCCCGGACCCCTCTCTCGTGTCGAAGCTGAACCCGAGCACGACCCCGATCATGAACGCGGCGATCCCCCGCTCGTCCCGGAAGTGCGCGGCGGCATCACCGAGCCTCACATCGTTCGCCCAGGCGCGCGCGTGCTCGCGCAGCCAGCTGTCCTGCGGATGGTTGAACGCGAGGATCCACAGCCCGGCCAGCGCGACCGGGAGGAACGCGAGGAACAGGACTCTGAGCGAGACGCGTGGCCTCCCCCACCCCATCCAGGCGGCGAGCTGCACGAGCGCCAGCACGAGGCCGGCGATCGCGATCAGGCCGTAGACGGCCCAGTATCCGTAGGTCGTGTCTTCGTCGACGTGCGTCGCGATCCACACCAGCGCGCCAGCCGCAAAGGCGCCGGCAAGCGTGGCTGCGGCCCGGTTCCAGCCATACACCGGAGCCGAAGGCTAGTCGAGCGCCAGGCGGCGCGCGTCGAAGCGGGCGGAATCCAGCTCGGCGGCGAACTGGTCGGCCGCGCACTCGGCATCGGCGGCGAAAACGTGGTCGACGACCCCGACCTGCGAGTCGTTGTGGAAGGGGACGTCGAGGTGTTCCGGCGAGACGAGATTGATCGACGTATGGCCGCACGACGGGCAGCGGACGGCGAGCCCCACGTCCCCACGCGGCCCCGCGGGAGCGACCAGGAAGAACGAGGAGGGAAAGACCGGCCGCGGCTGGTTCTCCGGGTAGCAGAAGAAGCTCCACGGCCACTCGCCGGCGCCGATCCTCCGTGCCGCGAGGTCGGCTAGCTCCGTCTCGAGCGCTTCGAGGCGGTCGGTCATCAGGTTCAGGAAGGAGATCCCGGCTGCGAGGCCGAGGGGCTTCCAGTCGAGCTCGTCGTGGGTCACGAGCCCGTCGTGCTCGCCGCCGCAGGGGCAGGCGAACTCGACGCCGAAGACGGCGGGGTGCGCGGCGCCGGGCAGGCGCTGCAGCCGCCGGAAGCCGGACAGCCTCACCCGCGTCTCGCCGCGCTCCGGGCAGGCGAAGGTGTAGCGGGTCGTCAGCTCGTCGTACATGCCTCCCTTGTAATCGACACCCCGGACGGGATCGATGAGGAGTCAGTACTGAATCAGGGAGTGCAGCTGGTACTTCTCGAGGCGTTCGCGACCCCCCAGAAAGGTGAGCTCGATGATGAACGCCACGCCCGCCACCTCCGCACCGAGTCCCTCGACGAGCCCTGCGATCGCCTCGACGGTGCCGCCGGTGGCCAGGACGTCGTCGTGGATCAGGACGCGATCCCCTTCCCCGATCGTCTCGGGATGGAGCTCGAGCGTGTTCTTGCCGTACTCGAGCGCGTAGGTCGCACCGACGGTCTCGGGGGGCAGCTTGCCGGGCCGACGAGCGGGCACGAAGCCGCACCCGATCTCGCGGGCGATCGCGGCCCCGAGGATGAAGCCGCGCGCCTCGGCGCCGAGGACCACGTCCGGTCTCAGGCCCTTCCCCCACTCGGCAAGCTCGTGGATCGTCTGGTCGAGCGCCTCGGGATCGCGGAGGAGCGGCGTGATGTCGCGGAAGACGACGCCCTGCTCGGGCCAGTCGGGGACGTCCCGGATCCGCGCTCTCAGGTCGGTCGCCATCAGCGGTCCGCGAGCTGCCTCAGGTTGCGCCAGAAGAGCTGCTGCGACAGCTCCTGCGCGAGCTCGGCGAGGGCCTGGAGCTCGTCCAGCCCGGCCTGGCGGCGCTCGGGATTCCGCGAGCGAAGCGCCGGTGCGACCACCTGCTCGAGCAGCGCCGCCTCGCGGTCTGCGCCCGTCCGGAACGTCCGCAGGTGGCGCGCGGAGACTCCGAACCGCGCGAGCTTCGCGCAGGTTGCGGCGATCTCGACGTCTCCGGCCGCGTAGAGCTTCTCGCCGTTGTCGCTGCGCGGCGCCAGCAGGCCGAAGTCCTCGAGCTCGCGGGCGAGGCTCGGGGCTACCCCCGCACGTTCGCAGAGCTGTGCGAGGTCGAGCTCGTCCTCGGCCGCGGAGAGCCCGGCGTGTCGCCTCTTCCCCGTCTTCACCCCGCCGGGGGCGGCGAGCTCCTCCCGGATCACCCGGAGCGGCAGGAACTCGTCGCGCTGGAGACGGAGGATCGTCTCGAGCCGCTCGACATCGGGCTCGCTGAAAAGGCGGTAGCCGCCCTGCGTACGGCGGGGCGCGAGCAGGCCCTGATCCTCGAGGTAGCGGATCTTCGAGATCGAGATGTCCGGAAACTCGTCGCGCAGCGCCCGGCAGACGTTGCCGATCGTGAGGAGCCGCTGGGTCGCCGGTGCTTTTGCCGGAGCGCTCATTTCGTGATGAAGCTCAGCCTGTACTTGCCGATCTGGACCTCGTCCCCACTCTCCAGGCGGGTCTCGGCGTCGATCCGCTTCCGATTGACGAAGGTGCCGTTGAGGCTTCCCTGGTCCTCGATGAGAAAGTCACCATCCTGCTCGACGAGCACGGCGTGCTTCCGCGACACGGTGACGTCGTCGAGGAAGATGTCGCAGTCCGGCGAGCGGCCGATCGTCGTCCGCTCGCCCTGCGGGATGAAGGCTTCCCCTGCCCGGCCCCCGCCCGACCGGACGATGAGCGCGGGACCTTCGCCGGCGACCTCCTCGAGCGGGCCCTCCTCGTCGGCCACGTCCTCAGGAGTGAACGTCTGCGTCGTCTCGGAGCCGCCCTCGTCCTTCGCGAGCAGCGCGCCGCACTTCGCGCAGTAGTTCGCGGCCTCCGGGTTCTGGAAACCGCACTCGGGGCAGTAGACGAAGCTCACGAACTCTCTTCGTCACCGAGGTTCGGGGCGGCCTTGCCGGCCAGGATCGCCGTCAGCGACTCGACATCGACCTGCTCCAGCACGCCCTTCCCCCCCGTTTTCTGGAGACGCGCCACGAGCTCGGCGCGCAAGATGTCGATCTTGCCGTGCAGGATCCGGCGCTGGTACGAGATCTCCCGCTCCTGTTCCTTGAGCTGGTCGATCTCGCGCTTGAGGTCGTCGTCGGACAGCGAAGCAAGATCAGGAAGAGGTTCCAAGAGACGCCCTTTCGCTCGAGGTGGAGGTCGGAGAAGTAAAGCAACAGCTCGACAAAGGGTCAACCTGTACTTGAGACTCTAGCTGGTCGTGGCCTGCTCGGCCTGCATGATCTCCTCGACGAGGGCATGCAGCTCCGCTTCGAGGGCCTGCGAATCGGCCTCGCTCTTGCCCTCGGCGTAGATGTGCACGACCGGTTCATCGGGATCGGGCAACACCTGCGCCCAGCCACGCTTCTCGAAGACCTTGATCCCGTCCGTCAGGTCGAGCTTGCGGTCGCGGAGGCGTTCGCTCAGGACGCGCATCACGAGGCCCTTGAGCGCCCACGGACACGCGATCTGGCGGTGCACAAGCGTCGAGACCGGCAGCTCCCCGACCAGCTCGGAGACCGGCCGGTTCGCCGGCGCCAGAAGCTCCAAGAGCTTGCAGAGGCTGGCGACGGCGTCGTAGGCGGGCAGGAACTCGGGGAAGACGTAGCCGCCGCCGAGCGCGCCGGCGAAGACCACGTCGTCGCGGGCGGCGTGCTCCGTCAGCTCGGCGAGGCTCGTGGGCGTCCGGACGACCTCGAGGCCGCTCCCCTTCGCCATCTCGTCGACCGCGCTTGTGACGGTGATCGGGAAGGCGAGCTTCCCGCGCCTGCCGTTGGAGCCGAGCAGCCGGAGGAAGAGGAGCAGTGTCTGCTCGACGGCGATCTCCCGACCCTGCTCGTCGATCAGGAACAGGCGCTCCGCTGCACGGTCGAAGACCGCGCCGAAGTCGGCGCCCACCGCGGGGACGAGCCGCTTTGCCTGCCCGATCGACTCGCGGAGCGTCGAGGAGCCCGCGGCGGCGCTGTCGGCCACGAAGGCGTGCGCGCTGATCGCCTCGACGCGCAGGGGGCCGAGCACGAGCGGCAGGACGTACGAGCCCGCCGAGTAGCCGTAATCGACGACGATCCGGAATCCTCGCTCGCGGATCGCGTCGCGATCGAGGGAGGCGAGCAGGTCCTGAGCGTAGGTCTCGCGGACGCGGGCCGGATAGCTGACGCTCCCGACCGCGTTGTGGGCTGCGCGGCGCAGCTCGAGGCGCGTGAAGTGCTTCTCGATCTCCTTCTGCATCGAGGCGGTCAGCTGGATGCCCGGGTGCTCGAAGAAATGGATCTGGACGATCTCCGGATCGGTATAGCTGACGCCGACGTGGAAGCCGGCGTCGAAGCTCTCGGTCTTGAGCAGGTGGCGGTTCACGGCCGCCGGGAGGACGCGCAGGTCGGCGACGTCGACGCCCGTCGAGTTGAGGCCGGCGATCATCGCCCGCTTGATCATCCGGCACCCCGGCGGGGCATCGCGGCTGCAGACGACGCGTGAGCCCCCCTTGAGGGCCGTGCCGAGCGCCGCGGCGAGACGGACTGCCGTCTCCGGCGTCAGGTCGACGTTGATCAGCCCGGAGACGCCGTCGCGGCCGAACAGGCGCGACGTGGCGCGGGTCTCCCAGATGACGCTCTCGGTCACCTGCGTGCCGGTCTCGACTTCCTTGAACGGATAGATCCGCACACCGGGGTTGATGACGCTCTGTGCGCCGAGAGCGACCTCGTCGCCGATCGCGGCGCCCTCCTGGACGAGCACGTGCGAGCCGATGTCGCAGCCGCGGCCGACGATCGCGCCCTCGATCACTGCGCTGCGGCCGATGTATGTCGAGGCGTCGATGACGCTCCGGCCGGTACGCGCTTGCTCGCGGAGCGTCACACTCGAGGAGAGAACCGAGTACGGCCCCACGGTCGCACCGGCGGCGATGCGGCTGTAGTTGCCGACGAACGCCGGGCCCTCGATCTGGTCGAGATCGTCGAGCTCGACGCCCTCGCCGACCCAGACGTTGCCGCGGATCCTGATCCCCGGCACGTTCAGCTTCACGGCCTCGTCGAGGGCATCGAAGTTCGCCTGCCGGAACTGCTCCAGGTTGCCGATGTCCTGCCAGTACTCGTCGAACACGTAGCCGTAGAGCGGCCGGCCCATCTCGAGCAACAACGGGAAGAGCTCTTTCGAGAAGTCGAAGGGCCGGTCGGTCGGAACGTGGCGGAGCACCTCTGGCTCGAGTACGTAGATGCCCGTGTTGATCGTGTCGGAGAACACCTGGCCCCACGACGGCTTCTCGAGGAACCGCTCGATCCGCCCCTCGTCGTCGGTGACGACGATCCCGAACTCGAGCGGGTTCTCGACCGACTTCAGGCCGATCGTCACGGCGGCACCCTTCTTGCGGTGGAAGTCGACGATCTTCTTCACGTTCACGTCGGTGAGCGCATCCCCGGAGATGACGACGAAGGTCTCGTCGAGCTTGGCGCTCGCGAGCCGGACCGACCCTGCCGTGCCGAGCGGGGACTCCTCGACCGAATACTCGATGTTGATCCCCAGCGACTCGCCGTCGCCGAAGTAGCTGCGGATCGCCTGGGGCAGGAACGCGACCGTGACGATCACGTCCGCGAAGGCATGATCGCGAACGAGCTCGACGATGTGCTCCATGCACGGCTTGCCGACGACGGGCACCATCGGCTTCGGCTGATTCGAGGTGAGCGGCCGCAGACGTGTCCCCTCCCCGCCGGCCATGACCACGGCCTTCACGCCTCCGCCACCTCCCGCCGAGCCTTCAGCAGGTAGCCGACGACCGCGACAACGGCGAGCGCAAAGCCGGCCCAGAAGATCCAGAGCGGCCAAGCAGTGCCTTCCCGCGTCACCATCAAGAACGCAAGCGATGCGTAGAGCAGCCAGGTCGCCGCCTTACCGGCGAAGTTCACCGCGAGCTCGTAGCCGCGTTCCACGACGAGCTTGTACCCAGCGATGAGAGCGATGTCACGCGCGGGGATCGCGAGCGCGACCCATGGCAGCCGGTCCGCATGCCAGAGCAGGATCACGGCGGCATCGATCATCAGGCGGTCGGCGAGCGGGTCGAAGACCTTGCCGAACTCCGACTCGACGTGCCAGCGCCGCGCAAGCCAGCCGTCGACCTGGTCGGTGACCGCGGCGACGCCGAAGACGATCGCGGCCGGCCAGCTGTGCCCCCCGTCCGCCTGAAGCATCAGCACGATGTAGACGGGGATCAGAATCAGGCGGACGACCGTGAGCGCATTCGGCAGAGCCGCCAGTGGAGCCGGAACTGCCCGGGCAACCATGTTGAAAGGATACGGCGATGGCCGAGCCGCTCACGTTGCCGGGCTTCGTCAACACCCACAGCCACGCCTTCCAGCGGGCTCTGAGGGGCCGAACCGAGGACGGCGATTTCTGGGCGTGGCGCGAGTCCATGCTGGAGCTCGCCTCGGGCCTCGCACCAGGATGGATCCGCGAGGAGTACGTCCGGGTCTACCGCGAGATGCTCGCGGCCGGCTACACGGCGGTCGGCGAGTTCCACTACCTCGGCTTCGACGAAGCCGTCGCGGCTTCGGAGGCCGCCGCCGACGCCGGGATCGGCTTCGTGCTGCTCTACGCGGCGTACGCGCGGGGCGGGCTCGGCCGCTTCCGCCAGGAGAGCGTCGCCGAGTACCTCCGCCAGCTCGAGTCGCTCCGCGACCGCGGGATCCCCGTGGGGGTCGCCCCCCACTCCGTTCGGGCTTGTCCCGGTGCCTGGCTCGAGGACTTGGCCGTGTACGTCGAGCGCGAGGGCCTGCCCGTCCACGTGCACGCGGACGAGCAGCGGCGCGAGATCGAGGAGTGCGTGGCCGAGCACGGCATTCGACCGGTGGAGCTGCTCGAGCGTTCCGGGCTCCTCGGCCCCCGCACGACGATCGTCCACGCGACGCACGCGAACGAGCGCGAGCTCGACCTGATCGCCGAGGCGGGGGCGCGGATCTGCCTCTGCCCGACCACCGAGGCGAACCTCGGTGACGGCTTCGCGCCGGTTGAGCAGCTCTGCGAGCGCGGGATCGGGATCTGCATCGGCTCGGACTCGAACGTCCGGATCGATCCGCTCGAGGAGCTCCGAGAGGTCGAGGGCATCGCCCGCAGGCGGACGGAGAGACGGAACGTCGTGTCGCCGGGCTCGCTGCTCTGCTTCGGTGCCGACGAGGGCGCGGCTGCTCTCGGACTGCGGGAGTGGGCCGACGTCGCCGTCGACCGCGACCATCGGTCGCTGGCCGGCGTCGCGGACGACGACGTGTTCGCGGCGCTCGTTCTCGGCTGCTCGGCGGAGGTCCTGACGCCCGCCTAGGGCGCGGCGCCGTTGCCGTTCATCAGCTCGACCAGGCGCGCGACGAGCTGCTCTGGCGGGAGGGTCTTCTCGAGATAAGCGCTCGCGCCGAGGCCGAGCGCCTTGCCGCCGAGCTGGGCCTCCTCGAAACCCGAGAGGATGACCACGCGCGTGCCCGGGGCGACGTTACGGATCCGCGGCAGCGCCTCGAGGCCGTCCATCACCGGCATGGCGATGTCCAGCAGGACGAGGTCGGGCTGATGGTCTTCGGCGAGCTTGACCCCCTCCTCGCCGTCGGCCGCTTCCGCGAGGATTGCAAATCTCCCGCTGCCCTCGAGGTTGAGCCGCAGCATCAGCCGGAGATCCGCGACATCGTCGACCAGGAGGACGCCGAACCGTCCGTCAGCTCTGTCCGCCGCCCGCTCCACGCCCGCGATCCCCTTTTTGTCCGACGCCCTCGAGGCTCGAAGCCCCGTCTCCTGAGATTCAAGCAGGTTTGTCTACCGAATCAAGTGTAAATCTCGTGCGCTCGGCCCCCAAATGACGAGACATGGCCGCTTGCCGCGCCCGGCGGTAGAGTGGGTGCCTTCGGGGCGTGGCGCAGCCTGGTTAGCGCGCTTGTCTGGGGGACAAGAGGTCCCCGGTTCGAATCCGGGCGCCCCGACCATAGGAAAAGCCCCGTCTGAGCGGGGCTTTTCGTTCTGTACGAGTCCGAGCCGACGGCTCAGGGCATCGGCCTCAGCTTCCTGCGAGGGCGGCCGAGGCGCGAGAGCAGGGATTGCTGGCTCAGCGCCTCGGGCGGACCGGCCGTCGCTCAGATCCTGGCCAGCCCCGATGCCACGTACCGGTCGTTGTGCGCGTGGCCATCGGCCCAGACCTGCCGCGGTCAGTCCCACAAGCAGGCGAAGTCGAGAATCGAGTGGAGCTCTATCGCATTCGGCGCGACTCCCGTCCGAGCGTGCCTGAAATCGGAGAAGGCAACGCTTCTAAGCACGAGGCCGCGTATCCAGCGAGGACGAAACGAAGAGGCGGGTGGAGGCGGGCTGGAATGAACTGCTTGAGCCTGACCCGAATGCTCATGACCGGGATACTAGAAAGCGGACGCCTCGCGGTTCGGTGCGCCACCTGAGTGACGAGAGAAACTCTTGAACCAAGACTCACGCGGAACCGGAACAACATTGTGGCCTGCGAAGGGGAGGCTGGCAGCGATGGCCAGTGTGTTCGGGGCGACCCTTGTACTCATCGCGGGCTTTTCGAAGGGCGGTGCTGCGACGGCTGGCGACAGCTTCAGCTTGGTCTCGATCGGTACTTTCGCGCCGGACAGCCCGACCTTTGTCACTGCACCCCGCGGCGACGGCGGAAGGCTCTTCGTCGTCGTCCAGCAGGGCCGGATA
>JBKPOY010000003.1:0-18978 GCA_046733295.1 Actinomycetota bacterium | reverse complement strand
CCGGACACCGAAGGGCAGGACGCTGGGGCGACCCAGGCGGCGAAAGCCGACGGAAAGTGGCACAGAAAGGAGACCGCCGGCGACGGATCTCGCGAGACGTCGAAGGTAAGGGTGAAACGGTGGGGTAAGAGCCCACCAGCGTCGTGGCGACACGGCGGCTGGCCAAACCCCGTCCGGTGCAAGGCGAACAGGCTCCGCGATCAGGCGGCCCGCCGAGGAGCCGGGTAAGCCGCACAGAAGGATGGTCACCCTCGACAGAATCCGGCTTACAGGCCTGCTAAGGAAAACCCCCGCAAGCGCGGGGGTTTTCTATTTCCATAGGAGGTTCTTAGCCGCCTCACAGGCTGGTCTCAGCTTCCTCGGCGACGTTTGCGAGGCGTCCGGAGCGGACGTCAAGCGGCAGAAAGGAGGAAGTCGATGGACACCAAGCCAGCGCTCGTGCCGAAGGTCGCGGCGGTCGCCGCGATCGCGTTCGGCCTGGCGGCCGGGAGTTACGGCATCGCGAGCGCCGCGAGCGGATCGGGGTCGAGCTCGAGCCAGAGCTCGAGCGCCTCTGCCAATCAGCTCGCGGCGCGTGGCGACAACGGGCCGCCCGGCGGTCAGCCGTGGGGTCGGCAGCGGAGCGATGAGACGCTCCTGACCGGCGACACCAAGGCGAGCGTCCGCGCAGCGGCGCTCTCGAAGGTCCCGAACGGGACGATCGTCCGGATCGAGACCGATGCCGACGGCAACGCCGCGTACGAGGCCCACATGACGAAGGCGGACGGCACGCCCGTCACCGTCTACGTCGACAAGCAGTTCAACGTCGTCAGCGTCGAGAGCCGCTGACAAAGCGAAGGCGACGGAGCCCTCCGAAAACGGGGCTCCGCTCGCCCTTCGCTAGCCTCGGGCCGTGAGCTGGGCCGGGGCAGCCGCGGTGTTGGGGGCGCTCGCGCTCCTCGCGGGCCCACCCGTGCCGGGCGCGCCCATCCCACAGCGGCCGGCACCGCTTTCCGAGACTCTCGGCGAGACACAGACGAGCCTCGCCGGAGCGATCGACGACTGGCTCTCGGAGGACGGTGCAGCCACGAGCCCACCGCACGACGTCGTGCTCTACGCGCTGTACGACCAGCGGATCGAGCTCCTGCTCGCGCAGAAGCCCGGCCTCGCGCGGCAGACTCTGCCCCGGCTGCGCCGGCCGCTCGCCGATCGGGTTCGCTCGAACCTCGTCGCCAAGCGGGAGCTGTGGCGGCTGACACCTCAGACGCGGCGCCGCCGCTTCGCGACCGGCGCCGCGCTTCCGCCTGCCGAGCTCCGTCGCTACTACAGGGCGGCGCAGCGCCGCTTCGGCGTCGACTGGTCGCTGCTCGCCGCCGTGAACTTCATCGAGAGCGCCTTCAACAAGCTGCGCAACAACAGCTCCTCGGGTGCCCAGGGCCCGATGCAATTCCTGCCGGCGACTTGGCGGGCGTACGGGCTGGGCGGCAATGTCCGCGACCCCCACGACGCGATTCTCGGCGCCGCCAACTACCTCCACGCGAACGGCGCCCCGCGGAACAACGCGCGCGCGCTCTTCCGATACAACCCCTCGCGCCTCTACGTGGACGCAGTGCTCCGGTACGCGAGGCGGATCCGCAGCGACCGGCGTGCGTTTTACGTCTACTACAGCCGCCAGGTGTACGTCCGGACGCCCAGCGGGCTTCGCCGGATCACCGGGCCAAAACCTCGTTAGGAGGGTTTGGCGAAATACAGTCTGTGCCCCCGGGCCGCGCTGCTCGCCCCGAGGCGGCGTCCTCGGTCGCGCCCATATCTACGGATATGGACGCTCCCTGCGTCCTTGCCTGGGAACGAGCATCGCACCCCGGCGACGAGCGGCATTCCACCAACCCCTCCTACGACCGGAGCACGACCTCGAGCCGCGTCCCGCGGCCGGGCTCGGTTCGTAGCCGAAAGCCGCCGCCGATGCTCGCGCTTCGCGCGCGCATGTTCGGCAGGCCCTGGCCGGGCGCGACGGCGTCGCCGTCGAAGCCCGAGCCGTCGTCGATCACGGTGACCACGCGCTCGTCTCCGCGCATGCCGATCCGCACGTCCGCGTGGGTCGCCCCCGCGTGCTTGCGCGCATTCGCGAGCCCTTCCTGGACGATCCGGAAGACCTCGATCTGCTCGTCCGGGGCGAGCTGGACGTCGGCGTCGATCTCAAGGTCGACATCGAGCTCCCCGTCGGCGGTCAGGAACTCGACGTAGCGATAGAGCGCCGCGTCGAACGGGGCGGTTCCACTTGCCGAGGAGAGCGCCAGAATCGCGAACCGGGCTTCCTGCTGCGCGGCCGCGGCCGCCTGCTTCAGCTGCGGCAGCGCCTCGCTCGGGTCGGCGCCGTTCTCGAGGCGGGTCGCGTGGGTCGAGACGGCGAACAGGTACTGGGCGAGCCCGTCGTGAATCTCGCGCGCCACCCTCGCCCGCTCCTCCGCGACGGCGCGCCCGAACTCCGCGTAGCGGATCGCGCGCCAGACGCCCACGAGCAGGACGGCATAGGCCAGCAGCCGCAGAAAATCGCCCTGGGAGACGAATCGGTTCGAGACGAGCGGAGTGAAGACGTAGTGCAGGTCGGCGAAGAGGAGGAAGGTCGCCCCGAGCGCGAGCCAGCGGTCGAGGTCGTTCCCACGGGCGCGAACGCGCAGACCGAAGCCGACGACCGCCGTCAGGCTCAGCAGCGCGCGGACGGCCAGCGTGGCGGCGAGGAGCCGGGGCTGGTCGTGGCCGGTCGCGCTCAGCGACGGCAGCGAGTCGCCGAGCATCTGGGCGGCCGACCAGACGACGCCGAGCGATACGGGCACGAGCACGAGGAGCTCGCCGAGCTCCCGCCGCTTCGTGGCGACGCGCTTGCGCGCGAAGGCGGCAGCCGCGATCAGACCGGCCGCGAGAACTCGGCACCAGATCCAGGCCCACTGCTCGGTGCGGTGCAGAGGCGCTCCGCCGAGGACGGGGGCGATGCCGAAGCAGAACGTCGCCGCAGCGGCGATCGAGAACCCCGCGCAGAGCAGCAGGTCCAGGCGGCGGCCCTCGACCGAGAACCTGACGCCGGCCAGCACTGCCACGAGCACCGCCGCGAGGGCGACCATGGTGTCGAGGACGAGCCGCACCTGCGGCAGCTCGTAGGTCGGCCGCAGATCGGGGTACGTCGCGAAGAGGGCAAGCGCGGCCCCGAGCAGGCCGAAGAGCAGGATCTCGCCCAGGAGCCAGGACTGGTACGCGCTGTCGTCGCGCCGCATAAAGACCTATTCGGCAGGACGGTTCCGGCCGATAAGGGCCAAAGAGGCTCATGTCGACCCGTGTGCTCATCGTCGATGACCATCCGCTGACCCGCGACGCGCTCGGCGCGCTGCTCACTCAGCACGGCTTCAGCCTGGCTGGTGAGGCAGCGAGCGGCGAGGACGCCATCGAGCTGGCGCGGTCGCTCCAGCCCGACCTGATCCTGCTCGACCTCGCGATGCCGGGCATGGACGGCCTCGAAGCCCTGCCCCGTCTCCGCGAGGTCGCCCCGGACTGCGAGGTCGTGATGCTCACCGCATCGGTCGCCGAGGAGAACCTGCTCGCGGCGATCCGCGCCGGGGCCGCGGGCTATCTGCTCAAGACCGAGCCCCCGGAGCGGATCGTCGAGTTCCTTCGTGGCGCTGCCAAGGGTGAGGCCGCGCTCTCCGGCTCGATCGCCCGACGGCTGCTCGACAAGGTGCGCGAGGGCCGAGACGCGAGCGCGGGGGTGCCGGACTCGATCGCGAGAGCGCTGAGTGCCCGGGAGGTCGAGGTCCTGCTGCTGCTCGACGAGCACCTCGGCACCGACCAGATCGCGATGAGGCTCTACATCTCCGAGCACACCGTGCGCTCGCACGTGAAGAGCTTGCTGCGCAAGCTCGGTGTCTCCTCGCGCCGGCAAGCGCTCGAGGCCCTCGCGGCCGCCCGCGGCTGATCCCCCGTTCCGGGGGATGCCGAATCACCCCTTGCGGGTGTCGTCTGGGCGGCGAGTCGCGCGACCTCCGCGCCGATACCGGGAGTGACACTCTCCCCGAACACGTGTCCAGAAGCGCGGTGGCTTCTGTTGCTTCCTCGGTGGGACGGCCGGCCAGAGCGCCGGCCGTCGTCATTTCCGGAAGCCTTCGAGAGCGGCTCCGACGAGCCGCGGCAGCGTCTCGAGGTTGTAACCGCCCTCCAGCACCGCTCCCACCCGCGGGGCAAGGTTCATTACCCGCTCCGCCATCCAGCGGAAGCACTCGTCCGTCAGGCGGAGATCGGCGAGCGGGTCCGCCTCGTGCGCGTCGAAGCCGGCCGACACGAGCAGGAGCTCGGGATCGAAGGCTCGGACAGCGGGCTCGACGACCTGGCGGAAGGCGCGCTCGTACTCCGCATCCCCGGAAAGGGCGCCCATCGGCACGTTCACCGTCGTCTCGTTGCCCTGGCCCGGGCCGCCCGTGCCGGGATAGAACGGCCACTCGTGGAGGGAGACGAACAGGACCGAAGGGTCGTCCCAGAAGATCGCCTCGGTCCCGTTGCCGTGGTGGACGTCCCAGTCGACGATGGCGACGCGCTCGAGCCCGAGTTCGGCCTGAGCGTGCCGGGCCGCGATCGCGACGTTGTCGAAGAAGCAGAAGCCCATCGCCCGGTCGGCCAGGGCGTGATGCCCCGGCGGCCGGACCAGCGCGAAGCCGCCCTGCTCCGCGGCTGCGATCGAGGCGCCGGCCGCGAGCAGCGCCGCCTCGAACGTCGTCTCCGAGGCGAAGGTGTCGCCGTCGAGCCAGGTCCCTGCGTCGATCGCACGGATTCGCTCGACGTGCGCGTCACTGTGGCACCGGAGCACGGACGCGATCGACGCCGGCGGCGTCTCCGTGAACTCGAACGCGTCGAGCAGCGCAGCGAGCCGATCCTGCGATTCGGGCCCGGGAACGGGGTGAAGGCGCGCGACGGCGCTGTTGCTCAGGACGTCGATTGTCGGACCGCGTCGGCGAGGTCGTCGAGGGACGAGCCGCGTTCGGCCCGGCCCACGAGGTAGCAGAGCAGCGGTGCGTTCGTGCGCTCGCCGCTCTCGTGTGCAGCGATCCGGGCAAGCTCGAGCAGCGTCGCGGCGTCTTCGTCCGAGAGCTCGAGCTCGGCCGCGGGAATCCCGCTCGCGCGGGCGAGCGCGTTGCGGGCATCCGTCAGCCAGCCGTCCACGACCCGATGCTACTGGCGGGCCGCCACGCGCCCGGCGACCGCGTTCATGCCCCACGTGCTGAGGAGAGAGGACGCCTCCGCCCACTCGGGTGTCTGGTCTTCGAGGGGAGGAAGGGGAGCGGAGGCGTCCAGCGAGGCAATTCGCCGGTAGAGCCGCAGTTCCTCCGCCTGTGCCGAGAAGCGGCCATCCGCGAGCGCCGCGTCGAGCGAGCCGTACTGCCGCAGGAGGTCGGCTGCCTTCTTGGGCCCGACGCCGGGCGCGCCGGGAATCCGATCGGACGGGTCGCCGCGCAGGGCGATGAAGTCGACGACCTGATCCGGCTCGACGCCGTAGCGCTCGCGCACCTCCGCCGGGCCGATCCTCGTCAGCTCGCTGACGCCGCGCACCGGCTGGAGGATCGTCGTTTTCGGGCTCGCGAGCTGGAAGCTGTCGCGATCAGACGTCGCGACGACGACCGTTCCCCGCCGCTTCTCCTCGGCCGCGACCGCCGCCGCGAGAAAGTCGTCGGCCTCGTAGCCCGGAGCCTTCGCACAGGCGAACCCGAATGCCTCCACGAGCTCCGGTAACAGCGCGAGCTGCTCGAGGAGCGCGTCGTCGAACTCCCTGCCGGCCTGGTAGCCGGTGAGCGCCTCGTGCCGGTACGTCGGCACCTCGAGCGTGTCCCAGCCGGCGAGGATCGCGCGCGGCTGCTCGTCGTCCCACAACCGCAACAGGAAGTTTGTGAACCCGACGATCGCACCCGAGGGCCGGCCTCCGGCGCGGCGGATCGTCTTCGGCAGGGCGTGGTAGGCGCGATGGGCCAGAGAGTCCCCGTCGATCACGAGCAACGGGCGTTTCACAGGCTCTCCTCGAGCTCGTGGATTGCGGCCATCAAGCGGTTCGTCGCCTCCTGCGAGGCGCCCTTCAGCTCGCGATCTCGGAGATCGTCGAGCGGGAGGGGCCGGCCGTACGCCACCCGCAGCGGCCCGAGTCGCGAGATCCGGTCGGTCCCCTTGATCGCGGCAGGGACGAGCGGCGCCCCGGCGATCAACGCGATCCTGGCCGCGCCCGTGTGGGGCCGAGCCTCGTGCTTCTTCCGCAGTCCTTTCCGCCGGCGCGTGCCTTCCGGGAACATGACCACGATCTCACCCTCTCGAACCAGTTGGGCCGCTCGCCTGATCGCCTCGATGTCGCCCTGACCGCGCCGTACCGGAAACGCTCCACCGCCCCTGAGGATCGGTTTCAGAAAGGGGTTGAACAGCTCGCTCTTCGCCATGAACCGCAGTTGGCGGCGGGGCCAGAGCGGGAGGCCGAGAGGCCAGGGATCGAGGTTCGAGGTGTGGTTCGCGGCGAGAACGTACCCACCCTCCGGAAGGTTTTCCTGACCGCTGGCGCGCAGACGGAAAGGCAGGCCGACGAAGGGCCAGCTCAGGGCGCCCGCGAACAGGTAGAGGGGTTGGGGCATCGGCGCGGAATCGTCCCATTTCTGCTGTGTTTACGTGCTGTTTTCGCTCTAGGATCGCGCGTCTGCGCCGTGGGAGCCCTTCGCTAATGTGTCTCGCGTGAAGACATTAGTCGTCGCCGAGAAGCCCTCAGTCGCCCGCGATCTCGCGGGTGCGCTGCCGGGCGCCTTCACGAACGAAGAGACCCATTACGAGGGTGAGAACCACATCGTCACGTTCGCGGTCGGCCACCTCGTCGAGCTTGTCGACCCGGAGGTTTACGACGAGAAGCTGAAGAAGTGGCGCATGGCCGACCTGCCCATCGTGCCCGAGGAGTTCAAGCTGCAGCCGCGCGACGCGAAAGCCAAGAAGCAGTTGAAGGCGATCCACAAGCTGATGAAGCGCGACGACGTCGACCGGATCGTCAACGCGTGCGACGCCGGCCGCGAGGGCGAGTTGATCTTCGCCTACATCTACGAGACCGCCGGCATTGACAAGCCGGTCGACCGGTTGTGGATCAACTCGATGACGAAGCAGGCCATCCGCGACGGCTTCGACAAGCTGCGACCCGGCGAGGAACTGCGTCCGCTCGAAGCGGCGGCGCGCTCGCGGTCGGAGGCCGACTGGCTCGTCGGCATGAACGCCACCCGCGCCGCCACGATCCGCGGCCGTGCGTGGGTCGGCGGCGTCGTCTCGCTCGGGCGCGTACAGACGCCGACCCTCGCCATGATGGTCAAGCGCGAGCGGGAGATCCAGGCCTTCACGCCGGAGCCGTACCGCCTCGTGCGGGCGCGCTTCGACCCGCGCTACGAGGGCATGTGGTTCGAGGGCGACGAGACCCGGATCTTCGGCGACCTCTCACGTGCGGAGCAGATCGTCGAAAAGGTCACGGGCAAGGACGGCGTGGTCGAGAAGATGGAGCAGAAGGAGCAGAGCGAGCGGCCGCCGCTGCTCTACGACCTCACCTCCCTCCAGCGCGATGCGAACCGTCGCTTCGGCTTCTCCGCGCGGCGGACGCTGCAGGCCGCGCAGTCGCTGTACGAGGACAAGAAGGCGATCACCTATCCGCGGACGAGCTCGCGCTACCTGTCTGGAGACATGGTGCCGCTGCTGAAGCCCACCGCCGAGACGCTCGAGCCGATCGGCGAGTACGCCTCTGCCGCTCGGTACGTCATCGGGCTCGACCAACTGCCGCTGCAGCGCGTCGTCAATGACGCGCGGGTCGACGACCACCATGCGATCATCCCCACCGACGTCGAGCACGACCTCGACCGTTTCTCTCCGGATGAACGGCGGGTCTTCGATCTCGTCGCGCGCAGGTTTCTCGCCGTTTTCCACCCGGCCGCCCGCTACCAGCGCACCGAGATCGTCACGAACGTCGAGGAGGAGCGCTTTCGCACGCGGGGCAAGATCACGCTCGAGCCCGGTTGGCGCGGCGTCTACGGCCTCGAGTCCGACCTCGACAAGCAGTCCGGCAAGGCAGCCGACGAGGACGCAGGCGACGAGAGCGCGGAGCTGCCGAAACTCGCACAGGGCCAGACGGTTCGGTGCGTGAAGGCCGAGTTCGAGGACAAGCAGACGAAGCCGCCGCCGCGCTACACCGAGGCGACGCTCCTCTCGGCAATGGAGACCGCCGGAAAGCGGATCGACGACGAGGAGCTCCGTGAGGCGATGAAGGACAGCGGCCTCGGGACTCCGGCGACGCGGGCCGAGACGATCGAGACGCTGATCCGCAGGGAGTACATCGAGCGGGCCGGGAAGGACCTTCAGCCGACGCCAAAGGGCCTCCAGGTGATCACGATGCTCGAGGAGCACCCGCTCACCTCGGCCGAGCTCACCGGCGACTGGGAGAAACGCCTCGCCGACATCGAGCACGGCGGCGGCGATCGCAAGGCGTTCATCAAGGGGATCGTCCATCTGACGACCCAGACGGTCGAGCAGATCGCCGCCCTCGACAAGGAAAAGCTGCGCCCCGAGCGCGTCGAGCTCGGGCCGTGTCCGCGCTGCGGCGCCGAGACGGGCGAGATCATCAAGGAGAACTCGCGCGCCTACGGCTGCACGAGCTGGAAGAGCCGCGAGGAGCCGGGCTGCGGCTACGTGATCTGGAAGCGGGTCGCCGGGCGGACGATCACGCCCGAAATCGCGCGCCAGCTGATCGAGAACGGGCGCACCAACGACGTCATCTCAGGCTTTCGGTCGAAAGCCGGCAAACCTTTCCGGGCGCGGCTCGTCTTGAATGACGAGGGGAAGGTCGAGTTCGACTTCCCGGCACGTGCCCAAACCAAAGAGCCCGCTGTCGCGGAATAAGAGAGAGCCCGATCCGGTTGGGATGTAACGAGGCCGTTAAGGGTGGCCGGTTGACCCTGGTCGGTCGAGGAAATTCAGCTTACAGTTCGAAAGATCGAGAGAGCCGGAACATCTAGAGAAGTAGAGGAGAAATTGACGCAGAACCAGATGCACGAGTTGCTCGAGTCCGAGCATGCCCGCACATTCGTGGAGGGCGCTGAAGAGCGCGGCTTCGTCGAGCCGGCGGAGATCGAGGCGTTCGCGCTGGAGCACGAGCTCGGCGAGGAGGATGCCGAGCAGTTTCAGCGTGAGCTCGAGGCGATCGGCCTCGAGGTTCGCCAGCCGGTCGAGGACAACCACACGAAGGCCGGGAAGGCCGACGGCAAGGCCGCGGAGCCTCAGGCGCAGGTGCTCGTCGGCTCCGCCGACAGCCTCCAGCTCTTCCTCGCGGACATCGGGCGCCACAAGCTGCTGACCGCGGCCGAAGAGGTCACGCTCGCGAAGGCGATCGAGCGCGGCGACGTGACCGCGAAGCGCCGGATGATCGAGTCGAACCTCCGCCTGGTCGTCTCGATCGCCAAGGGCTATCGCGGTCTTGGCGTGCCGTTCCTGGATCTGATCCAGGAGGGGACGCTCGGCCTGAACCGCGCCGTCGAGAAGTTCGACTGGCGTCGCGGCTACAAGTTCTCCACCTACGCGACCTGGTGGATCCGCCAGTCGGTGCAGCGGGCGGTCGCCAATCACGCGCGGACGATCCGCGTGCCGGTGCACGTCGTCGAGCGCCAGCAGAAGCTGGGCCGGGCGGCCCGCCGGCTCGAGGTCGAGCTCGGGCGTGAGGCGACGAAGCAAGAGCTCGCCGAGGCCACCGGCCTGCCGCTGCAGCACGTGGACGAGGCGCTTGGCGCGGCCCAGGCGTCGGTCTCGCTGAACCAGACGGTCGGCGCGGATGACGAAGGCGAGCTCGGCGATCTCTTCGCCGACCGCGAGGCGCCGGACCCCTTCGACGAGGCGGAGGAGTCGCTCCGCAAGCAGGGCGTCCGCCGGGCGCTCGATGCGCTGCCGGAGCGGGAGCGCCGGATCCTCGAGCTTCGCTTCGGCTTCGAAGGCGAACCCTGGACGCTCGAGGCGATCGGCCACGAGCTCGACCTCACGCGCGAGCGAGTGCGCCAGCTCGAGAGCCAGGCGTTGGCCCGCCTCGCCGCCCTGCGCGACCTCCAGACGGTCGCCGCCTAGCTTCCGATAATCGCCGAGCTCGTCAGCCTCTGAAGAAGGCTGCGAGCTCGGCGAAGGTCTCGTCCGGCGCCTCCTCGGCGAGGAAGTGACCGCTGTCGATCGCGCGCCCGCGCACGTCGTCGGCCCAGCCGCGCCAGATCCCGACCGGATCGAACCAGCTCAACTCGTCGCGTCCCGCCCAGAGGACGAGGAGCGGGCACGCCAGCTTGCGGCCGGCTCCGCGGTCGGCCTCGTCGAGCTCGACGTCGATTCCCGCCCCGGCGCGGTAGTCCTCGCACATCGCATGGATCGTCTTCGCGGTCGAGACGCAGCGCAGGTAGTCCTCGAGCGCCTCCGGGTGGAAACGCGAGCGGTCGCCGCGGAAGTAGTACGCGTCGGGGTCGGAGCCGATCAGCGTCTCCGGAAACGGGGCCGGCTGTGCGAGGAAGAACCAGTGCCAGTTGATCAGACCGAGCTCGCGGTCGATTCGATCCCACATCTCGACGGTCGGGAGGATGTCCAGGACCGCGAGCTTCTCGACCCGCTCGGGGTAATCGAGCGCGAGCCGATAGGCGACCCGCCCGCCGCGGTCGTGGCCGGCGAGCGAGAACCGCTCGAAGCCGAGTTGCCGCATCACCTCGACCTGGTCACGCGCCATCGCCCTCTTCGAGTACGGCTCGTGATCGTCGGTGGTCGCCGGCTTCGAGCTCTCGCCGTACCCGCGCAGATCGGCACAGACGACGGTGAAGTCCGCGGCAAGCCGGGGTGCGACGGCGTTCCACATCGCGTGCGTCTGCGGATGGCCGTGAAGCAGGAGCAGCCCCGGGCCCGAGCCTCCGTGCCTGACGCGGATCGTCGCCTCGCCGACGTCGAGCCGCTCGAGCTCGAACCCCTCGAAGATCAAAGCGAGCGATCGCTCGTCGTCAACAGCTCGTAGCCGTCGTCCGTGACGACCAGGTCGTCCTCGAGCTTCATCGTCCCGGCGCCGGGAACGGCGAGGGAAGGCTCGATGCAGATCGTCGTCCCGGCCTCGAGCGTCTCGTCGCCACTGCCGAGATCAGGCCATTCGAACGAGGTGGCGAGTCCGATGCCGTGGCCGATCCGATGCGCGAGCAGAAAGCCATCCTCCTCGACGGCCCTCGCCGCTGCCTCGTGGATCGCCCCGGCGCGGACGCCGGCCCGCACCTCGCCGACCGCTGCGTCGTACGCGCGTAGGACCACCCCCCACACGCGCGACTGCTCGGCACTCGGCTCGCCGAGCACGAACGTACGACTCGCATCGGCCTGGTAACCCTCGTAGGCGGCGCCGATGTCGACCATGACGCTGTCGCCCTCCTCGAGCAGGCGCTCGGTCGAGTCGCGGATCGGCACCGGGTCGTCGTTGCCGCTGTTGACCGTGGGTGGAAACGCCCAGTCTGGCCCGAGCGCCTGGCCGATTCGGGAGGCGACCTCGCGTTCCGAGACGCCCGGTCGAGCCTCCGTGCGGGCGACCTCCAGGCCCGCGTCGGTGAGGCGGGCCGCCTCGCGCAGGAGCCGGAGCTCGACCTCACTCTTGGTTCGGCGGAGCCTCGCGACGTCGTCGCCGACGTCTACGACCTCGAAGTCACCCCGGACGGCCTCCCAGGCCTTCACGGGGAGCCGCTCGAGCCCGGCCACGGACAGCCGGCGCGGGCGCGCCCGAGCCAACACCTCGCCGACGAGCGGGGCGGCCGTGAAGCGGGAACGCCAGTCGCCGAGCCCGGAGCGGCGGCGCGCCTCGTCGACCTGCCAGTCGAAGTCGAGGACGCAGACCGGCTCCTCCGTGCCGGCCTGAACGAGCCAGGCGTCCCCCAGCGCCGGAGCGAAGTTCGTCAGGTACCGAAAGTGCTCCGCGTGGCCGTGGCTTCCGAACGCCAGCAGCGCGTCACAGTCCCGTCCGGCAACGATTCGCCGCACGGCCTCGCGCCGCGCGTGCAGCTCGGTGGACCACTCCTCGAGCCGGATCACACGGCAAGTAAAACAGCGCCCGGCTCCTCACAAATGCCTAACCAACCCGTCAGGATAGGCGTCACAAGTGTCACGGGGCCGCGTCTCTGCGAGAATGCTCGCGCACGATTCACGGTCCCGCTCGGGTCCATCACGGGGAGGTATTGGATGAGGAGTAGGCAAGGCGCGATCCGGCTTGTGAGCGTTCTCTCGCTCGTGGTCGGAATCGCACTGATGACCGCCGCATACGGCGCGAGCGCCAACGGGCCACAGAGCTCGAAGGCGCACACGAAGTCCGTGGGCACCTTCAAGGCCGTCATCGACACGATTGACTATCTCGACACGTCCCAGGCATACACAGGCCAGAGTCTCTGGGCACTGTGGACGGTGTACGAGACGTTGGTCACCTACCGGCACGTCGGCGGTGCTGCGGGCTACCAGGTGGTGCCCGGGTTGATCACGTCGATGCCGAAGATCTCGCGTGGCGGCCGCACCTACACGATGACGCTTCGCAAGGGTCTCAAGTACTCGAACGGCAAGGCCGTTCGTGCGGCCGACTTCAAGTGCACGATGAAGCGCGACTTCATCACGGCCTCGCCAGGGGTCGGTTTCTACGACACGATCGTGGGCGCCAAGAACTTCGAGAAGAGCCTCAAGGGCGACATCCCGGGGATCAAGACGAAGGGCCGGACGATCAAGATCTCGCTGACCGCGCCTCGGGGCGACTTTCTGACGATCCTCGCCGAGCCATTCGCGGCGCTGCTGCCGTGTGGCACGGCGAACCAGGATCTGTCGGGGAATCCGCCCCCGTCGACCGGGCCGTACAGGATCCTCGCCGGTGCAGACAAGAACCGCGGGTTCACGATGGTTCGCAACAAGCACTTCAAGCCGACCAAGTTCATCCCGCGGGGTGCGCCGAACCGGATCGAGGTCACGATCGTCGGTGACGCCGATGCGGCCGTCCAGCGCGTGATCAACGGTCAGGCTGACTACACGAACGCGGCGATTCCGCCGGAGCGCATCGGCACTGTTTCGAAGCGTGGCCAGTTGCGCCTCCGCAAGGCGGCCAACACCTATTACTTCTGGATGAACACGCGCGTTGCGCCGTTCAACAAGGTCAAGGTCCGCCAGGCGGTCAACCTGGCGATCAACCGGTCCGCGCTCGTGAAGGCGGTCTGGGGCGGCCTCGGCGTCACGACGCAAAACATCCTGCCGCCGACGTATCCGTCGTATCGCAAGCTGACGCTGTACAACCGCAACCTGAACAAGGCCCGCCAGCTGATCAAGCAGGCCGGCGCGCAGGGCGCGGACGTCACCGTCTGGGGACGGCAGGTGTCGGACTCCGAGCAGTCGACGACGCTCTACGCGAGCTACCTCGACCAGATCGGTCTGAAGACGCACCTCAAGTTCCTGCCGCGTACGACGTACTACACGACGATCGGCAACATCAACACGAAGGCCCAGACGGGCTGGGCGCGGTGGCTCGAGGATTACCCGCATCCGCTCGACTGGTTCGACGTGCTCCTGAACGGCAAGAACATCGTCCAGGAGAACAACAACAACTACGCGTACTACTCGAACGCGAAGACGAACAGGCTGATCGAGGGCCTCAAGAAGGCTCCGTCCCTGACCGGGCCGGTGAACGCCCGCTGGGCGACCGTCGAGAAGCAGATCATGCAGCAGGCTCCCTGGGCGCCTTGGTCGAACCGGACGTTCCCGGAGTTCTTCGGCAGCAAGATGGGCTGCATCAACATCCAGCGGCTCTACGGCGTCGACTTCATGCGCCTCTGCCGAAAGTAGGTGCGTGGCTGAACGTGTAAGGCAGACGAGGGCGCCCGAGAGGGCGCCCTCGCTCTATCCGGACGGAATCGCAGGCGACGCCGTCTTCATTTCAGCGATTTAGACTCGGGCGAGCGGATGGGCGAGCCGGCTTCCGAATTCACGCTCGACACGCCGTCGGTACTCGCGGCCGAAGAGCACGAGACGACGATCGTCGGCCGGAGCCCCTGGTATCTCGCCTGGCGGCGGCTCCGGCGCAACTACTTCGCGCTCGGCGCGCTCGTTGTGTTCTTCCTGATCGTCATTCTCTGCGCGCTCGCGCCGGTGTACGAGCACCAGATCGCACACACCGGGCCGAACGTCACCCATGCGGACGAGACGGTCATCGTCAACGGCGAGCCGAAGCAGGTTCTCTCGGCGCCGCAGATCGGTACCGACGAGCAGGGCAACGTCGTCGTCGAGCAGGCGGGCGGCGTCCTGGGGCCGACGTGGTGGCACGCGGACGGCAAGTTCGTCCTCGGCGCCGACGGCCTGGGGCGCGACGTCGCGGTGCGGCTCCTCTACGGCGGCGCCAACTCGTTGAAGATCGGGATCGGGTCGGCCCTCATCTGCGTGACGACCGCGATCATCCTCGCGCTGTTAGCCGGGTTCTTCGGGGGCTGGGTCGACTGGATCATCACGCGGTCGTTCGACCTGATCTGGGCGTTCCCGGTGCTGCTCCTGGCGATCGCCCTCGGCAGCGCGCTCTCGATCAACGGCTTCCACCACTTCGGGATCAACATCGGCCCGAACAGTCTCTGGATCCCGACTCTCGTGATCTCGTACGTCTACATCCCGTACGTCGGTAGGCCGCTGCGCGGCCAGATCCTCTCGCTGCGGGAGAAGGAGTTCATCGAGGCGGCAATCGGCCAAGGCGCGTCGCCGCTGCGGATCATGTTCTCCGACCTACTGCCGAACGTCGCCTCGACCGCTCTCGTCTTCTTCACGCTGATCATTGCGAACAACATCCTCACGGAGGCGGGGCTCTCGTTCCTCGGCGCCGGCGTCCAGCCGCCAAACCCGTCGTGGGGCTCCGTCATCCGCGAGGGTCAGGACCGGATCGTGACCGCGCCGTGGCTGACGCTCGTGCCCGGTCTGGCGATCGTGCTCACCGTCCTGTCGCTGAACATCTTCGGCGACGGCCTGCGTGACGCGCTCGACCCGCGCGCCAAGGTGAGGGTCGAGCATTGACGGTCTTCATCATCCGCAGGTTCCTCGGGATGATCGCGGTGCTCTTCGCGGTCAGCATCCTCGTCTTCCTGATCTTCATCATCATCCCCGGCGGCGACCCCGCCTCGCGGATCGCGGGCAAGCACCCCACTCAGGAGAACATCGAGAACATCAAGAAGAAGTGGGGCTTCGACCGCCCGTTCTTCGTCCAGTACTTCGAGATGATGAAGAAGGTCGGCAACGGCTTTCTGCCGGGCAAGGACAGCCAGTACGACGTCCTCACCTCCTTCGACGATCAGTCGAACGTCCTCCAGGAGATCAAGAAAGGGGTTCCCGCAACACTGTCGCTGACGATCGGCGCCGGGCTGATCTGGTTGTTCTGGGGGATCGTCGTCGGCGTGCTCTCCGCGATCACCGCCGGCAGGTGGGCGGACCGCTTAATCACCACCGTCGCTCTCATCGGGATCTCGATGCCGGTCTTCTGGCTCGGGATCGTCGTCCGCTACTTCCTCGCCGAGAAGCCGGAAAACCCGTGGTTCCCGGACGGCGGCTACGTGCCGCTGACCGAGGACCCCTGGGAGTGGTACAAGCACCTCATCCTCCCGTGGAGCGTGCTGGCCGTGCTTTTCATCGGCTTCTACGGCAGGGTGCTGCGCTCCAACATCCTGGACACGATCAATGAGGACTACGTCCGCACGGCCCGCGCGAAGGGGCTCGATCCGCGCCGCGTCATGGGCCGGCACGTCCTTCGCAACTCCCTGATTCCGATCGTCACCCTCTTCGGCCTCGACTTCGCCGCAGTGCTCGGCGGTGGCGCGATCCTGACGGAGACGGTCTTCGAGCTGCACGGCGTCGGCTTCTACGCAGCCGAACGCGTCGGCGCGCTCGACCTGCCGCCGATCATGGGCGTGACGCTGTACGGCGCCTTCTTCATCGTTCTCTTCAGCGCGATCGTCGACGTCATCTACGCGTTCCTCGATCCGCGGATCCGGCCGACCTAGATGGCGGAGCGTCTGCTCGAGGTCAGCGGGCTGAAAGTCCGTTTCACGACCGAAGACGGAATCGTCCGGGCTGTCGACGGCGTCGACTTCGAGCTCGACCGCGGCCAGGTGCTCGGCATTGTCGGCGAATCCGGATCCGGCAAAAGCGTGACCGCGCTGACGATGCTCGGGCTCACGAGGGCGCCGAACACCGTCTTCGAGGGCTCGGTCGAGTACAAAGGCCAAAACCTGCTCGCGACGTCGGAGCGCCGCCTGCGAAGTGTCCGAGGCGCCGAGATCGCGATGATCTTCCAGGACCCGATGACGTCGCTGAACCCGGTCTACCGGGTTGGCCACCAGATCGTCGAGATGATCCTCACCCACGAGGACGTCGGCAAGCGCATCGCCAAACAGCGCACCGTCGAGCTGCTCCGCCAGGTCGGGATTCCGAACGCGAACGAGCGCGTCGACGACTACCCGCACCAGTTCTCGGGTGGCATGCGCCAGCGGGCGATGATCGCGATGGCCCTCGCCTGCAATCCCGACGTGCTGATCGCGGACGAGCCGACCACCGCGCTCGACGTGACGATCCAGGCGCAGATCATCGAGTTGATCGACCAGCTGAAGGACGATTTCAACTCGGCCGTGATCCTGATCACGCACGACCTCGGCGTCGTGGCGGACGTGGCAGACGAGATCCTCGTCATGTACGCCGGGCGCGTCGTCGAACGGGGGCTGAAGCGGTCGCTCTTCTACGATCCGCAGCACCCGTACGCCTGGGGACTGCTCGGCTCCATCCCGCGCCTCGACCGGCCGAAGGGGGGCCGGCTCGCGTCGATCAAGGGCGCGCCGCCGTCCCTGATCAACCTGCCGCAGGGTTGCAAGTTCCGGCCGCGTTGCCCGCACGCTTTCGACAAGTGCGTCGAAGAGCCCGACCTCTTGAACCGCGTCGAGGAGCGGGGCCACCTCGACCGTTGCTGGCTCCCAGTGGACGAGAAGCGCGCGGTGCGGGAGGCGACGATCAAGGGAGAAGCGGTGGTCGCATGAGCTCGAACGGCGACGCCCGGCTCGTCGAGGTCAGGAGTCTCAAGAAGTACTTCCCGATCCGGAAGGGGATCCTCCAGCAGGAGGTCGCGCGGGTGCACGCCGTCGACGACGTCACGATGGCCGTGAGCCCGGGCGAGACGATCGGCCTTGTGGGCGAGTCCGGCTGCGGCAAGTCGACGCTCGGGCGCTGCATCGTCAGGCTGCTCGAGCCGACTGAGGGTGACGTCGTCTTCCAGGGGCGGTCGATCGGCAAGCTCGGCGCGCGCGGGATGCGGCCGCTCCGCCGGGAGATGCAGATGGTCTTCCAGGACCCGTACGCGTCGCTGAACCCGCGCAAGCGGGTCGGCACGATCGTCAGCGACCCGCTTCGGATTCACGGCATCGGCGACCGCGGGAGCCGCAAGCGTCAGGTGGAGGAGCTGCTCGAGGCCGTTGGTCTCAGCCCCGAGCACTACAACCGGTTTCCACACGAGTTCTCCGGTGGGCAGCGGCAGCGGATCGGTGTCGCCCGGGCGCTCGCCTTGCGCCCCAAGCTGATCGTGGCGGACGAGCCGGTCTCCGCACTCGACGTCTCGATCCAGGCGCAGATGATCAACCTCCTCCAAGACCTCCAGGAAGAGTTCAGCCTCACTTACATCTTCATCGCCCACGATCTCGGCGTCGTCCGCCACGTGTCGGATCGGATCGCCGTCATGTACCTCGGCAAGCTCGTGGAGGTCTCGCTTGCGGAGGAGCTCTACGCGCGGCCGATCATGCCCTACACGGAGGCGCTGCTCTCCGCGGTGCCGATCCCGGACCCGGATCTCTCCGAGCAGCGGGAGCGGATCGTGCTCCAGGGGGACGTACCCTCGCCGATCAATCCGCCCTCGGGCTGCCGGTTTCATCCACGTTGCCGCTATGCGACGGAGGTCTGTTCGCAGATCGAGCCCCCGCTCACGGATTACGGGAACGGTCACCTTGCCGCCTGCCACCACCCCCTCAACGTCGACAAGGAGACGCTTGCGCGGGTTCAGGTGTCGCCGAGCACGCCGGCGGCGGCCGACGAGGGTGCGCTCCCGGTGGAGCCGGGCAAGGAGCCCTCGCAGCCGCCAATCCCCCGATCGGGCTAACTCAGAGCGCTAAAGCGGCGTAGCCATGCGGCCGATAGCTGGGTCGTGGACGCTGCAGAGCGCAACGAAATCCTGAACCGCTATCGCGATCATTCGCGCCGGTTCGAGGCGGTTGCCCAGAAGCGCGGCAACGGCGCCGAGGTCATTCCGTTCGCCGGCCCGCTCCAGGAGCTCGAACAGGAGCCGACGGGTCGGGAGCTCGAGGTTCTCCAGCTGATCTCCGACGGTCTCGTCAACCGGGAGATCGGTCAGCGGCTGTTTCTCTCGGAGGAAACCGTGAAGTCCCACGTACGCCACCTGCTGGCAAAACTGCAGGCCCGCTCGCGCGCGCACGCTGTCGCCGTCGGCTTCCGCCGCGGCCTGATCGCCTAGCCGGGCCGCAAAAAACCGACCCGCCTCGTTAGGCGCGGGAGCGTAGTTTCCTGCGGTGTTTTGCCCACAGCCTGTGGATATCCCTCAACAGGGGGATGTCAACAGTCTGGGGAAAACAGAAGCTACGCGGGCTTTACCAGTCCTTCGAGAACCCAACGAGCGTTGCTCGACCGAACAAACGGCGAACGACGGTCAATTGACCACTCCTTCGTAGGGACTAACGGCACCGCCAGCATACCCCTTTTGGGGGAGGTTTCAAGAGCTTTGACCGCAAATTCCTACAGTTTTTCCCTGAAACCACACTCCGTACCGACCGATCCGTTGCTAGTCGCGTATGTCGTCACCCTCGTTGTTGGAGCGGCTGGGCTTGCCGGTGTTGTCACGCTCGTAGAGGGACAAATGGCAAACACGTGGGC
>JBKPOY010000002.1:0-6364 GCA_046733295.1 Actinomycetota bacterium | reverse complement strand
CTGCGCGTACAGGCCGTTCAGACGCTTCATCCCTTCGGAGAGATTCGGCTGCGGCGTCGTCACGAGCAGGTGGTAATGCGTCCCCAGCAGGCAGTGCGCCTTGCACGACCACGCGAACCGCCGGATGACGTCGTCGAGCCTGTATTCGAAAACGCGTCGGTCGTCGTTCTCGACGAAGGCGAGTCGGCCAAAAGTGGAGCGCGCCGTGACGTGGTACGTCGCGCCGGCCCCCAGAATCCGCAGTCGCCGCGCCATAGCCTCGACGGTACGGCCTCGTCGGCCCCATGGCGGACGCTGCGCGTCTTTCGTCACGCTCGCGCCTCAACACCGTCCCAACGGCCACGGCCGGGGTCAGACCCCGGACAGGGCCCGGTCGTACCGCGTGCTCGCCGGACGCCGTCAGGCCTTGGCGATCTGCGGCTCGGTGCCGGCGTCGGTCTCGATCTCGACCGCCAGCGTCTCTTCCTTGATCCAGTCCTCGTGCCGGAGCAGGTCCTTCTGCGCGGCCGGCAGGGTGATCTTGATCCGGTCGGTCAGCTCCAGCCCTTGCTCCTTGCGCATGGAGTTGATCTGGTGGATGAGATCGAGCACGAGCGCCTCGAGCTCGAGCTCCGGATCGAGCGCGGTGTCGAGCGCGACCGTCAGGCCGGCGCCGCTGGAGACCGCCCAGCCTTCCTTCCCGTGTCGTTCGACCAGGATCTCGTCGGCGCCGAGCTCGTGCCCGCCGGCGCGGAAGCGACCGCCGTCGAGCTCCTCGAACTCGCCGGCCTCGAGGGCCGACCGCACGGCGCCGAGCTCCTTGCCGAGCTTGGGGCCGAGCACAGGCAGATTCGGCTTCACTCGCAGCTCGGTCGCCTCGACGGGCCCGAGCTCGACGCCCTTGACCCGAAGCTCCTCGCGCACTTCGGCCGCGTGCTCGTCCGAGAGCTGCGCCCCCTCGACGATCAACCGCCGCAGCGGCTGGCGCAGCTTCAACCCGGACTGCGCGCGCGCCTGGCGGCCGAGCTCGACCACACGCCGAACCTCGGCGACCTCCCCGAGCAGCGCCTCGTCTCGCCGGCGCTCGTCGGGCCACCCCGCAAGGAAGACCGACGCCGGCGCGCCCTCGGCCGCGAGGTTCCGCCAGAGATGCTCGGCCAGAAACGGCATCACCGGCCCGAGCACACGCACCCCCTGGACGAGCGCGTGCCAGAGCGTCCGTAGAGCGACCTCGTCCCCGTCCCAGAAGCGCCGCCGCGAGCGGCGGATGTACCAGTTGGAGAGATCGTCGACGAACTCGTCGAAGGCCCGGATCACGTCCACCGTCATGAACGAGTCGTAGGCGCGGGTCGCTTCCGCCACCAGCTGCGCAGTCCGTGCCACGAGCCAGCGGTCGAGTGGCTGCAGGTCGACGCCCTGCGGCCCGGCCGCGAGATCCTCCGGCCGCGGCCGGAAGCCCTCCACGTTCGCGTAGTCGACGAAGAACTTGACGGAGTTCCAGAGGGTCAGGAGCCGCCGCTTCACCTCCTCCGCAGGGCCGAAGCCGAAGCGGATGTTCTGCGTCGGCGGCTGCTGGCAATAGAGCCAGCGCATCACGTCGGCGCCCATGCGTTCGAACGCCTCTTCCGCCTCGATCAGGTTCCCCCATGAGCCGTGCATCTCGCGGCCCTCGACGTCCAGGAGCTTCTCGTAGGTGAGCACCTGCCGGTAGGGCGCCTTCCCGGTCAGGGCGACGGACATGAACATCAGCGAGTAGAACCAAAGACGGATCTGCTCACGCATTTCCGACACCCACTGCGCCGGGAACCACTGCTCCCAGTACGCGTGATCGGGCAGGTCTGCCCCCGACAAGCCGCGGGAGGCGCCCGTCGCGTAGCCGTCCTCGATCACCGTCGGGCTCTCCCAGCCGAGCGTCGAAAACGGGACGATCCCGGCGTCGAGCCAGACGTCGCCGACCTCGGTCACGCGCCGCACCGACTCCCCGCAGGACTCGCAGCGGATGAGGACGCGATCGACCCACGGGCGGTGCAGCTCCTCGAGCTGGTCGAACCCCTCGACCGCGCGCTCCTCGAGCTCGCCCTTCGACCCGATCACGTTCAGGTGCCCGCACGCGCAGGGGTAGAAGGGCAGCGGTAGGCCGTAGAAGCGCCGGCGCGAGATGTTCCAGTCGCCCATGTTCCGCAGCCAGTCGTCCATTCGCTTCCCGTACTGGGGAGGCGTCCACTCGACGGTCGCGTTGGCATCGAGCAGCGGCTGCCGGATCTGCTCGACGCCGATGAACCAGTCGTCGGCGACCCGCCAGATGAGCGGTGTATCGCAGCGCCAGCAGTGTGGGTAGCGATGCTCGTAGAGACCGGCGCCAACGAGAAGCCCGCGCTCGCGCAGGTCACCCACGATCTGGTCCGCGGCCTCGACCGTGGAGACGCCGTGCAGCCAGCCGTAGTCCTCGTAGAAGCGCCCCGCCTCGTCGACCGGCGCCAGGACGGGCAGCTCGTGCACGCGCCCGAGCTCGAAGTCCTCCTGCCCCGCCCCGGGCGCGATGTGGACGATGCCCGTGCCCTCCTCGAGCGACACCTCGTCCCAGGGGATCACTCGGTGCTCGACGCCCGCCGCCGGCGGCAGGTGGTCGAACGGCCCCCGGTAGCGCCAGCCGACGAGCTGCTCCCCGGCGAGCGTCTCTTCGAAGGTGTCGTCGGGGTAGCGGGCGACCGCGACCCACTCCCCGTTCTCGCGCCGGCCGTACTGGGCCGTCGGCTCGACCGCCGCGGCGACGTTCGCCGGCAGCGTCCAGGGGGTCGTCGTCCAGACGACCAGGTACTCGTGGGCCCGGTCGAGCAGGGGGAGGCGTACGAAGAGCGACGGGTCGGCGCGCTCCTGGTACACACCCGCCTGCGTCAGCTCGTGCTGCGAGAGCGACGTCCCGCAGCGCGGGCACCACTCCGTGGAGCGGTGCCCGAGATAGAGCCAGCCCTTGCCGTGGACGGCCTTCAGGAACCGCCAGATGTATTCGATGTTCGTGTCGCTGAACGTGAAGTAGTCGTTGCCCCAGTCCATCCACTGGCCGAGACGCTTGCAGCCCCGGGTCAGCTCCGCGGCAGACCAGACGACGATGTCGCGGCACTTGGCGGCGAACTTCTCGAGCCCGTATTCCTCGATCTCGCGCTTCGAGTTGAGGCCCAGCTGGCGCTCGACGCCCACCTCGATCCAGAGGCCCTGGCAGTCGAAGCCGTTCTGGTACCTCTGGTCGAAGCCGCGGAGCGCCTTGTAGCGCTGGAAGACGTCCTTCAGCGTCCGCCCCCACGCCGTGTGGACGCCCAGGGTCTTGTTCGCCGTCACCGGGCCGTCGATGAACGACCAGCGCTCGTTGCCTCGGTTCTGGTCACACAGCCGCTGGAAGACCTGTTCGTCCTCCCACCACTGCAGAATCTCCTCCTCCAGCCTAGGGTGGTCGGGCACCGGCGGCAGCGGCGTGAAGACCTGCTCCATGCGCTCGATTCTAGGCGTCGGGAACAAGAGCTCCCGCCCGCGCGTTTGAGTCAAGAACCAGACAGGAAGGAACACCGAAATGAGCACCCCGGTCACCGAATCGAGCTTCGAACAGGAAGTCATCCAGAGCGACAAGCCCGTGATCGTCGATTTCTGGGCGGAGTGGTGTGGTCCGTGTCACGCCGTCTCGCCGGTCCTCGACAAGATCGTGGAAGAGCGCGGCGACGAGCTCAGGCTCGTCAAGGTCAACATCGACGAAGAGCCTTCGCTCGCGCAGAAGTACGGCATCGTCTCGATCCCCACAATCGTCCTCTTCAAGGGCGGTGAGCCCGCGGCGGCCGCGATCGGCGCCCAGCCGAAGGGCGCGATCGAGAAGTCACTCGGCCTCGCCGAGACAGCCGCCTAGCGCTACGAGCCTTCGGCCTGCTCTTTCTCGGGCTTCGGCAGCGGCGAGGCCGCACGCGATGCCGGCTCCTGCACGAGGTCGAGCACCCGCATCCCGTGTACGAAGACGATCGCCCCGCCGAGCCAGCCGCCTAACGTCATCGCGCCGAAGCCGATCAGCGTCAGGATGTAGGGCAGCGTCTCGACGGCGCCGTGCGTGTAGCCGTCGTGACCGACGACGGCCGCGATCAGGAAAAAGACGGTCGCGGTCACCATCGCGATCAGGTGCAAGGTCGCGGTGCGCTTGAGCGGCGTGCCCGACTCGATCGCGAGCCAATCGGCGAGCCCCGTCAGCGCGGTCGGCACCGTAATGATCAGCCCGACGATCAGCGCGAGCCACCAGCCGTGCGCCGCGGAATGCTCCGCGAGGCCGATGATGCTCGCGAAGCCCATCGCCGTGGCCGCCGTGTACGAGCCGATCGTGGCGTCGGTCAGCGGCGGATGGATCGGGTGACCGGGAAGGCCGCGAATCAGGTAATCGAGCTTCACCGCGCGGGGAGTTACTCCCCGCGCGGCGGCGCGTCGAAACTACGAGTTCAAACTAGGAGTTCGCAGTCTCGCCGTCGAGGAACGTGAGGAAGGCCGCATGCTTCGCCAGGTAGGCCTCGAGCTCCGCGATTCCGACGCCCGCCCAGTCTTCCAGCCAGCTGTCTTCGAGATCAGCCTCGATCCGGTGGAAGCCACGATCGCTCATTCCCAGATGATCGGCCCAGCACCGACCTTTGCGCATGAGCCGAACGGCCTAACTTGCGAGATGCTCGGGCCTATACGCTGCCGCGGCTTTGGCCGGCTTCCTCCTGATCAACCCGCGTTCGGGCAAGGGTGGGCCGAGCGCGGACGAGCTCGCCGACGCCGCGCGCGAGCTGGGGGTCCAGGTCCATGTCCTGGCCGAGGACGACGATGCCGCGAAGCTCGCCCGTGAGGCCAACGCCGAGGCGCTGGGCGTCGCCGGCGGAGACGGCTCGCTCGCGCCGATCGCGGAGGTCTCGATCGAGCGCGAGCTGCCGTTCGTCTGCATCCCCTTCGGAACGCGCAACCACTTCGCGCGCGATCTCGGCCTCGACCGCGGCGACCCCCTCGCGGCGCTCGCCGCCTTCAGAGGCCGGGAACGCCGGATCGACGTCGCCCGCGCCGACGACCGGCTCTTCCTGAACAACATCTCGTTCGGCGCATATGCCTCGCTCGTGCACCGCCGCGAGCACCACCGCCGGCGCCGGGCCGAGCTGGCTCGGCTGCGGGCGCTGCTGCGAACGCTCAGGCATCCGCATCGCCTGCGCCTGTCCGTCGATGGCGAGACCGTCGCCGCGCGCGTGATCCTGGTAGCGAACAACGCCTACGAGCTGAACCTGTTCGAGCTCGGCGAGCGCGCGTCGTTGAGCGAGGGCCGCCTGCACCTCTACTCGGCCGACGGCGTCGTGCCGACGAACTGGCGCGAGCGCTCAGCCGAGTCGTTCACCGTCGCCGGTGCCGGCAGGATCCGAGCCGCGATCGACGGCGAGCCGGAAGAGCTGTCGGACAGGTTCGAGTGCCGCGTCGAGCCGGGCGCCCTACGCGTGCTCGTCCCGCCAGAGGCGTAGGACCTTCGGCACGTTCTCGAAGGCGAGCTCGTTCGGCGGCGGGAGCTCGTCGGCGTGGAACCAGCCGAGCTCGGAAACGTCGTCGGCGGGCGCGGGCTTGCCGCCGACGACGCGGGCCGTCCAGTAGAGGTTGAGCGTCGCCTCCGCGGTCGAATCACCCCCGTAATGGTCGATCCAGATGCCGACGAACCGGTCCGGCTCGACCTCGAGCCCGGTCTCCTCGCGGATCTCCCGCCTCAGCCCGTCGAGCGGATGCTCGCCCTCGTCGAGGAAACCGCCCGGAATGTCCCAGTAGCCCCGAAACGGGTCGTGCGCACGTCGCGTCAGCAGGAGCTTGCCGTCGTCGACGCAGAGCGCGCCCGCGGTCGGCTTCGAGCTCGCGTAGACCACGAACCCGCACTCCCCGCACTCGAGACGGGACCGGTCGCCGGTCAGCGCGGCGCCACAGCGCGGACAGGATTTCCACCCGGTCAGCTCGCCCATTGCTGTTACTAACTACCCGAAGCGCGAGAAGGAGATTCGCAGTGCCCAGGTTCAACCCAGCCACGGTCCACGAGCTGCAGCGCGTCGGCCTGCTCGCCGAGCTGCCGGGCGAGACACTGATGAAGCTGGGCCAGCGGATGCGCCGGGAGGAGGTGCCGGCGGGCGGTGCGGTCGTCGAGGAGGGCGACGACGGCGACCGCTTCTACGTCGTGCTCTCGGGCATGTTCGCGGTAAGCCAGGCGGCCCTCGGGCCGCGACGGGTGCTGCGGCCGGGCGACTACTTCGGCGAGGTCGCCCTCGCGATGCAGGTGCCGCGAACGGCCTCCGTCCGTGCGCTCGCCCCGGCGACAGTCGCGAGCTGCGACCGCGAGACCTTCGACGAGTTCATTCGGCCG
>JBKPOY010000001.1:0-60534 GCA_046733295.1 Actinomycetota bacterium | reverse complement strand
CGCGGTCTCGGAAGCGAACAGCTTCGCCTTCGCGCCTGCCTCCGTGTGCGGCTCGCCGCGCTCCTTCAGGTCAGCCGCTCGGTAGACCAGCAAGCGCGCCGCGTCGATCTCGGTCGCCATGTCGGCGAGCTTCCACTGGATCGCCTGGAAATCCGCGATCCGCTTTCCGAACTGGCGCCGCTCGAGGGCATAGGCCCTGGCGGCGTCGTAGGCGGCCTGCGCGATACCGAGCGCCTGCGCGGCGATCCCGATGCGGCCGCCGTCCAGCGTGGCCATCGCCACCCGGAAGCCCTTCCCCTCCTCGTGCAGGAGCCGGTCGCGCGCCACCTGAGCGCCCTCGACGACGATGTCGTTCGTGATCGAGGAGTTGAGGCCGAGCTTCTCCTCGTCGCGGGTCACACGTACGTGGTCGCCGTCGAGGACGAAGGCGCTCACACCCGCGGCGCCCGGCGTGTCCTCGTCGGTCCGCGCGAACAGCAGAACCGTGCCCGCGTAGCGCGCGTTGGTGATCCACTGCTTCGCACCCGTGATCCGCCAGCCGTCACCGTCCGGCTCGGCCCGCGTCCGTAGCGAGGCGGCGTCGGAGCCGGCTTCCGCCTCTGTGAGGGCGAACGCGCCGAGATGCTCGCCGCGCGCGAGCGGGGGCATGAACCGGGAGCGCTGCTCATCGCTGCCGAACGTCAGGATCGGCAGCGACACCGCGCTCGTGTGCACGGCGACGGTCACCCCGACGCCGGCGTCGGCGCGGGACAGCTCCTCGAGGACGAGGATGTAGGAGAGAAAGTCGGCGCCCGCTCCCCCGTACTCCTCCGGGACGCAGGCTCCCATGAGACCGAGCTCGGCGAGCTCGGTGAACAGCTCGCGAGGGAAGCGGTGGTCCCGGTCCCACTCCGCGGCGTGCGGCTCGATCTTCTCGGCGGCGAAGTCGCGCGTAAGCGCCTGGATCTCACGCTGCTCCGGGGTGAGCTCGAAGTTCACCGGCGTGATATTAGTCGCGTCGTTTTGCGGCTTCGGCTCGCGCTGGCCCTCCTCCCCGTCGCCGTCGTCACCGGCTGCGGATCGAGTGCTCCTTCTCCGGAGAGCGTCGTTCGCGCGTGGAGCCAGGAGCTGAACTCCGGCGACAACAAGGCGGCCGCGAAGCTCTTCGCGCACGGGGCGAGGGTGGTGCAGGCGGGGACGACGATCCGCTTGGACACTGAGGCTGACGCCGAGGCGTGGAATGCGGCCCTCCCCTGCTCGGGAAAGATCGTCTCGATCGAGACAAAGGGGGATACGACGCGAGCCACGTTCGTGCTCGGCGACAGACAGGGAAGCAAATGCGACGGGCCGGGCCAGCGGGCGACGGCGATCGTGCGCGTCGACAAAGGCAAGATCGTGCTCTGGCACCAGACGGAAGCGGCGCCCACGACGACGGGGCCGTCGGTCTGACGCTTCAGGCCGCGGCGAACTCGCGGCGGATCGTGCGCAGGGCGCGCGCACGGGAGACGAAGGCCTTGACCACTGTCGGGTCGAACTGCTGCTCCGACTCGGCGACGATCTCGCGACCCGCCGCCGTCCAGCTGAGCGCGCTGCGGTAGGGCCGGTCACTGGTCATCGCGTCGAGGGCGTCCGCGACGGCGAAGATCCGCGCGCTGAGCGGGATCTCCGTTCCGGCCAACCCGTCGGGATAGCCGCCTCCGTCCCACCGCTCGTGGTGTGAGCGCACGATCCGCAACCCCTCCCCCTGGAGGAACGCCACGCCGCCGAGCATCTGCTCGCCGAGAACCGTGTGCGTCTCCATCCGGCGGCGCTCGGCGTCGGTCAACGGCCCTGGCTTGAGCAGGATGTCGTCCGGGATCCCGATCTTGCCGACGTCGTGCAGGAGGAATCCGTACTCGGTCGCCTGGTCTTCGACCAGCTCGGGCTCGACCGCCTTCGCGAGCTCCACGGCGTAGCGCTGGACGCGCTGCGAGTGGGCTCGGGTCCCCGTGTCCTTCGACTCGAGCGCGGTGGCGAGCGCGGCGACGGTCTCGTGGTACGCGTTCTCGAGCAGGTGGCGCTGCCCACGCTCGATCTCGAGGAGATGGCGGAGGTCGCGAGCGTAGAGCAGCAGCTGCTCCTGTGGCTCCGCCGCCTTGGTCGCCCGGAACGGGATGCCGTAGAGACCGCCGGCGAGCCGTTCGACGATCGCGAGCAGCTCGAGCGGGCTGAACGGCTTGGCGAGAAAGGCCTCCGCCCCGGCGGCGAGCGCCGCTTCGGCGGTACCACCCTCGGAGCCGCTGAGGATGACGATCGGGATGTCCTTCGTCGCCTTCGCGCGCTTCAGGTCGCGGCAGAAGGCGAGGCCGTCGAGGCCCGGCAGGTTGACGTCGAGGACGATGGCGTCGGGCCTTCGAGACTCGATCGCGCGCGACGCACCCGCGGCGTCCTCGGCGTCGTCGAGCTCGATGTCGACAGCGTCGAGTGTGGCCCTGAGGAGGGCGCGCAACCCTGGATCGTCGTCGACAAGCAGAAGGCGCACCTGCCACCTCCACCTCGTTTGCCTACAGCTTCGTTTTTCGGCCTGACGGGCTGTTGTCTTTAGGTGTGACTAGTAGATGTAAAAACCCTCCCCGGACTTGCGGCCCGTTCTTCCCTGCTCAACGTGGGCTTCGAGCAGCGGCGCGGGGGCGTACTTGTCGTCGCCCAGTCCCTCTTGCAGTACCTTCATGATCGCCACACAGGTGTCGAGGCCGATCAGATCGGCGAGTGCCAGCGGCCCCATCGGATGCGCGAACCCGAGCTTGGCGATGGTGTCGATCGCCTCCGGCTCGGCGACGCCGTCCTGGAGCGCGTAGACCGCCTCGTTGATGTAGGGCATGAGGATCCGGTTCGAAACGAACCCGGGGAAGTCGTTCGCCACCGCGGGGGTCTTGCCGAGCTCCCGCGCAAGCTCCGTGATCGCCTCCGCCGTCGCATCCGAGGTCTCACGGCCGCGGACGACCTCGACGAGCGCCAGCACGGGCACGGGGTTGAAGAAGTGCATCCCGATCACCCGGTCGGGTCTTGCGGTCGCGGCCGCGAGCGAGGTGATCGGGATCGATGACGTGTTCGAGGCGAAGATCGCGTCCTGGGGCAGCACGTCGTCCGCCCGCCGAAAGACGTCTTCTTTCACGGAGGCGTCCTCGACGACGGCCTCGATCATCAGATCGGCGGGGACGATGTCACCGGCGGGTTCGACGCGGGCCAGCACCTCGTCCGGCGCCGCGCCGCCCTTCTCCGCGAGTTTCGTCAGGCTCTTACGCATCGCCTCGAGCCCTCGCTCGACCGCGCCGGGCGCGGCGTCGTAGAGCGAGACCCGGCGCCCCGACGCAGCAGCCACCTGGGCGATCCCGCCGCCCATCTGGCCTGCGCCGACGACGAGGATGTGGCCGAAGCGCATCGGCGAAGAGGCTAACGTGCAGCGCCGCCGTGGTTCACATCGAGCACACCGTCGAGATCGACCGCCCGCTGCACGAGGTCTGGGAGTACCTGGTCGATCCCGAGAACGTCCCCGAGTGGCAGTCGAGCGCGGTCTCCTCGCACCAGGTCTCGAACGGGCCGATGGCCGTCGGGACCAAGCTCGAGGACGAGCGCAAGTTCCTGGGCCGGCGGGCGAAGTCCGAGGTCGAGGTGACCGAGTACGAGCCCGAGCGCGTCTTCACGCTGCACGGCACGTCAGGCCCGATCCGGTTCACGTTCCGGCACCGCCTTGAGGAGCGCGCCGGCGGCACGCTTCTGCACATCGAGGCCGAAGCCGATCCCGCCGGTATCGGCAGGTTCGTGCGACCGATGATCGAGCGCGCCGCGGAGCACGAGCTGAAGGGCGACTTCGCCCGCCTCAAGGCGCTGCTCGAGGCCGACTAGGAGGGCTACCGCCCAGCCCTCCCACTAGGAGGCTTCGGCTCAGACCTCGATCAGGAGCGCGTCGCCCTGGCCGCCGCCAGAGCAGATCGCGGCCAGGCCGAGGCCACCGCCGTTTCTGCGCAGCTCGTTGACCATCGTCCCGACGATCCGGCCGCCGGAGGCGCCGATCGGGTGGCCGAGCGCAACCGCTCCGCCGTTCACGTTCGCCTTCTCGGGGTCGGCGCCGAGCATCCGGACCGAGTTCAGAGCGACGGACGAGAAGGCTTCGTTGACCTCGATGCGCTCGACGTCGTCGATCGTCTTGCCCGCCTTCGCGAGGGCCTGCTCGCCGGCCTTGGCCGGCGTGCGCGCGAGGTACGCGAACTCGTCGGCCACGTAGCCCTGGGCGAGAATCGTCCCGAGCGGCTCGAGGCCACGCCGCTTCGCAAACTCCTCCGAGCAGACGACCACACAGCTGGCGCCGTCGTTGACGCCGGGCGCGTTGCCGGCCGTCGTCGTCCCCTCCGGGTCGAAAACCGGCTTCAGCTTGGCGAGCGCCTCGATCGAGGTGTCGCGGCGCGGCCCCTCGTCCATGCTCAGGTCGCCGACCGCGACGATCTCGTCGGCGAAGAAACCTTCGTCCGCGGCCTTGACCGCCCGCTCGTGCGAGCGCAGCGCCCACGTGTCCTGTTCCTCACGCGAGATCCCGAGCTCGCGCGAGACGAAGGACGCCTGCTCGACCATGTGCCTGCCGTCGAAGCTCGAGGTCAGCCCGTCGTGGGTCGTCAGGTCGATCAGCGTGCCGTCCCCGAGCTTGTAGCCGAAGCGCGCCTTCTTCAGTGCGAACGGTGTGTTCGTCATCGACTCCATGCCGCCGGTGACCACGATCTCGACGTCCCCTGCGCGGATCATCGAGTCCGCGATCTCGAGCGCACGGATCGACGAGGCGCACACCTTGTTGATCGTGTCCGCAGGAACCTCAATCGGCAGACCCGCCGCGACCGCCGCCTGGCGCGCCGGCGCCTGTCCTGCCCCACCCTGCAGGACCTGGCCCATGATCGCGTACTGGATTTCGCCCGCCTCGAGGCCGGCACGCTCGAGCCCGGCCTTGATCGCGAGCGCGCCGAGCTCGGTCGCCTCGTAGTCCTTCAGGCCGCCCCCGAGCTTGCCGAACGGCGTTCGAACGGCCGAGACGATCACGGAACGTACCATCGAAAAAGCGTAACAACGCGCGCCCGGCCCGCCGATCCGGGTTGACGAGCCTGACGCGGCCTGCCTACTCTTCGTCCAATGACTCCTGCCACGCACTCCTGGGCCTGGACCTGGCGCCACGAGCGGGGCGGGAGCCGCGCCTGAGCCGACGCAGGCCGACAACCCCGTTCCGCTCGACAGACCTTCCGCCGGAGGGTCTTTTTGTTTGCCATGAACGCAACCACCGTCGTCTCAACCGATCTGCTCACCCCCCTCGGGGCCTACCTCAGGCTGCGAGACAGCCGCCCGGAGGGCGGCGCGTTTCTGCTCGAGTCCGTCGAGCACGGCAGGCTCGGCCGCCACTCGTTCGTCGGCTGCGGATCGCGCTTCGTCACCTTCCAGGAGGCCGAAGCCGTCGGCGAGCCGGTCGTCGGCTACCTGGCCTACGACCACATCGTCAGCCTGGAGACCACGGTCGGGCTGCCGGACGCCGGCCGCGACCTGCCGGAGAGCCGGTTCGTCGTCGCGGACACGCTCGTGCGCTTCGACCACGGCCTCGGGATGGCAGAGGTCCTCTGCGGTGACGCGGCCGACGTGACCGAGCTCCTCGCCGGGCCGCAGCCGGATGCAGCGGGCGGCCTGCGCGGACGCGCCGGATCGACGCGCCGGCTCCCGTCCCGTCACGACTACGAGCGCAGCGTCGTCAAGGCGAAGGAGCACATCCGCGACGGCGACGCGTTCCAGATCGTGCTCTCCCAGCGCGCCGAGCGCCCGACGTCCGCGACGGCGCTCGAGCTCTACCGCTCGCTCCGGCGCGTCAATCCATCCCCGTACCTCTTCCTGCTCGAGCTCGACGGGATCGCGCTGGTCGGTTCCTCGCCCGAGACGCTCGTCAAGCTGGAGGGAACGCGCGCGAGCCTCAACCCGATCGCCGGCACGACGGCGCCCGGAAACGGCGACGGTGCGCGCCTGCTGGCCTCGGAGAAGGATCGGGCCGAGCACGTGATGCTGGTCGACCTCGGCCGCAACGACCTCTCGCGGGTATGCCGCGCCGGCACGGTGCACGTCGAGCGGTTCCTCGAGCCGGAGCGCTTCTCGCACGTCACGCACCTCGTCTCCGAGGTCGCAGGGGAGCTGCAGGACGGGCTCTCGTCGTTCGACCTGCTGCGGGCCTGCTTCCCCGCGGGTACGGTCTCGGGCGCGCCGAAGGTGCGGGCGATGCAGATCATCTCCGAGCTCGAGGGCTATCGCCGGGGGCCGTACGCGGGGGCGGTCGGCTACTCGCTCCCCGACGGCACCCTCGACACCTGCATCGCGATCCGGACGATCGTCCTGCACGACGGGCTGGCGCTACTGCAAGCGGGTGCGGGCATCGTTGCTGACTCGGACCCCCCGGCCGAGCACGACGAGTGCCTGCGGAAGCTGGCGGCGCTCGAGACCGCGATCGAGCTGGCGGAGGCGAGAGCGCGGTGATCCTCCTGATCGACAACTACGACTCGTTCACCTACAACCTCGCGCACCTCTTCGGCGAGCTCGGTGCCGAGGTCGAGGTGCGCAGAAACGACACCGTCGATCCCGAGGAGGCCGAGCGGCTGGCGCCGTCCCACCTGGTCGTTTCCCCCGGTCCGGGCAGGCCGGGCGACGCCGGGGCGACGGTCGAGATCGTGCGACGGCTCGCGAGCCGCGTGCCGACGCTCGGCGTCTGCCTCGGCCACCAGGCGATCGTCGAGGCGTTCGGCGGGGAAATCGGCCGCGCCCACGAGCTCGTGCACGGAAAGTCGAGCGCCGTCCGCCACGACGGCCGCGGCATCTTCGCCGGGCTGCCGGAGGAGTTCGAGGCCGGCCGCTACCACTCTCTGGCCGCCACCTCGATCCCGGGAGAGCTCGAGGTCTCCGCCACGTGCTCGGAAGGAGAGGTGATGGGCGTCCGGCATCTGGAGCTCCCGGTCGACGGCGTCCAGTTCCATCCCGAGTCGGTCCTGACACCCGTCGGGCCCGCTCTGGCAAAGAATTTCCTGGAGGCGCGACGATGATCCAGGAGGCGCTCGCGAGACTGCTCGACGGGCACTCGCTCAGCCGCGAGGAGGCGCGGGAGGTCATGGACTCGATCATGCGCGGCGAGGCGACGCCCGCTCAGATCGCGGGCTTCCTCATCGCCCTGCGGGCCAAGGGCGAGACCGCGGACGAGATCGCCGGATGCGCCGAGGCGATGCGCGAGCACGTGCTGCCCGTCCGCCCTCGCCGGGACGACCTCGTCGACACGGCGGGCACCGGCGGCGACGGCGCCAAGACGATCAACATCTCGACCGCCGCAGCGCTGGTCGCCGCGGCGGCCGGCGCCGGGGTCGCCAAGCACGGGAACCGGGCGGTCTCCTCGGCATCGGGGTCAGCCGACGTGCTCGAGGCGCTCGGCTTCAACCTCGAGCTCGAGCCGAAGCGTGTGGCCCGTTCGATCGACGAGCTCGGCTTCGGCTTCCTGTTCGCGCCCACTCACCACCCGGCGATGCGGCACGCGGCGCCCGTGCGGAGAGAGCTCGCCGCGCGGACGGTCTTCAACGTGCTCGGCCCGCTGACGAACCCGGCCGGCGCCCGGGCCCAGGTCGTCGGCGTCTACGCGCCCGAGCTCGTCCGCACGATCGCCGACGTGCTCGCCCAGCTCGGGGCGAGGCGGGCGTTCGTGGTCCACGGCGCCGGCGGGATCGACGAGCTTTCGCCCGCCGGGCCGAACTTCGTCTGTGAGGTCGTGGACGGCGGCGTTCGGGTTCGCAACATCGACCCACTCGAGTTCGGCATCGAGCGCTGCGACCCCGGCGAGCTCCGCGGGGGCTCGCCCGAGGAGAACGCCTCGGCGATCAGGACCGTCTTCGCGGGCCAGAACGGCGGTCGCAGGAGCGCCGTCCTTCTCAACGCGGCGGGTGCGATCGCCGCGGGCGGCCATGCCGAAGATCTGCGTGAAGGCCTGGAGCTCGCCCGCGACGCTGTCGACTCGGGGGCTGCGGCCGAGCGGCTCGAGCGACTGATCGCGTTCAGCCGGGCCGAAGAGGCTGTGGTCTGATGGGCCGCTTTCGCGACGCGCTCTCGCAGCCGGGGCTCGGCGCGATCGCGGAGATCAAGCGGCGCTCGCCCTCCGCGGGCGATCTCCGCGCCGACGCGGAGCCGGCGGAGCTCGCACCGCGGCTCGCCGCGGGTGGGGCGGCGGCGATCTCGGTGCTCGTCGACGAGAGCTTCGCCGGTTCGGTCGACGATCTCCGGGCGGCGCGCGGGGTGACCGAGGCGCCCTTGCTCGCGAAGGGGTTCTTCCGCGACGCGGAGACACTCGACGCGCTGCGCGCGGCGGGGGCCGACGCTGTTCTGCTCATTCTCCGCGACCTCGACGACCGGCTGGCCTCGGCGCTGCTCGAGTACGCGGGCCGGCTCGGGCTCGACACGCTCGTCGAGGCACACAACGCCAGGGAGCTCGAGCGGGCCGTTCGGCTTGAGGCGGAAACGATCGGGATCAACGCCCGCGACCTCGACACGTTCGTGGTCGACCGTCGTGCCGCGCTCGAGCTCGTCGCGGCGGTGCCGAAGGACCGGGTCGTCGTCGCCGAGAGTGGGATCAACGCGCGTGCCCACGGCGCGGCGGCCGAGCTCGCCGGAGCGGACGCTGTTCTAGTCGGCAGCGCCTTGATGCTGGCCCGTGACCCTGCTGAGAAGCTGCGGGACCTGCTCGCACGGCCGCTCGTCAAGGTCTGCGGGCTGACCCGGGAGGAGGACGTCGCGGTCGCCGCCGAGGCAGGCGCCGATCTCGCTGGCTTCATCCTCGCCGCCGAGACCCCGCGCCGGGCGCCCGGGGTGCTGCCCGTGCCCGACACGATGCTCTCGGTCGCCGTCTACGTCGGCGAGCGAGGCGACGCCCCGAGCGACCTCGCCCAGCTGTACGCGCGCGAGAACGGGCATCGCGCGCGCGACGGCGTCCTGCTCCGGGGCGACGAGACCGTCGCGCGGGTCGTCGACCGCGCCTGGCAGGAGGACGACCCCGGCCACTTCGACCGCGCCCGCGGCGCCAAGGGGCGGATCATGCTGGCCGGAGGTCTCGGGCCCGACAACGTGGCCGGCGCGATCGAGTCCGTCCGCCCGTGGGCCGTGGACGCCAGCTCGAGCCTCGAGACGGAGCCCGGGATCAAGGATCACGCGCGCGTGCGCGCGTTCGTGGCGGCCGTCCGGTGAGCGCTCCGGCCCGGACATTCGGCGAGTACGGCGGGCGCTATGTCCCGGAAACGCTGATCCCGGCGCTCGAGGAGCTCGAGGACGGCTGGCGCGCCGCCGCAATCGACGATGCGTTCGCCGCCGAGCTCGGCGAGCTCGGGCGCACCTACGGTGGACGCCCGACGCCGCTGACGCTCGCCGAGCGCTTCGCCCCGGGAAAGCGGCTCTATCTCAAGCGCGAGGACCTGATGCACACGGGCGCGCACAAACTGAACAATGCGCTCGGGCAGGCCGTCCTCGCGCGGCGGCTGGGAAAGCGAAGGATCGTCGCGGAGACCGGCGCCGGCCAGCACGGAGTCGCGACCGCGACCGTGTGCGCGCGCTTCGGCTTCGAGTGCGTCGTCTACATGGGCGCGGAGGACATGCGCCGCCAGGCTCCCAACGTCGAGCGAATGGGCCTCCTCGGTGCCGAGGTGCGGGCCGTCGAGTTCGGCACGAAGACACTTAAGGAAGCGACCAGCGAGGCGATCCGGGATTGGATCACGAACGTCGAGACCACGCACTACCTGATCGGCTCTTGCGTCGGCCCCGCCCCGTACCCGGAGATCGTCCGCGAGCTTCAGGCCGTGATCGGCCGCGAGGCGCGCGAGCAGCTGCTTGCCGCCGAGGGCCGCCTGCCCGAGGCCGCGATCGCCTGCGTCGGCGGCGGCTCGAACGCGATCGGCCTCTTCACGGCGTTCGTGGACGACCTCGACGTCCGGCTCGTCGGGGTCGAGGCGGCCGGAGCCGCGAGCCTCGGTTCCGGGCGGGCCGGCGTGCTGCACGGCTCGCGCTCGTCGCTGCTCGCGGACGAGGACGGGCAGATCCTCGATGCGCACTCGATCTCGGCCGGCCTCGACTATCCCGGCGTTGGTCCCGAGCACGCGTTCCTCCGCGACAGCGGCCGTGCCGAGTACGTCGGCGCGACCGACGAGGAAGCCATCGCCGCGTTCCGCCGCCTCGCGGAAACCGAGGGAATCATCCCGGCCCTCGAGCCCGCGCACGCCCTCGCGAGGGCGGCGGAGCTCGACGAGGAGCTGGTGCTGGTCTGCCTCTCCGGCCGGGGCGACAAGGACCTCGCGGAGGTTCTATCGCAATGAGCCGAGCCCAGGCCCCGCCCCGCACCCCCGCCCTTGGGTGGGGCTGCTGCCCGCCGCCCTCGGCGGCTGACGCTACCGGCAAACGTGTGCCGCGACACCGGCCCAGCGGCGCCGGCTTCGCGACGATTTCTCCACCGCCGTGAAGACGCTCGTCGTCTACCTGATGTGCGGAGCGGGCACGCCGGAGCTCGCCGAGGCCGCGGTCGAGGGCGGCGCCGACATCGTCGAACTCGGCTTTCCGTTCTCCGACCCCCTCGCGGACGGGCCGGTGATCCGGCGCGCGGGCGAGCGGGCGCTGGCCGAGGGAATGCGGACGGACGCGTGCCTCGAGTGCCTCGCCTCGGCCCGAAGCCGGACCGACGTGCCTCTGATCCCGATGACGTACGCGTCGCTCCTCGAAGCGTACGGCTACCAGCGCTTCGAGACGGAGGCTCGGCGGGCGGGTGCGACGAGTTTGATCGTCGCCGACCTGCCCGTCGACGACCATCCGCAGCTCGCGCGCGTGCAACTCGTCGCACCCACGTCCACGGACGAGCGGATCGCACTCGCCGCCGAGCGCACGGACGGGTGGCTTTACCTCGTGACGCTCACCGGGACCACGGGCGCGCGTGAGGGACTTTCGCCGGCGCTGCGCGGGCTCGTCGAGCGGACGCGCGGGCTTACCGACGTACAGCTCTTCGCGGGCTTCGGAATCTCGACGCCCGAGCACGCTGCGGCGGCGGTCGAGCTGGCCGACGGAATCGTCGTCGGTTCGCGCGCGGTCGAAATTGCGGCAGATGGGCCGTTCGCGCTCCGCGACTACGTCGCCTCGCTGCGGAGCGCGATCGACGCATCCGTTCGGGTCTAGGGCTATCTTCCGCGGCATGCTGCGCGCAGCGGCACTCTCGGCGGCGCTCGCCCTCGTCGTCGCGCCGCCTGCGGCGGCCGACATCCTCGGCACCGCGCAGGTGCGGAGCTCCGACGGCTCGCTGCTCAGCGCCGCTCACAACGGGTCGTTCGTCTACCCCGAGGACGGCTCGGTGCTCTCGATCGGAAAGGTGCGCGCGACCAAGACCCGCGTCATGCTCGAGGACATCTCGATGCTCGGCGGACGCGTGCACGCCGACCGGGTCAGCCTCTCGCGCGGGCGCGCCGCGATGATCGACGGCCTCGTCGTCGACGGGCTCCTCCGCGACGCGAAGCCAAACGCGCTCTTCTCCCTGGACGGGTCGAGCTACCTGGTCGTCAGCCAGAAAGCCGTGATCGGCAAGAAGACCGGCGTCGTCGGACTACGGCTGAACGTGGCGCCCGGGTATCCCGGCGTCTCCAGCGGCGCGGAGGTGCTCGTCGGGCTGCGTGAGCGGGGCGACTCGCGTGCCGCGCGGCTCGCCGCTCGCGTCGTCACCGCCGCCGGCCCTTGGGCCGCGCTCGGCTTCGGCGCGGCCCCGTCCATCGCCGGCCTGCCAGTCGTCAGCGAACCGCTCGTCGGCGGGCTCCTTCCGCCCGCGAACGGCCTCGGCGGCAAGGCCGTCGCGATCGCCGCGCAGTACCTCGGCGTGCCGTACCGCTGGGGCGGCGCCAACCCGCTCACGGGCTTCGACTGCAGCGGGCTGACGATGTACGTCTACGGCAAGCTCGGCGTCAGCCTCGGTCACTACACCGGCACCCAGATCCACCAGGGCAAGCCGGTGCCGCCGTCGGCCTTGCAGCCCGGCGATCTCCTGTTCTTCGACGCAAGCGTCTTCGGCACGCCGGGCCACGAAGGCATGTACGTGGGAAACGGGATGTTCATCCATGCGCCGCACACCGGCGACGTGGTCCGGCTCGCGAGCCTCTCGTCCTATGCCGACCGCTACGTAGGCGCCGTTCGGCCTTATACCTAGCGGCGCCGCTGCTTCTGCATCTTCTGCATCGCCCGGCGCTGCTGCCGGTTCGCGGGCTCCGGCAGCGCCCCCTCCTGACCGGCGGCCTCGAGGTACGCCTTCCGCTCGGCCGGAGTCAGGCGCGAGAGCGCGGCCTGGGCCCGCTGCGGATCCCGCGCGACACCCGCACGCTCGAGCTTCTGAAGTGCGCTTGCGGCGTCCGGGTTCTGCTTCGCGAGAGCGGCCCGTGAGGCCCTCATCATCAGACCGCGGACGCCCGGGATCTTCGCGATCCCCTGCATGACAGGCCGGGCGTAGCGGCCGCCGCGGAAGCGGGAGAGGAGGGCGAGCACGCCGACCAGCAGGAGCAACGCGGCGGCGATGTACAGCGGGATGAAATACAGCCACACGGCGGCGCAATCGTAGCGCGGCCGGCGGAGCCCGCCCTCTTCTTCTTCCTCCGCGCTAGCTCGCCGCGAGCCCCGCTACCGTGGCCGGCACGCCTTCCCACGAGCCGATCGACCTCAGCGCGCCCGCCTCCCCGACGGCCCAGCCGAAGACCCTGCCGCCGTCGGCGTCGATCGCGTAGAGGAAGTCGCCGTCCCTCGTCAGCGCCTCGTCCCGGAGGCCGGTCTGGCCCTCGACAGCAGCACCCGCTACCGGCTCTTCGAGCGCGATGCTCCCGTCCGAGCCGATCGCGTAGCGCGAGACCGCGCCGTCCGCGAAGTTCGTCGTGAAGACGTACCGGTCATCGTTGCTGACGACCGCCCAGCAGATCTCGCTGCGGCCGTTGCCGATCGAACGCGAAACCGGCGTGGCCGCCGAGCCGCTGACGCGGTAGGACGAGGCCGCCGCCTTTCCCTTCTGGGCCCCGAAGGCCTCGGTTACCAGCAGCGTCCCGTCGCTTGCGAACGCGAAGCCGTAAGGGGTCGGCCCCGACGAGGGCTGAACGTGCGGCTCAGCGAGGCGGCCGTCTGCAGCTACTGCGTGGAGCACGATCGAGTCCGTGCCACGGTCGGTGACGACGAGCGTCGCCCCGTCGGGCGTGAAGCCGGCCTGCGCCGGATCGCTCCCTTCGCCCAGCGCGACCCGGGCGCCGTCGATCGGCGTCAGCCCTGCGTCGCCGAGCCGAAAGCCGGCCAGCGAGGGATCACCCGTGTTGAGCACATAGACCAGCCCGTCGTGCTCGGCGACGCTCTTCGGAGCCGCGCCGCCGGACGAGACCTTTTGGATCAAGTCGAGCCGCTCCGCCGAGACCGCGAAAACGCTGATCTCACCGCTGCCGGCATTCGTGACGAGCAGCCGCGACCCGTCGCCGCTGAGGAGGACCGATCCCTGCGAGGTGAGATGAGGCACGCCATCACCCGCGCCGCCGGTCTCGTAGGTGTCGAGCGCCGCCAGCGTTCCGTCTGCAGCGCGGGCAAAGGCGATCGCACGGTTCGTTCCGGCCTCGTTCGTCTGCGCGTAGACGGCCCGGCCCTTGCTTCCGTTCTCCATGTTGTTCCCTCCCGTCGATGACCCCTGGTTCGAGCTACGGTCGCCGGGAGCGCCGGTTCGTTACACCGAGGTGCTCAGCCCGACGTCCAGTCGCGGAAGGCGCGCCGCAGTGCCTCCTCGGGCTCCCGGCTCAGGTCGGCGGGCCGCAATCGGCCCGTGAGCTCGACCGTGGTGCGCATCTGGCGCAGATACTCGGCGCAGCCAGAACAGTTCTCTGCATGCACGTGCCGCTCGAAACGCTCGCGCTCCTCGAGGGCGAGCGCACCCTCGAGATAGTCGGTCACGAGCTCCACGAGCTCCCGGCAACTCAGCTGTTCTGCATCTGCGGTCGTCACTCGGCCTCCGAGAAGTAGTCCTCCAGCGCCTGCCTGACCCTCGACCGCGCGCGGTGGAGGAGCACTCGTTGATTTGTCTCGCTCACACCAAGGGCGTTACGCGTCTCCTCGGCGCTCCAGCCTTCGAGGTCCCGCATGCTGATCACGGCCCGCTGCGCCGGTGGGAGGGCTTCGATCGCGCGCTCGACGACCTCGCGCGTTTCGGCGGCGAGCAGACGCTCCTCCGGCCAGGGCTCGGGGCGTGCCGCCCAATGCCCCGGCCAGCGCTCGTGATCGGGCGGCAGGAACCGGTCGGCATCGACCGCGGCCTCGGGCACGGCGCCGGGGCGCTCGAGCGCCGAGAACGGAAGCGTGCGGCCCTCGCGCTGGCCGCGGGTCTTCGCGATGTTGGTGAGGATGCGGAAGATCCAGGTCTTGAGCGAGGAGCGGGCTTCGAACCGGTCGATTCCCTTGAGCACCCCGAGCCACGTCTCCTGCACCACCTCCTCGGCCACGGCGCGGCTGGCGACGTAGATCTGGGCCACGCGCAGCAGGGACGGGTTGAGCTCCCGCATGAGCTCGACGAACGCCCTCTCGTCCCGCGCCCGCAGCGCCTCGACGAGGAGCGCATCGTCCATCGCGCGACTGTAACGAGTCGCCCGCGGCGTGCGACTCTCCCGCAAACGGCAAAGGAGCGCGATGAAGACGCAGCGGTACGACCTGATCGTGATCGGCGCCGGCTCGGCCGCCCGCGACGCGGCCAACCGGGCGAAGAACGAGCACGGCGCGAGCGTGGCGATGATCGAGCGCGAGCGCTGGGGCGGCAGCTGCCCCAATGTCGCGTGCTCCCCGACCAAGGCCTATCTCGTCGCTGCGGAGCTCGTCCACGCGATCAACACCCTCGCGGCGAAGCTCGGGATCGAGGTCGGGCCGGCAGGCGTGGACCTACGGGCCGTGAGGGCGCGGAAGGATGCGCTGAAGAAGACCCAGGCGAAGTGGCGGGAGGACCTCGAGGCCGCGGGATTCGACACCTTTGAGGGCACGGCGCGCTTCCTCGACGCGCGGACCGTCCGGGTGGACGAGGATGCCGAGCTGACCGCGGAACGGGTTCTGGTCGCGACGGGCTCGCGGACCGCGGTGCCTCCGATCGAGGGAATCGAGAACGTCGACTGGCTCGACCACATATCCGCGCTCGAGCTCGAGGCGCTGCCGGAGTCGTTGCTTGTCGTCGGAGGAGGCTCGGTCGGGCTCGAGCTCGGCCAGGCCTTCTCGCGTTTCGGCTCGAAGGTGACGATCGTCGACGCCCTCGACCAGATCGCTCCTCGGTCAGACCCCGATGCGGCGGCGGAGCTTCAGGCTGCGCTCGAGGGCGAGGGAATCCGGTTCGTGCTCGGCAGTCTCGTCAACCGCGTCCAGCCGAACGCGGGCAGCTACGCGGCCACGGTGGCTCCTCGCGAGGGCGGCGAGCGGGGGGAGATCGCGTTCGACCGCCTCCTGCTCGCGTCGGGGCGACTGCCCAACGTCGAGGAGCTGAACCTCGAAGCGGCCGGCGTCGAGACCTCGAAGACGGGGATCGTCGCCGACGAGCACATGCGCACGAGTGTCCCAGGAATCTGGGCGGCCGGCGACGTGAACGGGCAGGCGCCGTTCACGCCGGCTGCGCAGTATCAGGCGCGAATCGCCGTCGACGACATGTACGGGGTCGAGCGGTCCGCCGACTACTCGGCTCTGCCCACGGCGATCTTCACCGAGCCGGAGCTCGGCGCGGTCGGCCTCACCGAGTCCGAAGCACACGAGCAGGGCCACGAGGTGGAGACGGTCGACCACGCGCTCGCGTCCGTCCGTCGAGCGACCTACTTAGACGCGAAGCACGGGCTCTACAAGATCGTCTTCGACGCGCCGACGCGCCGGGTACTCGGGCTGCACGTTCTCGCGCCCGCGGCGAGCGAGGTCGTCCAAAGCCTCTCGATCGCGTTGCGACTCGGCGTCACCGTGGACGATCTCGCCGCGGCGCACCACACGTTCCCGACGATCGGCGAGGGGCTGAAGGCGGCGGCGGAGAAGGCGCGAAGGGCCCGGAGCGTCAGTCGTTCGGGGGCGGCGGCAACTCCTGCCAGTTGACGCTGAACGAGCCGCCGTCCCCGCCGAGGGCGGTCGGGATCGCGTTCGCGCCGGCCTGCGAGGGATGATCCCGATCGTAGAGGTCTCCGTGCAGCTCGATCGCGCTCGACGCCCACACGGGGTCGGCGATCCGACCTCTGTGGCCCCTTACGGCCGCTGTGCTCCGCGAGAAGTCGACGGTCCCGAAGTTCGTCAGCGGGAGCGTCGAGCAGAAGCCTGTGTAGTCGCAGCCGGTCGGCGCCTCGGCGATCCACTCGGCCGACGTCAGGTCCGGCCGTTTCATCCGCAACCGCTTCACGAACCGCCTGTTCGTCGTCACGTTCCTGAGTCGGATCAGGACGACGCGCTTGTTCACCGTGACCGTCGCCGACATCAGATCCCCCGGCCTGATCCGCATCTTCACGTGGACGGGCGGTGCCGGAAACAGCTCGTACCAGGCCGCGTAGTAGGGCTGTTCGCCGTAGCAGTTCGCCTGGGTGCCGGTCTGCTCGACGGCATACGACTTGGCGGAGAAGCCGCCGAGGCCCACCCAGAAGGCCGAGTACGTCGGCGCGCCGTTGCAGATGGCCGCCGGCTGGATCCAGCGGCCGGTCACGCTCGCGAACGGCTTCCGCGTGCCCGCTTGCGCGACCACGGCGTAGCCCGCCCAGTTCGTGCTCATCTCGGACGCCGCGTCCCCGCGGAGGAGGTGCAGGCCACCGTGCCGGATGCCGGCGGAGGCAGAGCCGAAGCCGGCCGCGCACGCTCCACAGATCGCAAGCACGATCAAGCGCCTCGCCACGCGTTGAGAGTAACCCATCGCCGTTCAGCCGCCCGTGGCCGAGAAGTGCTGGTAGTCGGGTGACCCGGCCCAGCGTCCTCCCCACTTCCAGCCGGCCTCAGCGAAGGCGCGCACGAGCAGCCCGCCGCGGACGGCCATCCCGCGCCTGACGTTCGAGCGGTCGAGGTAGGCGCGCCCGTTTCGTGGATGGACACGACCCCCCTCGAGGTACGGGTTCTCGACGGGATTGACGTCGATCGCCTCGCCGTAGGCGTGCGAGGACCAGCGGCGCGGCCCGGGCGCGACCGCGTACCGGCAGTTGAACGCGGCCGTGTTGTCCGCCGCGAGCGAGCGTTCGTCGTTGCCGCCGTAGGCGTCGATCGGTCGGAGCCGGTGGATCGGAAAGCGGGCGCGGTAGAGACGGCGAAAGACGCGAACGAGCTGGTCGACCCGTCGTGCGCTCGCCACGAACGCGCCCGTGTGCACCGCCCGGTCGAAGCCCCAGTACGTCACGCGAACGCGTCGGAGCTGCGCGGGCGCAACCGGGCACCCGGGCCGCCACGAGTGCGAGAGCTGCGCGGCCGTCACACGCGACACGGAGGAGGAGAACGGCGGCGCCTGGACGGACGACGCCGCGAGCAGACCCAGGAGCAGCACCTTCATCGCCGGGCGAGCGTAGTCTGAACGGTCCTATGGCGAGAGGGGTCCCGGCGTCCTTAGCGGTCCTGCTCGCGCTGGCGATGCCGGCGCTTGGCTCGGGGCGGACGACCTTGCAACAGCCTGTTGCAAAGTCGGGCACGGCCTGTCCGGACACCCTCGCCAATCAGCTGGCCACGACTCGGGACGCACGTCAGCTCGTGACCGTGGTCGCGGCGACGGCGCGCTCGACCCGTGGGTCCGTGCGGCTCTGGCGTAAGGCGGGCGACTGCTGGGTCGCGGTCGACGGGCGCTGGACGGCCTGGCTCGGCGGGCGGGGCGTCTCGGAGAACCGGCACGAGGGCGATCGGACGACACCGGCGGGGGCCTACGGCTTCCAGCGGACGATGTACGGCGTCGGGCCGAACCCGGGCGTCCGCTACGCGTATCGCCGCATCGTCTGCGGTGACTGGTGGGTGGAGGATCCGAAGTCGCGGTACTACAACCGGTTCCGCCACGTGCGCTGCGGGCGCAGGCCGCCGTTCCGCGTCACTAGCGAAGACATGTCGCGCTCGCCCACGGCGTACCGCCATCTGGTCGTGATCGACTTCAACACGCACCCGATCGTGCCCGGCCGCGGCTCCGGGATCTTCCTCCATCGCAGCACCGGTCGACCCACGCTCGGCTGCATCAGCCTCCCGCTCCCCCAGCTCGTCACCGTGCTCCGCTGGCTGCGGCCCGAGGCGAAGCCGTTGATCGTGATCGGCACGGCCCCGACGATCAGGCGCTACTGAGGTTTGGACCGGCCGCGGCCGCAGGGGCCGCCCGTAACGGCGTCCGACACCGCGCAAACGGGCGCCTGAGCAGGGGATTTCGAGGCCGTCGTCACACTTCGGTAACGGTGTCCGACGTCGAGACTGGTCTTGACCTGGCCCGTCGAAGCGGGACGTGCCTAGCTCCAGCCGAAATCGCGGCCCAGGAGCTCGTAGAAGCGACGGTTCGGTTCGGCGAAGTGGCCTGCCAGGCGCCGGCGCGTCTCGGGGCGCATCTCGCCGTAGCGTTGCTCGTAGACCCGGGGGTAGTCGCGCAGGTCGTGGGCTGGGGCGCCGAGGAAATCGAGCACCCGCGAGTACGTGCCGGCCGGATCGCTCGACAGCTCCTCGCTCGCGACGACGAGCAGCTGTTCGCGCGGGAAGACGGCGAACCAGCGCTCGAGCTGCTCGGCGTAGCGGCCTCGCGCCAGGTACGTGTAGTCCCACCAGGCATGGCTGAAGTAGTCCGGCTCGCGCACCATCCGCGCCTCCTCCCCTTGCGTCCGCTCGGGCTCGGCGGCGAGCGCATCCTCGAACGAGAGCGGCTCGCGCCCGAGCGCGACCTCGTGGTGATAGTGCGAGAGGGCGCGGTCGACGGGATCCCGGACGAGGACGATCAATCTCGCAGCGGGCACTGTCTCACGGACGCGCGCGGGGGCGAGCGGGTGGAACAGGTAGCCGGGGCTCGCCTCGCCGACGAGGCGCCCGCCTGAGCGCAGCGGAAAGTGGCCCCGGTACCACGCCGTCCCGCGCCCGTAGTGGCGGTCGAAGAAGCTGACCTCCTTCCACGACGGGCCGGTGATGCCGGGGTGCCAGCGGAGGTACGCGTAGAGGGCGGTCGTGCCGGCCTTCTGCGCGCCGAGGATGAGGAAGTCCGGCAAGGGGCGTGCCACCGAGGTGGCGCGGCCGAACGTCCAGACGGCGTTGCGCAACACGGCCCGCACCGGCCGCGGGATCCTGGGAATCAGCTCGGCTGGAAGACGGATGCTCAGGCGTAGCCGAGCTCGCGCAGCAGCGGGCCCGCCTCGCGTTCGACGTCCGCGACCTGCTCGGGCGCGAGGTCGCGCCGCCAGCGCCCGATCGACCGCGCGTGCACGGCCGCAAGCGCCTCGCTCAGCGGCTCGGGATCCGACTCGAGCCGCTCGGCGATCAGACTCGCGGCGGCAGGGGGATCGGCAGCCACCGCCTCGTAGCGCACCTCGAGCGTGTGCTCCGGCGCCGCCTGCGCAGCGGTCAGGTAACGTCGCCAGGCCCACGCTGCCCGCGTCGCCTCGCTCGCCGCCAGAAACTCCGCGCGCCGTTCGGGCTCGACCCACGAGCGGGCATGGCCGCCGTAGTGGAGGCCGGCGTCGTCGCGCCCCTCCCGGGCATCGCGCAGCCAGCCTTGCTCGAGCAGTGAGCAGACGACGTCGCGTCCGTCGCGGACGATGTGGAGCACCGTCGCCCGCGGGTACGCCCGAACGGCCGCGCGAACGACGAAGCTCAGCTCCGGGGTTTGCTCGACGGGCCTGAGGTCGCGGACGAAGCCGAGCCGGCGGACGCGCTCGAGCGTCGTGCGAAGCTCCCTGGCAGCATCCGCCTCGGACATCCCCACCCAACGGGCGACCGACGCCTTCACCGGCCGCACCTCGCCGAGGTCGACGAACCCCGGCTGGGCGCCCACCGCGCCTGCCAGGAAGGTCGTCCCCGAGCGCGGGGAGCCGACGACGAAGACGATCCGCTCGGTCGCCAGCTGCCTGTCGCCGCCGTGCTCACCCCAGCCGCGCTGGGCGACCCGGGCGACCGTGCGGCCGTAGAGGCCCGCCTGGCGGATGACGTCCAGCGCCGACATGCGGCTAGAGATTACGAACCGTGCAGGAAGGCCGCCAGCGCTGCGCGGGCCGTGTTCGACTGGGCCCGGAGCTGGGTGCTGTGCCCGGAGCCGTGGACGATCACGAGGCGGCCCTTGGGCGCCCGGCGAAGCTCATCTCTCGCCCACGCGATCGGTGTCGAGAGGTCGCGGTCGCCGGCGAGCAGCAGCGCGGGAACCGGCGGCAGCTTCTTCGCGCGAGGCTGCGGCGGCGCCGGGGTCGGCGGCCACCACTGGCACGTCTTGACGATCCCGTTGCCCGCCGCCACCGCGCGCGTGAACGGCCAGATTGCCTTCGCGGGAATGCGCGCGACCGCCCGTCGGAGGGCGGGGGCCCGGCGCGCGAGCGGCACGTTCGACCCGCCCCACGGCATCCTCGTGTCCGCGCAGAGCGCGCTCGCGTGGAGGCCCTGGCTGAAGAGCGGGTACGGGGTTTGCGAATCGGGGCCCCAGCGCTCGACCAGCGACTGGAGCGGGCCCCAGTTCCCGCGGCGCGCCGAGTGCAGGGCGGCGGCGACACCGGGGAACCGGGGATCCGCGACGCTCATCGTCACGAGAGCGTCGAGCAGCCCCGTGCCGATCCTGGGCCGCCGGCGGACGGCTGCGGCGAGGTCGGCGGCGGGGTCGGTCTGGCAGTTGTCGGCCTTGCAGACCGCTCGCAGGACGCGCGCGGTCGAATGCGCGTCGTCAACCGAGAGCGGGTCGGCGGAATCGTGCGGAACGACCGAGTCCAGCACGAGCTTGGAAACGCGCTTGGGGTAACGCAGCGCGTACCGCTCGGCGACGAACGTCCCGTACGAGACGCCGTCGAGCGTCAGCTTCTCGACGTGGAGGGCCTGCCGTAGCGCCTCGAGGTCCTCGACGGTTTGCGCTGTACTGAAGAACTGCCGCTTCGGCCCGATCGCCTTCGCGCACCGGACGACGGCGGCCCGCGAGGGCACGGCGAGGTCGCTGCTGCCCATCTGCGCCTGCAGCGCGGGGCAGCGGAGCGCCCCGGCTCCCGTACCGCGCTGGTCGAACATGACCACCCGGTAGCCGTCGACCGCGGTGCCGAGGCGCGAGCTCACGCGCAGCGCAAAGGGCTCGCCGGGCTGGCCAGGGCCACCGCTGAGGAAGATCAGGATCCCACGCGACGCGTTGACGTCCTGCGCGGCCACCCGCAGCTTGAGGCTCCCCCGCGCGGGGTGCGCATGGTCGAGCGGAACCGTCAGCGTCGAGCAGGTGAACCCGGGGGCGTCAGGACAGCGCTCGGCATCCGCCAGCTTCGGCCCCGCCACCCCGCCCCGGCTGTTGGCCGCAGCGATGGTGCAGGCCGCAGCGGCGAGACAGACGAAGAGCGGGAAAGGGTCGCGCCGCACATCCAGTTAGACGAAAACGGACACGGTCTTGATGGCGTCGCGGCGGGCATCTCCCGTTCGAGCGACGCCTCGCGGCCTAGGGCTGCAGCAGGACCTTCACGGCCCCGTCCTGCTTCTTCTGGAAGATCTCGTAGCCGCGGGGAGCCTCCGCGAGCGGCAGGTGGTGTGTCGCGAAGCCGTCGACGCCGAGAGGGTCGCCGTCTGTGAGCAGGGGCATGATCTCCTCGACCCACCGCTTGACGTTCGCCTGGCCCATCCGGAGCTGGATCTGCTTGTCGAAGAGCGTCAACATCGGCAGCGGGTCGAGCGTCCCGCCGTAGACGCCGACCACCGAGATCGTCCCGCCACGCCGCACGATGTCGATCGCCGCGTGGAGCGCGTGCAGCCGGTCGATCCCCGCCTTCTCGATCAGCTTCGCCGCGAGCGGGTCGGGGAGCAGCCCTGTGACGGTCTGCGCGAACTTCGCGACCGGCGCGCCGTGCGCCTCCATGCCCACCGCGTCGACGACGGCGTCCGCTCCACGGCCCTCGGTGCGCTCACGGATCGCGTCGCCCAGGTCGCCGTTGTGGTCTCGCAGGTCGATCGCCTCCGCGCCACGCGTGCGGGCGCGCTCCAGCCGGTCCGGCACCAGGTCGACGGCGATGACCCGGTGGCCTCGGTGCAGCGCGATGCGGGCCGCCATGTCGCCGATCGGGCCGAGACCGAGCACCGCAACCGTGCCGCCGTCCTCGACGTCCGCGTACTCGACCGCCTGCCACGCCGTCGGCAGGACGTCCGAGAGGAAGACGAACCGGTCGTCCGGCGGTCCTTCGGGCACCGTGATCGGCAGCGTGTTCCCGAAAGGCACGCGCAAAAGCTCGGCCTGGCCGCCGGGGACCTCGCCGTAGAGCTTCGTGTAGCCGAACAACGCCGCGCCCATCCCCTGATCGCGCATCTGGGTCGTCTCGCACTGTGAGTGCAGACCCTGCCCGCACATGAAGCAGGTGCCGCAGGAGATGTTGAACGGGATCACGACCCGGTCGCCGGGGGAGAGCTCCGTCACGCCCTGCCCGACCTCCTCGACCACACCCATCGGCTCGTGCCCGAGGATGTCGCCTTCCCCGATGAACGGGCCCAGCACCTCATAGAGGTGGAGGTCGGAGCCGCAGATGCCGCTCGAGGTGATGCGGACGATCACGTCGGTCGGCTCTTCGATCCGGGGGTCGGGAACCGTGTCGACCCGCACGTCGCGCTTGCCGTGGTAGGCGACGGCCTTCATCGAGGCCCGGTGTGTCCTGCCATTGGATGACTAAACCCGGGCACGAAAGCGAGGCCCGGGCGACGAAATCACCGCCGCCCGGACCTCGGCCGAGGGTCTTACTTCAACCGCAAGCGGTAGGCGCTGCGGCCGTGCGTTGCCGCGTAGAGCAGGCGGTCGCCGTTCTTACCCGACGCGAGCGTCAGGCCCGAGACGGCCGCCATCGGCAGCCCGTCGGCCGCCTGGATCCACGTCTGGGTGCCGTCGACGAGGCGGTTGACGCCGAAGTCGGTGGACACGTAGATGTCGCCCGCCGCGACGTCGAGCACGGCGTCGTTGATCGGCTGGTCGCCCAGGTCGTAGGAGATGTCCTTCCAGGTGCCGTTGCTGCCGTCCACGACCACGTCGAACACGTGGCCGGGGGTGGTCGGCGTGGTCGCGTTGTAGCCCGAGAAGGTGACGATCGCATGGTTCGGGTTCGTTGGATCCGCGTAGATCGACGAGGGCGTGCGGCCGGGCTGCGCCGCCGTGTCGAGCCGCGTGAACGTGACGCTTGCGGCTGCGTCGTTGGCGTTCCGCGAGACGAAGATCCGTCCACCGCTCGTGGCCGCCCAGAGGGTGCCGCCGTCACGGCTGCGGGCCAGCGAGGTCAGGTTCCCGCCGGTCTTCGTGGTTCCGAACGCCGTGCCCGTGAGCGTCGAGGCTCCGAGCGGCGACCAGTCGGTCCCGCAGGCGCCGGTGTACAGGAGGTCGCTCGTTCCGAACTCGTTGGCAGCCGTGTTGCAGTGCTGCTCGAGGAACGCGCGATCGCCGCCGAGGTTCTGCGTCCGCCAGACGCGCTGGGCCCCGACGAAGATCGTCTTCGAGACCAGCGGATCCGTCATCGCGGGGGCGTAGAACCGGAGCGACTCGCCCAGGTTGAGGAACTTGTCGCCGATCCACAGCCACGTCTTCGGATCGTCGCCGTTGTAGTTGATGTCCATCTGCGCACCCGTGTAGGTGTGCATGTGGATGTTCGGGTCGGCGGCGTCGAACCCCGGATCGCCGCCGTCGCCGGTAAGCGGCAGGTACCACTTCGGCGAACCGCTGAAGACGAGCGTCCCGTTGTCCTGGGTGCCGGCCAGCGCGCGGCTCGAGTCGAACGGGCTGACCGCCAGCGCCGTCATCTGCAACGTCGCGAGACCGGCGTTGATGACCGTCAGCTCGGTTGGGATCTGCTTCAGCCACGCCTTGCAGTCCGCAAGGAACAGGGCGGAAGTGATCCCGCGGTGGTCACACTGCTCGCCGGCGTCGGCCCACTTCCCGCTCGTCCGGATGACGCCGCCGTCCGAGCCGACGAAGAACTGGCTCGGGTTGCCCGGCACGTAGGCGAGTGCGTGCTGGTCGGGGTGCATCGACTCGCCGCCGACGTCGCCGGTGACGTCCGTCCAGGTGGCGCCGGCGTCCATCGACATCAGCACGGCGCGGCCGTTCGAGCGGATGAAGCCCGGGGCTGCGTACGGCTTCAGCTCCTCGTAGTGCATCAGGCCGCCGACCACGACCATGTCCGGGTTGTCGGCGGGCGACATCGTGAACATGTCGTAGCTGCACTGCGAGCCGACGAGCGGCGTGTTGCAGTAGTTGTAGACCGCGAAGCCGGGCTGGCCGTCGGTCGGGTTCGAGAGACGCGTCCAGGCGGCGTTGTTCGACGCGGTCAGCGTCGCGGCCGGCTGGCTGGCGTCGTCGGTGCGGTAAACCTGGGCGCCCTGGCCGCCGCCGCTCGCGTCGGACAGGTAGATCCGGGTCTTCCCGTCCTTGGCCACCGGTGAGAACGAGAAGCGGCTGCGGTTGAGGGAGAAGATCGTCTCCCAGCTGCCCGCTGCCCCGCCGGCCTTCGAGCGGACGATGCCCACGGTCGCCTCGGCTGCGTAGACGACGTTCGGATCGATCGGGTCGAACTTGACCTCGTTCGTCTGGATCCCCGGAGGCGAGACGAGCGCGAAGCTCGCACCGCCGTCGGTCGAGTTGTAGACCCCGACGGCCGGGGGGGTCGCCAGCGTGGCGATCGGCTGGACGCTCGTGGCGTTCGAGCCGATGCCGTGGACTCCGGTCCGCGTCGCCAGCAGGATGTGGCTCGCGTTCCCCGGCTGGATCGCGATCCAGGCAATCGCGCGGTTGTTCGTCGCGGCGAACGAGCCGGGAACGAGCGACCAGTGGGCGCCGTCGTCGGTCGTCTTGTAGACGCCGAGGCCGGCCTCGCTGTCACCGCTGTTGTTCGCCTCACCGGTGCCGACGTAGATCGTCTTGCCGGTGGGATCGTTCGGGTCGATCGCGATCGCGCCGATCGCGTTCGTCGGAATCCCGTCGGAGATGAACTTCCAGGTCGGGGTCGGAGCCAGTGCGTTCTTCGAGCGCCAGACACCGCCGCCGGCTGCGGCGACGTAGAGGGTGCACTCCTGCGGCTTGCACTTCGGGTCGACGGCCATCGCCGTGATGCGCCCGGACCACTGCGTGGGCTTGATGAACGACTGTGTGCCGAGCCGGTCGACGTCGAGCGTGTCGGGCCCGACGAAGTCCCACTTCGAGCCGAGCTTCGCACCCCGCGCCTCGACCTTCTTGTTCGCGGCGATCGAGGCCTGGATCTGCTCGATGGAGATTGTGCTCGCCGGATACGCCCGGTCCATGTAAGCCTCGACCGTGCCACCCTCGTCCCCTTCCTCGCCGTCGTTCCCCGCGCGCGCGGGCTCGTGGAGCGCCGCGCTCTTCATCGCAAAGGCCGGCTTCGCCGAGCTCGGGCCAGACCCCCTGCCGAAGACGAGTGCCAGCAGCACCGCCGCTGCCAGCGTTGTCCAAAGCACGGCGAAAATCCGCCGGTTCCTTCGCATATTCAGCCCCTTTCGGCCTAGGTAACGGGCCGTATATCTCGCATGCTCGACATGGAAAGTCAAATCGTGACGGCAAAGGCGTGATATCACGGCCGAAGGCCCGGCTGGAGCCGGGCCTTCGGCCGTCGCTTCGTGTCTTCAGGCGCTTGCGCCGTTCTGCCCGCCCGACTGCCTGGCGAGCTGCGCTAGGCGGGCGCGAAGGCGCTCGATCTCCGCGCTGTGAGCTTCGATCTCGGCCGCCGGTGCGCCCCGGTCCTCGAGCAAGGCCCTGACGTGCACGACCCCCTTCAGATGCAGGACGAGGTCCTCGAGCTCGTGCTCGATCGCGAGCGTGCTCACGCCGCCGCCTCCAGCTCAGGCATGGCCTCCACCTCTTGCGGCTGCTCGGCGGCCGGCTCGACCAGCACCGCTGCGAGCAGAGCGCCGACGGCGGCGATGGCCGCCAACGCGTAGAAGGCGATCTGGAACCCGTGCGTCAGCGCAGCACCGCCGAGCGGGTTGACGCCCGCGTGCGCGTCCACGTAGTTCGCCGTGAACGTCGTCGCGATGGTGGTCGCCGCCGCGACCCCGATCGCGCCGCCGATCTGCTGCGACGTGTTGATCAGGCCCGACGCGATCCCCGCGTCCTCCTGTCGCACGCCGGTGAGCGCGCCGATCGACATCGGCACGAACGCCAGGGCGAGCCCGATCCCGCTGATGATGAAGGCCGGGAACAGGTCGGTCCAGTAGTGACCGTCGACCGGCAGCCGCGCGAAGAGCACGAGCGCCACCGTCGAAAGCGCAAGCCCGGCCGTCAGGATCGGCCTGACGCCCATCCGCGTCACGAGCGCCTGGGAGACGGCGCTGAAAGCGATGATCGTCAGCGTCAGGCCGATGTACGCGACGCCCGTCTCGATCGCCGAGTAGCCCAGCACCTGCTGCATGTACAGGGTCAACAGGAAGAACTGGGAAAAGATCGCCGCACCCATCAGCAGGCCGGAGACGTTCGACCCGGTGAGCGTCCGCAGCCGGAAGATCCGCAGCGGTAGCAGCGGCGCCTTGGAACGGAGCTCGATCACGAAGAAGGCGAGGATCAGCGCGGCCGACGTGGCCAGGAGGCCGATCGTCTCGACCGTTCCCCAGCCGTGCTGCGTCGCGCGCGTCATCGCGTAGACGAGGAGCATCAGCCCGCCGGTCACCGAGGCGGCCCCGGCGAAGTCGAAGTGGCGATGCCCGAGCTCGGCGCGGCTCTCACGCAGGAGCCAGGGGCTGGCGGCTGCGACGAGGATGCCGACCGGGACGTTGATGAAGAAGATCCAGGACCAGCTCAGGGCGCTGGTCAACGCGCCGCCGAGCAGGACGCCCGCGGCCCCGCCGCTCCCGGACGCGGCGCCCCAGATGCCGAGCGCGAGGTTCCGGTCGCGCCCCTCGCGGAACATCGTCATCAGGATCGACAGCGCTGCCGGAGAGAGCAGTCCGGCGCCGAGGCCCTGGAGAGCCCGGAACGCGATCAGCGACTCCTCTGACCACGCAAGGCCGTCGAAAAGCGAGCTGACCGTGAACAGCGCCAGGCCGGCGATGAACAGCCGGCGGCGGCCGAGCAGGTCCGCAAGGCGGCCGCCCAGCAGCAAGACGCCGCCGAACATGATCGAGTAGGCCGTGATCACCCACTGCAGGTTCGCCTGCGAGAAATCGAGATCCGTCTGAATGGACGGGAGGGCGACATTCACGATCGCGACGTCCAGAACGACCATGAACTGCGCCGCCACGATGACGGCGAGCGCGATCCAGCGCCGGGGGTCCGGCCTGTCGACCGCCGTCTGTGCCACACTTTGCGCGTTCATTCGTTTCCTCCCTAAATCGTTGAGTTGCTCCACGGTAACATAACTCAACGATCTGCGCTACACTTTGTTTCGTGATCCCATCGTCGACAGCACAACTGGAAGCCGGAAGCCCGCTCCGCGTCGCTGCCGAGCTGCTCCAGAGCACCGGCTTCCTGTTGGCGCGGCTCGGTTTCACGGTCAAGGCGCGCTTCCTGAGCGAGCTGGAGCAGGCAGGTGCCAACCCGTACCACTACGCCGTGCTGGCGCTGCTCGGCGAGGGCGCGCGCGAGACGCAGGCGGCGATCGCCGACGCGCTGAGGGTCGACCGCAGTCAGCTCGTCGGGGTCCTCGACGAGCTCGAGGAACGCGATCTGATCGAGCGCCAACGAGATCCGCACGACCGGCGGCGCCACGTCGTCACCCTCACCCCCGACGGGCGCAAGCAGCTCGTCCGTCTCCGCGGAATCGCGCGGCGGGTCGAGGACGAGTTCCTCGCGACCCTCGACGACGACGAGCGGGCCGAGCTGCACGCCCTGCTCCTGCGGCTCGCGGCGCACCACGATCCGAGCTGCTCGATGCAGACCGCCCCGGACGCGGCCTAGCCGAGCCTGACCGGACCGCCCCGCGCGGGCACGCCTGGTCCAGACCAGTCTCGACGTCGGACACCGTTACGGAAGTGTCACGGCGCTCGCGAAAATCCCTGGTCGGCACGGTGATTCGCCCGGTGTCCGACACCGTGACGGGAGACCGCCAAGGTCTGGCCGCCAGTGACGGACGGGGCCTAGTCGATGAGCTTCCGCGTCATCGCATCGATCGCGACGCGCCAGAGGATCAGGCCGAAGACGACGAGGAAGCCGAGGCGCGCGAGGTCGACCCAGCCGTCCCAGCCGTAGACGACCGCGTTTCGGACGAGCACCACGCACTGGTGGAGCGGGTTCAGGTTCGCGAGGAGCCTCGCCCACTCCGGGAAGTTGTCGAGCGGGAAGAACGAGCCGGCGAGCAGGAAAAGGGGCGTCAGCACCGCGCTGACGATGTAGTTGAAGTTCTCCATCGACTTCGAGTAACCAGCGACGGCGATGCCGAAGCAGGCCCAGCCGAAGCCGGAGATCCAGTTGATGAACGGGACCGCGAGCATCCCCCACGCCGGATCGAGCCCGAACACCATCGCCACGAGCATCGGCACGCAGCCGTAGACGGCGGCCCGGGTGGCGATCCAGAGCGCCTCGGCCGAGACGAGCTCCTCGGTGTCGACCGGCGCCGCCAGGATCGCGTCGTACGTCCGCTGGAACTCGTACTTGACGAACGTCCCGAACATGGCCGGGAACGCGCTCGAGAAGAGCACGGCCGTCGCGACCGTGCCGGAGCCGACGAACTGGACGTAGTCGAGCCCGCCGATCGTGCTGACGATCGACCCGAACCCGAACCCGAACGCGAGCAGGTAGATCGTCGGCTCGACGGTCGACGAGAAGGTGCTCGAGCGCCAGTAGGACGAGTAGTTGACGGCCTCGCGCACGAGCACGCCGGTCAGGGCGGGCCGCTCGAGCCGGCCCAGGCGCTTGACCTCGGTGGTGGCCATCAGGCGATCTCCTCCCCGGTCAGCAGGACGAAAACGTCTTCGAGGTTCGCGGGGCGGCGCTCGCCTTCGACGGCGTAGCCGTTCGAATCGACCCCGAGGATCGAGACGCTCGTGCCGGTGCGGCGCGTGCGCATCCCGGCGGCCGCCGCCTCCTGCTCGACCTCGGCCAGCCGAGGCGGCGGCCCGTAGACCTCGATCGCCTCGCGCCCGGCGTGCTCGAGGACGAGATCGGACGGCGGCCCCGTTGCGACTCCCTTTCCATGCGAGACGATCAGCACGGTGTCGCAGAGGCGCTGCGCCTCTTCGATGTAGTGGGTCGACATCAGGATTGTCGTCCCCTCCGCCCGGAGGGCGTCGATCAGCGCCCAGATCTCCTGGCGCACCTGCGGGTCGAGCCCCACGGTCGGCTCGTCGAGGAGCACGAGGCGGGGCTGGTGGACGAGCCCGCGGGCGATGAGCAGGCGGCGGCGCATCCCGCCGGAAAGCTTCGAGACCTTGGTGTCCCGCCGGTCGCCGAGCTTCGCAAGCTTGATCGCGCGCTCGATCGCCGCGTGCCGGTCGCCGCGGGCAATCCGGTAGAGGTGCGCGAAGACGAGCAGGTTCTGCTCGACGGTCAGCGTCGTGTCGAGGTTGTCGAGCTGCGGCACGACGCCCGACTGGGCTCGAGCCATCTTCGACTCCTCGGGGAGCCGGAAGCCGAGCACCTCGAGCTCTCCTTCGTCGGCGATCGCCTGCGCCGTCAGCAGGCGCATCGTCGTCGACTTACCGGCGCCGTTGGGGCCGAGCAGTCCGACACAGGTGCCCTCCGGGACGTCGAGGTCGAGACCGTCGACGGCGGCGATCTGGCCGTAGCGCTTGACCGCGCCGCGAAGCCGGATGGCGAGCTTGGTCACGCCGCCTGGGCTGACTCCGAGGCCGAGGGCTGCGCCGCTTCCCCCACCGCGGCGCCGGCCGTGCGCAGGAACGCAGCGGCGACCGCGGCTGCGGCGGCCGCGAAGATCGCACCCGCGAACAGCGCAGCGTGGTAGCCGCCGTTGAGCGCGTCGAGCGGCCCGTGACCGGAGGCCTCGAGGCTGTTGGTGCGAGACGCAGCAAGGCTTGCGAGCGCCGCCAGCCCGAGGGCGCCGCCCATCATGAACGACGTGTTGACGACGCCGGACGCGAGCCCGGACTCGCTCTGGTCGACGTCGCTCATGGCGGCGAGCAGGACCGGGTTGAACGCCATGCCGGCGCCGAAGCCGAGCAGGATCATGCTCGGGAGGACGTCGATGACGTAGTTGCCGTCGACCGGCGCGCGCGCGAAGAGCAGAAGCCCCGCCGTGGCCAGGAGGAGCCCGGCCGCGAGCGGCGCCTTGATGCCGAAGCGAATGACGAGCTTCGCCGAGAGCCCGAGGGAGAACGCGCCCATGATCAGGTTCGCCGGCAGGAACGCGAGGCCGACCTGGAGCGGGCTGTAGCCCAGTACGAGCTGCAGGTAGAGCGCGGAGATGAAGAACCAGGCGAACATCGCCGCGGCCCAGAAAACGCCGACGACGTTCGCGGTGGCGACGTTCCGCAGCTTGAGGATCCCGAGCGGCATCAGCGGAGAGCGGACGCGCGACTCGATCGTGAGGAAGGTCGCGAGCAGCACCACGGCCGCGGCCAGGAGGCCCAGCGTCTGGGCCGAGCCCCACCCCTCGTCGTTGCCATTGACGATCGCGTAGACGGCGAGCATCAGCGCCGCCGTCACGGTCACCGCGCCGGCCACGTCGAGGCGCCCGGCCACGCCGGCACCCTGATCCGCAGCGACAAGCTTCAGCGAGAGCGCGTAGACGAGGATGCCGATCGGGACGTTGACCAGGAAGATCCAGTGCCAGCTGAGCGCGTCTGTGAGGATGCCGCCGAGCAGGACGCCGATCGTGCCGCCGCCGGCCATGACGAAGCCGAAGACGCCCATCGCCTTCGCGCGCTCGCCTGCCTCCGTGAAGAGGCTCATGATCAGCGAGAGCGCGACGGCCGAGACGACCGCGCCCCCGAGCCCCTGCACCGCGCGGGCCGCGACGAGCAGCCCCTGCGAGGTCGAGAGTCCGCACGCGACGGACGCCAGCGTGAAGAGCGAGATGCCGATCAGGAAAAGGCGCCGGTGACCGAAGAGGTCGCCGAGACGCCCGCCCAGGAGCAGGAACCCACCGAAGGTCAAGAGATACGCGTTCACGACCCACGCGAGTGACGTCTCGGAGAAGCCCAGATCCTCACGGATCGAGGGAAGCGCGACGTTCACGATCGTCGTGTCGAGAACGATCATCAGATCGCCGGCACAGAGGACGAGCAGTGCGAGCCAGCGCGTTCGATTCTCTTGGGCGGTCATGTCAGGTTCCTTTCGCAGCGTTTGATCGGCTTCGAACGGTTGGACCGCCCGGCGCGCCGAAACTCATCGGTCGGCGTCCGATGAGTTTTCGCAATCCGGAAGGTCTATCAATCGGATGGCTACCGATGCCCCGGAGACGATCGCTTTCGCGATCGGAGGGCCGATCCACCGCGCGGATCTACCCGGGCTGTGCGATCGCGTCTGCGCATTGCTGGAGCGCAACGCGGCCGAGGTCGTCCACTGCGACGTCCCCGGAGTCGAGGCGGACGCGGTGACCGTCGACGCGCTCGCGCGCCTTCAGCTGGCCGCGCGCCGCCACCGGTGCAGGGTTGTCCTTCGCCAGGCCTCGCCCGAGCTGCTCGAGCTCGTGGCGTTCATGGGCCTCGCCGACGTGCTGGTGCGCTAGGCCTCGAGACGCGGCGGCAGGCCGAACAGCGGGAAGAGCGCGCCGGTGTCGAGGAAGAATGTGAGCTCCTCGATTCTCCCGTCCCGGAGCTCCAGCACCTGGAGCGCCCACGGCTCGTAGCCTCCGTCGGGGCTGGGCTTGTACTGACCGAACGCCGGCGACCCGTTCGCCGCGACCGTGGGGATGACCCGCGATCCGCGGCAGCCGATCCCCGGCCCGAACCACCACTTGAAGATGTCCTCGCGCCCGCTCAGCCAGAGCTCGTACGGCGGCATCGACTGCGTGGCGTCCTCGTGGATCAGCGATGTGAGCGCCTCGATGTCGTACGCCTCGAACGCCGAGACGTAGCGCGCGAGCAGCTCGCGGTTGGACTCGTCGAGCTCGGGCCCGGGATCGGTGGCGCTGGCGTTCACCTGGTCGAGGGTCGCGCGGGCGCGCTGCAGGGCGCTGTTCACCGAGGCGACACTCGTCTCGAGCAGCTCGGCGACCTCGCTGGCCTTCCACCGAAGCACCTCGCAGAGGATCAGGACCGCCCGCTGGCGGGCCGGCAGATGCTGCAAGGCGGCGACGAAGGCGAGCCGGATCGTCTCGCGCGCGACCGCGACCTCGCCGGGGTCCCCCTCGGACGTTATGCGCCCGCCGGGGATCGGCTCGATCCACGTGACCTCGGGGAGCGTCTCGCCGATCGGGCCGAGCGGGTCCCGCGCCGGCCCCAGATCCATCGGCCGCGCGCGCCGCTCCTTGCCGTCGAGCATGTCGAGGCAGACGTTCGTGGCGATCCGGTAGAGCCACGAACGCAGCGACGAGCGGCCCTCGAAGCTGTCGAAGCTCCGCCAGGCGCGGATGAAGGTGTCCTGCACGGCGTCCTCGGCCTCGAACGGCGAGCCGAGCATGCGGTAGCAGTACGCGGTCAGCTCGGCCCGATGCGCTTCGAGCCGTTGCTCGAGCTCGCCCGCGTCGGGCTTGACGGTGACTGGCGAATCCTGCACGGCGGTCCATCGTATAGACCCGGCCTCTGCCCGAAACCCATCGCCTCGACCGATGAGTTTCGGCAGCGCCGGGGGGTCATACGCCTACGTTCCAGTCACGAGGCGCCGGGCTCCCGGCGCGGGAAGGAGGGACCAATGGGACAGCCGGTTGTCCACTTCGAGGTGATCGGAAAGGACGGCGACAAGCTGCAGCGCTACTACTCGGAGCTCTTCGGCTGGGAGATCGACTCCGAGAACCCGATGAAGTACGGGATGGTCGATCGCGAGAAGAACCTGTCGCCGGAAGGGCTCGGGATCGGCGGCGGCGTCGCCGGCGGCCCCGAGGGGTACGACGGCCACGTCACGTTCTACGTCGGCGTCGACGACGTCGAGGCTGCGCTCGCCAAGGCCGAGAGCCTCGGCGGCACACGGGTAATGGGCCCGGAGACGATCATGGACCAGGTCGAGCTCGGCCAGTTCAAGGATCCGGAGGGTCACATGGTCGGCGTGGTCAGGCCGATCATGTAGCAGGGCTTCGGCGAAGGGCTCCGCAGCCGCGGGGCCCTTCGAGGCTCAGCGGCCGGCCACGACGACGCACGCGTCGTGGGAAGAGCGAGCCACCTGCCGGCGGTGGACGATCCGACCCCGTCCGTCCAGGATGCAGAGGCTTCCCTGTCCGAGCGCCGGGGTGACGACCCACCCGTCGGCCTGCTGCACGTTGAACGACCCCTTCGGCACGGTCGTCTTCCTGAGCAGCCGGCCGGTGCGAGAATAGACGCCCAGCGTGCCGCTGTCGCCACTCGTCACGAAGGCCTGGTCGCCCCTGAAGGTGATGTGCTGTGGCGGCAGGTCGGCTTTGGTTCGCGCCTCGACGCGTCCCGTTTTGCGGTCGTAGAGCGCGAGCTCGCCGCGGTCGCCCGAGCTCACCCACACACGCCGCCCACCCGGGGTGAAGGCGACGTCGTGGGCGAGGAAGGGCGGGCGGATCAACCGCGCGAGCCGCGGCCGGTCGCTGCGAGCGAGGTCGACGACGGCGATCAGCTCGGCCTTCGCGCCGAGCGCGACCCAGAGCCGCCGCGCGGCGGGGTCGATCGAGACGTGGCGCGCCAGCTCGCCCACGCGGGCGCGCGTGAGCACCCGTCCGCGGATCACGTCGAGGCAGATCACCTCTCCGCGCTTTGCGTCGGTTACGTACGCATGCCGGCCGTCGGGGTGGGCGGCCGTGTAGCGAGGCTCGCCGAACCCGTGCAGGACATGCTCGACGCGTAGCGTCCGTCCGGAGACGATCGTGATCGCCCCGAGCTCGGAGTGTGCGACGACGGCGCGGTTTCCCACCGCCTCGATGCTGCGGGGTTGCGCGAGAGTCGGCACGTAGCGGCGGATGCGACCGCTCGCCACGTCGACGGCCACGAGACGCGACTCCTCGTCGGCGGTCACGAGCGCCACCGCCGGCCCAGAGCCGAGCGCGGCCAAGCCTCGGGGTGCCAGTACGAGCGACGTCAGCCCGCCGAGGAACTCGCGTCGATCCATTCCTCTTCTACGGCGCTCCGCGGCGGCCCCGTCCCGAGCGACGATGAGTTCAGGCAGTAGGAGGGGTCTACAGAACCAGACAGAGGCGACCAGGAGGAGATCATGGGAAAGCTCGTCGTATCGGAGTTCGTGACACTCGACGGCGTGATGGAGGATCCGGGCGGAGCCGAGGGCTTCGAGCGCGGCGGCTGGGCCTTTCAGTTCGAGCGCGGCGAGGAAGGCGACAGGTTCAAGCTGGACGAGACTCTCGAGGCGGAGGCGCTCCTGCTCGGCCGCAAGACCTACGAAGGCTTCGCCGCGGCCTGGCCAACGATCGAGGACGAGGCCGGCTTCGCGGACAAGATGAACACGATGCCGAAGCACGTGGTCTCCTCGACGCTCGAACGGCCGGCCTGGACCAACTCGACGGTCGTCACGGGCGACGTCGCCGAGGAAGTCCGGCGGCTGAAGGCGGAGGCGAAGGGCGACCTCCTCGTCGCCGGCAGCGCCCAGCTCGTGCAGGAGCTCGTGGAGCAGGACCTCGTCGACGAGCTTCGGCTGATGGTTTACCCCGTCGTGCTGGGAACCGGGAAGCGGCTCTTCGCCGACGGAGCAGCCCAGAACGCTTTCAAGCTGGTCGACAGCCGGCCGGCGGGGGAGGTCGTGATCCTCATCTTCGAGCGGCGCGACTGACGGCGAGAGGCCTCACCGCATCAGCTGGTACGGAACCGACGCCAGGATCACCCGCGGCTCGAACAGGAGCAGGCGCTTGAGGTAGAGCGCGCGCTGGTTGTGGAGCGCCCTGCTCGGGCCGCGGACGACGAGCTCCGGCATGACCACGACGACCTCGGTGCGACCGTCCTCGGTGAGCCGGCGCAGATACGAGCGTAGTGGTGTGCCGATGTCGCGGTACGGTGCGTCATCGACCTCCAGCGGGATGCGCGGGACGTGCGCCCGCCACTCGCGGCGGATGCGGTTGCCCTCGTCGTCGTCGAAGGCGAAGTTGACGGCTCGCGTGTCGGGCTGGCCGAGCGTTCGCGCGTAGTTGACGGCGCGCATCGAGGCCGCGTTCACCCCGGATACCAGGACCCGAACTGCCGCCCGCTCCGGCGGACCGCCGTCGGCGCCCGCGAGGACCGGCACGTCGGCGACGACGACACCTGGCTCGGACAGAAGCCGCAGCTTGAGGAGCAGTGTGCGCGGATGGCGGAAGGCCTCGAGGAGCGCGGGCCGCCGGAACAGCTCGGGGATGACGACCGTGACGAAGCTGGATTCGCCACGGGGGAGTCGCCAGACCTCGTCGAGCACGGCGTCTCTGATGCCGAGTGATCGGTCGAGCAGCTCGAGCCGCGATTCCTCGTCCGAGAAGCGAAACCACCGCGGTTTGATCCCCGGATCCGTGCCGCTGGTGGGGACATGGAGGGCGCGGAAGCTTCCACCCATGGTCTGGGCGAACCAGAGCGCTTCTGCCGCCGCCTCGTCGATCGACTCGACCAGCAGCAGGGTGGTGTTGGTCGGCGGTGGCGCCGCGACCACGGCGTCGGCGCCGGCGTGAAGCCTCCGCTCGACCCCGCGGTAGTGGCGGCGGATGCCGAAGGACAGGAGGACGAGCGCCGGGATCGCCACGGTGACGATCCACGCGCCGGCAGCGAACTTCGTCACGATCACAACAACGGCGACGAGCCCGGTGGCCGCCGCGCCGAGCCCGTTCACGAGCGCGCGGTAGTGCCAACCCGGCTCGCGCACGCGCTTCCAATACCGGACCATTCCCGCCTGCGAGAGCGTGAACGCCGTGAACACGCCGATCACGTACAGATGGATCAGCGAGTTGACGTCAGCCCTGTAGCCCCAGAGGAGCAGCCCGGCCAGGATCGCGAGCACCAGCATCCCGTTCGAGAAGACGAGCCGGTCGCCGAGGTTCATGAACTGCCGCGGCGCGAACCCGTCTCTCGCCAGCAGCGCCGCGAGCCGCGGGAAGCCCTGGAAGGACGTGTTGGCGGCGAGGACCAGGATGAGAAGCGTCGTCGCCTGCACCGCGTAGTACATGAACCCGGCCGTCGAGCCGGCGGGGAACGTCGCCCGCGCGATCTGCGAGACCACGGATGCCGTGTCGCTCGGGAGGGCATGCTCGCGGACGGCGAGGTAGGAAACGCCCAGGAAGAGCGTGATCGCGATTGCGCCGAGGATCGCAAGCGTGGCCGCCGCGTTCTTGCCATGCGGACGGCGAAACGCGTTGACGCCGTTGGCGATCGCCTCCACCCCGGTGAGCGCGGTCGACCCCGACGAGAACGCACGCAGCACGACGAACAGCGTGACGCCGCCGGCTCCGGTCGCGACCGGGTCGGGGACAATCGCGCGGGGGGCCTCGCCGAGGAGCGTCTTTGCGAGCCCGACGCCGACCAGAACGAGCATCGCGACGACGAAGGCATAGGTTGGGAGCGCGAACGCGATCCCGGACTCGCGCACGCCCCGGAGGTTGACGAGGACGATGACGACCAGACACGCGAGCGCGAGAGCTACCTTGTGCGCCTCGAGCGAGGGAGCGATGGAGGTCACCGCGAAGATCCCGGCAGCGATGGAGACGGCGACCGTCAGCACATAGTCGGTCAGAAGCGCGGCCGCGCCGACAAGGCTCGGCAGCGTGCCGAGGTTGTCCTTGGCGACGACGTACGCGCCACCGCTCGTCTCGTACGCACGCACGGTCTGCCGGTACGAGACGACGACGATCGCGAGCAGCGCCGCGATGGCGACCGAGATCGGGAAGACGAGGTGGGCCGCGCCGGCAGATGCAGCGACGAGCACGACGAGCGCCGACTCGGTGGCGTAGGCCACGGACGAGAGCGGGTCCGACGCGAAGATGGGCAGCGCGAGCGTCTTCGGCAGCAGCGTCTCTTCGAGCTCGCCGGTCGGGCGCGCCCGGCCGACGATGGCCCGTCTCAGCGGCCGCACCGGCGCGGCTTCCAGCGCAGCCCGGCTCACGCGGCTGCGGGCGCGCGCTGCGGAGCGCCCGTTGCGATCATCACCGGGCACGGGGCGTCGTCGAGCACGGACAAGACGTCCCGCGAGAAGGGCCGGCGGGATCCTCGCTGCGACGCGGCAGGCGCCCCGACCACGATCAGGGCCGCGTGCACCCCCGCGGCGGCGTCCGACACCCCGCGGCCGAGCTGGCCCGGCCGCGCCCGCACGATCTGGCCGTCCGCGGTGACGCCGTAGGTCTCGGCTAGGGCGCGCTCTCGCGCGAGCTCGAGCCTGAGCCTCGCTTCATCGGCCTCGAAATGGGCGTCGAGGGGAAGCTCCCACTCGACGTACAGCGGGGCAAGCAGCAATACGCGTGAACCGCGATCGGCGGCGAGGCGGCAGGCGAGGTCGAGCGCATGCCGGGTGTGCTCTGGCTCGAGCAAGGGAATGACGAGGGTCCGCCGGCGTCCCGTGGCCCAGAAGGCGGCTCTCCGCAGGAGCCGGCGGCCACGCCCCACGGTGCCTGTGAGGGGAAGAGGGTGTGAGAACGCCACCCGGCCACCGTAGGACGGCGCCCGTCAACGACGGCTCAAGATCCCCTTGTCGCGGCTCAAGATCGGCTCAAGACGGCCGGACGAAGCGGTATCCAGCCCCCGACTCGGTCAGCAGGAGTCGTGGGCGCGCCGGGTCAGGCTCGAGCTTCCGCCGAAGCTGCGAAACGTAGACGTGCAGGTAATGCGATTCGCTGCCGTAGTTCGGGCCCCAGACCTCGCGCAGGATGGTTGGGTGTGTCAGCAGCTTCCCCTCGTTACGGACGAAGAGCCGCAGGAGGGCGAACTCGGTCGGTGTCAGCTGCACGGGCTCGCCCCGCAGGGTCACGAGCCGCCGGTCGAGGTCGACGACCAGGTCGCCGATCTGGAGGACCGGCTCGGCCGGCGCGTCGGCGCGGCGGAGCGCAGCGCGCAACCGCGCCAGCAACTCGTCGATCCCGAAGGGCTTGGTGACGTAGTCGTCCGCACCGGCATCCAGGGCGGCCACCTTCTCCTGCTCGTCGCCGACCGCCGACAGCACGACGACCGGCGCAGTCGTCCAGCTTCGAAGCTCCCGGCAGACCTCCGTCCCGCTCCCGTCTGGCAGTACGAGATCGAGAATGACTCCGTCGGGAGGGCGCATCGCCGCGCTCGCGCGGGCCTGCTCTGCAGTCGCCGCGGTCTCCACGTCGTAACCGGCGGCGCGGAGGCTGGTTCTCAGCGCTCGCAGGATCTGCTCCTCGTCGTCGACGACGAGGATCCTCGCCGCGCTCACGGGACGAGCGCGCCTTTCTCGGCGCCGGGCGGCAGCGCGAGCACGAACGTCGAGCCACCGCTCGAGATCGGCCCGGCGTCGACCCAGACCCGGCCGCCGTTGGCCTCGGCGAAGCCGCGCGCAATCGCCAGGCCGAGCCCGCTTCCGCGGGCGGCATCCGTTCCGCGCTCGAAGGCGTCGAAGATTCGTTCGCGGTCCGACTCGCCGATGCCTGGACCACGGTCGTGGATGCGAACGAGGACCCGACCCCGCTCGCCGACCACGGCGACGTCGACGGGATCCGTCGGCGACGAGAACTTGAGCGCGTTCTCGAGGAGATTGACCAGGACGCGTTCGATGTGCGAGCCGTCGACCAGTACTCCGATCGGCTCCGATCCCAGCTCGAGGTTGATGCGCCGGGCGTCGGAGCCGAGCTGCTCGAGCGCACCCGCAAGGAGCTCCTCTACGGGCCAGAGCTCGGGCCTCCTCTTCGCCGGCCCCGCCTCGAGGCGCGAGAGGTCGAGCAGGTTGTCGACGAGCCGCTCGAGGCGCCGGACCTCGATCCGGATCGTCTCGAGCAGCTCCTCACGCTCCGAGGCGCTGAGTGCCAGGGCCTCACTGTCGAGGCCTTCGCTCGCGGTCCGGATCGCGGTCAGCGGAGACCGGAGATCGTGGCTCACGGCGCGCAGCACCGCCGTCTTGACCGCATCGCTCTGTCGAAGGGTCTCCGCCGCGACAGCTTCTCCTGCGAGGCGTCTCGACCGGGTGGCGAGCTCGCCGACGACCACGCCCGTGACCAGGTACACGCCGAGCACGACCCAGTTCTCCGACTCCCGCAGTTCAAATGTGTGGACGGGTGGCAGGAAGAGAAAGTTGAAGGTCAGCATCGAGGCGACGGAGACAGGAATGGCGTACGCCAGGCCGCAGACCACGGCGACGGCGACCACGGCGAGCACGTAGAGGACGCCGAGGCTCACGACGGGGGCAACCGGGCGCAAGGCGTAGACCACTCCGGTCACGACCGCGACCGAGACGATGCTGAACAGCACTGCTGCCGCGCGCCCCGGCCGGCCGGTGCTGAGGCGTGCGCGTTCCATGTCCTTGCACGATACGCCGCAACCATCGCCCGAACACGGCAACGGCTCTCCCGTGCTGCCGGCCCGTCGCGGGTCATGGCCCCTCTCCGGTCAGCCGATGAATGGCGAGATGAGCGAGAGCGGTCGACGCAAGCGCCGCATCCGACGCCTGGCGTTGGTCGGGATTCTCGGCGCGCTCGCGTTTCTCTTCGGGGTGAGCGTCCTCACCAGTGTCTTCTCCGCGCCGACGAGGCCTCCACGGCTCCCCGACCTCTCGGCCGTTCAGACTGCCAGTCGCACCGACCAGCAGCTGAGCTTCGTCATGGGCGCCGTGGCCGGCCGGAGCGCTCTCGTTCGCTGCTGGTCGCACACCGACTGGAACAAGCGAGTCGCCGACTACGCGCGCCGGTGGCCCCGTCAGGTCAAGCTCGGTCCGTGGTCGGCATACACGGCGTACGAGCCGTTGCCCACGGTGCACGTTGCGCCCGAGATCTGCATCGAGCTGGGGCGCCTGGCCCGGCTTCGGGTTCCCGTGTGGCGCGCCTACGACCGGGCGGCGCTGGCCTGGTCGGTCCAGGCGCTGGCCCACGAATCCGCTCACGTCTCGGGCTTCCTGAGCGAGGCGGCAGCAGAGTGCTACGGCGTGCAGAGGATCGCCGCGGTGGCGGGCCGCTTCGGGAAGGCGCCGCGAGAAGGGCGCTTCCTGGCCGAGCTGTTCTGGAAGCGCTTCTATCCCTTCGACCGGCGGGCGTACCGGTCGGATGAATGCCGGCGCGGCGGTGCGCTCGACCTGAGCCCTCAGACGGGCTCCTGGCCCTGACCTTCTCACGGCAACGCGTTGACTTCTGCGGCCGTTGCTGCGCTGAATCACAGTCATCGTACGAACGGATCAGTCGATTTCGGCGCTGCGGGCCGTCGTCGGCAACGCCAACCTTCGGCGCCTCGAGCTCGCGTGGGGTGCGTCGATCGCCGCCGAGTGGGCGCATTTCGTCGCGCTCGGCGTGTTCGCCTACGGCGCCGGCGGCACTTCCGCCGTCGGGGTCGCCGGCCTGGTTCGACTGCTCCCGGCCGCGGTCGTGGCACCGTTCGCGGCCACTCTCGGCGACCGCTTCCCGCGCGAGCGCTTCCTGACCGGAATCTCGCTCGTGGGCGGCCTCGCCCTCGCCTGCTCGAGCGCGGCCTACTACGCCGGGAGGAACGAGTTCGTCATCTTCGCGCTCGCGGGGCTGGTCGGCATCACCTCGACGCTGTTTCGCCCGGCGCAGCAGGCGTTGCTGCCGTCGCTCGCCCGGACACCGGGGGAGCTGATCGCCTCGAACGGCGCCACCTCGACGATCGAGAGCCTCGGCACCCTCGTCGGGCCCCTCCTGGCGGGTGTGCTGTTGTCCTTCACCGACGCTGGCGTGGTCTTTGCGGTTGCCGCGGCCGCGCTCTTCGCGGCCGCGGGCGGGCTCGCACGCGTCAAGGTCGAAGGAAGGATCCAGGTGTGCGCGTCGCGGGCGGACGGGCTGCGGCCACTGATCCTGGGCGGCTTCCGTGCCGTTGCGTCGGCCTCGAAGCCCCGCCTGATCGTCTGGCTCATCACCGCCCAGGGCTTCGTCCGCGGCTGCCTGAACGTGCTCGTCGTCGTCGCGGTGTTCGACCTCTTCCACGTGGGTCGAGGTGCCGTCGGTTATCTCACAGCGGCGCTCGGCGTGGGCGGCCTCGTTGGCGCGGCGGGAGCGATGGGGCTCGAGGGACGACGGCTGGGCATTCCGCTCGGGTTGGCCGTCGCCTTCTGGGGACTCCCGATCGCATTCGTCGCCGCCACATCGTCGCCTGTCGTCGCGGCATTCCTGCTGGCGGTCGTCGGAGCCGCGAACAGCGTCGAGGACGTGGCCGCTTTCACCCTTCTCCAGAGGCTCGTCGAGGACGAGAAGCTCACGCGCGTCCTCGGTGTCGCCTGGGGCCTGGTGATGGCCGCCGTGGCCGTCGGCTCCATCGCGGCGGCCGGGCTCGTCGGCGCGATCGGGACGCGGCCAACCTTCGTCGTCGTGGGACTCATCTTGCCGGTGCTGGCGCTGGTGAGCTGGCGTGCTCTCCTCGACGCCGACCGCAGCGGAGGAGTCCCGGCCACCGAGCTCGCGGTCGTCGACTCGGTCCCGATCTTCGCGCCGCTCTCCGTGGCCGCGAAGGAGCACATGGCGACGAAGCTGGTCGAGCTGGCCGTTGCGAAGGACGAGGTGGTCGTACGCGCGGGGGAGGCCGGTGATCGCTTCTACGTCGTGGCCGACGGGGAGTTCGAAGTCGCCACGAACGTCGCGCGGGCCAAGGCACACGCCGGCGACTTCTTCGGCGAGATCGCGCTGCTTCGCAACGTGCCCCGAACCGCCACGATCACCGCGACCGCCGCCTCGCACCTCTACGCGCTCGAAGGCGACGACTTCCTCGCCGCCGTCACGGGGCATTCGGCCGTCCGCGCGACCGGGACCGCGATTGCCGACGAGCGACTCGCCCGCGACCGGCAGGCGCCGGCCGGCGCCTGAAGGCCCGAGCCTGAAGGCCGGGCGGACAGCCCTCGCCGACCTTTGCGACAGTGCAGCTGATGCCCGAGGATCAGTTCGGCGAACGTGTCGCGGAGCGCTTCGACGAGCGCTATGCGGATCTGGCCGACCCCGCGGTCGTCGACCCGATCGTCGCCTTCCTGGCGGATCTCGCCGGCGGCGGTGCGGCGCTCGAGTTCGGCATCGGTACGGGCCGGATCGCGCTGCCGCTCGCACAGCGTGGGGTTCACGTGCACGGGATCGATCTGTCGGAGGCCATGGTCGCGCGGCTGCGCGCGAAGCCAGGTGCGGAGCAGGTCGGCGTAACGATCGGCGACTTCGCCACGACGACCGTCGACGGCCGGTTCTCCATTGCTTACGTAGTGGCGAACACGATCATGAACCTGACGACGCAGGACGAGCAGGTCGCCTGCTTCCGCAATGCCGCAGCCCATCTCGAGCCGAACGGCTGCTTCGTCATCGAGGTCCTCGTCCCGGGGCTGCAGCGGCTTCCGCCCGGTGAGAGGTTCCAACCGTTCGCCGTCGAGCCCGCACATCTCGGCTTCGACGAGTACGACCTCGTCCATCAAGGACTCGTCTCGCACCATTACTGGATCGACGACGGCAAGGTCGATGTCATCTCGCCGCCATTTCGTTACGTGTGGCCATCGGAGCTCGATCTGATGGCGCGCCTCGCGGGGATCACGCTGCGCGAGCGGTGGGGTGGCTGGAAGCGGGAGTCGTTCACCGCCGACAGCACCAAGCACGTCTCTGTCTGGGAGAAGTCTGCGGCCGAGACCGCGGGCAGCACGGCGCAGCACCCGGCCGCTTCATGACCCACCTTGCGCTGCTCGAGATCGACGAGAAGGCACCCCGGCGACGTGGCGCGACCACGTCAGCGACGAGGAATACCGGGCGGCGGCGCCGATCGAGTAGCCGACTCCAGCCCGGTCGCCGGCCTGCCGATCAGGCCGCGAGCTCGGGATGCCGGACACGGAGGCGGGCCGCACGGGTGACGGATGCGCCGCGAGGATCGGCGGGAGAGTCGGGCGGCGGTGCGAACACCGGCGCTCCGAGTTGCTCGGCGAGCTTCCGGGCATCGCGCTCGTGCCATGGGCACGTCAGCACGATCACTGTTTCCCGGCCGGCCGCCAGCTCGCCGACGGGGCTTGGCGGAGTCGACGGGTCGATCAGCAGCAGCCGTTCACCGTCGTCGACCGCGTAGGACGAGACCTCGAATCCCCAGTCCTCCGTCGCGGCATCTTGCGGCGTCCACTCCGGATGCACGGCCTCCCACCGCCAGAGACCCCCCTGCAGCTCCTGCACGGCGCCATGCTAAAGGCCCACACCGGGCTGTCCCGACGTCGCTAGCCTCGCTTGCTCCTACCCTCGACCCGACCTGCAGGGAGGTCATATGAGCAGTTACGCAGTGGCGCACCTCGAGGAGATCGACGAGTACACCGACGGCCGCTGTCCCTTGCGGCCCATCCGGCACCACCTCGGCATCAAGTCCTTCGGCATCAACGCGTGGACCGGTCACGAGGCGGGCGACCGGATCATCAACGAGCACGACGAGTCGGATGAGTACGACTCGCAGGAGGAGCTCTATCTCGTCCAGCGAGGCCGTGCGCGGTTCGAGCTCGACGGCGAGCAGGTGGACGCGCCTGCCGGCACGCTGGTCCTTGCGCGCCCGGGCGTCAAGCGGACGGCGTTCGCCGAGGAGTCGGGAACGACGATCGTCGCGCTCGGCGGCACGCCCGGGGAGGCATACGAACCTTCCGGCTGGGAGATCTGGATGCCGCTGAACCCCCTCTACGAGTCGGGCGAGTACGCGGAGGCCGCCAAGCGCGGACGCGAGCTGATCGAAGCACATCCCGAGTACCCGGCGCCGCTTTACAACCTCGCGTGCTGCGAAAGCCTGGCCGGGCAGACGGACGACGCGATCGAGCACCTCCGGCTCGCGATCGATCGGAGTGATCGGTTCCGCTCGTTCGCAGCCGGCGATTCCGACTTCGATCAGATCCGTGAGGAACCCGCGTTCAAGGAGCTTGTCGGCTAGCGGCGACTTGGATCGCGGCGGCGGTTCTTAAGGGCGCGGAAGCGTCCAGTCCAATGCGATCCGCCACTCGCTTCGAAGCACAGCTGCGTAGACCTCGCCGTCCTTCGCACTACCGTTCGTGGCATCGAGAATCGCCTGAGTGCGCGCCGCACGCGCGGGTAGGCCGCGCGTTCGTGGGACGTCCCCGACCAAGTCCCACCGACCGTCTGCCGCTTGTCGCAAGACCACGAAGCCGGGCACGCGGGGCTTCGCTGTCCGTCTGCCCTTCACCCCGGCTCCACTTGGATATTCACCATGGCGCGACCGCGACTCCGCCCCATTCCTCGGGCTCGACGTCGCGCACCGTCTGCGTCAGCTCCCAGCGATGACCGCCGACGTCCTCGAGCACGCACGACCGCTCGCCGTATTCGTAGGTTGTCGGTTCGCCGAGTACGCGCGCGCCGGACGCACGAGCCCGGGCGAATGCCGTGTCCACGTCCGGCACGCGGACCTTGATGAGGTGCGTGACGGCGCCGGCACTCGGCGCGACCTGTTCGGCGCGGACGTCGGCGACGACGATGGCGCCGTCCGATCCGACACGCATCTGAGCGCGATGCGCATCGCCGATGCGCACCCGCTCCTCGAAGCCAAACGCGGACTCCAGCCACGCCACCGCCGCCCGGACGTCCGGATAGACGAGCACCGGAGTCACCGTGGCGGGCGGCGCAGAGCGATTCGTCAGCACGTCGCGGACACTAGTGCACCCGAGTCGTTAGCCTCGGGTCGGTGGACGTCAGGATCGCCGAGGCCTCCGAGGACACACACCGGCGCCTCTTGACCTGGCGCTACCCGCCGCCATACGACTTCTACGACGGCGACGCCGAGCCGGTGTCGAACCCCGAGCGGTACTTCGAGGGGCGTGACGAGCACGGCGAGCTCATCGGCTTCTACTACTTCGAGCCGAAGCCGCCCGACCTCGACTACGGCCTCGGCCTACGGCCCGACCTCACCGGGCAAGGCCTCGGACTCGACTTTTTCCTCGCCGGGCTCGCATTCGCGCGCAAGCGTTACCGGCCGAGGGAGGTCTTCCTCCACGTCGCCGCCTTCAACGAGCGGGCGCGTCGCGTCTACGAACGCGCCGGCTTCCGCGTTTACTCCTCCCACATTCGCACGGTCGACGGGCACGGTGATGTCGCCTTCCTGACCATGGCGGATTCATCGGCCAATGCCCGGCGGGGGGCATAGCCCGCGTCATGAAGGCCGGTGCCGACGCACCCGATCAGCCGACGACTCAGCTTCCGTACTCCTCGGACTGAGGAAGGTCGTCGGTGATCTCGAACCACGGTGCCTTCGAGCCCACGAAAATGTGCTCCGTCGGAGAGATGCTGGGCGCGTCGACGAGCGATCCCATCGCCACGTGCACATAGCCGCCTTCCCGCACGACCGAGAAGAGCAGCGCGCCACACACCCCACATCGCGTGTTGTTCAGGTCGTCCTCCCCGAAGACCATCAGCTTGTCGTGACCGTCGGTGATCTCGAGCTTCTCCCGCTCGATGCCGGCAAACGCCTTGAACGCCGAACCGGTCGCGGCACGACAGTTCGAGCAATGACAGTTCGCCGCATACAGGAATGCGTCCGAGACCCTGTATCGAACCGTGCCGCATTCGCACTTCCCGACAAGTGGGCGGCCGGCTGTTGTGCTCTCGGTTGACCGCTCGACAGGCATTGGCGCCCCTTTCTTCGGTGATTTTGAGCCGGACCTGGCCCTCGATCGGTACGACTGGGCGAAGCCGGCGAAATCATCGGTTCCGTCGATCGATCTGCCGAGACGAGAAAACGTGGTGCTGGACAAGCGGTTGCATCTTTGCAACAGTAATGTTGCATGAACACGCCAGCGACGGTGCGGACCACGATCGACGAGGAGCTCCGGCAGGCGACGATCGAAGTCCTCCGCGAGCGCGGCTGGACGGGTCTGACGCTCGAGCGCGTGGCCGAGGTGGCCCGCCGCGCCCGCTCCACCCTCTGGCGCCAGGGCCTCACCCGCGACGTCCTCATCAGCGCGCTCGTCGGCGAGCTGGCCGACGACTTCCGCTCGACGATGTACCCGATCCTGACCTCGGGCGGCACCGGGCGCGAGCGATTCGTCCGGGGGCTCGAGGCCCTGTGCGACCTCCTCGATCGGCACCTCCCGCTGCTGCTGGCGACGGACGAGGCGTTCCACCAGGCGGAGGCACCGGACCAGCCGCCTGACTACCTGCACCCGTTCATCCAGTTCCTGCGCGAGGGTGCGCAGGACGGATCGCTCGCGCCGGTGAAAGACGTCGTCCGCGCGGCGGACATCGCGTTCAACGCGGTCGCCTGGACGTTCGTGCATCTGCGCGGCCGCCACGGCTGGCCGGCCGACGAGACCAGAGATCGCGTCGTCGCCCTGGTGCTGAACGGCATCGAAGGCGCCGACCGACGAAAGGAGCGAACGTGAGCACCCTGCCGTATTCCGAGCCACTGGTCGTCCGAGAGCCCGGACCGCGTCGGATCCCGGAGCCCCCACGCCGCGGCGAGGCAGGCGGGCCGCCGTGCCGCATCTGCAGCGGCACGACGACCGCGGCCGTCTGGTCGGACGAGAACTGGACGCTGCACCCGCCGACCGGCGGCAGCCTCCCGGGCACCGTCTGGCTCGCGAGCCGCCTCCACGTCGATTCGTTCTCCGATCTCCCCGACGAGCTTGCTGCCGACTTCGGCCGCGTCTCGGCCCGCCTCGAGCGCGCGATCCTGTCGCTCGGCGACGTCGCCCGTGTCCACCTCTATCGCTGGGGCGACGGTGGGGCGCACTTCCACGTCTGGTATCTCCCCCGCCCGCTCGGGATGCTCGAGGCGTCGGGGATGATGCTGCCGGTCTGGGAGGACGCTCTCCCGAACGTGAGCGACGCGGAGCTCGTCGAAGCCGCGACGCAAGTCGCAGCCGCGATGTGACCGCGACCGCCTCGCTCACCCGCCGGCTCGGGACGGGCGACGCGGTCGTCATCGGGCTCAGCTCGATGATCGGCGCCGGCGTCTTCTCGGCGTTCGGGCCCGCGGCGCGCGCCGCCGGGAGCGGCCTGCTGATCGGCCTCGGGATCGCAGGTGGCATCGCGTACTGCAACGCCGTAGCTTCCGCCCAGCTCGCCGCCCAGTATCCGACCTCCGGCGGCACCTACGTCTACGGCCGCGAACGGCTCGGCAAATGGTGGGGCTTCTTGGCGGGTTGGGGATTCGTGATCGGCAAGACGGCGTCGTGCGCCGCCATGGCGCTGACGTTCGCGTCGTACGTGGTGACCGGGTCGGAGTGGTGGGCCCGGCTTGTCGGCGTTGCGGCCATCGTCGCGGTCACCGCTTTGAACTACCGCGGGATCTCACGCACGGCCGGGGCCGCCCGCGTGCTCGTCGCCGTGTCGATCGTCGCACTCGGGGTTGTGGTGCTCGCGATCGCGACGAGCGGAGAGGCGGACTCGGGAATCTCCTCCTCGTCCTTCGGCGTGTACGGCGTGCTGCAGGCCGCAGGGCTGCTCTTCTTCGCGTTCGCCGGCTACGCGAGAATCGCCACGCTCGGCGAGGAAGTCCGAGACCCGGAACGGACGATTCCGCGTGCCGTGCCGATCGCCCTGGCGATCACGCTCGTCCTCTACTTCGCGGTCGGAGCCGCGGCGTTGGCCGGCGCGGGGCCGGCGGCGCTCGCGGCCAGCGCGCGACCTCTCGCAACCGCTGTCGACGCGGTGGGCGCCGCCTGGGCGCTGCCGGTCGTCCGGATCGGCGCGGCCGTAGCGAGCCTCGGCTCGCTGCTGGCACTGATGGCGGGCATCGGCAGGACGACCCTTGCGATGGCGCGCAACCGCGATCTGCCGAGCTGGCTCGGCTCGGTTCACCCGCGGTATCGCGTGCCCGATCACGCGGAGCTCGCCGTCGGGGCAGTGGTCGTGCTCCTGGTGCTCACGACTGACCTGCGCAACGCGATCGGCTTCTCCTCGTTCGGCGTGCTTCTCTACTACGCGATCGCCAACGCGTCGGCGTACACGCAGCCGGCCACGCGGCGGCGCTGGCCACGCGTGCTGAACGTCGTCGGCCTCGTCGGCTGCGTCGTGCTCGTGGCCACGCTGCCCTGGTCGGCGATGGCCGCCGGGGTCGGCGTGCTGGCGAGCGGCGTTTTCGCCCGCGAGATCGCGCTCAGGCTCGGGGTGGGCGCGACGCCGCAGGGCGAGTAGTCTCAACGGCGGTGGACACTCGCGACGCGGCGCGGCGTTGGGCCACGACCTGGGAACGTGGCTGGCGGGCCGGCGAGCCGGGCGAGATCCTGACCCTCTACGCAGAAGGCGCGACCATGCAGTCGCACCCCTTCCGCGAGCCGGGCCCGCCCGCGGAGTACATCGTGCCCACCTTCGGGGAGGAGGTGTCGGCCGAATGCAGCTTCTCCGAGCCCCTGGCCGTCGACGGCGACTGGGCGGTCGTCGAGTGGCGCGGCAGGACGAAGCTCCGCGACGGCGGCCGAGAGAACCTCATCGGCGTCTCCCTCCTTCGCTTCGACGCTGACGGTCTCGTCGTCGAGCAGCGCGACCACTGGAGCGCGGGCGAGGTCTAGACCGACCTCCGGCACCAGACCTCCCGTGCGCAGGGCGCCGCACCCCGGCGCCCTGCGCAGGACCGGTGCCGCCCCCTTAATGCCTCGGCTTCGGCTTCCTCACCTGGACGACCTGGTACGTCGCGGTGTCCGGATTCGGGATGCCGAAGCGGGCGTTCACGGCGTAGAGGCGCTTCCCGAAGTCGTCGATCGTCGTCGGGACCGAGAAGTCCGGATCGCTCAGGCGCGTGACCACCCGCCCCGAGGCGAAGCCGTGACCGAGCGCAATCACGGCGACCAGGTTCAGCTGGTTCTGGACGACGTAGAGCGTCCTGCCCTCGAGCAGGATTCCGTCGCCGTTCGGGACGCTCTCGCCTCCGAGCGAGATCAGCCTCGCGACTCCGTTCGCCGGATCGATCGAATACAACCGGCCGTTGACCGATTGCACCGCGACGAGCGTCTTTCCGCTCGGCGCCGCGTCGATCCCGTTGAGGTTGAACGCCCCGGCCACGTGGGTGTAGTCGCCGCTCAGCGCGATCGTCTGGGCGTTGCCGAGCGCCCCTCCAGACCCGATCGGAATTCGGTAGAGGACGTTCTTCTGCGACTCGGTGAAGTACGCCGCCTTGTGGGTGACCACCACGTCATTGATGAACGTCGGGGGCGTTCCGAGGCTGTACGTACGAAGCAACGCTCCCGTCCTCGCGTTGTAGACGTAGGCGTTCCCTGTCGCGGCACCGGCCACGAACAGCCTCTTGTGACTGTCGAGCTCGATCCCCGTCGCGGCCTTCCCGGCCGCTCCGGGAATGAACACCGCGCCGTTCCCTGTGCGGAGATTCCCTCGGTAGATCGCCCCGTTCGCGACCGAGCCGACGTAGAAGGTCGTCCCCCTCCCGATCTCGATTCCTTCGGGCCGGAAGCCCGTCGGGAGCTGGATCACCTGCGGAAACGGCTTCGCCTTCTTCCCGGAGGAGGCGGGCGAGCCGACAACGAGCACGCCGCCCACAGCGACGAGCGCTGCGAACGTCGCAACGACACGAAGCACGCGTAATCCCCCCTTTTTTCGTTCCAGTCCCGAGAGTACGGGCGCCTCCGCCGCTCGGTTCACTCGGGGATGTAAAGCGTGAGTAGTGTCTTTTGAAACGTGAAAGGCCCGCGCGTGCGGGCCTTTCGAGGGAACAGGACCCGGCTACTCCGCCAGCTGGGCCAGGCGGAAGTGGTTTCCGGACGCGTCCCGGAATCCCGCGTCGATCCCGTACGGCTGCTTCGTTGGCTCCTGCGTGAACTCGACGCCGCGACCCTTGAGCTCCTCGTAGCTTCGCTGGACGTCGTCGGTCGCGAAGAAGAGGCCGCCCGATGCGCCTTTCGCGAGGAGCGTCTGGATCTGCTTGCGCGTGTCCTCGTTGAACACGGGCGGGCCGGGAATTGCCATCAGGGTGATCGAGACGTCCTGGCCGGGGATGCCGACGCTCAGCCAGCGGAAATCGCCCATCTCGGGGAGGGTCGCGTCTTCCCGCAGCTCCATCCCGAGCTTGTCCGTGTAGAACTCGAGGGCCTCGTCCTGATCGTGAACCCAGACCTGCACGTGTGTGAGCTGTTTCAACATGTCGTCCTCCAAAGAAGTGGGTTGAACGGTCGGCTTCGACGTTAGCCGCGCGCTACACGCCCGTCTTCTCGAAAACTGCTGGGCTGCGGACGCGCGTACGCCTGCAGGACACACGTCGGGATCCGCACGTGGGCAGAAGCCGGTGGATGAGCGGCCCGGTACGCCGTGGGCGAGAGACCGAACGTGCGCCCGAAGCTCGTGACGAACGACCCGACGCTGCTGAGCCCAACTGCGAGGCAGATGTCAGTGACCGTACGGTCCGTGTTTCGGAGCAGCTCCGCGGCCCGCTCGAGGCGGCGCGTCAACAGGTACTGATGCGGCGTCTCGCCGAACGCGCGCCGGAACTCGCGGGTGAAGTGCGCCGGCGAAACGTGCGCGGCGCGGGCCAGCGCGGGGACGTCGAGCGGCTCCCGGTAAAGCGCGTCGATCATGTCCTTCGCGCGCAGGAGATGGCGCGCCGGCGGCACCGGCGCCTTCATCGATCGTTCTCTGGCTGCACGCTCGCCTTTGATCGTCGAAGAGCTGCCACTTTCAACTCAGATCGAGATGCTGATAGGAAACGTGGCGATCCACACGACGGTACCGAGGAAGACGACGAGCCCGGCGGTCACCGCTGCGGTGATGAGTACTCCCCAGACAACATTCATCGGCTCGGAGACTCTGTCATCCATGCGTCCGGACGGACAAGCGAGACCGGTAGCTTGCTCCGCGCGTGCATCTGCGGTGCACGTCGCGTTTGACCGGACTCGAGCTCGGCGCTAGCTTCGACCTCTCTTGGAACTGCAGTGACGCGCCTCGGGCTCTCTCGGTCGAGTCCGTCGCGGGGCCGGGGAAGGGGATGAGCGATGGGCAGCTTCGACGAGATGTACCGGCGCTCGTTGGACGATCCGGACGGATTCTGGGCCGAAGCCGCCGGCGCGATCGATTGGGACGAGCCCTGGGAGCGAGTGCTCGACGACTCCAGGGGGCCGTTCTATCGGTGGTTCACCGGTGGGCGTCTGAACAGTTGCCACAACGCTCTCGACCGCCACGTCGAGGGGGGTCGCGCCGATCAGCTTGCCCTGATCTACGACTCGCCGGTGACGGCGACGACCAGGTCTTTCACCTACCGGGAATTGCGTGATGCGGTGGCGCGCTTCGCGGGTGCGCTCGTGGCCGAGGGCGTCGGGCGCGGCGACCGCGTCATCGTCTACATGCCGATGGTGCCGGAGGCGGCGATCGCGATGCTCGCCTGCGCACGGATCGGCGCGATCCACTCGGTCGTGTTCGGCGGATTCGCCGCGCACGAGCTCGCGAGCCGCATCGAGGATGCGAAGCCGAAGGTCGTCGTCTCGGCGTCCTGCGGGATCGAGCCGAGCGGCGTGGTCGCGTACAAGCCGCTGCTCGATGCAGCCATCGAGATGGTCGAGTCGGAGCCGGAGCGCTGCATCATCCTCCAGCGACCGATGCTCGAGGGCGAGCTCGATCCCGAGCGAGACCGTGATTGGGGCGAGGCCGTCTCGCGAGCCCAGCCGGCCGACTGCGTCACGGTCGAAGCTACCGATCCGCTCTACATCCTCTACACGTCGGGGACGACCGGGCAGCCCAAGGGAATCGTGCGCGACAACGGCGGGCACGCCGTGGCGCTCGCCTGGACGATGAAACAAATCTACGGCGTCGAGCCCGGCGAGGTGTACTGGGCGGCCTCCGACGTCGGCTGGGTGGTGGGGCATTCCTACATCGTCTACGGCCCACTCTTCCACGGCTGCACGACGGTCCTCTACGAGGGCAAGCCGGTCGGCACGCCGGACGCAGGCGCCTTCTGGCGAGTGATCTCGGAGCACGGCGTTTGCACCCTCTTCACAGCGCCGACCGCCTTCCGCGCGATCCGGCAGCAGGATCCCGAGGGCAGCCACATCGGCCGCTACGACCTCACCGGATTTCGCGCGCTCTTCCTGGCGGGGGAGCGCTGCGATCCCGACACGCTCGGCTGGGCGCAGGAGCAGCTCGGGGTGCCGGTGATCGACCACTGGTGGCAGACCGAGACCGGCTGGCCGATCGCCGCCAACTGCCTCGGCATCGAGCAGCTGCCCGTCGTGCCGGGATCGCCGACCCGTGCCGTGCCGGGTTGGGACGTGCGCGTCCTGGACAGTGGCGGCGACGAGCTTCCGAGCGGAGAGATCGGCGCGTTGGTGGTGAAGCTGCCGATGCCGCCCGGCTCCTCACCGACCCTCTGGAACGCGGACGAGCGTTTCCGCGAGGTCTACCTCTCCGCGTTTCCGGGCTACTACCAGACCGCCGACGCCGGCTATCTGGATGAGCACGGCTACCTCTTCGTCATGTCCCGTACCGACGACATCATCAACGTCGCCGGGCATCGCCTGTCAACGGGCGCAATCGAGGAGGTCCTGGCGTCGCACCCGGCCGTGGCGGAGACCGCGGTGATCGGGGTCGCCGACGAGCTGAAAGGGCAGCTGCCGGTTGGGTTCCTCGTTTTGAAGGCAGGCGTGGAGAACGCGCATGCCGAGATCGCCGCGGAGGTGGTGCGTTTGGTGCGCGAGCGGATCGGTCCTGTCGCAGCGTTCAAGACCGCGGTGGTCGTCGAGCGCCTGCCGAAGACCCGATCCGGGAAGATCCTTCGTGGGACGATGCGCCGAATCGCAGACGGCGATGAGTACTCGACCCCGGCCACGATCGACGATCCGGCCACGCTCGACGAGATGGAGGACGCGCTCCGAGAGATCGGCTACGCGCGGGCTCGAGCTGGGTCCATGCGCGACGGCTGAACGCGTTCCGCGTGCCTGCCTTCAGCAACCGAAAGGACGGCGACACGCCGAACTCCTCGCGTTACGAGGCCATCGTCATCGGTGCCGGGCACAACGGGTTGGTGACCGCGTGCTACCTGGCGCGGGCGGGGCTGCGCGTGCTCGTCCTCGAGCGGCGCTACACCGTTGGCGGCGCCTGCGTCACCGAGGAGACGTTCCCCGGCTTCAAGGTCTCGACGGCTGCGTACGTCAACAGCCTCTTCCACACGCAGATCGTCCGCGACCTGAGGCTGGCCGACTACGGCTACGAGGTCATCCCGAGAAACCCGTCGTCGTTCACGCCGTTTCCGGACGGCCGCTCGCTGCTGATGGGCCCGGACGCCGAGCTCACCCGGAAGGAGATCGCCAAGTTCAGCAAGCGCGACGCCGAGCGCTACCCCCAGTACGAAGCGATGCTCGAGCGCGTGGCCGCCCTGGTCGAGCCGACCCTGACGGTTGCCCCGCCCGATCTTCAGCGGCCGCGCCCCGCTGACCTGCGCACGCTGCTTTCGCTGGGACGCGCCTTCCGGAAGCTGGGGGACGACGCGGGCGAGGCGGTGGAGGTCCTCACCGGGGCCGCTCGCCCGATTCTCGATCGCTGGTTCGAGTCGGAGGAGCTGAAGGGGACGCTCGCGACCGACGCGATCATCGGCGCGATGGCGAGCCCGTCGATGCCCGGCACCGCCTACGTGCTCTTCCATCACGTCATGGGCGAGGCCGGCGGCGCGCGAGGCGTGTGGGGGTACATGCGCGGTGGGATGGGCGGCGTCACGCAGGCGTTGGCGGCAGCCGCCCGCGACCTCGGCGCCGACATCCGCTGCGAGGCCGAGGTGGCGCGCATCTTGGTACGTGAGGGCCGAGCCGTCGGCGTCGTCCTGGCGAGCGGCGACGAGTTCTTCGCCCCCATCGTGGCCAGCAACGCCGATGCCAACGTGACCTTTCTGCGCCTGCTCGACCGGAACGCGCTGCCCGAGACGTTCGTGGCCGACGTCGAGCGAATCAGCTACGCCAGCGCTTCGCTCAAGATCAACGTGGCTCTGGCCGAGCTGCCGAGCTTCCGGGCGCTGCCGGGGACGGAGCCCGGTCCGCAGCACCGCGGCACCATCCACATCTGTCCCGACCAGGACTACATCGAGCGCGCCTTCGACGAGGCGAAGTACGGCCTCCCCTCGACGCTGCCCGTGCTCGAATGCACGATTCCTTCGGTGGTCGACCCGACGGTCGCGCCACCGGGAAAGCATCTGATGTCGATGTTCGTGCAGTACGCCCCCTATGAACTTCAGGACGGCTCTTGGGACGACCGGCGCGAGGCGTTTGCCGATCGTTGCTTCGAGGTTCTCGACGAATACGCCCCGAACTTCAAGCGCGCGGTCCTCGACCGGCAAGTGCTGACGCCTCTCGACCTCGAGCGCGTCTTCAACCTCACCGGCGGCAACATCTTCCAGGGCGCAATGACCCCCGGTCAGCTGTTCGCCTTCCGTCCCGTACCCGGCTACGCGCGGTACCGGACTCCGCTTCGCGGCTTGTACCTTTGCGGCGCCGCCGCGCACCCGGGCGGCGGGGTAATGGGCACACCGGGCTTCAATGCCGCACGCGAGATCCTCGGTCGGCGCCGTCTGCGAGCACTCACGGGCAGGCGGCGCGTGAAGAACCGCGTACGCACGTAAGCGTCTGAGATCGCAGGGCCCACCTCATCCGCCGACGCGGACCTTGTCCGCCAGGACTCGTTCCCTCAGCGATTCTGCGAACGACGAGTCGCAAACGACGTCATCGAGCTCGATCTCCTCGGAATCGAGCAGCTGCAGCCGGAGATGGTCGTGGCCGTCCGGCCCGTGAAGAACTAGGCCCGCGGCGAAGAAGCCGAGCTCGTTCAGCTCGGCCGTCGCCTTGTTCACATCGGCCACCGCCACCAGGTCGATATCTGCGTAGACGACGTCCACATGCAGCGAAAGCAGGTGGCGCACAGCCCCCTTCAGCGCCGAGGCGGCCTCGCCGTCCCAGCCCTGGAGTCGCACGAAGCCGAGCGAGCGCGGCTCGTCGACGTTGGTAGTGACCACCTCGCCCTCGAACGGAGCGGATTGGGCGCGAGCCTCGATCGTGAGGCCGACCTTTGCGTACACGCTCTCGAGCAGCTCGCGGTAGGGCGCCGGGAGCGCCGCTTGCCGGGAGTGTTCGTTCAAAGGGCGGTACGAGCGGAGGGTGGCCGTTCGTCGCCTCGGCCCCTCGTCGCCGAACCCGCGCATGGTCGTCTGCGCCGGGACCATGCCGAGCTGGAGCGCCGTCTCTTGGTAGCCGTGCGAGCGCTCGACGCGCTGACTGAAGGGATGGATGGTGACGGCATCGCCGAAGACCGAGGCGAGACCGCGCTCGCGCGCCGCCGCGAGCGTGTGCTCGAACATCCGTCCGAAGATCCCGAGGCCGCGATAGGCGGAGTGGACGACTGCGGCACCCGTCTCAGCGGAGGGGACACCGGCGACCGGCATCAGCGCGTGATGCCCGACCACTCGCCCGTCGTGGACGGCAATCGTCGAGAGTAACTCGCCCGACGCGAGCGAGGCCATCAAATACCGCGGCCGGTAGAAGTCGGGGTGCACATAGCTCAGGTGGTAGTTCTCGTAGAGGAGCTGGGCGATCGCCTCGCCGTCCTGGGGCGTAGCCGGCCTCACCTCGATCGCGCCGGAAGCGTCCACCTTCGCCTGTGCGCGCCTGGGCGCAGCCTCGATGTGGTGCCGCCTCGCGTGTCCATCGCCACCTGTGCGGACGGTCACTTCTGCCGCGAGCCGTTTCCCGTCCGAACCGAGGTTCACGAGCAGCACGTTGCGGGCGTCAGGAGCGAGAGCGGCGAGCGACTCGGGCAACGGCCCGAAGCCCTCTCCAGCGCTCGTCAGCGGCAGGCCCCAGTCGTGCACCGCGACCTGAACCGAGCCGTCGCCGCGCTCGAGCGTAACCTCGATCTCGCCGAGGTCGTCGTCGGGGTACGAGTTGTCAAGCGTGAACCTGACGAGCTGCTCGACGACCGCGCCGAGCCGCCGCTCGTCCTCTGCGGGGATTCCGACAGCGGCTGCAAACGCAGGGAGGAGTGCCAGCACCAGAGACGGCGCGCTCGCGTCGCTGAGGACGGTGACCTTTACCCTCGACACGGCAACGATGTTAGAGGCCGAGTTCCGCTACGAGGTTCAGAGACCGGGGGCGGGCCACGGGCGGGGTGTCGACGAGAAGTCATTGTCGTCGAGCACTTCGTAGATACCCGTGACCACCGTCGACTCGATCACCTGTGCGATCCGCTGACGAGCAGAGGAGCGCGACTTGGTCGGCGCTCGAGAGCCGGGCGCACGCCAGCGCCCGATCCTGGCAGTGACGTCGAAGTCGGAGTGGAGGGCGACGGACGGTTTGGTACGTGCCTTGCTGCGCCTGTTTGGGATCCTGGCCGCTTCTTCGGGAGGCGCGGCGACCGCCGAGGGCGGCGGCTCCAATCCGGCTACGGTTGAGTCGGTGCCGTAGGCGACGGCTCACGAGTAACGTCTTTCGCGATGCACCTCCTGGGCCGGATCCAAGCGGCGGCGGATCGCGTAACCGCGCGCCTGACGCTTGTCGGCGCGGATCCCCACGACGACGAGGACCTGCGTGCTCGAAAGGCGCTGCTGATCCTGATCTCAGTGTTGATCCTGCCGGTCGCGGCGTTGTGGGGGGCGCTGTATCTCGCGTTCGGATCGCCGGTCGGTGTGGTGCCGCTCGTGTACTTCGGCGTCCTGCTCGGTGCGATCGCGGTGTTCTCGCGCACGCGCGACTTCGCGTGGCTACTCCGAGTGGGCCAAATCGACATCCTGCTTGCGCCGACGCTGTCGATGATCCCGCTCGGCGGCTTCCTCGACTCGGGCGGGGTCGGCCTGTGGGGAATTCTCGCGCCGCTCGGGGCGCTCGTGTTCAGCGACGTCAGGTCGGCGGCCCGTTGGTACGTCGCGTACGTCGTCGTGTTCCTCGGATCGGGGATCGCGGGCGAGGTCATGGGCCCGATCTGGACGCCCCTGCCCGTCTGGTTCACGAGCACGATGCTGGCCCTGAACATCGCAGTCGGCGGCACCATCGTGTTCACGCTGCTCGCGATATTCGCTGGCCAGCGCCGCGATGCGCTCGCAGCGCTCCGGCAGGAACAGGCGAAGGCCGAAAACCTCCTCCTCAACATCCTGCCGAGGTCGATCGCCGACAGGCTGAAGGCCCAGGCTCAGCCGATCGCGGATCAGTTCGAGTCGGCCTCGATCCTGTTCGCCGACGTGGTCGACTTCACACCCTGGTCGGAGCGGCTCCCGCCCGCCGAGGTGGTCGGCTACCTCGATCACTTGTTCAGTCAATTCGACGAGCTTGCGGAGCGGTACGGGCTCGAGAAGATCAAGACCATCGGCGACTGCTACATGGTCGCCGCGGGCGTTCCGACAGAGCGGCCCGACCATGCTCGCGCGCTCGCGTTGATGGCGCTCGACATGCTCGATGCGATGGGCTCGGACGATAAAGTCGGGCACCTCGGCCTCGAGCTCCGGGTCGGCATCAACTCGGGCCCGGTGGTGGCCGGTGTGATCGGCCGGAAGCGCTTCCTCTACGACCTCTGGGGTGACGCCGTGAACACGGCTAGTCGCATGGAGTCCCACGGGACGCCGGGGCGGATCCAGATCACGCGGGCGACCTACGAGTTGCTCGCCGACGATTTCGAGTGCGACCCGCGGGGGCCGATCGCGGTCAAGGGCAAGGGAGAGATCGAGTCGTGGTACCTCATTGGTCCACGGGGCGACCGCACGTCAGTCACCGACGACGGGGAGCGCGAGCGACGCTCGCCGACCGAGGGCGCGGGCTCTACTGAAATACCCGTCACCGACAGAAGTGTTGAACGTCGTTAACTGCTCGGAAGACGACAACTGAGCCAGGCAAGCCGGATGCCGCCCACGAGACGTTGTCGCGTTCCCTATCGAAGGCGACAGCCCCTGCATCAGGCTGCTGACGTAATCGTCTCTACAGCGCGATCTGGAACTTGAGGACTTCGCGGTCGTTCATCGCGCGGTAGCCGCCGGGCACTTCGTCGAGCGTTCCGGTCTGGTCGAAGACCCGACCCGGCTCAATCCGGCCCTCCAGCACGTCCGGTAGCAGCTCGTCAATGTAGGCGCGAACCGGGGCTGGACCTCCGGCCATGCTGGCGTTCTTCCAGAAGGCGATGCTGGTCGGCGTCGTGTCGTGCTCGGGCACGCCGACGCGACCAATCGCACCGCCGGGGCGAGCGATCTCCAGCGCGGTGACGACTGCCTGCTCGAGGCCGACGCACTCGAGCACCGAGTGGGCGCCGAAGCCACCGGTCAGCTCGCGGACGCGCTCGACGGCGTCGTCGCCGCGCTCACGGACGACGTTGGTCGCGCCGAACTCCTGTCCCAATGCGATGCGCTCGGCGTTGTTGCCGAGCAGAATGATCTGCTCGGCGCCGAGCCGCTTGGCGGCGATGACGCCGCAGAGACCAACTGCGCCGTCGCCGACGATGGCGACGGTCTTGCCCGGCCCGACGTCGGCCGCGACCGCCGCGTGGTGGCCGGTGCCCATCACGTCGGTGAGGGTGAGCAATGACGGCATCAGCGCGTCGTCCTCCTCAATGGGCAGCGCGACGAGCGTGCCGTCGGCCTGCGGCACGCGTACTGCTTCGCCCTGGCCGCCATCGACGTCGTCCCAGCCGTAGCGGCCACCGTGCAGGCACTCGCTCGGTAGCCCCTCCCGGCAGAACACACAGGTGCCGTCCGACCAGAGGAACGGCGACAGCACCAGCTCGCCAGCCTCGATCGTCCGCACGCCAGACCCAACCGACTCGACGACGCCGATGAACTCGTGGCCCATGCGACGGCCAGAATCGGTCGGCTCCATCGACTTGTATGGCCAGAGGTCGCTGCCGCAGATGGCGGCGCGCGTGACGCGCACGAGCGCGTCCGTCGGCTCGATCAGATGGGCATCAGGCACGTCCTCGACGCGGACGTCGCCCGCGCCGTACATCAGCGTTGCCCGCACCAGTACCTTTCGTCGTCGTCCGTCGAGACGCCGTCATTTCCGAGCTGCGTCCGGACGGTAGCGGCTGATGTCTCGTCGCCACGTCGCCTTCCGCTGCTTAGTAAGCGAAAGGCCCCGTTTCGGGGCCTTTTCGCAGTAGCGGAGGCAGGATTTGAACCTGCGACGTCCGGGTCATGAGCCGCCTCGATTGTGTACACGTGTTCACGTATTCCGTCGAAAGGCAGGCTCCGAGCAGATTTCGGCCGCGGCCGTACCGCCGAAACGCCGGCTCCGGGCCAGTTTTCGGCTGCGGCCGGCGGAACACGGTGACATCGCTACGGAAGCCCGATGCTTGCAGAACGCTTGCAGCGCTCTCGTCGCGCTCAGGCGTCGGATTCCGCCGGCGCCACGATCGCTTCGAGTCGATCGAGACTGGCAGCCGGCCACAAGGCTCTCATGTCGTAGTAGGCCTCGAACGCTGGCACTGAGTCCGGGAGCGTGATCCAGCTCAGCTTGGACCGGGTGAAGATATGAACGTCGGGAGTGACTCCCGAGGACTGATCGAGCGTACCGCCGCGAACGAACCGCACTTCGGGGCGTCCGTACTCGCTGAAGACCGCCACCTGGCAGGTCGGGCATCGGTAGATCCGCTGTTTGATGCCGTTATCGCGAGGCACGTCGATCGGCTGCGGAGCGCCCGCGAGAAGCTCCACGCGGTCGGCTTCGATCAGGAGGTTGATGACGAAGGCGCTTCCGGTCTGCCTCTGACAGTTCAGGCAATGACAGCAATGCGTGAAGAGCGGATCGGACGTAAGCCGGTAGCGAACCGCTCCGCAGGCGCAACCACCCTCACGTGGGACGCTCATGATCCTCTCCTCGAGGAGAAGGTACACGCGTTCCGCCGTATTCGGCTGAAACGCAGTCTCGAGCCAGATCGGCCCTTCGACCGTTGCTTTTGGGCGGGCCGCGGTGACGTCCCCGCGGAGGCCCAAAGCTTGCAGAACGCTTGCAGCGCCCGGTGGATAGACGCGAGCCACCGGGTCGCGATCGCGACCCGGTGGCTCCGCTCAACCGTCGAGTTCGTGTCGAGCCGATGCACGATGCCCGCCGGATCGCAGAATCCACCTCTTCGGCGTCGACCCGGCGGCGCGCGGCATGTGGCCCTGAGCCGTAACGACGAGTCGACGGAGCTCCGCAACCGATCGTGCGCACGCGCGGCAAGCTAGCCCACGGAGTCGGAGTGCGCCTTAGCGGCCGTTGAAACGTGCGAGGGCGGCGGTTCGGCTCTGGACGCCGAGCTTCCGGTAGATGTGCTCGAGGTGCTTTCGCACCGTGCCGTGCGCGATCCAGAGCTCGCGGGCGATCTGCGAATTCGTCTTCCCCTCGCGGACGAGCATGAGGACCTCTCGCTC